>CAMVKN010000037.1 GCA_947168045.1 uncultured Prevotellaceae bacterium
CCGCATGGGATTCCGCAGGCCCTCCCCTCCCTTCAAGGGGAGGGGTCGGGGGTGGGGTCTGTAACATTCGCTCACTTAATCACGACCTTGAGCTTGCAGCTCGAGCTCGTTCACGTTCGGAAATGAAAGCAGGCTTTCATTTCACTCACTTAATCACGACCTTGCGGCCATGGTGGATATAGAGTCCCTTGGTGGTGGGCTTGCCGTTGAGCTTGCGCCCGTCGAGGGAGTACCAGTCTTTTAGTTGAGAGTTGAGAGTTGAGAGTGAAGAGTTTGCTT
This sequence comes from uncultured Prevotellaceae bacterium, assembly GCA_947168045.1. GTDB lineage: Bacteria > Bacteroidota > Bacteroidia > Bacteroidales > Bacteroidaceae > Prevotella. The sequence continues at coordinate 280 of CAMVKN010000037.1, forward strand.
CCGCATCAGCTATGCCGTTGGTGTTGTCGCCAAAGTTCAGCTGGAAGGCACGGACGCTGCTCTCCCCTCCTTGGGGGTTGGGGGATGGGGGGTCAGACTCCCCTCCTTGGGAGGGGTTGGGGGAGGCCATGATGCCATTGTTCAGCTGGAAGTAGGCGCGGCAGGCACCGATGGTCATCGCTGCGCTGGGATAGTAGAGCGTGTTGTTGCTGCCAAGGAAGAGCATGGACCTGTCCTCGCTTGCAATTTTGTAGGGCGAGAAGGTGCCGTGGAAGGTGACTACGTCGGTCTCCACATCGGTATTCATACCAGTCTCTATGGAAGTATCCTCGTCAATACTGTGGGTGGCAGTGATGCTGATGGTCACGCCCAAGAACGTAGGATCCTGCAGCTCTGTGCCCTCTGTCTGCTCCGTGCCCTCCGTGTTCCACTTCACGATGTAGGGCTTGCCGGCCTCGATGCTGGTCAGGTTGTTCTCGCTGAAGTTGAGCGTCAGCGTGCCCTTGTCAAACGATGCGCTCTCTAAGGTCTTCACCGTGGCCCCTGCGAGCGGCGTGCCCGTGAAGTCATTGACAGCGAAGGGCAGGCACAGCGTGTTCCACGAGCCGTCCTTGTAGAGTATGCGACCGCTGAGGGTGACGCTGTTGGCCCGGATGCCATTATACTTGTTCAGGAGCGGCATGTTGTCGGTGCCGGTGTCTGTCAGGCTGAGCTCAATCTTCTTGTAGCGGGCCACGAGCGTAGTGGCGGCCGTCCTCTGTGCACCGGGCTGAATCAGCCTCTCGTCCGTCTGTTGCTCGAAGGAGGTACCGGGGGTTGAGGTCTCGGTCTCTGCCCAGCCCACGAACTCCCAGCCCAGTGGCACGTCGTCGCAGTCGGGCACTTCATAGGTCTGGCCTGTTGCCACCTCCTGCACAATGGCACTATAGGCGTTGCTGGTTTCGTTATACGTATAGAGCGTCACTTTATAAGTGTGCACACCCGTGACGTATCCGCAGACGCAGGTGCCCGTGGCGTCATGGTTCTTTGTGACCGAGTAGGGACAGTAGCTACAGTGGGCGGTGTGGGTGTTGTCGCCGTTGATGGTGTAGGTGCAGCTGCGGTGGGTGCAGGGACGAACGGTCACCTGTTGTTCGGTGGCCGTGGTCAGGGTGCTCACGCGGTTGGCCTCAGCGGAGATGGTTTCGCCCATCGCCACGGCCAGGTTGCCGCTGATGCTCACGGAGCCGCCGCGGTCGGGATTGATTCGTATGGCCGGACTCGCTGTCCAGGTCGAGGAGTTTTCAGATATTTTTATATCCCTTATCTGGCCCGACTTAAGCGTCAATGTTGTGTTGTCGCCATGAATCTGTATGGGGCAGTCGACCCACGTGTCTCTTTGGCTGTTTTCATTTACCTTAGAGCCTCCGGCGCCGATGGCACCGCCACTCATGGACGAGGCCGTCACGTTGCCGCCAAGGAGCTGGATGAGGCCCTCCGGATAGATTTCTCCGGCAGCACCGCTGCCGATGCCTGCTCCACAGCCCGACCAGTTGATTGTAGTGTTGTCGCCGTTGTATTCGCCTTTGGCGATGACTGTTGCTCCACCGTCGATGATAATCCAGCCATACATGGATGACTTGCCGTCTTCAACAGTGGTGCCAGTGCCGATGCCAGCACCGCCGTTGATGCCTGTGGCCGTAACCTTGCCGCCGCTGATGTTGATGCTGCCGTTGAAGTTGGTGCCGACACCGGTGCCGATGCCTGCGCCGCCATTGGTCGATGTGGCGGTCACGTCACCGCCCGAGATGTTGACGAGCACCTTCTTGTCTGAGCTCTGCCTGGACATGCCGGTGGTGGTATATCCGCGGCCGATGCCGGGGCCGTTGCCATCGGTCGTGGCCGTGATGTTGCCGCCGCTGATGTCAACCTTGCAGAAGTCAGAGTTGTAGCCGCTGCCGATGCCGGCGCCGCCATGCTTGCCTGTGGCGTTGACCGTTGCCGGTTGGCCATTGACACTTTGTGTTGCGTCGTAGAAGTAAATACCCCGACATTCGCCTTTATAGCCGCCGCCGATGCCGGCAGCACCTCCGACGGTGACATCGCTGTATTGCTCGCCTCCTATGGCCGTGATGTTGCCGCCGCGCACCTCGATGCCCGTGGCATAACCATATCTGCCGCCGCCGATGCCGGCTCCACGCCTGCCGCCGGTGGCTGTCACCGTGCCGCCGTAGAACGACGTGGTGCTGGAGTGCCCCTCGTCGCCGCCACCGATGCCGGCACCCTCGTTGCCGCCTTGTGCCGTCACCGTGCCGCCGTAGATGCTGAACATGGCACCATGGCCCTGACGACCGCCGCCGATGCCTGCCGCTCTCTCGCCGCCCGTGGCGTTGACCGTACCGCCATAAACCGCTACGTAGCCTGCCGTACCGTCCGTGTGCTTATCGCCGCTGCCGATGCCTGCGCCGTACTCGCCGCCCTGCGCCGTGACGCTGCCGCCATAGACATAGAGGCCGCTGTTGTTGGCCTGCGTGCCGAAGCTTTGGCCATCGCCGCCGCCGATGCCCGCACCGTATTTTTTGTTACCCCTGGCATGGATGGTGCCGCCGTGGATGTTGATTATTCCGGCGTTGCCATCGTTGCTGCCGCCACTGCCGATGCCGGCGGCACCGTCGTAGCTGTTGGCGACGATGAGCTGGCCCGTGTTGCCTGCTTGACCGTAGATGTTGAGCACGGCATTGGACTTCAGTTCCACCTTCACGCCGCCCGTGACGGTGAGCGAAGCGCCATCGCACAGGATGAGGTTGCCGGTGCCGTTGACCGTCAGAGTCCCGATGTTGATGTTGCTATTAACCACATACCATCGTCCGCCGCTCAGCTCGGTCCAGCCGCCGATATTGTTGACAAGAGGGGTGTACTCGCCGTCGGCTATGGTCTTTTCCTCGGTAGTCAGCGTCTTGGTGCTTTGATTCCAGGTGTGGTCAACGTATTTGTAGCCTGTGCGCGTGAGCTTGGCCTCCGTGTTGTTGGAGTTCCAACCAATGCTGCCGGAGATACGGCTGCTTCCTACATGGAAGTAGGTGCTGGGGTCTGCAGTGTTCATTGAGGCGCGATAGCCCGAAGTGAAACTGCCCTGCTCCACCTCGGTCACCACGCCGATGCTGGCTTCTGGACTGAGAGACCCCACGATGGTGATGAGCTGGTAGCTCGAAAGATAGACATCGTCGGCTGTGTTGTCCTTCACCACAGGCGTGCCGCTCATCTTCAGCGTCGAACCATCGGCAGTCATAAAAATGCCGCCACCTTGCTGGGCAGTGTTGCCCGTGATGGTACAATGGCTTTCCATCTGCACCGTGCCCTTCCCGAACATATAAATGCCGCCACCATAATGATTGGTACTGTTGTCCGTGATGGTAACGTTGTTGAGGTAGAGCTGGCCTTCGCTGGCGATGGCTCCGCCGCCCAACTGGGCGCTGTTGCCGCTGATGTTGGCGGCGCTGTTGAAGCAGGTTATGCTGACCGTTCTGTTGCTATAGATGCCGCCGCCATACGTTCCGGCTGTGTTGTTCGTAATGCTGCCACCACTAATGTTCAGCGTGCCTTCATTGTGGATGCCGCCGCCGAACTGTCCTGCGGTGTTGCCGGTGATGGTGCCGCCGCTGATGGTCAGCGTGCCGTGGTTCTCAATGCCGCCGCCGTAGCCGTAACCGCCCTCGGCGATCTGGTCGGCGCGGTTGCCGGTGATGGTGCCGCCGCTGATGGTCAGCGTGGCGCCTTCTTCGACATAGATGGCGCCGCCCTGAAAGGACCAGCCGCCGGTAATCTTGCCGCTGTTGTCGCTCTTGTCTGTGATGGTCAGATTTCCGCCATTCTTCACGTAGATGACCTGTCCACCGGCATCGGCAGCAGTCATCTGGCGTGTCAGCGTGTGGCCGTTCAGGTCGAGGGTAACGGTGCCACTAATATCCAGTCGGCCACTGCTCAGCGTGATGTCCGTGCCGAGCTTGATATTTGTTCCTGAGCGTAGGGTGCTCTCCGTCATGACCGTGGTCTGCGCCCAAAGTCCCTGCGCCACGATGAGCAGTGCGGCGAGGAGGCTAAACGTTTTGTTGTTCATATTTATTATTGTGTTGATTTGCTTAAAAGGCATTTGGTTCGATAGTGAAACCTCGTCTGGTGTAGGTGCTGCATGTGGGTCACAGCTCCAGTATGAGACTCTGCCGTGGCTTCAGCTCCAAGTCTTTCGTCAGGTCATAGTAGCGGCCGGTGAGTATGTCCTTGGCGCGTGTTGTGCCGTCGATGACCTCCTGATAGCGGCTCACCGCCATGGTGGCGGGCTTCGACGAGCCGTTGAGGACGGTCATCACCGTATGCCTGACGAAGTGGTCGGGCTGGTCCAGGGCGTGGTCGTCCAGCTGCCGGGCGATGACATACACACCGTTGTAGGGAATGAACTGCTTCATCGTGCCCTCGCTGATGACCCTGTTGCCCTTGCGCCAGTGCAGCAGTCGGCTCAGCCATCCGAACATCTGCTGCTGTGCCCTGGTGCGCCCCTCAGTCGTGAAGGCGTTCTGCTTGTCGCCGGGGAAGCCGCCGGGGAAGTCCTGGCGCACGTTGCCGTCGGTCACCTCCTTGGTGCCGTTCATCATGATTTCCGTGCCGTAGTACAGCTGTGGGATGCGGTTCACCGTCAGCAGCAGGGCCAGCGCCTGTTTCAGCATCAGCGAGTCGCGGCCGTTGCCAAGGAAACGGTCGGTGTCATGGTTCTCGATGAACGCCAGTACCGACGATGGGTTGGGGTAGAGGTAGTCATAGACAAAGCTGTTGTAGATGCGGTTCATGCCCTGCCACCATCCGTCGGTATCCTCGTTCTTTGCCTGGCTGAGCTTGTCGAAGAACGAGAAGTCCATCACCGTCTTTAGGTGCGAGTTGAGCGTTGAGAGCCGGGAGTCGGCCTGCCATGCTGCGGTGTAGGCCGGTTCCGTCACCCATGTCTCGCCCACGGTGTTGAAGTGCGGGTATTCCTCCTCCAGCTCCTTCATCCATTCGGCCATCGGCTCGCGATAGGCGTAGGGATAGGTGTCCATGCGGATGCCGTCGATGCCGGCAAACTCTATCCACCACTTCGAGTTCTGTATGAGGTAGCGCATCAGGTGCGGGTTGCGTTGGTTCAGGTCGGGCATTGAGGGCACGAACCATCCTTCTGTCGTCTCCTTCAGGTCCACGTCGGCGGCGTAGGGGTCCATCACCGGCGTCAGCTTGTAGCTGGTCTGCAGATACTTGCTGCCCTTCTTGTTCTCGCCGTAGCCCGTGGTGCGGTCGTGGCCGCTGTCGTCGCCCTCGCTCAGCCATTCGGGCGCATTGAACCAGTCCTTGCTGGGCATGTCCTTCACCCACGGGTGCTCCAGGCCACAGTGGTTGAAAATCATGTCCATCACCACCTTCAGCCCCCTGGCGTGACAGTCGCTGATGAGCTGTCGGTACTGCTCGTTGGAGCCGAAGCGCGGGTCCACACGGTAGTAGTCGGTGGTGGCATAGCCGTGATAGGTGCTGAAGCCGTTGTCCGTGTCGGGCGAGTTGTTCTCCAGGACGGGTGTGAACCACAGCGCCGTCACGCCCAGCTCCTCGAAGTAGTCCAGGTGCTGGCGAATGCCCTCGATGTCGCCGCCGTGGCGCAGCGATGGCTGGGTGCGGTCCTCGCGGTAGCTGTTCATCCCGGCCACGGGCTTGGTGTGGTCCATGCCCTGTGCAAAGCGGTCGGGCATCAGCAGGTAGAGCACGTCGCTGTTGTCGAAGCCCCGGCGCTCCTCGCCGCTCTTCTCGCGTGCCTTCAGCTCATACGTCAGTTCCAGAGGCTTCACCCTCTTCTCACCTCTCACCTCCAAGCGTAGTTTCATCGTGCCGGGCTGAGCCTCTCGTACATTTATATATATAAAGAGGTAGTTGGGCGAGTCGAGCCTCACCACGCTGTCCACTCTGACACCGGCATAGTCAGTGGTGGCATGGTCGAAACGGGCGATGCCCGGCCCCTGCAGCATCAGTTGCAGCGTCGGGTTCTTCATGCCCACATACCAGCAGGTGGGGTCAATGCGGTCGACGGAAGGTTTCTTGGCCTTGGCGGCTTGAAGTGTTGTTGCACTCATCAGAATTAGTAGGAGGCTTAAGATGACTTGTTTCATGGTCCTTGTGAATAATTTGCTGCAAAATTACTTATTTTTTTTTATAAACGACATGATTTTTTGACTTTTTCTTGCGCCAAGTCAAGAAAAAACATTATCTTTGCACCCGAAGTGGCTATCGATGCAACTGCAAAACAAATCAATCATACTTAATTAAACTGTAAACTTATGAAAAAAAGACTACTTACACAACTGCTGGCCCTGGCCTGTGTGGTGTGTGCCCATGCCCTGAACGTGGGTGACTACATCTTCTCGCCTACGGCCAAGTATCGCGTGCTTAGCGCGAACATGGTCACCAACGGTGACTTCAGCGTTGGCGACGGCTTCGATGGCTGGACCAACCTCTTAGGCGAGGCCGTGGCCGCCAACTGGGCCATCAAGTCGGGCTTAGGCCCCAATGGCGAGTCCGTCATCCAGAGCCAGACAGCTTCTGAGGACTCCACCGCCTGGCTGTGCCGCTCCTGGCAGCTCGATGCCGGCACCTACACCTTCTCCTTCTGGGCCATGGGCGAACAGTCCATCTCCACCGGAGTCGGTGTGGTGAACAATAATGGTGCGTTCACCACGCCCGGTTCCAACTACATGAACTTCTATGTGGCAGCCCCTGGCACCTACGACATTCAGACCGCCGTCCTGTCAGGACAGAACTTCAACACCAACTGGAAGCAGATTGTGTGCAGCGTCACCCTTGACGCACCTCAGACCGTGGCTTTCGCCGCCAAGAACGTGGCCACGGGCGTGTGCCTGACCAACTTCGAGATTTACAGCGTCACCGAGGTCTATGACACCCGCGTGCTGCAGCGCTGGCAGTCCTACATCCAGCGCCTCTATGAGGATCCCGACCTGCCTGAGGAAAAGAGCGTGCTGGAGGAACCCCTCGGCGCCCTCGATGCCTTCATTACTGTTGACGGCTTGGCCGACGATGCTGAGGCCGTGGCCGGAATGTTGCAGAACCTGCAGGAGCAGATTGCCTACTTCCTCGACGCCAACGGTGGCGACACCGAGTCGGGCGACTGGAGCACGGTCGGCTACAAGAACTGGAACAACATCAACAATGCCAAGCTCGTGGGCTCATGGGAGACGCTCGGCGACCGCTGGGGCTTCTCGCCCAACGATGGGAGCCTGGAGCGCCCCGCCGAGGACGGCTATGTGCTCACTGCTGGTATCCAGCGCAGCTATAACCATGTGGGTAAGGGCGTGAAGGTGACCCGCAGCGACCTGCCCGCCGGCAAGTACTTCTTCCAGATTGAGGCCCAGGCTACTGCCGCTGCCAACAACGCAGCTCCTTACGGCAGCAACTCGGCCCGTCCCATCGTCGGCCCGACCCTCTGGGTGGGCACCGACAGCCTGACGCTGGCTGAGGACACCATCAGCGGCGACTACTGGAAGACCTACTACCTCATCCGCGAGGTGAAGGAGGGCGAGACCGTCACCGCCGGCTTCCTCTTCCCCTCTTATGAGGATGGCATGGGTGGCCGCTACAGCCTGCGCAACCCCCAGTTCCGCCTCTTGGGCAGGAATGTGGACCAGGTGCACCACTACCTGCGTGTGGGCGAGGTCGTCACTCAGGAGAACGAGCTGAAGAACCGTCTCGACACCTATGCTAACGACGTGAAGAACCTCTACTGGGGTAAGGACTCGCTCTTTACCGTGCAGAGCCGTGCCCAGGCCATCTACGACAACGCCATCACCATCGTCACGCCGGAGCGTGAGACCCAGGTGGCTGATAACGCCGAGGGCGTGGCTGAGTTGGAGGCACTGCGCGACGAGCTGCTGGCCCAGGTCAACGACATGGCCCGTGCCAAGAACTGGATGACACGCATGAACAGCGTTCAGGACAGCCTGCGCACCTACATTGCCGATGCCAACGCTTCCTTGGCCAACGAGGGCCATGCCAAGGCTGACGCCGGCCTGCGCACGTCGCTGCAGAGCGCCGTGGCCACCGGTCAGGGACTCATCGACGGTCTGGCCGTCATTGACGACATCGAGGGCACCATCGCCAAGAACGCTGAGCACTCCACCGCCAAGCAGGCCATCCGCGACGCTCGTCAGGACTTCGAGATGTCGTGCGCCACACGTGCCTTCCCCGCTGAGCTGCAGTCGGAGAACCTGAACTTCGAGGCATGGACCAGCACCAAGACCACCTACGGCAGCGACCGCGAGGTGAACGGCTGGAAGATTATGATTGGCACCGACGGCAAGCAGTGGGACATCGCCGACAACAGGCAGTACAAGTCTGGCAAGCGCGCCAGCATCTGGCGTGGCACCAGCGTCGGCCCCAACGGCAAGATGTCGAAGACCCAGACCATCAGCAAGGCCGGTGTCTACGAGTTCCGCTCACGCGCCTTCTCAGCTGAGTACGGCGACCAAGCCAAGTGGGCTGAGTATATGAACATCGCCAAGATTCCTGGCTATATCTTGGACTGGGATGTATTTGAGAATATATATGTTGATACCATTTACAATCCCAATGTGCGCCTGTTCTTCGGTCCCGATGGTGCCACCAACGACTCCATCACGCTGACGAAGTGCGCTCCTGCCGACTACCTGAAGTACTTTAACGGCACTGACAGCCTGCTCATCTATACGCGTGAGACCCCGATGGCTTACTCAGTCATCTACGTCAAGAACAACGACGCAGAAGAGGTGGTTGAGCTGGGCTTGGAGGCTTTCGAGAATGGTGCTACTTCTGGCGCCAACACCTTCGGCTTCGGTGACAACTCGCTGACCTACGTGGGCAAGGTGGAAGACTACACTGCCGACACGGATGCCGAGCTACAGGCTGTCACGGCAAGGGCCAAGGCTTATATTGACCAATATGCCGACGTGGATGATTTTGGCAGTATGACCATGAAGACTGAGTACAATGTCGGGTGGATTCTCTATAAGCTGATGCGTTACATTGGCGATTCACGCTACCCATGGGCTGACGGTTTCAGCTATGTCGCTCCCAGCACACTGCAGGAGAAACAGAATGTCATCCTTTCGGTCAATGAGTATCTGAACATGATTGACCTCACCATCGATCCTCAGTTGCAGGGTGTGAAGGAGATTGCCACCGAGGCTCAGCCCGTTGCACGCCAGCAGCGCGGCACCTACACCCTCAGCGGTGTGAAGGTGAACGGCCAGCTCAAGCCGGGTCTCTACATCATCAACGGAAAGAAGGTCATCGTTAAGTAAATAGAGTAGGGGAGCAGTGCTCCTCTGCTGACCGACAAGTGGGATTTAGCCAAAGTTCTGGTGTGAACTTGGCTAAATCTCACTTTTAAAAGTCTCAATTTTTATATGAGAATTATCAAAAATTATTTGCGTGTAAAGAAAAAAAACACTAACTTTGCCCCCAAATGTTGAATAGACATGGTAACGATTGCCAATCCCATCTATGACAGCGTGTTCAAGTTCCTCATGGAGGACATGCGCGTAGCCCGAACAATACTCTCAGCACTGCTGAAAAAGAATATTGTGCATGTGGACGTGCGCCCCCATGAGTATTCCAATGCGCAGCGTGACACTCTCTCCATGTTTCGCATCGACTTTGGAGCCACCGTGCGTGAGGACGACGGTCGTGAGCACCTTATCCTGATTGAGCTACAGAAGACTTGGTTGGAGACTGAGACTTTGCGCTTCCGTCAGTATCTCGGGGTGCAATACGAAAGGAAGGAAAACATCAACCCGGACAGCAAGGAGGGCTATGCCATGCCCATGGTGGCAGTCTATATCCTGGGGCACAGGGTCGGTAATATTGAGGAACCGGTGCTGTATGTCCGTCCAGGTGCATACAACTACAACGAGCAGCTGGTGACAAGGGGACTGCCAGACCCCTTCATCGACAGCCTGACCCACAAGAGCATCATTGTGCAGATACCTTTGCTCCATGGGCAGATTAACAACCGCTTGGACAAGGTGCTGAGTGTGTTCGACCAGACGCACAAAGATGCACGGAGCGAACATTTCCTGCAGATTGATGACACGCTGTATGAGGGCGACGACGAGATGCAAGGCGTCATACGGCGCTTGCTGATGGCGGCAAGCAATGCTGAGACGCGAAGGGACATGAATGTTGAGGATGAGTATTACGGCCTCATAGAAAAACGTGATACCGAAATCATGCTCAACGCACAAAAGATAGCCGAGCAGAAAGTGCAGATAGCTGAGAAGAATGAGCAGATAGCTGTGCAGAATGAGCAGATAGCTGTGCAGAATGAGCAGATAGCTGAGCAGAAGCGGATTATTAGGAGTTCGGTTTTGGCATTGGCACAGACAGGCTTGGACGATGAAAGCATCGCACGTTGCTTGAATATCGATGTGGAACAGGTGAGACAGATGAAAGAAAATACCTAATACATAACTTTTTTATTAACTAACATTACAAATCTTATGAGAAAAAATCTACTCAAAACAATGGTCGCCCTCGCTGCAGTTTGCTCCTGGACAGCCAATGCAGCAGCAGAAGAGAACCCTGTTGCTGAGATTCCCGTCAAGATGACTTACGTGGGATCTTCGAACACTTATTCTGCCGATTCTATCGCAGGCGTTTGTGATACGATTACCGTAGGTTTCAACAAGGTACCGACAGAAGGCAGCACCATTGGATGGGGAAATGCAGGTTGGAACGTCAATTACATCGGCTATCTTTATGTTGATGCAAGCATGGTTCCTGGCATTATCCAGAAGGCCACTCTGAAGGCCAAGATTTCAAACTCAACAGACCTGAAACGTAATACAGGCTGGGGCATTGGTTTGACTGACAACGCATGGAGCAATCAACTGAACTACTCAACCACCCAGGACTGGACGGTATCAAAACTGCTCAACGGGGGAAATTTAGTATGGTCAACTGGGGGAAAAACCGAGACAACTACTGGTGAAAATGCTTGGGACGAAGTTTCTTTCGACATCACTGACGCTCTCGTAGGTAGTGGTGCCACTGGCATGGCTACCCTCATCGTCTTTGAGAATCAAGCTGCAGGCGGTTATTTGACCGAAGCTGTCGTAGAGGCTGAGTATGAGGAATATGAGTCGACAACCACGACAATCGACTTCGAGGATGAGGACGTCTCGATGTTTGCGATTGCTCAAACAAATCGCATGACTATCACGGCTGTTGATGATGCAACCAATGGAACGAAGGTCGCCAATTTTACTTGTATTAACAGAAATGGTTTACCCTTAGGTCTGTATGATTTTACTGACCTGGCAGGCAAGGCTACTATGGTATTGATTGAGTTCGATTTCAATATGAGCTCAATCGCTGGTCATCACAAGATTACCATTGGCGACGCTCTTGTCCATAATGCAGAACAGGGCGGTTTCAGTGTGAGCTCCAAGAACAACTATGGCTATGGCGCTAATGGTGCTATCTTCTACCTGGGTACCGACCGTGGTAACCTTGGCGGTGGCAATGAGAACTACTTTAAGATTAATGAAACGCCGAAGGCTGCCTCTACACTTGATGTCAAGGCTGACGAGGTGTTCGGACAGTGGCTGCATGCTCAGGTGCTAGTGAATGTGGATGCTCGCACGGTGGGCTATGTCATCACTAAGGGTGAGGAGGAACTCTTCGCAGAGTCAGGACTTCCCTTCATCAACGACGCTGCCACCGCATGCACCGAGTTCGACGTGTCGTTCAGCAACACCGGTACATCGTATATTGACAACCTGGAGATTACCAGCTTCAAGAGCAACGCTACCTTCGCCGACTACACCATCAAGTATGTCGATGCTAATGGCAACGAAATTAAGGAGGCCCGCACGGGCAATGGCCAGGTTGGCAAGCAGGTGAAGCTGGTTGACGGCGACAAGGCCGCCATCACCGTTGATGGTGTGAAGTATCTCTATGACACTGATGACAGCGAGAGCGTGGTCATTGCTGAGAGCGGCACTGTCGTTACCGTGACCTTCCGCGAGGCCCTCAAGTATTACATTGCTTTGACGCTCAGGACCACTGACAATGTTCAACTGGCGCGCATGATGGGTGATGACCTTTGGTTCTGGGAAGATGAGGTTGGTAAAGTATATCCTTCGCGTGGTATGTTGAGCAATGGCAAATATTATTTTGCACCAGCCACGTCCTATAATGGATACACTGTTACTCTTAACCCCTCTGTTATACAACCCCAGTATAATAAGCAGCAGGACAAGTGGTACATTATGAATACCATCACTGATTATGCCCTGGTTGACAGCGTGGCTTATTACAGCGACTTCGAGCGCCTGGCTCTTCCCACCACTGACGAGGGCAACGGCACTGGCCTGGGTCAGCTCTCTGGCACCGTGAACAGCTGGTGGAGCTTCTCGGGTGGCATCTTCGACCGCTTCTCACAGGCTCGTGGCATCCGTCTGGACGCTGGCTCGTATGTCTGGACTGAGCCCATCGCTGAGGCTGGCACCTACAAGGTGTCCATCTACGGCCGTAACGATATTTCTGAGGGTTGCCCCAATCCCTACGCTCTTGGCTATGAGCTGAATGGTGAGTACTTCAAGTATTCTGAGCTGGTCATTCCTACTTGGGGTTCTGCTACAACTGGCTATAACATTGTTGAGAATGTTGCTATTCCCGCAGGTGCCAAACTGCTCGTTATGAATGATGGCGCACTGACCGAGACATCAGGCAAGGCTAATCAGATTTCTCTCGACGACATCTCGCTGACCAAGACTGGTGAGTTCGTTGAGCCTGTCACCGTCGGCATCAACAATGTCGTGACCGCTGCCCAGCAGAGCAACGTGCTCTACAACCTGGCTGGCCAGGCTGTGAAGAACGCCACCAAGGGCATCTACATCAAGAACGGCAAGAAGGTCGTGATTAAGTGAGCGAAGTGAGAACGCGTTCTCACTTCCGAACGAGAACGACTTAGAACGCAGTTCAAGGTCGTGATTAAGTAACCCCTATTGCATACATGACTGAAGAGAGGTGGCACCCCGTGTGCCGCCTCTTTTTTTTGACATATAATTATCATGTAATTTCTCATATAATGTGGCTACGCGCAGCAATTTATGGATAATTCTTGCGTCCCTTAGGTAGTAAGCGGCAGAGCCGAGCGAGTGGTAATTCATGTTTAAAAAGTTGAATAATCATTCTCATTCGTTTCCCAATACTCTGATGACCTATTTGCGTTTTAACCTTCGTTGAGAAATATGTTGCACTAAACACACGGCTTTTAACCTTCGTTGGGAAATATGTTGCACTAAACACACGACTTTTAACCTTCGTTGGGAAATTACTTGCACCAGCTAACACGGAAAATAGTTGCACTACTTGCACTACTTGCACCAGAAAGCACCCGCAACATGACCAAAAAAGGGCCACTTTATCACAATAACTCCATGCTTTATTGAAATATCTCCATGCCTGGCTGAATTATCTCCATGCCTGGCTGTCATAACTCCATGCTTTATTGCAATAACTCCATTCCTGGCTGTCCGATGTCGATTTTTCTGTCCCCATCGGCCATTTTTTAGCGCTCCGGTGCAAGTAGTGCAACATATTTCCGGGTAAACAGACGTATCCTTGAAATCTGCCTAACGCCTGCTTTTTTTGACTTAGCGCAAGAAAAGTACGCGTTTTTTTTTGCTGTTTCATTTTTTTTTATTTATTTTGCACATTCAAAGGAGTAACAGACTACTGACAAATCGATTTGTGAAAAATTATTTTATTAGCTAATAGACACTTATGAAGAAAATCTTTTTCTGCGTCTCTCTTGTCTTGACAGGACTGCTTAGCGGTTGTGTGGACAAGAACGAGTTAGTAGATGAGGACAACAAGCCTTCATGGCTTGGTGGCAGCATCTACGGGGAGCTGAAGAGCCCCAAGCAGCTGACGGGAACCTTCAACACCTACCTCCGACTGGTTGAGGACCTGGGCTATGCCGAGATCTTCGACCGCACGGGTTCGGTGACGGTGTTCCCTGCCAACGACGAGGCCTTCAGCCGCTTTTTCGCCTCTAACCGATGGGGCGTCAGCCGCTACGAGGACCTGTCGACGGCCCAGAAGAAACTGTTGCTGATGAACTCGATGCTTGGCAACTCGTTGCTGGTGCGCATGCTCAGCAATGCTGCGGGCAGCGGCAACAGTGTGACCCCTGGCGGTGCCATGAAGCACCCCACGAGCATGCAGGTCATCGACACCATCCAGCACTTGATGCCCGCCCAGATGCCCCAGAACAACAAGTACTGGGATGCGCTGCGCGGCGAGAAGGACGGCATCTATGTGGTCAGCGACGCTACCGACCGCATGATGGTGCACTTCACCCGTGAGCACATGCTCGTCAACGGCATCACCACGCTGGGCGACGAGAGCGACTTCGCCATCATCACCGGCACGCCCTACACCGACGGCATGGCCTACGTCTTCGGCAACCAGATTGTGAAGGGCGACGTCACCTGCCAGAACGGCTACATCCACCAGATGGGCGACGTCATCGTGCCACCGGGCAACATGGCACAGGAGATGCGCGACGACGGCAACATGAAGTACTTCAGCCATATCGTCGACTATTTCAGCGCACCCTACGTCAACACCAGCGTCACCAACACCTACAACGCATGGGCCGAGGAGCGCGGTCTGCCCACCATCGACAAGATTTACGAGGTGCGCTACCTCAACGATGACCCCCACCACCGCCAGGTGCAGGACCCCAACGGCGTGCGCCAGGACTATGTGCTGAAGTACGACCTGGGGTGGAACCGCTACAGTCCTACGGCCGACGTTGACGCCAGCGAGCTGAGCCTGAACGACGTGGGCGCCATCTTCGCACCCACCGACCAGGCCATGGTCAACTTCTTCACGAAGGGTGGCGACGGTGCCTACCTCATCGACCTCTACGGCTGCTATCCCGGCGAGGCCAACACCGAGGCCAACCTCATTGCCAACCTCGACACGCTGTATGCCAAGAAGCCCGGCATCATCAACGACTTCGTCAGGATGCTCATGCAGCAGGAGTTCACCAAGAGCGTGCCCAGCAAGTTCATCACCGTCACCAACGACGTGCAGGAATACATGGGTGTGACCCTTGACCTGGTGAACAAGAAGGAGGACGGCAAGTATGACATCCGCGTGGCCAACAACGGCGTCATATACAAGATGAACACCCTGCTGGCTCCCGACAAGTACCAGAGCGTGATGGCCCCCACCACCGTGTTCCCCGACATGACGGTGTTCAACCGCGCCGTTGAGTACGACAAGGGCGAGACGGCCGACATCGGTCTGTCGTTCAACTACTACCTGATGGCCATGAAGGCCAACTACGCCTTCTTCATCCCCGATGACGAGGCCTTCCAGCAGTACTATGTCGACGTCACCTCGTTGGGCAAGGACCAGAAGCGCGCCCTGAAGTTCAGCTACGACCCCAGCCTGACCACCACCACCCGCATCAAGTGCGTGGCCTACGAATATGATCCCGCTACGAACAGCGTTGGCGACAGTCTTACCGTGGTGCCCGTGTCACAGTGGAAGTCGCTGTTCGTCGACATCCTCAACTACCACACGGTGGTGCTGGGCACCGGCGAGACCTTCGGACAGAACAAGTACTACAAGACGAAGCACGGCGGCGAGATCTGCATCAGCGGCACCCAGCCCGGCGCAACGGTGATGAGTGGCCAGCAGATAGACAACGGCGTGGACGCCCCCGTCATCGAGAACGTCTACAACGAGAAGAACGGCACCGCCTTCCGCATCAACCAGGTCATCCAGGCGCCGGTGAACAGCGTGAGCAAGACGCTGCAGAGCCACGAGTGCTTCACTGAGTTCTACGACATGTGCGACAAGTTCTCCAACCCCCAGCTGCTGAAGTGGGCCGGCATCAGCGATTCGACCAACGCCTTCGGCATCAGCGAGCAGGACGGCTACATCATCTTCGACGCCAACCGCCGCATCGACAAGAGCACGGTGGCCTCGAACAGCTGTCTGGACAAGAACGTGAAGATGTTCAATACCTATAACTATACGCTCTACGCCCCCAACAACGAGGCCATGAAGAAGGCCTACGCCGACGGACTGCCCAGTTGGGACGACGTGCTGGCCGTGTACCAGCAATATGAAGACGACATCGACCCGCAGACGTTGCTGCCCAACACCGACGATGCCCGTGCCGCCGCCGCCCGTGTCAAGACGATGATTACGCGGATGCGCGACTTCGTGCGCTATCACTTCCAGACCGTCTCCGTCTATGCCGACAACATCGTGGAAAGCCGCAAGTACAACAGCCTGAGCACCGACGCGCTGGGTCTGGCCAACGAGATTGAGGTCACCGCCGACAGCGGCAGTGGCAAGCTCTATGTCAAGGACGGCCGTGGCAACACACACGTCATCGACGCCAACGACACGGCTCACCAGAGCAACCTCATGGCACGCGACTACTGGTTTGACAAGACACGCCGCGACGCCACCAGCATCTACACCTCATCCTTCTGCGTGGTCCACGAGCTGAAAGAGGCCCTCTATGCCGAGTAAGCATCCACGAGAGTGAACAAGTACAATAATAGTAATGTAGAAGAGAATATGAAACTCAAGAAGATATTGTTTACAGCACTGCTGGCCATCGTCGCTCAGACGCTCATGGCGCAGGGCGTGCGCATCTCAGGCACCGTGACCGACAGCGACGGACCCGTCATGATGGGTAACGTGGTGGAGCGCGATGCCAACAACCGTATCGTGTCGGCCGTGCAGACCGACTTCGACGGCAACTTCTCCATGCAGATTAAGAACACGCGCAACAAGCTCGTGTTCTCCTACGTGGGCGATAAGACGAAGGTGCTCGACATCGGCAGCCGCACCGTGTTCAAGGTGCATCTCGACCCGGAGAACAACCAGATCAAGGAGGTCGTCGTCACCTCGAAGCGTGGCAACGCCGGCGGTCTGATGCTGCAGAAGAAGGAAATCTCCACCTCGCAGCAGGTGTTCGACATGTCGAGCGTCGAGGGTCTCTCCTTCACCTCGGCCGACGAGGCCCTGCAGGGTGAGATTGCCGGTCTGGACATCGTCAGCAACTCAGGTAACCTCGGTGCCGGCACCACCATGCGCCTGCGTGGTGTGACCAGCATCACGGGCGACGCCAACCCCCTCATCGTCGTCGACGACAAGATTTTCGACAACCCCGACGAGAACTTCGACTTTGCCAACGCCAACGAGGAGCAGTATGCCTCGCTGCTGTCGGTGAACGTCGAGGACATCGCCAGCATCACCGTGCTGAAGGACGCTGCCGCCACCGCCGTGTGGGGCTCGCGCGGCTCCAACGGTGTGCTGCTCATCACCACGAAGCACGGCACACGCGGCAAACCACGCGTGAACTTCAGCTACAAGTTGACCGGCACATGGCAGCCCGACGGCTACAAGCTGCTCAACGGTGACGAGTACTCCATGCTGATGAAGGAGGAGTTCTACAACCCCTCGCAGAAGTCAAGCTCCACCACCAGCATCGAGGAGCTGAACTACAACACCTCGTGGTCTGAGTATGAGAACTGGAACAACAACACCGACTGGGTGAAGGCTGTCAAGCAGTTCGGTCTGATGCACGACTTCAACGTCAACCTGACCGGTGGCGGCGAGAAGGCCACCTTCCGCGTCTCGGCCGGCTACAAGCACCAGACGGGCTCCATCATCAAGCAGAAGTTCCAGCAGTTCACCACCCGCCTGGTCCTCGACTACAACGTCAGCGACCGCATACGCTTCTCGACCAACTTCGCCCTGACCTATACGGGCAACGACAAAAACTACAGCAACCTGCTGAGCATCGCACAGCGCCAGGCACCGAACATGAGCATCTACCGTCAGGACTACAACGGCAACGACACTGACGAGTTCTACATCATGAACCGACCCAACCCCTTGTCGGAAGGCGGTGCCACCGACCTGCTCTCCTCGCAGAGGCTCACCCCCATCCACAACCTGGGCAACCCCGTGGCCATTGCCAACCTGGCCACGTCGAAGGAGAACACCTACCGTCTGACGCCTGACTTCAGCATCAAGTATGAGCTGTTAGGCGTGGAGGCTGAGAAGAGCCGACTGACACTGAACGGCCGCGTGGACTTCGACATCTACGCCAGCAGCAGCCCCACCTACTATCCCGCCAGCCTCTCCAGCGCTGACTGGACCAGCAGCACCTACAACCTCTCGACCAACTCGGAGAGCAACCGCATGAAGGTGGGTGGCCGCGTGGAGCTGGTGTTCACCCCCTACTTCAGGAACAAGGACTGGACGACGACGATGCTGGCCCGCTACGAGATGAGCACGTCGAAGTCGAACAACCAGTATGTGCGCATGAACGAGCTGCCCACCGGCATCGACGCTTCGACCGTCTATGCCTGGCTCTACTCCAGCAGCGGCATCAACCCGCTGAGCAGCGGCAGCTCGCGCTCGGCCTCGCAGACACTGCTCTACAACGGCCACCTGAGCTACAAGGACGGCCGCTACAGCCTCGGCTTCTCCATGCGTGCCGACGGTGACTCGAAGTTCGGCCCGAAGCACAAGTGGGCACTCTTCCCCGGCGTCTCGCTGCGCTACAACCTCAGCGACGAGCCGTTCATGCAGCCCATCAAGGGCAGCTGGCTCTCCATGCTCGGCCTGCGTGCATCGTGGGGTATCAACGGTAAGGCGCCCAGCAGCAACTACCTCTTCTATAACAACTACAACACCTCCAACGGCAACTACGGCAGTGGCTCGACGCTGGAGCCCACCGCATCGCTCGACGGACTGAAGCTCGACGACCTGCGCTGGGAGAAGACCACCAGCTATAACCTCGGCTTCAACCTCGGCCTGTTCAACGACAAGATTGAGGTGGACTTCGACTACTACCACAAGGTGACCAAGGACCTGCTGATGAGCAACGTCAACATCCCCTCGATGGTGGGCTACAGCCGCCTGGCTTACAGAAACGTTGGCCAGATGAACAACGACGGATGGGAGATGAACATCAGCGCGAAGAAGCTGGTGCAGGCTGGCAAGTTCAGCATGGACGTCAGCTTCAACGTGGCACAGAACTCGAACCTGCTGAAGAAGATGGACGAGAGCGTGCTCGACTTCATGAACACCTACTACACCAACTACAGCAGCGGCAAGACCGGCAGCCCCTGGGACATCTCCCAGCGCGGCAACTGGCCCCTGCGCGTGCAGCTGAACAACTCGCTGGGCTCCATCTACGGCTTCCGCTACATGGGCACCTACCAGTACTCATACGAGTACCTGGAGAACCTGCAGAAGGAGAACAACTGGAGCGAGGCCCAGTATGAGGAGGAAATCAACAAGCACCTGGCCAAGGGCGAGACTTTCCCCGTGGTGCGCAATGCCGACGGCACCGTCCTCATGGTGGAGGGACACCCCAAGCCCATCGCCTTCAACTACGTGAACACCAACGGTGTGGGCTCGCAGACGGCCACCTTCCAGGGCGGCGATGCCATGTATGAAGACATCAACAAGGACGGACAGATCAACCAGCTCGACATCGTCTACTTAGGCAACTCGCTGCCAAAGGTCAACGGTGGTCTGAACTTCACCTTCCGCTATGGCAACTGGAGCATCAAGACCCGCTTCATGTACCGCTTCGGCAACAAGGTGGTCAACCTGGCCCGTCAGAACCTGGAGAAGATGTACGACACCTACAACCAGTGTGCCACGGTGAACTACCGCTGGCGTACGGACGGCGACCAGACGCCCATCCCTCGTGCCATGTACAACACCAGCTACAACTTCCAGCCCTCCGACCGCTATGTCGAGGACGGCGGCTTCGTCCGCTTCCAGAACCTGCAGATCAGCTACAACTTCGACAAGAAGGTCATCAAGAAGCTCGGTCTGAACCAGCTGCAGGTCTATGGCTCGCTGAACAACCTCTATGTGTGGACGAAGTACAGCGGCGTCGACCCCGAAATATCACCGCAAGGCTACGGTGTGGCTGCCGATGCGTCGCAGACACCGCGCTCGAAGCAGTTCACCCTCTCAGTCAACGTCGGATTCTAATGGTTAATCATCAAAGCGAATATAAGATATGAACACGTACATTATATATAATAAGGTGAAAGCCCTGGGCCGCAGGACCGCTGCTGCCGGAGTGGCCTCGCTGCTGCTCACGGCCGGCCTCACGTCATGCGTGGACACCATCATCCTGCCTAACGACAAGACCGTGGAGGAGGACTTCTGGAAGTCGAAGAGCGATGTGAAGATGATGGTCAACGGCGCCTACCGCTCCATGCTCGCCGAGGACGTCGTGGCCCGCCTCATCGTCTGGGGCAGCCTCCGCTCGGACGAGCTCGTACCTGCCACCACACTCTCCGGGAGCTTGCCCGAGGACCTGAACGAGATCTTCCTGGCCAATATCCAGGATGACAACGTCTTTGCTGAGTGGAACAGCCTGTACAGCGTCATCAACAACTGCAACCTGGTGCTCGGCGACGCCGAGAAGGTCATTACCGAGGACCCCTCCTACACGCAGGGTGAGTACCTCGCCGACTGCTCGCAGATGCTGGCCCTGCGCTCGCTCTGCTACTTCTACCTGGTGCGCAACTTCCGCGACGTGCCCTACATCACCACCGCCTACAAGAACAGCAGCCAGGAGCGCAATGTGGCGCAGATGGCTCCCGACTCAGTGCTGCAGCACTGCATCGACGACCTGGTGGTGGCACGTCAGAACGCCATCTCGCCCCTGGCCTACAACAACTGGAAGCGCGTGGGCTACCTCACCGGCGATGCCATCGATGCCATCCTGGCCGACATCTACCTCTGGCGCGGCAGCGTCAAGCACAGCGTGGCCGACTACCAGATGGCAGTCGAGTACTGTGACAAGGTCATTGCCTCCAAGCAGCAGCAGCATGCGCTGGCTGGTGCGGCCGAGTCAACGTCAGCCTATCCCCTGGCCGAAGGACGCGAAGCCTTCAACAGACTCTATGTGCAGGGCAACGCTGAGGAGAGCATCTTCGAGCTGCAGTACAGCTCGGGTGTGAACACCAACGGCGGCGTGGGCCATTACTACTGCAGCTACGACGGCGGCAACGGCCGTGCACCCTACCTCTATGCCTCCAGCATCTTCGGACACAAGGGCACGGTCTACACCACCGGCACCTACAGCAACGACTGGCGCGGCGTGCTGAACACCTATCATGGCACGCAGGTCGTCGTGGGCGAGCTCACTGGCTATCGTGTGCGCAAGAACGTGACCGGTTCCTCGAGGGTCTACAGCTCTATCGCCGAGGCTGATGGCGACAAGATGGGCAGTGGACCGACGACGGGCTTTGCTGCTCCTACCTACGGCACGGCAAGCCTGAATAACTTCATCGTCTACCGTCTGTCCGACATCATGCTGATGAAGGCCGAGGCCCTCACCGCCATTGCTGCCAACTCGCTGGGTCAGCGTCAGGCTGAGGCCGCCGAGGGCGAGACCGTCGAGGAGGACCTCGAGACGCTGCAGCAGGCCTTCGAGCTGGTTGAGGCCGTGAACACACGCTCACGCGAGACCACCGTCGAGACCATCAAGTTCAACACCTACAACACTGCGGCGAAGCTTGAGGCACTCATCCTCGACGAGCGCCTGCGTGAGCTGGCCTTCGAGGGCAAGCGCTGGTACGACTTGCTGCGCTACCACTATCGCCACACCGACGGCACCGACTATGCCACCATCCTCGCCGACCAGGCTGAGGCAGGAAAGGCTTTCACCCCTGTCTATCAGGAGATGCTCTCGCTCGTCAGCCGCAAGCTCGGCAGCAAGGGAGCAGCCGTGGCCGCCAAGATTAGCGACGAGACAAAGCTCTACATGCCCGTTCCGCTGTCTGACCTGAGCATCTGCCCCCTGCTGAAGCAGAACCCTGGCTATGCCAGCAGCGTAGACTATAACAAGAACTATTAGAAGACATTGAGCATTGAACACTGAACATTGACCATTGAACATTATGATTACCAAGACATACAAGCGACTTCTGATAGGTTTATCATTTATCATTTGTCATTTATCATTTAGCGTAGCGCTCACCTCCTGCAACCCTGAGCCGGACGAGTCGGACCTCTACACCTTCACCGGTCAGACCATCGAGTCCATCATCGAGCAGGACAGCACGCTGACGTCGTTCAACTACATCCTCTCGCGCGTGGGCTACGACAAGATGATGGCCACCTACGGCTCTTACACTTGCTTCGCACCCACCAACGACGGTGTGGCTTACTACATCGACAGCCTCTATAACGATGAAGAAGCCAACATCCCGCACAACGGCATGCGCCAGCCGGAGGGCGTCAGCGCCTCCTACGAGAGCCAGACACCCGAGGAGCGCCTGGCATGGCTCAGCGACAGCCTCTGCCTGAACATCGCACGCTATCACATCACCTCAACCTACAAGAACATCGTGTCCCTGACCGGCAACGGCGAGGTGAACACCATGCTTGGCTATGAGTTCAGCTATGCACCGCAGGGCGACAAGACCCTCCTCGGCGGCAAGGCACTCATCATCGACTCGGACAACGAGGCCATCAACGGCCTGGTGCACGTCATCGACAACGTCATTCCACGCTTCACACAGTTCGCCGGCGACGTGTTCGACCGCAACAAGGAGACCTACTCCATCTTCGGCGAGGCCCTGAAGCTCACCGGACTGGCCGACTCGCTGCTGCCCTACACCCGCGGCACCTACCCCTACAAGCAGCTCTTCCGCAGCGGCCTCTCAGGCTCGCCAATGTTCTACCCCGCCAACGGCGTGGGAACGACCGGACAGCTGGAGTGCAAGGTGGGCTTCACCGTCTTTGCCGAGCCTGACGAGGTGATGCGCCGCAACGGCATCAACAACATCGACGACCTCATCGACTTCGCCAACCGCACGTATGGCAACGCCCCCGAATGGTATGACTACATGCGCGAGAACGGACTCAAAGTCAGCACCGGCGATGACTACACCCAGCGCTTCAACGCCCTGAACATGTTCGTGGCCTACCACATCGTCAAGGCCAGCATGTCCGTCAACTGGCTCGTCTACCAGAAGGGTGCCGACAGCTATTGGAACTTCGCTCCCGATGCCGACCCGCACGACTACTATGAGACGATGCTGCCTCACACGATGATGAAGATTTGGGCTCCCCACGATGTGGGCAATGGCCTCTCGCTGTTCATCAACCGTTACCAGACCTTCAACACGCTGACCAACGAGCTGGCCTCGCCCGGCACCAACCATGAGGTGAAGCGCCAGGGCGTGGGCATCAACCGCAGCGCATCGCTGCAGGCCTTCAACGGCTACATCCACCAGCTGAACGGCATGCTGGTCTATGACCAGCTGGTGCCCAAGGGCGTGCTGCATGAGCGCATGCGCGTGAACTGCACCTCGCTCTTCCCCGAGCTGATTACCAACCGCCTGCGTAACATCGCAACCGGCGACGGACAGATTCCCAGCACACATGACGGCTCTCGCCACGGCGTGCCTGTCAACTACTTCGAGAACATGAAGTACTATGTCGAGGATGCACCCAATGTCATCTGCATGGCCTACTGCGTACACGGTGCCTGGCGTTGCTGGGAGTCCGACCAGATGCAGTTCTGGGGCAAGTACGACCTGGCCCTGAAGCTGCCCCCCGTGCCCAGCGATGTCTATGAGATTCGCGTCGTCTACGCACCCATGAGCTACGGCTCCTTCATGCAGTACTACATTGGCAACTCGTCGAGCGTAGCCTCGATGATGCCCATCGGTCTGCCCTTCGACGCCACCATTCCCGTCACTGACCCCCGCGTGGGTATCACCAACCCGGCTGACGACGGCGACGAAGGTGTGGCTACCGACATCGCCATGCACAACCGTGGCTACATGCGTGGCCCCTACAGCTACTGCGGTCACGCCGAGAGCACTGGCTGGACAAAGACGAACAACGGACGCTATGAGTATGGCCAGAGCATGACCATCCGCTACGTCCTTGGCACCGTCGAGCTGAAGCAGGGCACTGAGAACTGGCTGCGCATCAAGTCGCTCTCAGACGCCACCGACAATCCCGTGGGTCTGGACTTCGTCGAGCTGGTGCCCACCAGCGTGCTCGACAACCAGACATACACCGAGGACTGGTACTGATCATTGAACGTTGAACATTCAATATTGACCATTGTATTATGAGGACTAAAATAACCAACAGACAGCTGATAGGTTTATCATTTATCATTTGTCAATTATCATTTAGCGCAGCGCTCACCTCCTGCTCTGACTTCGATGACTATAACGAGGTGAAGGGCAGCAGCGTGGCCTCGGCCACCCAGACGCTGTGGCAGAACATCAGCCAGGACAGCCGTCTGTCCGGCTTCCGCAGCTTGCTGCAGAAGGCCGGCTACGGCAGCCACCTCGACACCACGCAGTACTACACCGTCTGGGCTCCGCTTGACGGCACCTACGACGTGTCTGCCTACGAGGGCCTGTCACACAAAGCACTGCTGAAGCAGTTCGTTGAGAACCACATCGCACGCTACAGCCACAACGCCTCCGGCACCATCAATGAACCCGTGATGATGCTCAATGGCAAGAGCTACACCTTCAATGGCAGTGGCAACTACACCTTCGACGGGCGCACCGTCAGCACGGCCAACCTGCCCAACAGCAACGGCGTGCTGCACCTCATCGATGGCGCCGCCACCTACTTCCCCACCTTCTACGAGTTCTTCGACGACGACGAGCTGTCAGGCTCCTACGGCATCGACTCGCTGCGCGCCTACTACAGGCGGCACGAGGTGACCGAGCTGGACGAGCAGGCCTCCGTCATCGGCCCCATCGTCGATGGCATGCAGACCTACATCGACTCGGTGATGGTGACCACCAACTCGCTGTGGGACGACCTCAACGCCCGTGTGCAGGTGGAGGACAGCAGCTACACGTTCATCATTCCCACCGACGAGGTGTGGAGTGCACAGTACGAGAAGATCAAGTCGTGCTTCAACTACATTCCCGTCACGCGTGCGCAGTTCTTCAGCAACAAGGGCGGTACCATCAGCATCGACGCTAACAACCCGCTGGAGAAGAAGCTCAACGACCCCATCCAGGATGCCGCTTTCTGGAGCGACTCACTGGCCAACCTCTCGCTCGTCGGCAACCTCATCTTCAGCAACACTGACATGTACAACCGCTGGCTGAAGGGCACACCCTCGTCCTTCGGCAGCGACACTCTGCGCTCTACCACCTACAGCAAGCTGTCGAATCCGCAGGACATCCTCGCTGCCACCGTGGCCACCGTTCCCATGAGCAACGGCGAGGCTCGCATCGTCAACAGCTACAACATCCTGCCGTGGGAGACCTACCTGCCTGAGCGCATCGTCTCAGCTACCAACAGCCGTAACCAGGCCAACGTCTCGTCGCAGGGCACCTACACACGCGTGGAGGTGGTCAACCCCTCAGCTGACAAGGTCGTCCTGGAGGACGGTGCCACATCCTTCTCCTACGCCTGGATGGAGCCTACCGGACAGAGCATCTATGTGAAGCCCGAGATGACGCTCTACCTGCACAACGTGCTCAGCGCCACCTACGACTTCTACTGCGTCATCGTTCCCGAGAACGTTGACCCGCTGAAGGCCGAGGCCGTCACACAGCCCAACCTGCTGAACTTCACCCTCAGCTACTGCGACACCGACGGCACGCTGAAGGAGCATGTGTTCCTCAATGAGGACTCCACCCACATGGCCTACATGATGGAGACGTTCAAGCTGAAGGATACGCCAGCCAACCGTAACATCATCCGTTCCTTCGAGAACGACACGGCCCGCGTGGACACCCTCTACATGGGCGAGTTCACCTTCCCGGTGTGCTACTACGGCTTCGACAGCAACAGGCCCGAATCCACCGACAACTATTGCCCCAACATTAAAATCAGTACGTCCTTCTCGCCCTTCACCGCTGCCCTGCGCAACGCCTACACCCGCGACCTGCGCATTGCCGCCATCATTCTGAAGCCGAAGGAACTCGTGGAATTTGAAAGCAAATAATGTAATGGAAATGAAGCGTAACATATCAACCCTTTTGCAGACAGCCTTCACAAGGCTTGCCGTCTGCGCGCTCGTGTTCGGTGTGTCCACCGTGGCTTACGGCCAGACGGAGGACGGTGAGGAGCAGGAAGCTGCCATCCGCCAGCCCAAGCGCACCGATGTGAAGCAGGACAGCTATCCCACCATGGAGCTGAAAGGACAGGTCCTCGACCAGGCCACCGGACAGCCCCTTGCCGGCGTGCAGCTGCGCGCACTGGGCTACGACCGCTATGTGGCCATGAGCGACGAGGACGGTACCTTCACCATCAAGGTGCCCACCTTCGCCACATCGCTCTATGTCCACTCGCCTGAGTATCTGTCTCAGCAGGTGGCCATCGACACCCAGTCAAAACATGTCGTCATCAAGATGATCAGCGACCGGTTCCAGTCCATGTATGGCACCGGCACTGAATACACTGCCAAGCGCACGGCCCTGATGGACCAGTTTGGCGTCACCGTCGATGCTGAGATTGGCAACAAGCTCGGTGCCGACGTGCACACCATCCTGCGCTCGGCCGCCGTCGATGGTGGCGGCGCCATGTTCATCCGTGGTCTCAACAGCATCACCAGCGACGCTCAGCCGCTCATCGTCGTCGACGGCATTGAGATGGACATGCAGCGCAACCGCGCCTCGGTGCACAACGGGCAGTTCAACAACCTGCTTGCCAACATCGCACCCGATGACATCGAGAAGGTCACCGTGCTGAAGAATGCCACCGCCCTCTATGGCGCTCGCGGCGCCAACGGCGTGGTGCTCATCGACACCAAGCGCGGCCACTCCATGGCCACCCGCATCGATGCCAACATCTCGGCCGGCGTACAGCTCATACCGCAGCTGCCCACGATGATGGACGCAGCGCAGTATCGTACCTACGCATCCGAGCTCTTCGGCACCATTCCCGACATCAACGACTATCGCAACTTCTACATCCTCAACGACGACCCCAACGGTTACTACTACCGTACCTACCACAACAACACCGACTGGAAGGACCACGTCTACCGCGATGCGCTGACGCAGAACTACAGTGTCAACGTGCAGGGTGGCGACGATGTGGGTATGTATAACCTCAGCGTTGGCTACGTCGATGCCAAGAACACCATGCGCAAGAGTGGCTTTGACCGCATGAACGTGCGTTTCAATACCGACATCAAGATTCTGTACAACCTGCAGACCAAGTTCGACATTGCCATCTCGCGTACCAATGCCAACGTCTTCGACGACGGTTTCCTGGAGGACCCCGACGAGAACACGCTCACCTCGCCTGCCACCCTGGCCCTGGTGAAGTCGCCGCTGGTGGCTCCCTACCAGTACAATGTCGTTGTCGGCCGTTTCACCAACCTGCTCAGCGATTATGACGACCTGCTGGCCAGCAGTGAGTCGCCCCGCACGAAGCTGAAGAACCTGTCGCTGGCCAACCCCGTCTCCATTCTGCACAACGGCAATGGCGACACGAAGAACAAGGCTGAGAACACCTACTTCCTGGTGCACCTTGCTCCCGAGTGGCAGCTGGCTACCGACTGGAAGCTGTCGGCCGACCTGAACTACCTGCTGAACCGTAACGCCCAGCGCTACCATCGTCCGTTCAATGGTGTGCCCAGCTTCGAGGCTGAAGAGCGCGGCACGGTGACGTCGAAGGTCGTCTCCCTCTTTGCCAAGGAGCAGAACTTCGCCGCCCGCCTGCAGGCCAACTGGCACAAGCAGATGGGCCCCCACACCATGGATGCCTTTGT
This sequence comes from uncultured Prevotellaceae bacterium, assembly GCA_947168045.1. Classification (GTDB taxonomy): domain Bacteria; phylum Bacteroidota; class Bacteroidia; order Bacteroidales; family Bacteroidaceae; genus Prevotella. The sequence continues at coordinate 28,121 of CAMVKN010000037.1, forward strand.
CGGTGCCCGTTACAACTACTTCTCGTTTGACAGCAGCGACCTCTCGACCGAGTTCCGTGGTACCACTGACGACAAGAACGCCCAGCTCAGTGCCTCGGGTCTGCCCGGCATCGGTGGTGCCAACGATGTGTGGAAGACCATCCAGTGGTATGGCAATGCCGACTATAACTACATGAACCGCTACTTCGCCACCGTCTCGCTCATGGCCGAGGCCAACAGCCGCTTCGGCGAGAACGCCGGCGGACTGGGTCTCTTCGGCGTGCAGTGGGCCATCTTCCCCAGCGTACAGCTCGGATGGGTGCTGACCAACGAGAAGTGGTTCCCCAAGACCAGCGGCATCAACTACCTGCGCCTGAACGCCGGCTACGACATGAGCGGCAACGACAACATCTCTAACTATGCTGCACGTACCAGCTTCTCGGCCACGAAGTATGCCAACACCGCCATCGGCATCCAGCTCACCAACATCGGTAACGACAAGATTCAGTGGGAGACCACACACAAGCTGAACCTCGGCTTGCAGGCCTACCTGCTCAATAACCGCTTAGGCGTGGGCTTCGACTACTTCTACCACCGCACCAACAACCTGCTGCTGCCCAAGTCGTTCTCAAACCCCATTGGCGGTATCAATAACTACTGGAGTAACGGTGGCACGCTTGAGAACCAGGGCTTCGAGGCCATGGTGAGCTTCAAGCCCGTCGTGGCTAAGAACTGGCGCGTCGAGGTAGGTGCCACCGTGGGCCACTATGTCAACAAGGTGAAGAAGCTGCCCGACGGCAACTTCACCAGCTCGGCTTACGGCGACAACAACATCATCACCGCCGTGGGTCAGCCCGTGGCCATGTTCTATGGCTATAAGACCGACGGTATCTTCACCTCCGATGCTGAAGCTGCCAAGGCAGGCAAGAACGGCTACCTCTACATGCAGGATGCCTCTGGCAAGATGACCGAGTTCCGCGCCGGCGACGTACACTTCGTCGACCTGAACAACGACGGCATCATCAACGAGAGCGACCGCACCATCATTGGCAATCCCAATCCCGACATCTATGGCAACATCTTCGCCAACGTCAACTACAAGCGCCTCACGCTCGCCGTCGGCTTCAACTACTCGTTGGGCAACGACGTGTTCAACTACCAGCGCTCGGTGCTCAACAGCGGCTCGTCGTTCTACAACCAGCAGGTGGCCTCGGCCTCACGCTGGTACTACGAGGGCCAGCAGGCTGAGCTGCCCCGTGCCGTCTATGGCGACCCCATGGGCAACAACCGCTTCAGCGACCGTTGGATTGAGGATGGCAGCTACCTGCGCCTGAAGAGCGTCAACCTCAGCTACCGTGTGCCTGTGCCCACCAACTGGAGCTGGCTGCAGGGACTCACCGTCTGGGCCGAGGCTCGCAACCTGCTCACCTTCACCAAGTACTTAGGCAGCGACCCCGAGTTCTCCATCAGCAACAGCGTGTTCTACCAGGGCATCGACGCCGGCACGCTCGCACAGGGCCGTTCCTTCATGGGTGGTGTGCGCATCAACCTGTAAAAGCCTACCCATGCCCTCCCAAAGGGAGGAATGTCTAAATAGAGTATCTACATAAAAACATACGAAACCATGATCATCAAGAAAATAAAGGAAGTCTTTTCGACGAATAAGAAGACGATGCCATCCTGGCTGTTATCTGTCTTAGCATCCCTCCCTTTGGGAGGGCTTGGGTGGGCTTTCACCTCCTGCTCTGACATGCTTGAGACGGAGAGCTCGCGCCAGGTGTTCGACCCGCAGCTCAACCAGAAGACCGACTCTGTGTTCTATGCCCTTGGCGTGCTGCAGGGCGTGCAGGAGCTGGCCGACTACTATGTGCTGCAGGGCGAGATGCGCGGCGACCTGCTGCAGACCACGGCGTACACCGACAGCACACTGCGCCAGCTGGCCAACTTCTCGGCCACCACGGCCAACAAGTACGACTCGGCTTACGTCTACTACCGTGTCATCAACAACTGCAACTACTTCATTGCCCACCGCGACACGCTGCTGCGCACCGGTTCCAAGTATGTGGCCATGCCTGAGTATATCGCCATCAAGGCCATCCGTGCCTGGACCTACATGCAGCTGGCTCGCGTCTACGGCACAGTTGCTTTCTTCACCTATCCGCTGACGCAGATCTCGCAGATTGACGACTTCCCCAACGATGCTGCTCATTACAAGGACATGCAGGGCATCGTCGAGGAGCTGGCTCCCGACCTGGAACAGTACACGGGCTTCAACAGCAAGGGCGAATATGTTGGCACCGAGCTGCCCAACTACGGTGGCAACACCCCTGCAGGCAGTGGCTTCAACGTCAATAACGTGTTCTTCCCCGTTGAGGTGGTACTGGGCGAGATGTACCTTGAGACCAATCGGTATGAAGAGGCAGCACGCTGCTTCACCACCTATCTCACCCAGGTCAGCTCGCAGCCCAGCTCAGCTTACTACGAGCCTGTGACAACACGTGGCCTCGGTGACATCCTGCCCTCTAACTGGGACAGGAACACTACGAACACCTATATCAACAACACTCGCTGGTCTGACATCTTCCTCAGTAGCAATCAGCAGGATCTCATCACCTACATCCCCTTGAACTCCAATGTGCGCTATGGTGCCATTACCAACCTGCCCCTCTACTTTGGCATCGACCTCTACTCCAACGAGCCTGGCTTTGTCGACGAGATTCAGGTGAAGCCCAGCGACAGCTATCTTGCTCTTAGCAACGCGCAGGACTACTACTATGCCACCAACGCCAGCACTGCACAGAACATGGTGGTGAGCAGTGCCCGCTTAGGCGACACCCGCTACCAGTCGCTGTTGAACGAGCGCAGTCAGGGTGACTCCTTGCAGACATGGGTGATGAAATATGCCACCCCTCAGGTGCGTGTCTACCGCACCAGCACCGTGATGCTGCGCCTGGCTGAGGCATATAACCGCATGGGCTACTACGACGCAGCCTTCGCCATCCTCAAGGACGGCATCAACCCGCTGCTGCTCATGTCATCCTACCTCAAGCTTGGGACGCGCACGATGCTCTATGGCACGCTTCTCTCGCCCGAGAATCAGGAGAAGTTCGCCACCAAGGCCAACTTCTATGGCATCCACTCGCACGGTGCAGGCATCACTGGCGACGCCACCTTCCGCACCGAGATCTCCATTGCCGGCGGACAGTCGCCCTATCAGCTTGATACCATCGTCGGTGTGAAGATGCGCGAGCTGGCCGCCCAGCAAGGCATTGCCGTTGGCAACACCGTGAGAGACAGCATCAACGCTGTCGAGGACCTCATCTGCGATGAGCTGGCCTTGGAGGCTGCCTTCGAAGGCTCACGCTTCTACGACCTCTGTCGCTTTGCCCGCCACAAGAATGCCGATGGCCACTACGGAGCCAACTACGGCAGCGAGTGGCTGGCTCGCAAGCTGGCGTTCAAGAAGCCCGTCAAGGACCTCACCAATCCAGACAACTGGTACCTGCCTTTCAAATAGCCCATGAAGAAAATACTTACGAGCGCACTGCTCATCACCATTCTTTCAGCCCTGACCCTCACTGTCGGGGCTGAAAACTATCCGTACCGCAGCGATGTGCTGTGGGTCACCGTTCCCAACCATGCCAACTGGCTCTATGAGACGGGCGAGCAGGCACAGGTGGAGGTACAGTTCTATCGTTATGGCATGCCTTGCGACGTCGAGGTGAGCTATGCCATTGCCACCGACCTGCTGGCACCCGACCAGCAGGGCACGGTGCGCCTGAAGAATGGCCGTGCCACCATCCGCATGGGCACGGCCTCGAAGCCCTGCTTTCGCGACCTGCAGCTCACGGCCCAGGTCGACGGCACTACCTACAAGCATCATGTGAAGGTGGGGTTCTCGGTCGACAAGATTCGCCCGTGGAGCCAGCAGCCGAAGGACTTTGAGCAATACTGGCAGCAGGCCAAGGACGAGGCGGCGCGCTATCCGCTGAAGTACACCTCGGAGCCCTATCTGCCTTATTGTGACGACAAGGTGGACTGTCGCTTAGTGAAGATTGACCTCGACAGCCGTCATCACGCCCTCTATGGCTACCTGATGATTCCCCGTGGCGCCCGTCCCGGCTCCTGTCCCGTGGTGCTCACACCGCCGGGAGCAGGTGTGAAGAGCATCAAGAACGCCTACGAGCGGGCCTATTTCCAGCATGAGGGCGTCATCCGTCTCGTCACCGAGATTCACGGTCTGGACCCGCGTCTCAGCAACGAGACGTTCAGCGACCTCAGCCATGCCTTCGGCAACTACCTTGAGATGGGCCTTGAGAGTCCCGACACCTACTACATGCGCCATGTCTATCTCGGACTGGTGAAGTGCATCGACCTGCTGACGTCGCTGCCTGAGTGGGACGGGCGCAATGTGGCCACGCTCGGCGGCAGCCAGGGTGGGGCATTGTCGCTCGTTGCGGCCGCCCTCGACCCTCGTGTCACCCTCTGTGTGGCCAACCACCCGGCACTCAGCGACATGGGAGCCGCCAGCAAGGACGGCGTGACGCATGGCTATCCTCATTTCCGTCGTGAGCTGCTCACACCGGCTGCCGTCCGCACGCTTAGCTACTATGATGTGTGTTCCTTCGCTCCATTCATCAAGGCGAAGACCTACATGACCTGGGGCTACAACGACAACACCTGTCCACCCACCACCAGCTATGCCGTGTGGAACCTGTTGCAGTGTGAGAAGGAGTCGCTCATCACGCCCATCAATGAGCACTGGACCAGCGATGCCACCAACCGGCAGCAGCTCGACTGGCTGTTACATCATTTTACCCCAGCTGGGCGTTAGGCTTAGAAAAGAAACAAATTGGCACTAATTAGGATAAATTTTTCCCCCATTAGTGCCAATTAGTTTCCAAATAATGTGCCTCTATGTTTTAGCGACCTCAGTCTTCGCCGGGAAACTTGGTTGCCGGCAGCAGGCGGTCAAAGGCGGCGTGGAAGCAGATGATGGTCTCCGAGCGTGCCAGACCCATAGGCTGCAGCTTGTCGTGGATGATGTTCAGCAGGTGGTGGTTGTTCTGGGCGTAAATCTTGATGAACAGGTCATAGTTGCCCGTGGTGTAGTGGCACTCCACCACCTCCGGCATCTTCATCAGCTGAGCAACCACCTCGTCGAAGGTCTCAGGGTTCTTCAGGTTCAGACCGATGAAGGCACATGTCTCATAGCCAATCTTCTCGGGGTCGATGATAAACTGCGAGCCTTTCAGCACGCCCATTGCCGTCAGCTTCTGGATGCGCTGGTGGATGGCGGCGCCGCTCACGTTGCATGCACGGGCAATCTCCAGGAATGGTACGCGTGCATCTTCTGATACCATTTTTAGTATCTGCTTGTCCAGATGATCAAGTCTTAAGTTTGCCATAGTATAAAATGTAAAGTATTTGATAAATTATTAATTCCTAACTCCAGCCTCCGTTGCCGAGTAGTTGATTCTTAGTGCATAGGACTGCTGCAGCACCTCCTTGATGTCTGCGATGAGGCCCATGGGCACGTCGCGGTCCGCCTTGATGCTCACCGTCAGCCGTCCCTGGTCCTCGCTGTTCATCTGACTACGTTCCTTCTCTACAAAGGCCTTGATGTCGTCTATCGTTGCGATGTTGTTGTTCAGCTGTATGAAGAACTCATCGTCCTTGCCCGCAGTCGCGCCGATGCGTCGGCCCACGTAGATGTGCACCACGCTCGACTTATGTCCCAGCTTCGTCACCTCCGTGCCCTGTGGCACTTCGTAGTGCACCTTCAGGTCTACGTCCCTCATGTGTGTGACAATCATGAAGAAGAACAGGACGGTGAAGATAAGGTCCGGCAGCGACGACGTGTTCAGCATGGGCACGTCGCGCTCTTCACTGTTTCTTGCAAAGTATCGGTTTCTCATCTCTTAACTCTCAACTCTTAACTCTCAACTCTCAACTCTTAACTCTCACCTCTCCGGCCTTGTCTCGCTGATGCGCTTGGGGTAGACCATGGCGATGGCGTCACGCTCCTGCTGCGAGCATCTGGCGTAGTCATGCCCGAATCGGCTTCGTGCCAGCTGGTTGCGCAGGTTGTTATAGCCGCGCGCTATGGCGTTCTGCATCTCGAAATAGGCGTTGTAGCTGGTCATCCGTGTGGCCTGTATGCTGATGATGTGGCGGTCGCTGACATGGCAGCGCCCCATCAGGTGCACCTCGCGCTCGCTCATCTCCGGCAGGTCGGGGCTGTTGTTGCTGTTGGCCACAAACTCCTCCACGCGCCGTGTCAGCTCCTCCATGCCGATGGTCTCGCCGTTGCACGTCAGCACGTCGGCATCGTCCAGACGCAGCTCCATCACGTTCCGTTTCTTCACCTTCTGGTCCTGCTGCTCCTGTGTGTCCTCGGGTGGCGGCAGCTGGCTGGTCAGTCCCTTGTCGGTGTCCATCGACGAGGTCACAAGGAAGAATATCAACAGCATGAACGAGATGTCGGCTGTCGATGTGGTGTTCAGTTGAGGTACCTCCCTCTTTGTTCCCTTTCGTCTAAACATAGTCTTCTCTTCCTCAGTCTTCAGCCCTCCTGTCTCTCCACAGGGTGACAATGCCCGTGACGGCCACCAGCAGTGTCACCACCGCGATGAGAATCAGGGCGGTGTTGATGAGCATGTCGCTGGCCCGCAGCCAGAATGTGTCGCTGTACGTCCTGCCGTTGATGTTCAGTGGCTGTGTGCTGGCAGTCAGCCATGTCAGTGCCAGTGTCAGCACCAGCATGCCGCCCGTCAGCCATGCGATGCGGCCCACGGGTATGCCGTTCTCCGTTCCCCCGTCGCCACGGTGCATGGCTCTGGCACGCACCGCCGACCATGCCGTCAGCAGCACAGCCGCCGCCAGCAGCGCGTAAATCGTGTAGAGCACGATGTCGACGTACACAGGAGACTCGTAGTTAATCATTGCTGTTGCTTGCGCTTCATCAGGATGTCGAGCAGGGTGATGGCCGATTCCTCCATCTGGCTCGTCAGCCGCTCAATCCTTGACAAGATATAGTTGTAGAACACCTGTAGCACCAGTGCCACGATGATGCCGAAGATGGTGGTGATGAGCGCCACCTTCATGCCCTCGGCCACAATCGTGGGGCTGATGTCGCCCGCCTCTTGTATCTGGTCGAAGGCCATCACCATGCCGATGACCGTGCCGAGGAAGCCTAACGACGGTGCCATGGCGATGAACAGGCGAATCCACGAGCAGCCTTTCTCCAGGTTGCCCGACTGCACCATGCCGTAGTTCACGATGTTGCGCTCCACCGTCGCCATGTCCTCGTCGGCGTGCAGCAGTCCCTGGTAGCAGATGCTGGCCACGGGACCTCGCGTGTCGCGGCATAGCGTCTTGGCACCTTCCATGTCGTTGGCTTCCACCTTTTTCTCAATGTCGGCCAGCAGCCGCCGGTTGTTCACCTCGGCCAGCGTCAGGTAGATGATGCGCTCGATGCAGAGCGCCAGGCCCAGCACCAGTGCCAGGGCCACTAATGACATGAAGCCTGCCGAGCCCTCAACGAACTTCGTCTTCAGCTGGTCGTGCAGCCCCAGGCCCATCATGTCCTCGCCCAGCGCCATGCCGGGTGCCATGTCCTCGCCCACCAGCTCCTCTGGCGACAGCAGCTCACCCTCCTCGGCAGTGCCTGCCAGCAGCGAGTCAGCCGCGGTCATCGCCGTCTCCGTCTGTGGTGTCGTGGCGGCGCTGTCCCCCTGTGCCAGGGCGGTCGGCCCTGTCGTGGCCAGCTCCATTGTCATGGCTATAGCGACAATTATCTTCTTCATCTTTCGTACATTCGTGTTTTAGCTTGCAAATGTACGAAAGAATACTTAAATGCCCAATTTAATCGCTTTAAATATTCTTAACTAAGCGTAAAAATGTTACTTCAAAACATGTTGCACTACTTGCACCAAGTGCCATTTTCTTAACGCCGAAATATGTTGCACTACTTGCACTGCTTGCACCAGACGCGGCAGAAGTGTAAAGAAAATGTCGTTGTAACTACTTGATATTCAGTTGCGGTGCAAGTAGTGCAACATATTTCCGTGTTAACACAACGCGTGCGCGCGCACGCGCGAGAAGTCGATTGGGCAAAATATCTCATTGACTTATTCCAATAACTCATGGAGATAATTTCGCCAGGCATGGAGATAATTTCATAAAGCGGCTCCTGGCTGAATTATCTCCATGCCTTATTCTCATAACTCATTGCTTTATTCCCATAAAGTGCCCACTTATTGCCCAATTCTCTCGAGAATCTATTTGCCAAGTGCCCATTTGCTTTCCCCATGAGCAGCCTTACAAAAACGAATGATGGCTCCGTCAAATTCGTTAAAAAACATAAATGGAGGAAAATAAACAGGCAGCTTCTGCATAACGTGAAACAAAATCACTATCTTTGTAGCACAAAACTTCTATAAGTCACCGGTAAAAAAAGAACTTTTCATACCAAGTTATTTTCTAACACCCACTAAAAAAGAAGAAGTAATAACAAATATGAAGACAGAAAAACGACGGACGGAGCAGCGAGATTCATCGTGCTTGCACGAATGGCCGAGTCGTGACGGACGAAGCGAAAAGCAAATGGCTATAGCTGCTGCTGAATTTGCAGAGCGGTGGAAAGGCAGAGGATATGAAAGAGGCGAGTCGCAACCCTTCTGGATTGACTTGCTTACCAATGTCTTTGGCATTGAAACACCATCGGATGGCTTTATCACTTTTGAAGACCATCGAATGGTAGATGCTTCAAACTTCATAGATGGCCGCATCCGTTCCACCAAAGTTCTTATAGAACAGAAATCTATGGGAAAGGATTTGCGTGCCGGCATCCGTCAAAGCGACGGCTCACTGCTTAATCCGTTCCAACAGGCTCGCCGCTATGTGGTATCGCTTCCGGTTTCTGAACATCCTCGTTGGATTGTCACCTGCAACTTCTCCGAGTTC
>CAMVKN010000038.1 GCA_947168045.1 uncultured Prevotellaceae bacterium
CTATTGCAATGAGGGCTTCAAGGCTTGGCTGGGTGGTATTGGTGACCCACTTGGACACTGTAGCAGGATCCTTGCCGAGTTTGTCGGACAGCCACTTATTGTTCAGGTCGCGTTCTGCGAGAACGACTCTTATACGATTTAACTTTGCCATGATAGATTTCTGTTGTTTGACGGCAAAGTTACAAAATATAATCGAAACAAATGCTGATATGCTCAAAAAACTCCATAAATAAGCCAAAATTTGATTAAAAGACCAATCTTTTGATGAAGACATGACAATATTCATGCTTATTATTATATATAATGTGTATTTGAAATATCTTTTGAAATGACCGACAACCATATGGTTTTCTTCGCGGAAATCGCATTCATTTATGGAGGCAATGAAGGTTCTTTGCATGGCAAAGCGGCAAAGCCGAGCGCGGAGAAAAGTTCGGAGAAAATCATAAAAAGATCGGAGAGAAGTTCGGAAACAACCGCAATAAGTTCGGGAACAGGTTCGGGAACTCATCCTCATAAGATCTTGGACAAGCCAAGCGGCAAAGACGAGCATGGGGACATCCATACAATAGAAATCAAGCGAGTTTTTTTCTCTTCTTACATAAAGTCGCAAAAGCAAGCATGCGATTTTTACCATAAAGAACTATTGTTTCGGTAGATTAATGTTAAAAACGACAACAATAAGACTATTTATAGTCCTAAAAGCTTTGTGAATCCAAATTAAATCGCTAATTTTGCAGCAATTCTACAAAATCAAGCGTATAATGATATTAAAAATCGAATTTGAGAATTTCTTTTCTATTAGAGATAGAATAAGAATCGACTTCAGAGCAGGAAACATCAATACGGCTCTTGCACGGGAGTTAAGCCATAATGTGATGGAGTGGAACGGTGTGCCAGTACTTAAAACCATTGGACTCTTTGGTCCAAACGCTTCTGGCAAATCGAATATTCTGAAAGCCATTACTTTTTGCTGTAGAATGATTTTGGAGTCCCACCTCTACAATGAAGGTGCGACATTCAATTTCGAACCTTTCAAATTCGATGGCTGGCAAGATAAATCAAGTAAGTTCTTGATTGATTTTGTGTACGATGACGTGGAATACGAATATGCTTTTGAATTAACACATGATCATATCATCAGTGAAAGTCTATATCATTACCCAGTTGGCAGACGTGCAAAAATCTTTGTTCGCGACGCTGACGGAAAATACAGCTTTGGTACAGGCGTTATGGCTAAGCCTTCGGATGTGGTTACAAACACCAGTGAAAAGAACCTTTTCCTAAGTCGTGCCAGCTCTATGAACCGTGAAATAGCACAAAAGTTATATCGTTATTTCATGAATCAATTCCTGCTGGGGCTTGTGAACGTAAACGATATGATGGTGCTGGATAGTTTCAATGCCTACAAGAAGGTGATACTTAAAGCTCTTGAAATATGCGATACAGATATTACTGACATCGAGGCAAGGAAAGAGCAAATGCCTGCTCCTGTAGTTGTTCCTGGTCAAACGGAACTATCATACAAACTAGTGGATGTGCTTCGCTTCAAGACGTACCATCGCAACCAAAAGGACATTATGTTCGACATGGACATGGAAGAATCTAATGGTACAAGAAAACTATTCCAGATTCTGATACGACTCTTGGATGTGGTAAAGAATAAGAAGAGCATTATGATGGACGAGTTTGACATGGGACTTCACACTCGTCTGGCTGATTTCATTCTCGACTTGATTCATGCCTCAGAGAGCAGTCAGTTATTGTTCACATCCCATAACACGAACCTTATCGATGTCAAGAGACTGAGACGTGATCAGATTGTTTTTGTCAACAAGTCGGAGCAAGGCGCAACAGAAGTGTATTCATTATACGACTTCAAAGATTTCCGTGAGAATATGGATGCCGAAAAGGGATATATACAAGGACGCTTTGACGCTGTGCCTTATGTTGATTCATCGGTGTCAAGTATCAAACAATTATTGGAAGGTTGATTATGGCAAGCAAAAGAGAACCATCTCCATCCCTGCGGATGCGAAAGATTGCTCTCGTCATTTGCGAAGGCGAGACAGAGGTCTGCTATATCAACCTTCTAAAATCGTGGTATAAGTCACCCATCAGAATCATTTCGCACATAGAAGGTACAAAGGTAAGAACAGGCTGAACAATCATAAATAACTGGCGTATAGTCATTGGAACTATACACCAGTTTGTTATGCATACCAAAATAACTATTAAGATTAGCAAAATAGCAGCTACACAAAACCTATACGCTTACCATTGTTGCTGCTCATTGACAGCTCTTCACGACAGTATGCTTGCAGCTTCTCAAACGATGGGCTGACGCCTATGAGAACAGATTCGATGATGTACTTGCGAGTGATGTTTTCAATCTGTCCGCCACTGAGGCTGTAACTTTTGGCAAGGATAGTTGCCTGGTATTTATGCAGTTCTGGCAGCAGTGTCAGCCAGATGTTCTTCATTGCCTCCAAACTTGGACGGCGGAACTCGATTTTGTATAGGAATCGGCGCTCGAAGGCACGGTCAAAGTTCTCCGACAGATTAGTGGTAGCGATGAGGATGCCATTGAGGCTTTCCATCTCCTGCAGGATGATATTCTGGAGCGTATTCTCCATCTTCTCCACGGCACTGTCAGCGCCTCCATTTCGGCGTCCGATAACGGCAGTTTGACTGTCTTGGTTCGTTTGTTACTCTGTTTTTCCGGCCAGCCGCAAGCGGACAGACGCTGGTGTCTCCGGAGCCACTATCTCGGTGGTTCTGACCAGTTGCTGGTCGCCGTCGATGTTGAACTGGAGGGTAGCTCCATCTGAGTGGACATCAATGGTGACGTTTGCTCCCATCACCAGGGGCAGGTTCACATCACCATGACCAGCAGGGAATCCGCAGAGCACGGGGATATGATACTCTTTAAGCAGTTCGTGAATCATGGCTTCAACACTGATTGTCGCACCGTTTGCATCCTTGAACTCAGTGCCGCAGTCGGTAAACTCACCAAGGATGACTCCTTTGCAACGGTTGAGGACGCCATTCATCTGTAGAATACGCATCTGTCGGTCGATATTATGCATCGACTCCTCGACCTCCTCCACAAAGAGAATGATGTCACGTCCGAGGGTGGCGTCAGCCTGAGAGCCAATATTGGGTGCGAAGGTGCAGATGTTGCCGCCTACGAGTACCCCGCTTGCGCTACCCTCAATGTTCTGCGGGTGTGAAGGCACCTCATAGCGTGGCACTTTACCCATGAGCAGGTCACGCATGAGGGTGCTGGTCGCGTCGGTGCCGCCCTGGGCGAGGAACGAGCTCATGGTACCGTGGATACTCATCACACCGGCACGGTTCCATAGTCCATGCAGGGTGCTGATGTCGCTGAAGCCTACAATCCATTTTGGCGAAGCCTTCAGTTGTGCAAGTGATAGCTGGTTGATGAGCTGAATGGTGCCATAGCCGCCACGGTTGCAGATGATAGCCTTGATGGTGGGGTCGTTAAGAGCCCAGTTGATGTCACTCATGCGCTCTGCCACCGTTCCTGCATAGCGTCCGTCGACCACCTTGCCCACATTTGGACCAATGACAGGTTCAAGTCCCCACGACTTCAGCACGGCAGCTGTCTTCTCCACGTTCTCCATCGGCGTGTAGTACGAAGGTGAGATAAGTGCCACCTTGTCGCCGGTCTTCAGGTATTCGGGGCGCTGGCAATCCAGCACTACCTGCTGTTGTGGATTCACCACTACAATCTCGTTTTCATCGTCTTTGCACGATGTCATCATCATGCCACAGCTCAGTAGGGCGACTGCGGCCATCAGGGAATACTTTTTCATGTTTTTTTGTTGTAACTATTGATTGTATCTTTAATACGACGTTTTTACCTTATAATATATAGTCTCATCAATGACACTGCAAAGGTAAACATAAAAATTGAGAAAACCACTCCTTTTGGATGATTATTTCACGGAATTATCCCCATGAGATATTCCAACAAGTCGACACTTTACGGAGTTATCTCAATGCCAGGCTGAAATACGTCGGCTCCCCATGAGAAAAGTGCATTGACTTCTTCTCCTGGGGAGCCATAGTACAAGTAGTGTAAGCAAAAAAGCTTATTTCATAGCCTCCTTAAAAAACTGTTCCATCTTGTCGTAAGGGATGACACCGGCCACATCGTCATAGAGGTCAACATGCGAAGCACCGGGAATGACGCAAAACTCCTTGTTTCCTTCCTTGGCACTCACGCCCTCGACGTGTTTGCCCGTCATCTTCTCGAAAGCATACTCAGAGAAGTAGCGGCTGTGGGCCTTCTCACCATGAATGAGCAGCACCGGGTTCTCAATCTCATGCGCCCATGCCAGAAGCGGCTGGTTGAGGAACGACTGACAGCCGATGACGTTCCATCCGTCAGTTGAGTTGCCACTGCGCTCGTGGAAGCCTCGCTCAGTCTTGTAATATGCATGATAGTCCTTGACGAACCAGGGTGCATCTTCAGGCAGGGGGTCAATGACTCCGCCTGCACGCTGATAGGTGCCGGCCTTGTAGTCAGCAGTGCGCTGAGCAGCAATAGCCTTGCGCTTCTCCATACGCTGTTCGGGGGTGTTTTCGCTCTGGAAGTAGCCCTCTACATTCACTTTGCTCATGTCGTACATCGTTGAGGCAACGGTAGCCTTTATGCGAGGATCGATGGCGGCAGCATTGACGGCCATGCCACCAAAGCCGCAGATGCCGATGATGCCGATGCGCTCAGGGTCGACATTGTCTTGCACGGAGAGGAAATCGACGGCGGCGAGGAAATCCTCGGTGTTGATGTCGGGTGAGGCCATTCGGCGGGGTTCACCACCACTCTCACCAGTAAATGACGGGTCGAAGGCAATGGTGAGGAAGCCACGCTCAGCCATGTGCTGAGCATAGAGTCCGCTCGACTGCTCCTTGACGGCACCAAAGGGACCGCTCACGGCGATGGCCGCCAGCTTGCCCTCGACATTCTTCGGTGTGTACATGTCGGCAGCGAGTTCAATGCCATAGCGGTTGCGGAACGTGACCTTCTTGTGGTCTACCTTGTCGCTCTTGGGGAACTTCTTGTCCCACTCCTGAGTCAGTGTCAGTGATGTGTTCATCTTCTCTTCAGTTTTAGTTTGTTCCTTGTGACTGCAGGCGGTGACCACTGCGACCACCAGCATTGCAGATAATAATAGTTTTTTCATTTTTCTATGCTTCATAGAGGTTACTGCTGCAAAGGTAAGAGGTTTTCTCTGAATAGAGGACACACAAAAAGCATAGATATTTACCAATATTACTGATTTTAGACTTCTCCCGCACATTTCTCAACCGTTTTCGTTACTAATTGAAAAAAAACAGTTACCTTTGTTGTCGAAATGAAGAAGATACTGAATGTTGACACTCCCAATGTCTTTGCCCGCCATGTGGGTGCCCCTGAGTTGCACCCACTGTTGAGCATCATTCACTATGACGAAGTGTCACCCGTACACAACAGCCTGAACAACTACGGTGTGTACGGATTATTTATTCAGCGCGAGTTCCCTTCTAACCTCAGCTATGGCACCCGCCCTCTGCAAGTCAGCGATGCCTCCATCATTGCCGTGGCACCAGGACAACTGGGTGGCGGCGAGGATGAAGGCGAGGAACTGATGATTAGTGGCTGGGCCATTTTGTGGTCACCAGAGCTGATTCACAACACCGACCTGGAGCCCAGGATGCGTGACTACCATTTCTTCTCCTATTTTTATACGGAGTCGCTACGAACAGAACAGTCAGAGTGGCTGTTCATCGACCAATTGCTCAGTCAGATGAGGCAGGAAGTACAGTCGAATGACGACACGCACGTGCTACGCAACGTGTTGTTGGCCTACCTGCGCCTGCTGCTGGAATACTGCTACCGCATCTACCTGCGCCAGTTCTCAGAAGAGAACAAAGACACGGCCGACATTCTGAAGCGTTTCCACGCGCTGCTCGAAAAGTATTACTTCGAGGGCCGGCAACACCGTCTGGGATTGCCTACCGTGGCCTACTGTGCCTCTGAGATGGCCTATTCACCGCACTATTTTGGCGACCTGTTCCGTAAGAACACGGGGACCACCGCCATCAACTATATTCACACCTACGTTGTCAACATAGGCAAGAGCCTGCTGATGCAGGGACACAACATCAACGAGACCTCGCGCCTACTTGGCTTCGATTACCCACATCATTTCACCCGCCTCTTCAAGAATACGGTTGGCATCACGCCAAGTCAGTTTATTGGAAAGCAGGCTTAAACCACAGCATGAAACAGACAGAAGAAGCAAACACGCCGTACAGTTCTGCCGACCTGCTGCGCAAAGAACAGCGGCACAAGAACATGGCTGCCATCCACTCGAAGGACACGAAGCCAGAGTTGATTGTGCGGCGTGGACTGTGGAAGAGAGGCTTTCGGTACAGGCTGAACTACAAGAGGCTGCCGGGACATCCCGACCTTGTTCTGAGGAAATACAGGACATGTATCTTTGTGAACGGATGCTTCTGGCACGGACACCATGTCGACTTGGCCTTCACCGACATTCCCACAACAATCATTAACTCGGCTTGCTGCAAGATTCCGAAGACCAACCGCACGTTCTGGGTGAACAAAATTCGCAGGAACAAGGAGCGCGACAAGGAGGAGCAGCGCCTGCTGGCTGAGATGGGATGGCACTGCATCACGGTGTGGGAATGTGAACTGAAGCCGCAGAAGCGCGAAGAGACGCTCGATGCTATCGCCTTCACCCTCAACCACATTTGGCTGCAAGACCACAGTGCAAAGGCCATCCCCTACCCTATAGAGGGAGCGGACAAGCCCATGCCGATGGCAGCCGAAGAAGAGGGAGGAGAGCAATAGATAATTCGGGCGCAGTTTAATGCTGCGCCCGAACTACATTATTCACTATATGTGACCTTGTCAACTATTCCTTTGCGACATTCTCCTGATCGATGGCCTTAATCTTGTCCTTCACCAGCTGCATGTCGTCTTTCAGCTTCTGCATCTTGCGGTTCATCTCGTCGATGAGCGAGTTACCCTTCTTCGAGCTGGCACTGAGGAAGCCAAGGTTGTTCTCGTAGGTCTGCACATCCTGCTTCATCTGCTCAAGCTGACGCACCAGCCGTGCGCGCTCGCTGTCGAGTGCCCCCTCGCCACGCTCTGCCACCTGTTTGAGGTTGTCCTTGAAACGTGACAGCCGGCGCCGCTGCACATTGATGTTCAGCTCCTTATAGAGCTTATCCAATACCTCATGATACTCAGCATAGAGCTTGTCCTTCTCCTTGAAGGGCACATGGCCCACGGCGTTATACTCCTCAACGAGCTGCTGAACCTTCTGCTGCACGTCGTCGCCCCCCTCTTCGGCCACCGCCTTGATGCGAGCTATGACATCGCGTTTCTTCTCCAGGTTCTGTCGCTCCTCACCCCGCTGTCCTGCTCCGGCAGCATTGCGTGCCTCAAAGAACTTGTTGCAGGCGCCAAGGAACTCCTCCCAAAGCTGGTCGCCCAGCTTCTTGGGTACCATGCCAATGGTCTTCCACTCCTTTTGTAGGGCGATGAGCTTGTCGCCGGTAGAACGCCAGTCGGTGCTGTCCTGCAGAGCCTTAGCCTTCTCAATGAGTGCACGCTTCTTCTCTGCGTTCTCCTTGTAGGCATCCTTCACATTGCGGAAATGCTCACCCTTGGCAGTGAAGAAGGCATCACAGGCAGCACGGAAACGCTCAAATATCTTGACGTTCATCTTCTGCGGAGCAAAACCGATGGTCTTCCACTCTGCCTGCAGGGCGATGATTTCCTGCGTGTGGCGATCCCAGTCGGCACTGCCCTTGTTCTCCTCTGCCAAGATGGCTTCAGCCTTCTCACAGAGAGCAGTTTTCTTCTCCAGATTCTCCTCTTCACGAGCACGCAGTCCTTCAAAGTGCTGCTGATGGCGCTTGTTGATGACGGTGCTGGCTGCCTTGAAGCGTTGCCACACCTCTTCGCGCAGCTCCTTGCTGACAGGTCCTATCTCACGATACTCCTGATGCAACTTCTGCAACTGATGGAAGGCGCTGATGACATCCGGCTCGTCAGCCAGCTTCTCAGCAGCCTCACACAGGCGTGTCTTTGCCTCCAGATTCTTCTTGAAGTCAAGCTCTCGGGCCTCACTATTTAACTTCAGCAGGTCGTAGAACTGCTCCACATAGAGCTGGTAATTACGCCACAGCTCATTGGCCTTCTCGGCAGGCACAGCCTTGATATCACGCCATTCCTGCTGCAGGGCCTTGAACTCCTGGTATGTCTTGCTGGCCTCCTCGGGCGAAGTGACCATGCCTTTTATCTTTTCAATGATGGACAGTTTCCTTTTCAGGTTCTCCTCCTTCTCGGCCTCCTGCTCACGGAACAACTGTTGGCGGCGCTCCTTGATGATGCCCATCTCTGCCTTGAAGGCCTCCTCGTCAGGATCGGGAACAATCTGGTAGGTCTCAGGGTCGCCACCTCCGTCGATATATTCCTTCAGTCTGGCTTCGCGCTCGGCGATGTGCAGCTTATAGAACACGGTCTTAAGGTAGTCAACCTCATCCTTCTGGGGAGCCTCCTCACTATGTGCAATCTCCTTCACCCGCTCCAGCACCTCACCTTTGGTGGTGTAGGTCTTGGGAGCAGCTGGGGCTACTGAGTCCTCTGAGGCCTCCGAGGCTACAGGGGCCTCTGAGGCTGGCGCGGTCTCTTGTTCTACGGCGGCTACCGTTGTTTCTGCGTTAACTACTTCTTCCTGATTTCCCGTCACCTCGGCTGACGAGGGATTGACGAGTACATTCTCTTGAGAGTCCATCATTTAACTGTTTTAAGTTACTGACTTATTTAGGTATATTCACAAAACGGGACAAAAGTACGAAAAAGTTAGGAGTTAGTCAGCACGGTTCAGGAGTTTTTTTGCATCTTGTTATTGTTTTTTAACAAAAGAGCAAAAAAAAAGGAGGTTTTGCTTTGCCATCTCATTTCTTTCAGCTACCTTTGCAGCTGCAAAACACGGTGGTTTGAGTTGAGGCATCCACGTATGTGCTTTCTGTTTCGGACAGACACTGACGACGCCGATGACTTGATGAAAAGGGAAAGGGGTGCGAATCCCCTACTGTCCCGCAGCTGTGAGTCGCCTTACCAATGGCGCAAGCATGATGTCACTGAGATTTTCGGGAAGACGCTTGCTGCCGAGCGACGAGTCAGAAGACCTGCCACTGTGTTGAAGCTTTATCGGCACCTCTGGGGTTAGGGCCGACATTGCATGCGCCCATAAAACGAAAGGAACAAACAGCAGACCTGCAGCCTGCAGGGGTGTTGTATATTATTATGAGTAAGAAAAGACTCATTGTCAGGTTTTCAGCAACGCCTTTCCTCACCGACGAGGAACAGGTGGGGACTTTTACGACCATCAATGCTGGCGATAAGGATGGCACCTCGCTCCAGCCCGATGCAGCCGCACCGTTTGACATAGTATTCGCGGCAGGCAGGGCTTTGGAGCGAGGCTTTCCTTTTCATCTTCATTCAGAGATGGCAAATACTACTTTCAGACATTGAAACACTACAAATTATCTATTCTCATCACACTGCTTTGTGTCGCCGCACCGTCGGTGGCACAAAGCAGCCTGGACTCTCTACAGCAGATGGGCGAGGTGGAGGTTTATGGCAAACGCCCCATCGCCACCTCGCAGACGCTGCGCGGGGCTGACCTGCGCGCCCTCTCTACCACGACGGTGGCTGATGCTCTGAAATACTTTGCCGGCGTACAGATGAAGGACTATGGCGGACTGGGGGGACTGAAGACCATCAACGTGCGCTCGATGGGTGCGCAACACGTAGGCATCTATATCGACGGCATACGTATCACCAATGCCCAGAACGGCACCGTCGACCTCGGCAAGTTCTCCATGTCATCGATGGAGAGCGTCTCACTCTATAATGCGAACAAGCTCGACAACTGCCAGTCGGCCTCTGAATATGCCTCGGGGGCCACCGTCTATCTCACCACCCGTCGTCCCACCTGTGACTCAGTATCCGTTCAGCTGCGGCGAGCCTCGTTCAAAACCTACATGGCCAAGGCTAATGCGCAGTTCAAATGGAAGGGTTGGAGCGGCTTCATCGATGGCGAGTGGACCGACTCGCGTGGCGACTATCCCTTCCGGTATCACTCAGAATACGAGGACACCGTGGGTCACCGGGCCAACAGCGACATCCGCTATGGGCGCATTGAGGGGGCACTGTTCCACGGTGGTTTCTCGTCACATATTTATTATTATGAGTCGGAGCGTGGCTGTCCAGGTGGCATCGTCCGCCGACTCAGCGACAAGTACATCAATGTGGGCCGCGAGTGGGACCGCGACTTCTTCGTGCAGGCCTCCTACCAGCAGGAGTTTCTTCAGCGCCACCGCATCAAGGTGAATGCGAAGTACACCAACGAGTACCTGCGCTATTGCACCGACTATCCTGAGAACCAGAACACGGCGCGTGTCAACAACCACTACCGCCAAGAGGACGGCTACGGTGCCCTCTGCTATGGTTTCCGACCATGGCCGTGGCTGTCACTGTCGACCAGCTACGATGTGCGCTACAGCAAGCTACGTGCCGACCTGAAGCGCTTCGACAACGTGTTCCGCCTGGACCAGAAGGAGGTAGTGGCCGCGCAAATGAACTACCACAACCTCCAGGCCGCCGCGTCGATGCTACACCAACACTATCACGACTTCACCTTCGTGCATGCCGGTGCCGCCGACCCACTGGACCGCTGGACGCCAGCCGTCTCGCTGGCCTACACCGTCACCCCTGGGAGGCATAGCGCCTTGACACTACGTGCCTGGTACAAAAAGATATTCCGTGCTCCTACGCTCAACGACCTCTATTACACACAGGTGGGCAACCGCAACCTCAAGCCCGAATACACAAAGCAGTGGAACATCGGTGCCGAGTGGCATTATACAGCACCTCGCATCTCCGCGAGTCTACAGGCCGACGCCTATCAGAACAAGATTGAAAACCGCATCGTCTGTCTGCCTATGAAGGGTACCTATACGTGGACGATGATGAACTATGGCTACACCTTCTGCCAGGGTCTGAACGCCACGGGCAACGTGCGCTATGACACTGGCGACTGGCACTTCTCCCTGCTCACCTCACTGACATGGCAGCGTGACCTGAACCGCACCGACCCCAATGACGAGGACACCTACGACAAGCCCATCTGCTATTCGCCGGAGCTGTCCTATACACTCACAGCCATTGCAGCATGGAAGGATGTGTCGCTCACCTTGTCACACATACACGTGGGCGAGCGCATGTGGAGCTATGCCGACCCCGAGGACATCCTCAAGCCGTATAACAACGTGGACATGAAGCTGTCCGTCTCCAACCTCCTACCTCAGGGCTCTCACCTCTCGCCACTCACCTCTGTGGGGCTGTGTCTGGAGGTGCTCGACCTGTTCGACGAGCAATACGAGCACATTCCGCGCTACCCCATGCCAGGCCGCAACTACCGACTGACGCTTTCAATAGGAATATAACACATTATTATATATACAAGATGAAAAGACTGTTACTCAGTTTATCCTTTATCGTTTGTCACTTGTCGCTCAGCTTAGCGCAAGAGCGCCTCATCCTGCTGAACGAGGGCATGTGGCAGGCCGACAATGGTCGTCTGACCTACTTTGAGGGCAATGAGGTGGTCAGCAACCAGTGGTTTCGCGACCAGAACGGGCAGAAGCTTGGCGACACGCCCAATGACATCATACAGGTGAACGACCGCCTCATCGCCATCGCCATCAACTGGTCGAACATCGTGCAGTTCATCACCCCTGAGGGTAAGGCCGTGGCAGCCACCGAGGACATTCCCAACAACCGTAAGCTGTGCACCGACGGCCGCTACGTCTACGTCACCAGCTACGGGCACGAGTGCCTGACCACCAGTGGATATCAATATTTCGACAAGGGCTTCGTGGCCAAGATTGACATCAGCACCTTCCAGACCGTTGCCGCCACCGAGGTGGGCTACGAGCCTGAAGGCATCGCCCTCTATGACGGTCATCTCTTCGTGGCCAACACCGGCGGCTATGCTGCCCAGGAGGACCACGACTACGAGACCACGGTGAGCATTCTCAACGCTGCCACCATGCAGGTGGTCAGGACCGTCGACACCCATCAGACCAACCTCTTCGGCAAGATGTCGCAGTGCGGTCGCTACCTGCTCATCAACTCCTCCGGCGACTATTACGACACGGAGGCCTCGTCAATGATTTTCGACTGCCGCAAGGCTCTTGACGG
Source organism: uncultured Prevotellaceae bacterium (assembly GCA_947168045.1). GTDB lineage: Bacteria > Bacteroidota > Bacteroidia > Bacteroidales > Bacteroidaceae > Prevotella. The sequence continues at coordinate 12,314 of CAMVKN010000038.1, forward strand.
GCAGGACTGCTGCGTGCGCATGAACGTCAGCGCCACCTACAACTGCCCCACCCTCTCCGGACAGTTCTATGCCATTGGCTCCAACTTCAGCTATACCAAGGGCGACTACGAGTTTTTCCATCTCACCATCGACCCCAAGATGGTGATGGACAGCCAGGGACGCAACGGCATCGTGACATCACTGCCAGGCACGCTGAAGTCCGACTTTGAACAGATGGGCCAGCCTTACGGCATCTACGTCAACCCCTATACGGGCTACATCTACGGCACCGATGCCACCTCATTCGAATCGGCCGGCTATCTCTACCAGTGGTCGCCCGAAGGTCGTCTCATAGGCAAGCACAAGGTGTATGTCAACCCTGGTCATTTCCTGGCCTTGCCTCCCGCCGGACAGCACTTCAGCGGCATCAGCCCCATGGCTATCAGCAAGCCGACAGTCAGCACCACTTACGACTTGCAGGGCCGGCCGACGGTCACCCCTCGCCGTGGCACACTCACCATAGGCCAGGGCCGCAAGTGGCTGAACCAGTAACGTAACCATTTGTTATAACCTATTTAAATATTTCCATTATGAAGAAATCATTACTAAGCATCATGACGCTGGCCCTGTTCTCCGCAGGCTCAGCCTGGGCCACCACTGTTGAGGTGACCATGAACGCCAAGAGCAAGCTCATCAAGTCGCTGGTGAACACCGCCACGAGCGAGAGCGTGACCGTGGGCGAGCCTGCCAGCGGCAACAAGTACACCTTCGACTGCCCCGACGGCACCTATCTGCTGACGGCCACTGCTGGCGATGGCGAGACCGTCAGCGGCACCATCGAGCTGACCGTCAACGCCGACAACACTGCCTTCAGCATCTTCTCGCCTGAAATCAACGTGAAGAACGCCGAGTGGGTCTATGGCACCGACTACACCCTGACGACGAAGGTGACCGACAAGGCAGGCAACGTGGTGAACACCACCATGGGTGACTACACCAACGACCACAAGATGTTCTTGGTTTTCAACGGCAACACCTACTATGTCGAGCTCGTACCCTCAGAGGCACGCCAGGCCGAGGGCTACCTGCCCGTTACCTACACCGGCACGGTGAACTTCAACACCACCATCCAGGCCGAGGCCCCGATGAGCGTTGTCTACAGCATCAGCGTACCTGCCGAGGCCACCCTCGCCATCGGCACCAAGACGGCTCACTATGTGAAGTTCAAGACCGTGGAGCCGCTAAGCGTTACAACCGAGGGCACCACAAAGGTCTACACCTTCAAACTGGCCAACAAGCAGCAGTACAACTACCGCGTCAGCCAGGAGGGCAAGCTCACCCAGGCTGGCATCTTCACCATGAGCACCGATGAGACACAGCGCCCCGTACTGGCTTTCACAGATGAAGACATGACGGCCAAGGACCCACACTTCATCGACCATGACGTGAAAAGCAACAACGGCTACAATGTCGCCGACCTTTTCCTGAACATCAACGCCGCCGGACACCTGCAGCTTGGTGCCGTAGGCGACACCTACGACCTGCTGCCCCTGCGCAACTGGGAGCTCGTCGACGGCATCACCAGCAACTACTTCATCGAGCCTGACTACCACTTCACCGTCGTCAACCTCAATGGCGAGGCTGACAACACTGTCGTGAAGGTGGAGGACGAGCAGCTCACCGCCGTAGGCACTGGCACGGCCATCGTCCTGGTCACCTACGATGCCATCCATCTGAACGCCTACAACAAGGCAGAGAAGAAGGACTTTGTGGGCGGTGCCGACTGGGGGGCCATCTGGCCTGAGAATACTGGTGTGTTCGTCGTCACCGTGGGCCAGCAGGCCACCGGCATCACGCCTAACATCATCATTAACAAGGACTATCTGACAACTGTCACGCCGTGGGGCGGCGGTGCCCCCATCGACACAAAACTGTCAATGGAGAATGTCGATGCTGAGTTCGACGTGCTTTACTACCTTGACACCGAGGACGGCTACGACTACACCTTCACCCCCGAGGGCGTAGAGACCGTCACGCTGGCCCGTCCCACCATCGGTACTAATGCCGCTTCCTATAGCGGTTTCAAGGCTGAGGGCGTGACGAAGAACGCCGACGGCAGCTACACCCTGCACCTCACCGAGGGCCGCAACATCGTATGCCTGACCAATGCGGCCGGGCAGAGCCTCTATCAGGTCATCACTGCCAAACCCTGCCACCGCGACATCCTCGTGGGCGGAGAGGTGGTTGAGTCAGTGGCACCCGGCGATGCCGTCACCGTGCAGTACTCTGGTCTCTACCATCCTGCTGGCAAGCTGGCTGGCATCCACAACTTCAACGCCTTCCTTGACTACAAGCAGGCCTCTGAGGGCATCACCGTTACCAAGGGCAAGGGCAACCAGTACACCATGGCATCCAACGCCGCCTCGCAGGCTGTCACCTTCACCGTGCCCGCTGACTTCAGCGGCACCGAGATTGAGCTGACCGACGGCGTGATGGGCATCGGCGGCTTCGGCGACCCCATTGGCAACCACCGTGCCACATCAAAAGTCACAGGCCGGGCACCTAACTTCACCGCTATCTCGCAGAGTGCCGTCTTCGGCCGTGTGCCCGCCGTCACCATCCCCGTTGAGAAGGTGCCCGTCGTGGCCGACTTTGAGAACATAGAGCTGGCTGACGAGAGCCACATGAGTGTCTCGACTGAGGAGGATGACGACCGCACTGAGTTTGAGAGCGGCGACTTCGAGTTTGCCACCGGCTGCATGCACGACTACAGCTACTGGTACTGGTTCGGATATGCCAACCAGACCGACACCGAGTACAAGAAGCTCGACGACCAGTTTAAGAACATCGTCGGCGGCGGCTATGACGGCTCGAAGAACTATGGTGTGGCATTCGCCGCTGCTTTCAACGGTCCCTGCTACGCCACCGTGCTCAACCATGAGGACGGCATCGTCGTGCCCGGCTTCTACATCACCAACAGCGCCTACGCCTACAGCTCTATGACCAATGGCGACGGCTTTGCCAAAAAGTTCGGCAAGGGCGACTGGTTCCTGCTCACCATCACCGGCTATGATGCCGACGACAAGGTGACCGGCACGAAGGAATACTACCTGGCCGACCTACGTGAGGCCGACAAGGCATACATCGTCAACGACTGGCGCTACGTCGACCTCAGCGGCCTGGGCAAGGTCAGCAAGCTGGGCTTCGAACTCACCAGCAGCGACAATGGCGACTATGGCATGAACACCCCTGCCTACTTCTGCTTCGACAATCTCGGTGCCAAAGGTGTGGAGGTGCTGCCCGAGAAGAACGTGACGTTACCCTTGCAGATTGCCGACTTCGAGAACCTTGAGATGGCCGAGGAGAGCCACATGAGCGTCTCGACTGAGGAGGATGACGACCGCACTGAGTTCCAGAGCGGCGACTTCGAGTTTGCCACTGGCTGCATGCACGATTACAGCTACTGGTATTTCTTCGGCTATGCTAACCACACCAATACGGAGTACAAGACAATGGACGACCAGTTCAAGAACGTCGTCGGCGGCGGCTATGACGGCTCGAAGAACTACGGCGTGGCTTACTGCGCTGCCTTCAACGGTCCCTGCTACGCCACTGTTCTCGCTGACGAAGCTACCGTGGTGCCCGGCTTCTACATCACCAACAGTGCCTACGCCTACAGCTCTATGACCGGCGGCGACCCCTACGCCAAGAAGTTCGGCCAGGGCGACTGGTTCCTGCTCACCATCAAGGGTTACGACGCCGAGGGCAACGTGACCGGCACGAAGGAATACTACCTGGCTGACCTGCGCGAGGCTGAGACGGCTTACATCATCAACGACTGGCGCTACGTCGACCTCTCGGGACTGGGCAAGGTCTCGAAGATTGGCTTCGAGCTCACCAGCACCGACAATGGCGACTATGGCATGAACACCCCTGCTTACTTCTGCTTCGACAACTTCGGTGCTGAGGGCGAGGAGGTGCTGCCCGAGCGGAACATCGACGTCACCACCGCCGTCCAGTCTGTTGCCCTGTCACAGCAACAAGAAGACCAGCGCTATGCCATCGACGGCCGCACGCTCAAGACCGCCACAAAGGGCCTGAACATCATCCGCATGACCGATGGCACCGTGCGTAAGCACATCGTAAAGTAAATGAAACAACTCTTTTTCTCATTAGTAGTAATCGTTCTGCTCACAGCCTGCGGGGGACAGCGTTCCCCGCAGAGCTGGGCAGAGCGCTTACAAGAAGGAGATGCCCCTGACAGCCTCACCTTCCGCTACGCCCGGCTCATCCATGTGGAGCAGCGCGAGGGCTACCGCGTCGTCTACATCGACAACCCCTGGAAGGCGGGCATGCCGCTCCACACCTATATCCTTGTACCCTATGATGCGACAATGCCACATTCGCTCCCCGCTGGCACCGTCGTCCGCACACCGCTCCAGCGTAGCGTCGTCTTCACCAGCGTACACTGCGCTCTCATCGAACAGCTGAGGGCCACCAGCCAGGTGGCCGGCGTAGCCGACCTGAAGTATATCAAGGTACCCTACGTGCAGGAAGGGGTGGCCAAAGGTACTATCATCGACTGTGGCGACGGCATGAGTCCGGTCATTGAGAAGATTATCGACAGCGAGGCCGATGCGCTACTCATCTCGCCCTTCGAGAACTCAGGTGGCTACGGACGCATGGAGGATATCCACATTCCCATCATTGAGTGTGCTGAATACATGGAGCAGACACCGCTGGCACGTGCTGAGTGGATGCGCTTCTACGGCATGCTCTACGGACAGGATGCCCTGGCCGAGAGTCTCTTCCGCGAGGTGGAGGTGAACTACCGCGTACTGGAACAGCAGGCGAAGCAGGCCAAGGACCACCCCACGGTGCTCGTCGACAAGATGGCCGGCCCGGTGTGGTACGTTCCTGGCGGGCAGTCGACCATCGGACAGATGCTCATTGACGCTGGCGCCGACTATCCCTGGGCCGACGACACCCACAGCGGCTCGCTGCAGTTGCCCTTCGAGGCGGTGCTGGAACAGGGTGGTGAGAGCCAGATGTGGCTGCTGCGCTACGACAGTCCAAAGGCACTCACCATGGGCGAGCTGCTTAGCGAGAAAGACGGATACCAGATGCTGAAGCCCGCAAGGGACGACCAGGTGTGGGCCTGCAACGTCACCACATCGATGTTCTATGAGGAGACGCCCTTCCGTCCAGACCTGTTACTGCAGGACTTCATACAAATCTTGCACCCCGACATACCAAACATGCCCCCGCTGCGTTATTATCATAAAGTGGAATAGTCCCATCCCCCAGAATTCCCAGCACTCCCAGTAGTCCCAGCACTCCCAGAATTCCCAGCACTCCCAGTAGTCCCAGTCCTCCCAGCACTCCCATGAAAAGTCCCTCAACTGCCATCGCCATTCTTCTGTTGCTCATCGTGGCACTGTTTCTGCTCAACATCTTTGAGGGCAGCATCAGCATCCCCGCCTCTGAGGTGATGGACATCCTCATGGGTGGCGAGGGCAGCAAGCCATCGTGGCACTACATCGTCATGGAGAGCCGGCTGCCGCAGGCCATCACCGCCCTGCTCTGCGGCGGTGCGCTGGCAGCCAGCGGCCTGCTGCTGCAGACGGCCTTCCGCAATCCGCTGGCTGACCCTTCCATCTTCGGCATCAGCAGCGGTGCCGGACTGGGTGTTGCCTTAGTCATGCTCATGCTGGGCGGCTCGCTGTCCGTCGGCTCACTGCAGTTCAGTGGCTTCGTGGCCGTCATCATGGCCGCCTTCGTGGGCGCCATGACTGTCACCGCCATCATTTTCTTCTTCTCCACCATTGTCAAGAACCACGTCATGCTGCTCATCATCGGCATCATGATTGGCTACCTCACCTCATCGGCCATCACCCTGCTCAACTTCTTCGCTACTGATGAGGGTGTCAAGTCCTACGTCATGTGGGGCATGGGGTCCTTCGGTGGTGTCAACATGGGGCACATGCCCGTCTTCGCCACCGTCACCCTGGTCGGCCTCGCAGGCACCCTGCTGCTCATCAAGCCCCTCAACGCCCTGATGCTCGGCGACCGCTACGCAGAGAACCTGGGCTTCAACATCCGTCACATACGCAACTGGCTGCTCATCGTCACCGGACTGCTCACGGCCATCACCACGGCCTTCTGCGGTCCTGTGTCGTTCATCGGACTGGCAGTACCCCACATCGCACGCCTGCTGCTGCGCACCGATGACCACCGCATCCTTTTACCGGCCACGGTGCTATGCGGAGCTGCCGTGGCACTCATCTGCAACGCCATCTGCTTCCTTCCTGGCGAAAGCGGCATCATTCCTCTCGCTGCCGTCACACCCATGATGGGTGCACCCGTCATCATCTACATCATCGTCAAGGGCAAGAGCTATCGCCGCTGACTTTTTTTCGGGGGTACGGCTTTCGGAGGCACAGCTTTCGGAGGCACAGCTTTCGGAGGTATCTCCGTACCCCCGAAAGACATCCCCCGACAAGAAAAAATTGTTTTTTTTGGAGATTTATGATGTGGAAAGGATATTTTTTTTGTACCTTTGCACCCGAAATCAACAAACCATCAATAAAATTATGGACGACTACCCGGCGGATAAACGCAATGTTTAAAGGCGGGGGATAGCGAGCAAGGCTGCTAATCCCCTTGCCGCATCATCTATGAATTATGTATTATGCATGATGCATCAAGCATTTTGCATTGAAAAAACGGATTAGCAACAATGAAGACCTACTGGAACACCCAAGGTGGGCTGACCCAGCTGCCAAGCTGGCAGTCCAACAGCTGGATTCAGGTGACGTGCCCTACGGAAGAGGACCAGCACGAGCTGGAAAAGGAGTTCGGCATACCTGACTATTTCATCACCGACATCAGTGATACCGACGAGCGTGCACGCTACGAGTACGACGACGGCTGGATGCTCATCATCCTGCGCATCCCCTACGTCAAGGAGACGCGCTCGCGCACACCCTACACCACCGTACCCCTCGGCATCATCCACAAGCGCGACGTCACCATCACCGTGTGCTACTACGAGACGAACATGATGATTGACTTCGTCTCCTACCAGCAGAAACGCGGCGTGGGTTTCACCGACTATGTGGACATGATTTTCCGCCTGTTCTACTCGTCAGCGGTGTGGTACCTGAAGCGCCTAAAGCAAATCAACTCACTCATCGACAAGGCCAAGCGCAACCTCGACCGCGACGTGAACAACGAGAGCCTCATCGGCCTGAGCCGCCTGCAGGACTCGCTCACTTACTTCCAGACCTCCATCCGAGGCAACGAGACACTGCTGTCGAAGCTGAAGTTCAAGCTGCAGATTGACGAGCTGGATGCCGACCTCATCGAGGACGTGAACATCGAGATGACACAGGCGCGCGAGACAACAGCCATCTACAGCGACATCCTTGAGTCGACCATGGACACCTACAGCAGCATCATCAACAACAACATGAACACGGTGATGCGTACGCTGACCAGCGTCACCATCATCATGATGTTCCCCACCCTCATTGCCTCACTCTTTGGCATGAACCTCATCAACGGCATGGAGGAGAAACCCTTCGGCTTCGTCCTGGCACTCATCATCAGCGTTGGAACGGCAGCCCTGGCCTGGTGGTTCTTCCGCCACAAGCGTCTGGTATAGCTGGAGGACGCTGACAGGCTGAAGCGACTCTTCACCGGTTTCCTTATTAGCCGCGCTTCCTTCGGCGATAAAATCGCCTGGCAATAGACGAAGGGGAGGTGAATACGTATATCGGTGCTTGCTAATCTTTGCTTGCTGTGTGCCGCGCCATGACATTGGCTGGTGAACGGCCAGCGCGCAGCTCGTCCAGCATAAAGTCCATGTCGGCCGCCACGTGGGCAAAGAACTGCTGATAGCCCTGACAGAGGTAGTTGTGCCCAGGGTTGCCTTGACTGTCGACAGCAAAACGATTACGGGGGCATTCGCCATGGCAGGTGAAGCGGAAGTCACACGCACGGCACTGAGGGGTGAGGGCCGCGCTCTTCTGAAACACGAAGCGCTGCTGCTGCTCGCCGTTGAGCATCGCGGTGAGCGACTGCTGACGAATGTTACCCAGACAGTAGGCGGGAAAGACAAAATGGTCGCAGCTGTAGACGGTGCCGTCGACATCCATGACGGCACCACCGCTACACGTGGGTGAGAGCGCACAGATGCCAGGTGGCTGCCCTGCCCAGTTGGCCAACGTAGCATCGAAGAGCTGCACGAAGAGCGTGCCCACATCGCGTTGCACCCACTCATCATAGACGGCACAGAGGAAGGCCCCCCACTGACGGGGCGTCACCGACCAAGAGGTGAGTGCGGCCTGGCTGTGCATGCCAGTCACCAGTTGCCCGCGGGCGTCACGCCGTTCCACCACAGGTGTGAACTGCAGGTAGCGGCAACCTATGTCGCGAAAAAAGCGGTAGAACGCTATGGGGTGCTCAACATTGGCAGCGTTGACGGTGGCCATGGCGTTCCACTGCACGCCGTGTTTCTCAAGCAGGTCGATGCCGCGCATCACCTGCTGCCACGACGGTTTGCCGCCGACCGTCAAGCGATGGGCATCGTGCAGTGCTTGCGGCCCATCGATGCTGATGCCCACCAGGAAATGATTGTCACGCAGGAAACGGCACCACTCATCGGTGAGCAGTGTGCCGTTGGTCTGCAGGCAGTTGTCTATCTGTCGTCCGTGAGCATAGCGGCGCTGCAGGGCAAGGGCCTTCTCATAGAAAGCGATGGGGCGCAGCAGCGGTTCGCCACCATGCCAGGTGAAGAGCACCTGTGGCATGGTCTGTGCCTCCATGTACTGGCGGGTGAACTCCTCAAGGAGAGCGTCGCTGAGCAATCCCCCACCCTTCTCTAAGTAATAGCAATAGCTACACGCCATGTTGCAGCGAGCCCCGGCAGGCTTCAACATGACATAGAGTGGACGCCCAAACGGTCTGGCAATGTGCATCTCCTCAGTCATCTTCCAATTCTCACCACTCACCTCTCACCACTCACCACTCACCTCTCACCCTCAATGGGGTAGTTCGGCGACGATGTGCGCAGCTGCCGCATCATCAGCTCCATCTGCCTGACGATGTCGGGATGCTCATCAGCCACGTTGTGTTGCTCGTATGGGTCGTCCTTGATGCGATAAAGCTCCAAGGGTGCGTTCTTCTTCACCGTCACCGCCTTCCACCCCTTCCAGCGCAGGGCGCGCTGTTTACCAGGGAACTCCCAGTAGAGCGGACGGCTGTCGGTGTCGATGTCGCTGCCAAAGAACAAGGGCGAGACATCGATACCGTCAGTCTTCTGCGGCAGATGCTGCTCAGTCCCCGACAGGGCGGCCAGCGTAGGCATGAAGTCAGGGAAGTAGACCAGGTTGTCAATCTGGCGAGCGGGCACCCTACCAGGCTGGTTGACGATGAGCGGCACTCGGATGCCCCCCTCATAGAGCTGCCCCTTGCGTCCCTTCAGTCCTGCCCCGCAGTTCAGCTCCTTCAGGGGTGCCATGACGGCGGCGCCGTTGTCGCTGGCGAAGATGACAAGTGTGTTCTCACGCAGGCCCAGGGCGTCGAGGGTGCCCAGCAACCGCCCTATGTTATAGTCCATGTGTGTAACCAAGGCTGCGTAGCGCTTGGTGTTCATCGACCACTCGCCCTGCTCGTCATACCATGAGGTATCATCGATGGTGTAAGGCTCGTGCGGAGCGTCATAGCCCAGGAAGAGGAAGAAGGGGTGGTGACGATTACGGTGGATGAAGGCGATGGCATCGTCGGTGGAAATCTCGGTGTTGTGGCGCACGTGTGCGTCGTGCTCATTCTCACTGATGGTGATGAGCGAGTCGCCATGCAGACGGTAGTAAGGGTAGTAGTAAGGGGCGTTGGAGTGGACGGTGGAGATGGTCCAGCCGTAGAACTCATGGAACCCACGGTGATTGGGCGCAGCCTGAGGGTCGTAGCCGTCAAGGTGCCACTTGTTGACCAAACAGGTGCGGTAGCCAGCGGCTGAGATGACGGTGGCCAGGGTGGTGTCCTCGGGCAACAGGTTGGCACGACGCACGATGGTGGTGTCGCCACGCGGGTTAATCTTCAGGCCTGTCAGTCCGCCGGCATAGCACTGATTATCACGTATGCGGGTGTTGCCACTGTTGCGGCCTGTCATCAGCGAGCAGCGTGAGGGCGAGCTGATGCCGCTGCCGGCATAGGCCTGGGTGAAGCTGGTGCCGGTGCTGGCCAAGCGGTCGATGTTAGGCGTCTGGATATAGCGGTTGCCATAGCAGGCCAGGTCGCCATAGCCCATGTCATCGGCCAGGATGAAGATGATGTTCGGGCGCTCGGGCGTGGCCGCCGGGCTGAAGGCAGCAGAGGGCTGCTGGGCCTGCGTCTGCTGGGCCAGCAACCCTCCGGCTGCCATGAGTAGATATTCAAGATGTTTCATCCTTTACTCTTGTCGTTCTGCGCTGCAGCAGTGTTTTTCACCTTTTCACGCTTACAGCCTCTTCACTTCGTCGGCACATCTTCCAGCGTCTTCTTCAGTAGCTGCCAGAAGGGGGCGACGGTGGCGATGAGGGCACGCTCGGTGGTAGTGTGGGGACTCTTCATGGTGGGACCAAGCGAGACAACGTCTAAGTGCGGGTATTTGCCCAGTATGACAGAGCACTCCAGTCCGGCATGGTCCACCTGGATGATGCCATCCTGGCCGAACAGCTCCTTATACTCCTTCAGCAGCAGGTGCAGCACCTCACTGTCGGGGTTGGGGTCCCATCCGCCATAGCTGCCAGCCGTCTCCACCTTCATGCCCGCCATGGCGAAGCAGCTCTGCAGCATCTTCACCACATAGTCCTTCATGTCCTCGCGGCTTGAACGTGCCAGTATCTTTATGCCGGCCTTGCCACCCTCGATGTCAATGATGGCGAGGTTAGAGCTGGTCTCCACCACATTGGGATAGGCAGGGATGAAACGGATGACGCCGTCGTGGCAGGCGTAGATGGCATCGACGAGGTTGTCCTGAATCTCTTCGGGCAGCTCGGTCTTCGGGGCCTCCACCTCTTCAGTGATGACCTCGATGCCCTGCGGCTCAATGAGCTTGAACTCGTCGTTGAATGTGTCCTTCCAGTCGTCGCACAGCTCCTTCAGCGTCTCTATGTTCTCCTTGGGCAAGGTGAGCACCGTCTCAGCCTTGAAGGGGATGGCATTACGCATGTTGCCGCCATGCCATGAGGCCAGACGGGCGTCAAGTGTTTCGATGGCCTCGCGCACAATCTGCACCATGAGCTTGTTGGCATTGCCACGGCCCTCATGAATCTCCAGGCCTGAGTGTCCGCCACGCAGACCCTTCACTGTGATGCGCAGGGCTGCGTCCTCGGCATCGGTGTCAGCCTCCTTATACTCCAGGGTAGCGGTGACGTCGATGCCTCCGGCAGAGCCGATGACGAATTTTCCCCAGTGCTCGGAGTCGAGGTTCAGCAGAATGTCACCCTGCAGCTCACCCTCCGGCAGGTCGTTGGCACCATACATGCCCGTCTCCTCGTCGGCGGTGATGAGGGCGTCAATGGGGCCATGCTTCAGTGTCTTGTCCTCCATGATGGCCATGATGCTGGCCACGCCCAAGCCATTGTCGGCACCGAGGGTTGTGCCCTTGGCTTTCACCCACTCGCCGTCAATCCACGGCTGTATGGGGTCGGTCTCGAAGTTGTGCGTCGACTCAGGTGTCTTCTGCGGCACCATGTCCATGTGGGCCTGCAGGATGATGCCCTTACGGTTCTCCATCCCCGGGGTGGCAGGCTTGCGCATGTGGATGTTTCCAGCGGGGTCTTTCACGGCATACACGCCGGCCTCCTTGCCAAAGTCAAGCAGGAACTGCTGGATTTTCTCTAAGTGTCCGCTCGGACGGGGCACCTGTGTCAGTTTGTAGAAGTTGCGCCAGATACATTCCGGCTGAAGGTTTTGAATCTCGTTCATTGTGTTACATCGTTTTTTTCGAGGTACAAATCTTTTCGGAGGTACGGAGGTACGAAGGTACGGGGGTACGAGAATAGACTTGCAATCCTTCTTAGTTGTTAGTACTATTATTTAATTTGCTCTCGTAATTCTTTTTTAATCCAGTAATCGTCATTGACGTACCCCCGTACCCCCGTACCCCCGAAAAATCCGAAGAGTCCGTAACCTGTGAATGTCTCTGGATAAAGCTGAGTCTGACCCACGCATAGACGCCCATGAAAACAACCAGCAGGGTCTGCACGGTGTGTACGATGAGGACGAAGTAGAGGGCCTGCTCGTCGGCCACGCCATAGAGGATGAGCATGGTCTTGACGGCGAAGTGCCAGGGTCCGGCACCGTTGGGAGTAGGCACGATGACGGCAATGCTGCCCACGACAAAGGTCACCAGTGCACAAGACAGGCCGAGATGGGCCGTGAAGTCGAAGCAGAAGAATGTCAGGTAATAGTGCAGGAAGTAGCTGAGCCAGATGCCCACCGTCATCAGGGTGAAGAGGGGTAGGCTGCGCACATTGCGCAGCGAGGTGATACCCTCCCACATGCCCTGCAGCGTGGTCTTTACCTTATCATATATAGAGAGATGGCGCAGGAGGATGAACAACAGCACGCCGACGGCCACCACACAGATGGCCGTGACCAGCCATCCGGCCCAGGTGAAACCGCCAAGGATGCCGGAGAGGTTCGTGCCCGTCTGCTTGAAGAACGTGCCAAAGGTGCTCATCTCCACCAGCAGCGTCACCCCCACGATGAGCAACATGAGCATCATGTCGACCACACGCTCAATGACCACCGTGCCCAGAGCCTTGGTAAAGGAGATGCCCTCCCAGCGCTTCAGCACGCCACAGCGCGTGAACTCGCCGATGCGGGGGATGACGAGCGAGGCCGCATAGCTGAGGAAGATGCTGTTGGCCAGCACACCCTTACGCGACGGCAGGCCCAAGGGGTCGAGGGTCAGCTTCCAGCGCCAGCCACGCAGCGCCATGGCCAAGATGCCAAAGGGGAAGGAGACCAGCATCCAGGTCCAGTCCATCTCGTGAAGCACCACCTGGCGGACCTGTTCAAAATCGAAGCCACGATACATCCAATAGAGGATGGCACCGCCGAGAATCAGTGGCAGTGCTATCTTCGCTATGGTACGAGAGATGCTTTTCTTTGGCTCCATTGAAATGCAAAGGTACGATTTTTTTCCGTTTCCCCTTACATTCCACTATCTTTTTAAGAATAATTCAAGGTTGGCCCGTCGCCTGACGGTATTCCGTCAGCTTGGTCTGCAACTGGGCGAAGGCATCGGTGAACTTGTCGTGCGTCTGCTGCTGGAGCAGCTGGGCCTCCAAGAGACTGCTCATGGTAGAGGTGCCCACACGATAGCGGTCGCGCTCCAGGCGCAGGTTCTCATCAGCCTGTTCAATGGCCTGACGAGCCAGCAGCAGTTGCTGACGGGCCTCTTCCACGTCGTTGGCAGCCTTCTGCATGCGGATGACCAGCAGCTGACTGTTGTCCTCCAGCTGTTCACGGGCCTTCTGCAGCTCAATGTTACGGCGCTTGATGGCATGCGAGCCACCCCACCAGTCGCTGATAGGCACGCTGACGGTGGCAAAGACCATGGCGAAGGTCTGGTCGTTGTCCATCAGGTTATGGTAGTTATAGCCAGCACCCACGGCCACCGTCGGCAGACGCTTGCCCACCTCGATGCGCTTCTGCAGTCGGGCAGCCTCCACCTGCTTCTCTAACAGCTGGTATTCGGGGAGAAGCCCCACACGAGGCCCCACCAGCCCCACCCCCGACCCCTCCCGCGGGGGGGAGGGGAGTATATAGTTTTGCTGGGTCAGGTCAGGCGACAAAGCACCGTTTAAGTTTTGTGGGGTCATATCAGGTAACACGATGTCAAAAGTGTAACTACTCCCCTCCCCCCCGCGGGAGGGGTCGGGGGTGGGGCTGCTGGGGCTTGGCCTTTTCAGTCCGCAGTATTGCCCGAGGAGCATTTTCAGGATGCTGATGCCATTCTGCAGCTTCAGCCGCTGACTGGCCACATCGTTGCGGCGCAGCTGCACCTGCAAGAGGTCGTTGCGCAAGGCTACGCCGGCACGGACGGCCACTTCCACATCTTTATATATATCAGCCAGGAGACTGTCCACGGCATCCACCGTCTTCACCTTCTCCAAGAGGGACACCAGCTGCCAGTAGTACTGCTCGGTCTGCAGTTCCACCTCGTTCACAGCCAGCCACTTCTTCAGACTACTGGCTTCCTCGCCAACAGCCGCCAAACGGTTGCCATTCACAATCTGTCCACCGGCGAACAACGGTTGCATGGCCATAAGACTGGCAATGGTGCCACTCTTCAACATCGACATGCTGATGGGCGACGACAGCCCAGCCAGCAACTCAGGTGGGAGCATCTGCGACAGGGTGGTAGCCATAGACGCGGGGATGAGCTCCTGTGGGTCCATGTTCACCTTCGCCATGCCACGGTTGGCATTGAAGGTCAGGGCGGTGCCGCTCACGGTGGGGAAGTAATGTGTGAAAGCCTCCTTGCGCTGCTGCCGCGCAGCCTCGATGTCGTGGTTAGCCGCAAGGATGGACATGTTGTGCTGCAAGGCGGAGTCGCGGAGCTGCTCGAGGGTGTAAGTCGCACCAGCCCCACCCCCGACCCCTCCCGCGGCGGGGAGGGGAGTAGTTACCTGGCTAAATGCGGGAACAGCCCATAAACAAGTGATGACAATAACTGCTATCTGTTTCATACAATTTCTATTCATTCTGAGAACAAACTATTTACTCCCCCGGCGGGGTTTTGTGCTTACTTTCCAGTAGACCACGGGCAGGACGGTGACGACCATGATGAGCGACCCGATGCCGCCGGCAAAGATGGTGACGCCCACAGGCATCCAGAAGCTGGAGCCAGCGATAATCATCGGCACCACACCCACGGCAGTAGTGGCAGTGGTGAGGAAGATGGGCACCATGCGCCGCTTGCCGGCCTCGTAGGCAGCCTGGCGCACCAGTCGGTTGTAGCCCTCGCGGTCGTCCTTCATCGTCTCCCACTTGCCTCGCAGCAGGTCGTTGGCATGCTCGAAGATGAGTATCTCGTTACGCATAATCATGCCCATCAGTGTGATAAGTCCAAAGATGCTGGTCAGACCGAGCATGCGGTTCATCAGCGCCAGACCGATGAGTGTGCCAGGCAGCATCAGTGCCAAGGCAGCCATGCAGATAGTGGTGATGCCATACTTCTTGAAGTTGAACAGCAGGAAGAAGAAGATGATGACCATGGCAATGGCGATGCCCCAGAAGATTTGCGGCAGCGCCTCGTCGCCGTACTCCAGTTCGCCACCCACCTCGGCCCTGACGCCCTGCGGCAGCTCCATGTCGTTCATCATCTGGGCGATGCGGTTCTCCACGGGTGCGGCAAAGACGCCGTTAGCAAACTGTGCGGTGACGGTGATGCAGCGCTCGCCGTGGCGGTGCATGATGCGGCTCTCGCTCCATTGTGGCCTCACCTGGGCTATCTGGCGCAGGGGCACGCTGGTGGCGGTACCGGCAGCGGTGCCGGCGGCCATGGTCAGGGCTGAGGTGACGGGCATGTCCTCAACATCACTGAAGGTCACGCCAGTGCTGTCCTTCAGCACAATGGGCAGGCTGTAGTCGCCTTCCCACACCTGGCCCATAGGCACGTCGCCCGTAGCCATTGCTAATGACAGGGCTGCGGTGGTGCGACTGACGCCGAGCTGGGCAGCCCTGACGGGGTCGAGCGCCACGCTGACCAGAGGGAACGGCTGCATGAAGTCGGTGTGCACCCACTCCAGCTCAGGCATTTGGCGCATGGCGTCCATCAGCCTTTCAGCCACGACATGCAGACTGTCGAGGTCATCGCCGTAGAAGCGGTATTCCAGCTCGGGCACTTCCAAGTAGTCAAGACGCTTGAAGCGGACGTAGGCCTCAGGGAAATGCTCGCTCCACAACGGTTGATACTTGGCCAGCAGCTCCAGCGTGGCCTCCTGCGACGTGGTGTTGACAATGAACTGTGCAAAGTTCTTGCCAGCCATCTGCGGCGCATAGCAGGTCATGAAGCGGGGCGAGGAACAGCCAATGAAACTGGTGATGGCGGTGACGCGCTCATCGTCCTGCATGGCCATGCGCATAGAGTCGGCAATGACCTTGGTGTCGGCCAGTCCCTTGCCATCGGGCAGGAAGATTTCCACGGCCATCTGGTCACGGTCAGCGTATGGGAACAGGCGTATCCTCAGCGTGGGCAGGATGAGGCATGACAGCAGCACCAGACCGACACCGCCGCCGATGGTGAGCCAGGGGTGGCCGAAGGTCCAGCCAAGGACGCGGTTATAGGCGTGCTGCACATGGTCGGTGATGCCCTTCCGGCCTTCAGCCTTGGGCTTGGGCACGTTGATGATTTTGACACAGAGGAAGGGGATGACGGCCACGGCGATGAGCAGCGACACCATCAGGTTGATGGTGATGGTCCAGGGGAAGTCCTGGAGGGCATCGAGGAAGGCCCCCTTGAAGGTGAACAGGAAAGGATAGAAGATGGCGCAGATGCAGATGGTGGCCAGCATCATGGGCATGAAATACTGGGCTACCGACATGGTGGCGGCCTCCTTTGGCGGCATGCCCTTGTTGACGTACTCCAGATAGCCGTCGATGACGACGATGCTGTTGTCGACAATCATGCCGAGCACGACGATGAGGCCAGCCAAGGTGACGATGTTCAGCTCAATGCCCGCCATATACATGATGCCCACGCTGATGAAGGTGCTCAGGGGTATGGTGATGGCAGCGACAATGGCCGAGCGCAGGGGGAAGAGCACCATCATGACCAGGATGATGATGAACATGGAGATGAGCAGGTCGCGCAGGAAGTCGCTCACGCTCTTGCCCACCACCTTTGGCTGGTCGGCGATGCGGGTGATGTGCACATCGTCGGGCAGCACGTCGCGGCGATAGTCGTCGAGCACGCGGTCAACGTCTTTGCCATACTGCACGATGTTGTTCCCAGGGGTCATCTCAAGCGAGAGCAGCACACAGGGGTGACCGTCCTGCTCGATGTAGCCTCCCGACATATCATATTCGCGCACCACGCGTGCGATGTCCCGCACCCGCACCGTCTTGCCGCTGAGCGGGTCGCTGAAGATGATGAGGTTCTCAATCTCGGCCTCGCTCTGCTGCGTGGGTTCAATGTGGATGGGTGTCTGCTGGTGGCTGGTGCTGATGCTGCCGCTCAGCGTCGTCAGCCCCTGTTGCTGCAGCTGTGCCAGCACCGTCTGCTGACCGATGCCGTATGCCTGCAGGCGCTGGCGGTCGACATAGATGGACAACTGCTCCTGCTGTTCGCCGTAGGTGCGCACGTTGGCCACCGAGGGGATGCGCCGCAGACGGTCGCTGAGGTCCTCGCCATAGCGGTGCAGCTCACGGTAGCTGCGCTCGGGACTCTCGATGGCGATGAGCAGCGCCGAGGTGTTGCCGAAGTCGTCGTTGGCCACCAGGGCCAGCACACCGGCGGGCAGCTGCTGCTTGAACAGCGACAGGCCGTGCTTCATCTTGCTCCACACCTCATCTTTATTATTCACGTCATCGTTCAGGTGGACCAGCACCATGCACATGCCGTTCTGGCAGGTGGTGGTGGTCTTCTCGCGCTTCACCTCGGGATAGGTGAACAGAAAGCGCTCCAGGGGCTTGGCCACCTGCTGCTCCACTTCCTCGGCCGTGGCACCGGGAAAGACTGCCACCACCACCCCCTGACGGATGGTGAAGGCGGGAAACTCGTCCTTGGGCATGTCGGCCATTCCGAAGATGCCCAGGAAGAAGAGCAGTGCCACTAAAAGCAGCGATATGGAATAGTGCTCCAACGGCCAGCGGAGCCAGTTCGTCTTTTTCATTTGCTCTTTGCCTATTTACAGATTAATAGACCACATGCACTCCCTCGCTCAGCTTCTGGTAGCCCTCAGTGACCACCCGCTGCCCGTCCTCTATACCACTGCTGATGACAATGCGGTTGCCCTGCGTCGGTCCGACGCTGACAGGCGTGCGGTGGGCGGTACTGTCATTGCCGACGGTCCACACGAAGAGGCTGCCATCAGCACGGCGCTGCACGGCGCTGACAGGCAGCAACGTCTGTCCTGCCTGTTGCTGTGCCACGGCGGCAAACCTGACGGAGGCCACCATGCCGGGCAGCAGCTGGCCATCACGGTTGGGGACGTTGACAAACAGGTCGTAGGTGTGCGTCAGCGCATCGGCCACCACGCCCTTCTCTATGGCCCCACCGTCTGTCTCCACACCGGCGGCCTCTACGGTGATGCGCGATGGGGTGTTGGGACTGATGGCGGCCACCTCCGTCTCCGGCACTGCCACCTTCACCTTCACCGACGAGATGTCGAGGATGGTGACGACGGCCTGCGAGGGCAAGGCGGTCTCGCCCACGCCAATCATCTTCTTGCCGATGATGCCACTCACGGGAGCCACCAGGCGACAGTCGCTGAGATTCTTCTTGGCCACGTCAAGCGAAGAGCGGGCCTGGGCCACCTTGCTCTGCACCTCCACCCACTGCACCTCGGGCAACGAGCCGGCATCGTGCAACAGGCCGTAGCGCTGCAGGGCATCCTCGGCCTGGGCCACCTGGGCCTCAGCGGCACGCAACAGACTGCGGGCCTGCGTGTCGTCCATCTCAGCCAGCAGCTGTCCGCGCCTGACGGCCTGCCCCTCACTGACGGCCACACGCCGGACCACACCCATGCCCGTGAAGCTCACAGCCGTGGCCTCACGCTCCTGCACCACACCCACATAGGTGGTTGCGGACGATGCGGCAGCTGCCGTTGTCACTGTTTCAATCTTTACTCGCGTGGGAGCCTTCCCTATGCTTTCCTTTCTCTCGCTGCAACTCATCATTGTCAAGAGCAGCAGCACCATCATTATGGATGTTCTCATCTTGTCGTTTATTCAGCATGATGTTCAAAAACGGTGCAAAGGTGGACATATTATTTGGATTATCCGTGTCCGAAAAGACACTGATTGTATGACATTTTTCTTTAAAGAATAAAAAAGAACATAAAAACACGACATTAGAACATGGTTTTTTGAAAATAAAGTCGCACCTTTGCAAGTGAAATGGAACAGCTGAAGAATGTACCTCAGTCGCTGACGCTGGAAGCCATCGCCAGCGACGAGAACGTCACCGTAGGCTACTCCGATGGTGACATCGTCATCATCGACAGCGTAAAGATGCTGGCCGATGCGAATGTAGCACGCGTGAACACCCATCTGGTGGCCCTGGCCTTGGAGGGACGCGCACAGGCGCTGGTGCAAGGGCGACGCATAGAGATAGCCAAGAACCAGGTGGTGGTACTGCCACCCAACGCCGTGCTGGGCAACCTGATGCTTAGCCCTGACTTCGAGTTCAAGGCCCTGCTCATCTCTTCACACATGCTGCAGAGCTTCCTCAGGGAGAAGATGGCGCTGTGGAACGAGATGATGTACGTGCGCCACCTGCACGTGCTCAACATCGAGGGCAGCGACTTTGACTTCTTCTACCATTTCTACGAGATGCTGCTGATGTGCGTCAACAACAATGGGAGTGCCCCCTACAAGACTGAGATTATACAGTCACTGCTGCGTTCTGGCTTCCTGGGGCTCTGTAGCAAGATGCAGACCGTCAGCGGCTACGAGCCGGCTCCCCCTCACCCCACAGTGAACGCCTTGTTCCAGCGGTTCCTCAGTCTGCTGGGCAACACCGAGGTCAAGCACCGCACCGTTGACTGGTATGCCTCCGAGCTATGTGTCTCGGCCAAGTACCTCTCGTCCGTGTGCAAGAAGAACTCGGGCAAGACGGCCAACGAGTGGATTACCGAGCAGGTCATGGAGGACATACGCTACTACCTGAAGAACACTGACCTCAGCCTGAAGCAGGTGTGTCACCAGCTGGGCTTTCCCAACACGTCGTTCTTCGGGAAGTACGTGCGTGAACACTTCGGCAAGACCCCGCTCCAACTAAGAAAGAGTTAGACTATGAAACAAGTAAGACCAAAGAAGAACCTGGGCCAGCACTTCCTGACCGACCTAACCATCGCCCGACGCATTGCCGACACGGTGGACGCTTGTCCCGACCTGCCCGTCCTTGAGGTGGGGCCCGGCATGGGCGTGCTCACACAGTATCTGGCTGAGAAGCCCCGCCCACTGCGCGTGGTGGAGATTGACGACGAGTCGGTGGCCTATCTGCACGAGCACTTCCCACAACTGCGACAGGACGTCATCTCCGACGACTTCCTCCGCATGGACCTCAGGGCGCTCTTCAACGGAGGGCAGTTCGTGCTCACCGGCAACTATCCCTACGACATCTCTTCACAGATTTTCTTCAAGATGCTCGACAACCGCGACCTCATCCCCTGCTGCACAGGCATGATTCAGCATGAGGTGGCCCAGCGCATGGCAGCCCAGCCCGGCTCCAAGCAGTACGGCATCCTGTCGGTGCTCATACAGGCATGGTACGACGTGGAGTACCTGTTCACCGTGCCGCCCACTGTGTTCAACCCGCCTCCCAAGGTGCAGAGCGCCGTCATCCGCATGACACGCAACAAGGTGGAACGGCTGGGCTGTGACGAGGAGCTGTTCCGCCGTGTGGTGAAGACCACCTTCAACCAGCGGCGCAAGATGCTGCGCGTCAGCCTGCGCCAGATGCTACCGCCTGACGCACCGTTTTTCGCACAATATGCCGACCTGCTCACCCACCGTCCCGAGCAGCTCACCATCCAGCAGTTCGTGGAGCTGACCAACAGGGTGGCTGAAGCGCTGTTTACGAGCACAAAATAAGTGTGTCCGCACACAAGCCGCTTGACCTGCGTCAATAATCAGCCTGTTTTCTGCCAAAAGCAGATAAAAAGTATTGCGCGTTAGCGTTTTTCGTCGTACCTTTGCATCGTCAAAAGGAACAAAACCGATGACAAGCGTTCTACATTAGAAATAGGTTTTTATGATTCAATAGTTGTTAGTTATTAGGTAATTTAGATTGTTAGTTCAGTAGGTTTTTAGTTTTTTAGGTAAAAAAGATTTGTTGTAAGGTTAACATGTTTAGAGAAGGTTTTTAGTTATTAATATCGTTTATTAACTGCTTCTGTTGTGAAACAGAGGCAGTTATCTTTTTTTATGAGTTTATTGGTGCTATTTACGGTGCTATCTATATTCGCCCTTTTTATTATCGTTTTATTACCTAGATTCCTACTGTTTAAGGAGATTAAGACCAAGTATAACTTGAAGATTGACCACTTTTCTACACATACAATGAGAAAGGCCTTTGGGCGCAAGGTGTTTGAATCGGCTGGCACCGATGCACCGATGGCGCTTATGAGGCTTCAGACGATGTTTAATCATGCTAGCCCAACAATTACCAAGCGTTACCTAGGAATCACTGACAGCGAACTGGAAAGTAGTTATGACCTATTAGATTTTTGATTAATTGATTGCGCTAATTTGAGCAATCATTCTTCATTTCACCTTTATTAAATCTAAAAACATTCATTTTCATAACATTTTTGAATATTATTTGCCTTAAATCATTGTGGAATCAGATAAAAGTCTTACCTTTGTGGCAGTTTATTAATTTAAAACAATAGAGATATGAAGAAAATCAATTCAAAAATAGCAAGTCTTTTTATTTGTCTATCATTAGTTAGTTTGTATGGATGTTCAAGCGGATTAGAAGGTGAAGCGAAAAAACAGATGGAGGAAACTATGAAGGAACTTGCAAAAGACCCTTCATCGATTCAAATTTCAAACGTTGAGACCAAATTTAATAATGATTCTATTTGCATCCTTCATTTTAAATTTAGAGGAAAAAACGGTTTTGGTGGTGTTTCCTCTAGTGAAATAGAATATATTTATTTGATTCATACAAGAGATGGAAATAAAACAAAATGGGAGGCAGTAAGAAATTTGGATGATAAAAAATCTGTATTAAGTCAAGCCAAAGAAGATTATCAAGAAAAAAAGTGGGAAACAGATAATAATAAGAATTTGTCCGATGAAGATAAGAAAGCTTGGTATATACATTTCGTAGCAGATTTAGATATGATGTTCAATGGTAGAGAGATTGATTCAAAAGATGATGATATAGAAAAATGGTAATTGTATATTGAACCATATTCATTTTTGAATCTTTTTGAATATGAGAATCTCTTGGAAACCCTCTATTTACGAGGGTTTCCATTTTTGTTTAGGCTATAATCATACGTTTTTGTCAATTTTCTATTGTTTTTGAATGGGATTACGAAAGGCAATTTGGAGAGATCTGACTAGACGAAAAGAGACTTGAGGAAGCCCATAATACATTTTTCAATTTCATTCTTGACTAATGGAAAGTCTGTTTGTCAGTTTTTTCTTTGTCTAATTCAAAATTATTTCGTATCTTTGGATAAAATCGCAAACCTTTTGTAAATAAAGGCAGTTCGGAGGATTGAGAAAAATCTGGGTTACGAACTGGCAACGGTTCTCATTTCCTCATTCTGCCGTGATTTGCTTGTCAATGAACTCCCGACGCTGAGCCACCAGCCTGTTTCAATGGCTCATTGTCGGGGCAAAGGTACACAGAATATACGAGATTACAAAACTTTTGAGGGATTTTTCGTCTTTTGTTCTTTCGTCTCAAGAAATTGTGCTACCTTTGCACACATTATAAATGAAAAATATCTTGGAGTATGAAATCATTGAAGATAAAGAACTTCGGCCCAATCGGCAATGTTGAAGTGGAATTTGGAGATTTGACTTTCTTAGTAGGACCTCAAGCCAGTGGTAAGAGTCTTTTTTTGGAATTACTTAAATATGTCATAGATAAAGAATTTGTGTTATCTACTTTACGGAAATACAACTATATAATTGATAAGAAAAATCCTCAGAAGGTTCTTGATACATTCTTTGGCGATGGAATGAATAAGATATTTAAGTCCGATACAGAAATTACATATAACGGACGAGCAATATCTCTTGATTCCCTTTTGAAAAGGAATGTACCGACAAAAGAATCCATGTTTTACATACCAGCTCAACGCATATTGAGCATAGCAGATGGACGACCCAAGAATTTCATGGAGTTTGATATGGCTACTCCATACGTCTTGAAATCATTTAGTGAGACACTAAGGATATACATACAAGGCGGAATGGGTGACCCAGAAACTCTTTTCCCTGTGAGTAATCGATTGAAAAATGCATTAAAGCAATCATTCGATGAAAACATTTTCCATGGCGGCAAAATTGTTATGGAGGAGAATTCTGGACAAAAGAAGATGAAGATGAAGATTGATGACATGAGCATCCCGTTTATGACTTGGAGTGCAGGTCAAAAGGAGTTCATGCCATTACTTATTGCTTTCTATTGCCTTTCAGGTCCTGCCTCCCAAGTATTCAAGAAGGACAATTATAAATATGTTGTTATTGAAGAACCTGAAATGGGACTCCATCCACAGGCCATCAAAGCTGTGTTATTGGAAATCCTTGAACTAATCCATAATGGTTTAAAGGTGATAGTATCAACTCATTCAACTACATTATTGGATTTTGCATGGGCGTTCAATATTGTGAAGAAGTCTGAAGCTTCCAACAAAGAAGATGCATTCTATGAGATGTTTGACCTTCGCAAAAATGCCGCAACATCACAAATTTTTGAAGGCTTGCTTGGCAAACAGTTATCTACATATTATTTCTCGCGTACAACAACAGGGAAAGTCACATCTGCAGATATTTCTTCATTGGATGCAGGAAGCGAAGATTGTGCTATTTCTGAATGGGGTGGATTGTCTCAGTTCTCTTCTAAAGTTGCAGACATCGTATATAAATATACAGATTAACGAAGGGTGAATTATGGGAAAAGAAAAGCAGCAGCGAAAGTTGACTTTCAAGGAAGCCGTAGAAGCGACACCTGACGTGGCATCGGGTTATCAAGAGGGTAAAAATGCTTTTGGTAAATACGCAGATAAAATAATAGTTCCAGACCCAGACAAAATAGATGGCAGTCTAGATATTGATGAAACAACATTAAAATTATATCCAGATGATAACCGTTGGGACTATGCGCTTTGTTATGACAGAGAAGTCTTCTATATCGAGGTACATTCTGCTATAACCAGTGAAGTCTCGAAAATGGTCAAGAAATTGCAATGGTTAAAAATTTGGCTGGCTACAAAAGCTCCAGAAATCAACAAATTAACTACGAAGAAACAACCATTTTACTGGGTTCAATCATCTAAATGTGACATTCCCAAACACATGCCACAATACAAGACGGTTGTACAGAATAAGATACTTCCTATGCCTGTGTGGGATTATAGTATAATCTGTAAGAAAAAGAAATAGACAATTAAAATGCAGAGCGGGAACTGATGCCAAGAATGTCGGTGCGGCTTCCCGCTCTACTTTGTAATGGTGGGTTTGATACCTTTGCTTTAGTTTTCGCATCCGGCACACTGTGATACTAACGTCACAATGAGGCCTAGTGCAAGTACACACAAAGCGAACATTTTGACTCCTTCGTCCTTCTCTTTGATGAATGCGTATATCAATGCAAATAACCAAATAGCAAAAGCCCCGACTATTATGATACCAATGATAGCACAAATAATATTTATAAACGTCGCCATAATCATTTCTCCTTTCTGCCTTGAATATATGCAATAGCAAATATTAAGAGAATTAATAGAGCAATAGTTCGTTAAAAATTCAATATACGGCCTAACGGCTACGCCGCACAGCCAA
>CAMVKN010000039.1 GCA_947168045.1 uncultured Prevotellaceae bacterium
TATCAGCTGTTCCTGGTGCACCATCTGGTGCTCGATCTGGGCTGTTGGTGCACCAACCAACGACTTGCAGGTCAGCCGACTAAGTCCCAAAGGTGCACTTGGTACACTATCTTTTTTATTATCCTTTTTATATAGTGTATTGGCAGTGCGTGAAGGACGATGGAAGGAGGTAGACAGAGGCTCCTGCAGGCAGGGTAAAACCAAAAAAGTCAACCTTTTGTTGCTCATGTCAAAGGAAATTTGTAATTTTGCACCCGATTTCAGGACAACACTCCGCAGTGACAGGCAGGAGATAGGCGTTCAACACTAATTGTTTACTAATAATCGTATCATTATGAAGAAGTCCCTCACTCTTTTCACTGCCATTCTGCTGGCAGTCAGCCTGAGTGCCGAGCGCAAGGAGGTTCATATTCTCTCGGCCAACGACATGCATGCCTATCTGTCGTCGATGCCGATGGTGGCCGATGTGGCCGACAGTCTGCGTACGCTCTACCCTGGGCTGCTGGTCTTTGCTGCCGGCGACAACCGCACCGGCGACCCACTGAACGACATGTACGAGATTCCGGCCTATCCCATGGTGGCACTGATGAACCAGATTGGCTTCGACGCCACCACGCTGGGCAACCACGAGTTTGATTCCTCGCCCCGTGGCCTGGCACGCCTCATTAACCTCTCGAACTTCAGCTACCTGTGTGCCAACGTGCATCCTGATGACTCATTAGGCATGCATCTGCGCCCCTGCCAGACCTTCGACGTGAATGGCCTGCGTGTCGGCGTGGTTGGAGCCGTACAGTTAGGCACGCATGGTACGCCCGACACCCATCCCGACAACTGCCGGGGCATCAGCTTCGAACCCTATCAGGAGGCCATAGCCCGCTACGAGTATCTGCGCAGTCAGTGCGACATCGTCATCCTGCTGACGCATATCGGCTATGAGGAAGATGTGGAGCTGTCGGCACAGGTGCCCTGGGTTGACCTCATCATCGGCGGCCACACCCACACCCAGCTCAAGGGGGGCGAGATGCACAACGGCATCCTGATTACCCAGAATGAGAACAAGCTGAAGCTGGTGACCCACATCACCCTGGTGCTGGAACGTACAAAGGTGGGCGACGGCGTGGACGGCCCTTGGCGCATTGTGGAGAAGAAAGCCGAGAACATTGACGTGCGCGACCGTCAGGGCCGTAATAAGACCGTCACCGACATGGTCAGCATGTTCAGCAACAACCCCGCCTTCTTCCGTGCGCTGGCATGGCTTGAAGAGCCTGTCACTACCTACGAGGAGCTGGGCTGCCTGATGTGCGATGCCTTTATCAGCGAGACGGGAGCCGACGTGGCCATCGAGAACTATGGCGGCGTGCGCTATGATGAGCACGATGCCGGCGAGTTTACCGTCTCCGATGTGCTGCAGCTGGACCCCTTTGGCAACGATGCCGTCCTGATGGAGCTCAGCGGCGAGGAGCTGAGGAACATGCTCATCAGCTGCTATGACAACGACAGCCATCTGTTCCCCTTCGTCGGTGGCATCTTCTGCGAAGTGGAGTTCGACAAGAAGACCCCTGCGCAGGTGAAGAAACTGACCCTGAGGACCCCCGACGGCAAGAAGCTGGACCTGAAAAAGACCTATCGCGTGGTGACCAACCACTTTGTGGCTTCCATCTGCGATGCACCGCGCCGTGACCAGGGGCACAGCATCAACCGCAAGACCGCCGACCTCATCATTGATTTCCTTGACCGCAAGAAGTCAGTAAACTATACTGGCAAAAAGCGCATTACAATCGTCAACAAACAATAGTCAATAAACAATAAACTATAGTCACTCAACAATAAACTCTTAACAATAAACAATGAAAGCATTTGTATTCCCCGGACAGGGGGCACAGTTCGTAGGCATGGGCAAGGACCTCTACGACAACAACGAGACAGCAAAAGAACTTTTCGAGAAAGCCAATGACATCCTTGGCTTCCGCATTACCGACGTGATGTTCAACGGCACTGACGAGGACCTGCGCCAGACCAAGGTGACACAGCCTGCCGTCTTCCTGCACAGCGTCATCTCAGCCATCTGCATGGGCGAGTCTGACCCCAAGATGACTGCCGGTCACTCCTTAGGCGAGTTCTCAGCCCTGGTGGCTGCCGGCGCCCTTAGCTTTGAGGATGGCCTGAAGCTGGTTTACGCTCGTGCCATGGCCATGCAGAAAGCTTGCGAGGCCCAGCCCTCGACCATGGCTGCCATCATCGGTCTGCCTGACGAGAAGGTGGAGGAAATCTGCGAGGCCGTGTCGAAGAAGGGCATCGGTGTCGTCGTGCCTGCCAACTATAACAATCCCGGCCAGCTGGTCATCAGCGGCAACATCGAGGCTGTCAACGAGGCATGTGAGCAGCTGAAGGCCGCCGGTGCCAAGCGTGCCCTGCCGCTGAAGGTGGGTGGCGCCTTCCACTCGCCCCTGATGCAGCCTGCCAAGGATGAGCTGCAGGCCGCCATCGAGCAGACTGCATTCCAGACGCCGAAGTGCCCCGTCTACCAGAACGTCGACGGCAAGCCGCATACCGACCCGGCCGAAATCAAGGCCAACCTCATTGCACAGCTCACCAGCAGCGTGCGCTGGACACAGTGTGTGCAGAACATGATTCAGGACGGAGCCACCGACTTCACTGAGTGTGGACCGGGCAAGGCCCTGCAGGGAATGATTGCTAAGATCAGCAAAGAGGTCACCGCTCATGGCATCGAGTAAAATCATCATCTACCAAGTCTTTACGCGCCTGTACACCAATCGCTGTCAGGCGCGTAAACCTTTTGGCACCATCGAGGAGAACGGCAGTGGCAAGATGAACGACTTCTCACCAACGGTGCTGAAGAAGTTCCGCGAGATGGGCATCACCCATGTGTGGTACACCGGTGTCATACGCCATGCCACCATGACCGACTACTCACAGCACGGCGTGCCTACACAGCACCCAGCGGTGGTGAAGGGGCGTGCCGGGTCGCCATACGCCATTACCGACTACTACGACGTAGACCCTGACCTGGCTGTCAATGTCGACAAGCGCATGGAGGAGTTTGAACGGCTGGTCAACCGCACCCACCGGGCCGGGCTGAAGATGATTATCGACTTCGTGCCCAACCATGTGGCGCGCCAGTATCACAGCGTGGCCAAGCCTGACGGCGTGCGTGACCTGGGCGAGGACGACAACCCACAGCTGGGCTTCGACCTTCAGAACAATTTCTATTATTGTCCCAGTCAGCCCTTCGCCCCTTACTTCGACCTCTATCACGGTGAGAGCCAGCCTTACGAGGAGATGCCCGCCAAGGCCACCGGCAACGACTGCTTTCACAATGCCCCGGGGCAGAACGACTGGTACGAGACGGTGAAGCTGAACTATGGCGTGGACTACTATGCTGGGCAGACACCTTCGTCGCTGCAGCTGACCACAGTCCCCTCCACCTGGCAGAAGATGCTGCACATCCTGTTCTACTGGGCTGCCAAGGGCATCGATGGCTTCCGTTGCGACATGGCCGAGATGGTGCCTGCCTGCTTCTGGGCATGGGCCACGGCACAGGTGAAGAAGCAGTATCCCGGCGTGGTGTTCATCGGCGAGGTCTACAACCCACAGGAGTACCGTCACTACCTGGCTTCAGGCTTCGACTATCTGTATGACAAGGTGGGCATGTACGACACACTGCGTGATGTCATGCTGCATCAGCGCGACACAAACGCCATCACATGGGCGTGGCAGCAGACCGACGACATCGCCTCGCACATGCTCTACTTCCTGGAGAACCACGACGAGCAGCGCCTGGCCAGTGACTTCGTGTGCGGAACGGCTCAGAAGGCATTGCCGGCACTGGTGGTCAGTGTATTGATGCGCCAGAATCCCTTTATGTTCTACGCCGGACAGGAGTGGGGCGAGCGCGGCATGGATGCCGAGGGCTTCAGTGGAAAGGACGGTCGCACCACTATCTTCGACTACTGGTCGCTAAACGGTCCTGCCGTCTTCTCGCCCGAGACCCTGCACGGCACTAACGACATTGTCAGCTACTATGCCGATGTGCTGCGCATTGCAAGGACCGAACAGGCTGTGGCTGAGGGAAATACCTTCGACCTGATGTACGTCAACGGACATCTGCATCGTCAGTATGCCTTCCTGCGAAAGCACGACAACGACCTGTTGCTTGTGGTGGCCAATTTCGATGATGCTCCTGTGACAGCTGCCGTCACCATCCCCGCCCATGCCTTCAGTTACATGGGCTTTGGTGAGTGCCACTGTCAGGCTGTCGACCTGCTGTCTGGCACTGAACACGCCGTTACCTTGGCACCCGATGCTCCCGTCAGCGTCGACCTACAGCCACGTCAGTCGGTTGTCCTGAAGCTTCAGCTGCCATAAACCATCCTCTCACCTCTTACCTCTCACCTCTCACCTCTTACCTCAATCAATCGCGGTAAATCCACGACAGCAGTGAGTTAATCCACTTGATGGAACAGCGGAACCAACGATAGGTGCTGACGGGCTTACCCCCGAAGCGAAGGATGAAGTCGCGGAACTTGTTCTTACGGAAGGGCAGTCCCACGTCCATGAAGAAGATATGCTCATAGCCCCGGCTATGGGCATCTTTTATGGCATGCCAGATGGTGAGCTCACGCGGGTGTACCCATGCGAATGACTTGCGGCGGTAGGCAGCATACCACAGATAGGCCTGGTGGTTGGAGTAGACCACGGCTGAACAGCCCACCACACGGTTGCGGTAGCGGGTGAGGTAGAGACGGCCGTCATCGGGCAGCTGAATCTTCTCCTTGGCATCCACTGGTGGCAGGCCGCTGAACGAGTGGAAGAACTCGTCGGCGGGTATGTAGCGCTTGGGCTTCAGCCAGTTATGATGGCGAAGCAGCTTCATGAACTCCTTGAAGTCGTCTTCACTCTTCACCTCGTCGGTGATGACGCCCCGCTCGTAGGCATTGTTGATGCGTTGCTGCATGGACGCCGAGATGCGTTCCTCGGGTGTGCGTGAGTGCAGCGAGTTGTGGATGCTCATCCAACGCACGGGGAAATAGCGGGCAGCGCGCAACTGACGGTAGCCAAACATCTTATGGCTCAGGTGGCTCACCTCTACATAGAGCATGCGTGGCCCCAGCTTGGCGGTGAGGGCGTTGAGCATCTGCTCGAAAGCCTCGCCGCTGTTCTCTTTGTAAACCCCTTCGCCCAAGATGCGGCAGTGCATGTAGTAATAGGGTGGGAACCACGAGGAGCGATAGCGCACCACAGCCAGCATCTGGGCCATCAGGTTGCCGTCGTCATCGGTCAGCGTCACCATGTAGGGACGATGGCGTGGCGTCTGCTGGCACAGCGCGAAGAACTGGGGACTGTGGAAGAAGTTGCTGTCCATCAGTCCTTCGGGCAAGGTGTCGCCAGTGGTGTAGATGCGGGTTTGTGGCATTTCTTTGAGGTGAGAGGTGAGAGGTGAGAGGTGAGAGATGAGAGATGAGAGATGAGAGGTAAGAGGTGAGAGAACGGTTATTGTTTAGTGGTTATTGTATAGCTCTTGCCAGGCTGGGTGACGAGGTCGTACTCATAGACGGGCTTCACAGGCAGGAGCTGGAAGTGGGTCAGCTCAGCTGAGCGTAGGGGCTGACGGATGTCGGCAGGCTGAAGCAAGGCGTTAGGGCAGGGGCCGGTAGCCTCTTGCAGTCCTCTGCCCTTCAGTGGCGTGTAGGAGCGGAGACGTAGCGTGCCGCCGATGGTGGAGCGAACCACAGCAGAGCACAGTGTTCCTTTACTCCAGGTCTCGTCGACGATGAAGCCGCCGCGGGCGCGCAGTCCCTTCACCTCACCCTCGTGCCATTCCGTCGGCAGGGCCGGCAACAGGTGGACGGCGCCGTCGTGGCTCTGCAGCAGCATCTCGCAGATGCCGGCCGAGACACCGAAGTTGCCGTCAATCTGGAACGGAGGATGGGCATCAAAGAGGTTGGGGTAGGTGCGTCCCATGGGATATTCGCGCATCTTCGAGTCGTTGGGCAGCAGGTGTAGCATGTTGCGGATGATGGTGAAAGCGTGGTCGCCGTCAAGCATGCGTGCCCAGAAGTTCGTCTTCCATCCTAAGCTCCACCCCGTGGCCATGTCGCCCCTTTGTTTCAGCGTGTTGGCGGCGGCGGTGAAGAGGTCGGGATGGCTATAGGGCGAAATCTGGTTCGATGGGTAGAGGCCGTACAGGTGGCTGATGTGGCGATGCTCGTCCTTCGGGTCATCGGCGTCGATGAGCCACTCCTGCAGCTGGCCGTGTCGGCCAATCTGCATGGGTGGAAGCTTTGAGAGTTGAGTGTTGAGAGTTGAGAGTTGAGAGTCGTCGATGCCGAGAGCCTTGGCTGCCATGATGGTTTGCGATAGCACGTCGAAACAAATCTGGTTGTCCATCGTCGAGCCGGCACAGACGTTGGTGCCCTTCCCCGCGGGGCCGTGTTCGGGCGACACGGTAGGCACGGTCATCAGCCAGCCGGCGGCCTGCTTGATTACACCGCTGTCAGGGTAGCACTGCATGTAGTCGCAGAGGAAGTCGGCGGCGCCCTTCATCACGGGATAGTACTCGCTGAGGAACTGCTTGTCGCCGGTGAAGAGGTAGTGCTGCCAGAGGTGTGTGGTGAGCCATGCGCCGCCCGTGGGGAACATGCCCCATTGCGTACCGTCGACAGGACCGGCAATGCGCCACAGGTCAGTGTTGTGGTGGGCCACCCAGCCACGGCAGCCGTACATGGTTCTGGCCGTCACGGCACCGGTCTGGCTCAGGTCCTTGGTCATCGTGAACAGCGGCTGCTGCGTCTCGGCCAGATTGCCGACCAGGGCGGGCCAGTAGTTCATCTCAGCGTTGATGTTGATGGTGTACTTCGAGTCCCATGGCGCATTCATCTTGTCGTTCCACACACCCTGCAGGTTGGCGGCCTGTCCGCCAGGCTGGCTGGAGGAGATGAGCAGGTAGCGGCCGTATTGCATCATCAGCGCCACCATGTCGAGGTCCGTGGGATTCTCTGAGAAGGCGGTCACGCGCTGGTCGGTCTCCAGGGACGAGGCGGCGGTCTTGGGCAATGTCAGCGACACACGGTCGTACTGCTCCTTGTATTTCTTGATGTGCGCCTTCAGCAACTCCTTGTACGACTTGCCATGGAGCGAAGCCAGTGTCTGCTTGGTCTGCTTGTCTCCATCGCCACTGATGTCGTTGTACTTCACAAAGTTGGTGGCTGCCACTATGTAGAGCGTGGCCGTGGTGGCATCGTCCACGCTGAGGCCCTCACCCTTCACCTCCACGTCGCCGTCGGCCTCAATAAGGACTTTGCAGTCGGCTTTCAGCCCGGCCGCAATGCCCTCCTGCTCCACACCGTCGACGGTGGCCGACAGCAGGTTTGCCTGACCGTTGCCGCCTGCCACGGTGGAAACCACCTTCGATGGCAGCTGGCTGGCGAAGCTAATGTCGAAGTCCAGCTCGCCTTTCTTGCTGGCCTTCAGCTGCATGACGATGACATTGTCGGCCTGCGAGGCGAAGACCTTACGCTCAAATTTCACACCCTTATATATATAAGATGTGGTGGCGACGGCATCACCCAGGTTCAGCTCACGACGGTAGCCTGTCACATCCTTGTGGCCCAGCGATAGCTTCAGACTGCCTAAGGGCAGGAAACGCATGCCGTGGGGACCTTTGATGAAGTGGCGGTCAATGAGCTTCGTGGCTTGCTGCTCGTTGCCGGCAAAGATGAGGCGGCGCACCTCATCCAGAGCGACGAGCGACTCAGTTGAGTTGTTGTCGTGTGGCGAGCCGCTCCAGAAGGTCTCTTCGTTCAGCTGAATCTCTTCTGTGTCAGTGCCGCCGTAGACCATTGCGCCCAGGTGGCTGTTGCCAATGGGCAGTGCCTCCAGCCAGTGCTCGGCAGGATGGCTGTACCACAGCCTGTGGGGTTGGGACGATGCCGTGAGGATGACGGCGACGGTGGCAATAAGGAAGGAAAGGGCGCGCTTCATGGTTGTCTGCTTTTAGTTAATGGATTCTGCTGCAAAAGTACGAAATAATTATGAATTATGAATGGCGAATTGTGAATTATTTTGTACCTTTGCACAAAATTCTAAAGAAAAGATACAATGACTAACTTTAAGGACCTGGCGCAACTGCGCCGTTCACACCGGAAATTCACCGGCGAAGAAATTGAAGCTGACGACGTGAGACTCATCATGCGGGCTGCACTGATGGCTCCCACCAGCAAGGGGCAGCGTGCATGGCAGTTCGTGGTGGTGGATGACAAGATGGACCTGGAAAAGCTCTCCGATGCCAAGGACATGGGTGGGCAGCTCATCAAGGGCGCTGCCATGGCCGTGGTGGTGCTGGGCGACCCCATGCAGAACGACTGCTGGGTGGAGGATGGCTCCATCGCTGCCATCAGCATGCAGTATCAGGCTGAGGAACTGGGGCTTGGCTCCTGCTGGGTACAGATGCGCGGCCGCGGCCTCAGCGACGGAACGACGGCCGACACCGTCATACGCGGCATCCTCGACATCCCTGAGAACTACAGCGTGCTCTGTGTCATCGCTTTCGGGCACAAGGCCGACGAGCGTAAGCCCCAGAACGAGGACAAGCTGAAGTGGGAGAACGTCCACATCGGGAAGTTCTGAACGTTAACCGTTAGCCTTTAACCGTTAACCTTTAACCGTTAACCTTTAACCGTTAACCTTTAACCTTTAACCGTTAACCTTTAACCTTTAACCAATCACCGTTTAATCTATGAATGTTGTCTTCGTAGGTGCTGGGCGCTTGGCGACGCAGTTGGCCAAGGCGCTGCACGCCAAGGGCCACACCATCGTGGCGGTCTACAGCCGCACGCTGACCAGCGCCACGGCGTTAGCCTCTGTTGTCGGTGGTTTCCCCACCGACAGCATCGCGGCCCTACCTCTTGAGGCCGATGCGTTCATCATTGCCGTGAAGGATGGGGCACTGCCAACGCTTGTGCCACAGCTGGCGCAGGGTAGGGCAGCACAGCCCATGTTCCACACCGCCGGCAGCATGTCCATGCAGGTGCTTAGCGGACTACGTCATCATGGCGTCATCTATCCCATGCAGACCTTCTCTAAGGAGCGTGACGTAGACTTTTCACATCTGCCTTTTTTCATTGAGGCCAACGACGACCAGGCGCTTCAAGTGGCCACCGAGCTGGCTACCTCAGTGAGCGACAATGTACGGCAGATGAGCAGCGACGACCGCCGCTACCTGCACCTCGCCGCCGTCTTCGCCTGCAATTTCTCAAATCATTGCTACTCGCTGGCTGCCAACATCTTGGAGCGCCACGGCGTGCCCTTCAGCGTGTTGCTGCCACTGATAGCCGAGACGTCGCAGAAGGTGCTGACCATGCACCCTCGTGAGGCGCAGACCGGCCCCGCCGTGCGCTATGATGAGAATGTCATCGCAGCCCAGATGCAGCTCTTGGATGGCCAGCCGCTCATGCAGCAGGTCTATGAAGTGATGAGCCAGAGCATCCACAGTGAGGCCACCCAGCCGCCCCAGTAGTCCCAGCTG
Source organism: uncultured Prevotellaceae bacterium (assembly GCA_947168045.1). Lineage (GTDB taxonomy): Bacteria > Bacteroidota > Bacteroidia > Bacteroidales > Bacteroidaceae > Prevotella. The sequence goes on from CAMVKN010000039.1 coordinate 9,545, forward strand.
TCTCAGTACTCCCAGCAGTCCCAGAGCTCCCAGCAGCCCCAGTCCTCCCAGAAGCCCCATAAAACTCCCTCCTCAAAATGATTAACTACGATCTTCAGAAAATCCGCGCCATCATCTTCGATGTCGATGGCGTCCTCTCCTGCGAGACCATCACCATGGGTGCCGATGGCATCCCCATGCGCACTGCGAACATCAAGGACGGCTATGCCCTGCAATTAGCCATGAAATTAGGTCTGCGCATGGCCATTATGACCGGCGCCAACGTCGAGGCTGTGCGCCACCGCTATGAGGCGCTGGGCCTTACCGATGTGTTCATCGGCTGCTCGGTGAAGATGCACACTTACGAGGCATTCCTTGAGCAGTATGGTTTGAAGGACGAGGAGGTGATGTATATGGGCGATGACATTCCTGACTTAGAGGTGATGCGCCGCGTGGGTTGCCCCGTTTGTCCTAAGGATGCTTGTCCCGAGGTGAAGGCTGCCAGTATCTACATCAGTCATCGGCGTGGGGGCATGGGCTGTGCACGTGACGTCATTGAGCAGACTTTGCGCGCACATGGTTTATGGCAAATGAACGCCACTGCTTTCGGGTGGTGACTTAGTGGCTCAAGTTACAAAAATGACACATAAACTTTGTAAAGGAAAAAGCAATTACTAAAAAATCAATGTATTATGAAAAAGTTTTATTTGTTAATTACAGTAGTTGTAATGAGCATCGCAGTGATGTCATGCGATAAGGATGACGATGAATCTCAGCCGCAAACAGGAATCGTGGGCAGATGGCAGAGACAAAGTGAACATAGAGTGAATGGTCAGATTGAATATTCTCAAAGTATAAGTTACATGACATTCAATGAGGATGGTTCTTGTACTCATGAAGGGTCTGATGGAACAACATTCAAATATGACAAATACACCGTAGAGGAGTATGATTCTATAAAGCATCCCCGTTCGCACTATTCAAAACACATAAAAGATTACCCGCTTTTCTTGACACTTTATTACCATGATACCATCCCCCTGAATTCGTACTACATGAAAGTAGTAGATAATGACGTGATGTTTCTTCATCAATACTTCGATCCAGAGGTAATGCTTTTTACGAGTCCCGGGACTTACAGGCTGATGAGGTGTAAATAAGGTCACTGGGTTCGTTAGTATATTAAGTGATGAGAAGACAAACATACCGCATCATTTTGGCCAGCAATTCGCCGCGACGCCGTGAGCTGCTGGCTGGTCTTGGCCTCGATTTCGAGGTACGCATCCTGCCCGGCATTGACGAGAGCTATCCGCCGACGCTGCCTGTGGAGCAGATAGCTGAACACATCGCTGCGAAGAAGGCCGATGCCTATCGTGAGCAGATGAGCGCCGATGAACTTATCATCACTGCCGACACCATCGTGGTGGCTGCCGGTGAAGTGATGGGCAAACCACACGACGCCGCTGATGCACGCCGCATGCTGCATGCACTGAGCAACCGCACGCACCAGGTGATAACAGGTGTATGCCTGACCACCCAACACATGCAGAAGCGCTTCTCGGTGACTACTGATGTCACTTTCAAAGCGCTTACAGATAAGGAAATAGATTATTACATAGCTACCTATCGTCCCTATGACAAGGCTGGCGCGTATGGCATACAGGAGTGGATAGGCTATATCGGCGTGACCGGCCTCAACGGCAGCTACTTCAATGTCATGGGGCTGCCCGTACAGCGTATCTACACCGAGCTGGACAAGATGTAAGTCTGCCCCCGCTCAAAGGAGCGAGGGCAGCCATACTTATTCCTCCTCGTAGTCGGCAAGGCCTTCAGCCTCCTCGTCGGGGTCGGCGGCACCCAGGTCCATCATCGTGCTGTAGTTGTCCTCGGTAATGTCGTCGTCGTTAGGCTCATCAATCTCAATATCGTCCTCGTCGGGCTTGTTGAATGTGTCCTCAATCTCCACATCCTCATCCTCGTTCTCCTCGTCGCTATTGTAGGTGTTGAACTTCATGCGGGGCTTCTCAGCCTCGGGCTTCATCTTGGCGAAGATGGCCTCCACCCATGACCCTTTGGACACCTCCAGGACGTCGAAGCCGTCAGCCACCTTCTTCTCATACAGGCCACCCTTCTTGTGCAGGCGGTCCTTGGGCAGAGTGGTGGTGGAGATGTCGAAGCCACTCTCAATGATGTCCTTGATGCTCTGCGACAGCGAGTCCCAGCCACCGCCGAAGTTACGGTCGAGCACCTCGACAAGCTTAGCTGCCGTGATGTGGCGGATGTTCTCGTAGGTCAGGTCAGTGACACGGCTGATGGGGCGTTTCTTGATGGCCCACGTCACCTTCTGGTTGTCATCCAGCTTCACCTGTCCAACCTTATAGCCCAGGTTCTCGTATTTCTGAATGACCAGCTTTGAGTCGGTGTTAATCTCCTCGACGGTAAAGGCTGAGCGGATGATGTCGACATAGTGCCGCAGGTTTTCTTTCACCTCGGCATCCTTCTCAGCGTTCTCGCACAGGCGGAAGATGTCGTTTTCCTGTATGTCCCAGACGCTGCTCTTGGTGAGGGTTTTTAACGTAATTGCTTTTTTCTCTGATGCTTGACTCATAAAAGTGTTTTATTTCCTTAATTTATGGCTGCAAAAATAAGCACTTTATTTCTTATTTACAAGTTTTTTACCAATTATTTTTTTGCTGATTAACCGAAATGTACTATCTTTGCCGTAAAAAAGCAGGAAAAGCATGTCACAACCATTAGCTGAGAGGCTTCGCCCGACGACACTCGACGATTATATTGGGCAGAAGCACCTTGTGGGCGACGGAGCGGTACTCCGCCGGATGATAGAGTCAGGCCGCATCTCGTCGTTCATCCTGTGGGGACCGCCGGGCGTGGGCAAGACAACGCTGGCACAGATTATCGCACGTCGTTTAGACACACCCTTCTATACACTGAGTGCCGTGACCAGTGGCGTGAAGGATGTGCGCGATGTGATAGAGAGGGCGCAGAAGGGCCGCTTCTTCAACTCAGCGTCGCCCATACTGTTCATCGACGAGATACACCGTTTCTCCAAGTCGCAGCAGGACTCGCTTCTTGGTGCCGTTGAGCGTGGCATCGTCACCCTCATTGGCGCCACGACGGAGAACCCGTCTTTCGAGGTCATTCGTCCGTTGCTGTCGCGCTGTCAGATTTATGTGTTGCAGCCCCTGGAGAAGGACGACCTGCTGGAGCTGCTCCACAGGGCCATCACCACTGACGTGGAGCTGCGCCAGAAGAACATCGTGTTGAAGGAGACGGGTGCCCTGCTGCGTTACAGCGGCGGTGATGCCCGCAAGCTGCTGAACATTCTGGACCTTGTGGTTTCCAATTCCCTCCCAGTCCCCCCAGCAGTCCCAGTCGCCCCAGAATCCTCAGTCGCCCCAGAATCCTCAGTTGTCCCAGTAGTCTCAGAGGTCTCAGAGGTCCCAGAAGCCCCAGCCGCCCCAGCCTTTGTCATCACCGACGAGCTGGTGGAGTCGTGCTTGCAGCAGAATCCCCTGGCCTACGACAAGGATGGCGAGATGCACTACGACATCATCTCGGCCTTCATCAAGAGCATCCGCGGTAGCGACCCCGATGCGGCCCTCTACTGGATGGCGCGCATGATTGAGGGTGGCGAGGACCCGCAGTTCATTGCCCGTCGCATGGTCATCAGTGCCAGCGAAGACATTGGTCTGGCCAACCCCAACGCCCTGTTGCTGGCCAATGCCGCCTTTGACACGGTGATGAAGATTGGGTGGCCCGAGGCTCGTATTGCCTTGGCGGAGTGCTGCGTCTACCTGGCCACTTCGCCGAAGAGCAACTCGGCCTATCTGGGCATTGACGAAGCCTTGGCCAATGTCCGCCAGACGGGCAACCTGCCCGTGCCGTTGCACCTGCGCAATGCGCCGACAAAGCTGATGAAGCAGTTAGGCTACAGCGACGGCTACAAATATCCGCACGATTTCCCCGGCCACTTCACCCAGCAGCAGTACATGCCAGATGACCTTGTCAGCCAGCGTTTCTGGCATGCCCAGCACTCGCCAGCAGAGCAGAAGCTCTACGAGCGGATGCTGAACTGTTGGGGCGACCGTTACAAGGAAGACTGACTGATGACCGTCTTCCGTCCGTCAATGATGTAGATGCCTTTTGTGGGCGATGTTACGCGGCGACCGTCCAGGGTATAGATGCCGTTGGAAGAACGGCCCTCAGTCTTGGAGTCGTTGATGGAGATGATGCCTGTCAGCTGACTGACGTGTAGCGTCAGAAGAAAGCAGGCTTGGCTTCCTTTCGGCGTGAAGGTAAAGGTGTCACTGAAAGGTTCGTCAAACTTAATGCTGTGCGTGATGGTGCTGGGCGAAGCATCGCGCGCAGGAAAAGTGTAGGCGTCGGCATCGTAGGTGGTGCCGTTGACTTCGCTCAGATAGCAGCTTCCTCCATCGGCATTGGCGTAGCCATAGAAGTCGACACTTGAGAATTTCACCCCTGCAGGCAGGGCAAGTTTGTATTGGCGGTTGGCCGAATACTTGATGGTGGCATAGCTGCCCGTGGAGGGGGCGCCCGTTTGGTTCATCTTGAAGCCGCCAGAGAAAGTCCAGTCGCCGTTGGATGTCTGGCCACTGATGTCGAAGGCGCTATACTGCGACTCACCATAGTTGATGATCTTGCCTTGTGCCTCGCCACCCTCGTTCTGTGCGGCAGTGATGTCGGCCACGAGCGAGTTGAGGTAGACCTCCAGGTTGGTATATCCCTCGTCGTTGAGCACATTGCCGTCGGCAGCGCTCTTCGGATTCAGACCGTGAGCCTCCTCCCATTCGTCAGGCATGCCGTCGTTGTCGCTGTCGGTGGGGGCCTCAGTGCTGTTCAGCGTAGGCCAGGCGTTCCAGTCGCTACCTGCATTGTAGGGCTTGTTGTCATCCTGTGTGTTGATGAAGCCCTTGTCGAGGCCTGTTCCAGTGTGTGAGGCCAGGCTGTTGCGCGTGTCGCCGACAATCATCTCGTCGAAGCTGTCGCGGCTCTTCGAGCAGCCTGCATAATCGAGCACCCGCTGATAGGCTATGTCGGCCGTGTGGGTGGTGGTGTAGATGAACGGTATGGGCTCGGTGAGCTTGATGCTGTCGCGTGTGGCCTGCGTCCAGGTGCCGTCGCAGTCGCTGGCGTTCACCTGGTCGATGATGCCGACGGTCCAGTTGTTGGCTGTGACGTCGCTGTACTTCGAGTTCTTGTTGCCCGTCACATAGTACTTGCCCCAGAGGTGGAGTGCTGGTGCGTAGGCGGGATAATCGGCCACGTACTCGTTGGTGCGTATGCCGATGCCGGCGATGCGCTTGCCTTTCTTGTCGGTGGGCGAGCCGGGGCCAGGCTTGTAGTAGTTGTTGACGATGTTCACCGTCATGCCCTCGCCGCCGTAGCAGCCGTTGCCACCGAAGTTATAGATGACGTTGTTGCGCATGTCCATGCGCTCGTCTAACTGCGTAGTAGGCCGCGGGCCGAGGCGTGGTGTGCGGCTGGTGTGGTGGGCAATGAGGTTGTGGTGGAACGACGCACCGCTGCCGCCCCAGTTGCCGCCATAGCCATGCGACCCCTTGCTGTGGCCGCTGTTGACCAGGCTCTGGGCCACGAGGCACCACTGCACTGTGGTATTCTTGTTGCCTAAGACCGAGAGGCACTCGTCGATGCTCCACGACACTGAGCAGTGGTCGATGATCCAGTCCTGCTTGTCGAAGCCACCGAAGCCGTCCCAACCGTCAGCGCCGTCTTTCTTCACGTTCTTGTTGCCCAAGCGGAAACGCATGTAGCGCACAATGACGTTGTTGCCGCTGATGTTGACAGGATAGTCGGCCACGCAGATGCCATCGCCGGGAGCCGTCTGCCCGGCAATGGTGGTGTTGCTGGGGATGGAGAGTGCCGACTGCAGGTGGATGGTGCCACTGACGTCGAAGATGATGGTTTTGGCACCAGTCTGCTGTAGGCACCAGCGCAGCGACTGGTAGCCGCTGTCCTTAAGGTTCTTCACGTGCAGCACCTTGCCGCCGCGACCGCCCGTGACGTAGCGTCCAAAGCCCTCGGCACCAGGGAAGGCGGGTGTCTGCTCCTGCTGCTGGGCCACGGCGCTGAGGCTCAGGGCAAGCAACGGTAGGGTGATGAGGAGTCTTGCTTTAGTAGTCATTTTCATTTAATAGTTAGTTGTTTCGTTCGATGATACTTGCATGTTCTTTTTACTGTTGCAAAGTTACGAACATTTTTCCATACGGCCAAATAAATGGATAAAAAAAGGGCGGACGCCTGCCCTTATGCAGTGTCCGCCCTTGCTTGGGTTGATGTTTGGTCGTCAGACCATTGGCTTACTTCTGCAGCATCTTCTTGCCGTTCATGATAATCATGCCCTTGAAGTTGACATTCACCTTCTGGCCAGCGAGGTTGTAGACCGTTCCGGACTGAGCCTCGGCGGCAACGATGGTGCTGATGCCCGACTCTTTGGCTGCGGGAGTAATCTCGATGCTCGAGATGAGGATGTTGCCCGTGCCAGAGTACTTCTGGAAGGTGTAGGTGCCGGCGTTGAGGCCGAACTCGAAGACATTGGCGTCGGGATAGAGCTTCAGGTCGTTGGTGTGCAGACCCTCGGCGTCAGTTAGACAGTAGTTGGTGCCGCTGACATTGACATAGCACTGGCGGTCGGGAGTACAGCCGTTGTCCAGCTTGTCTTCTGCTGCATCATCGGCATCGAGGTTCTTGCACGAGTTCTTCGAGCAGACAACCTTCACGGTCACGCTGTCGCCCTCGGCCACCTGGAAGGTGATGCGGGTGTTGCTCATCTGGATGTAAGCTTCCTGACCGGCAGGCACCTGATAGGCAGACTTGACGGCATCGGCATTGGCAAGAGCAGCGAAGGTCAGGTCCTTCACGAAGAAGTCGGCCTTGTCGGCGGTGATGGCTCCACCCTCAATCTTGTACACCTCGCCGGTGGTAGAGGTGGCAGTGGCCTCCTCGTCAAGAACGGCAGTGCCGCTGACGGTGATGACCTTCTTCTCCTTGATAGGTTTCAGCACGTAGACATCCTGTGAGGTGCTCTTAGTGGTGAAGGTGGCGTAGCTGCCGTTCACAATCTGCGAGTAGGCGCTCACGGTGGCGCTCTCGGTCAGCGTGAAGCTGCTGCCCTCCTGAGCCTCGCCGCCGTTGATGGTGTAGAAGTTCTTTGCACCCTCGTAAGGCGAGACGATGCTCACGCTGGCACCCTCAGCACTGATGGCGGGAGCGTCGAAGGCAAAGTTCACGTTGGCTTCGTTGTTGGCATCAGGAACGGCAATGCCGGCCATGAAGGCCTGGAACTTCACGGTCATGTCGGCGTAGCACTTGATGGGCTCGGTGTACAGCTTGCTGTCAGCAGTGGGCTCGCTGCCGTCGGTGGTGTAGTACACGTCGGTGGGCATGCCGTAGGCAAGACCCGGCGTGCAGGTCACCTCCTTGAACCACAGACCACCTTCGTAGCTCTGAGGACCGACCTTCACCTGAGGAGTACCCTCGGCCTCCTTGGCCTCAATGATGACATAGCTCAGGAAAATCTGGTTCTCAGCACCAACATAGACAAGATAGTCGTCGTCGGCTGTCCATTCAAAACGGCCGACTTGCTTCTTGTTGTATTCACCCTTGATTACAACATTGTCTTCGCTCGTGAGTTTCTCTGACAGGCTTGCATCCTTTGCGATGATAGGATAACGTACGTCAGTATCTTTGTTCTTCTCAAAGAAAATGATAACTTTCGAGCCAGCGGTTACCTTCATGGCAAAGACATCCTGAGAAGTCTTCAGACGCAGTGAATTGAGGTGTGTGCCATAATCCTTATACTTTGCGACAATCTCCTCAGTGACGATTCCGAGCTCGTCAGCTGTTGAAAGGTCAACACTGCCCTTGTTGGTTGCCTTGTCATGGCCAGTGGGTGTGAAGAAGTGGTCGTCACCGAACAGGATGCCTTTGGCAACCTTCTCGGTACCGTTGTTGGTGTAATCGTCGCCGACCAGCACATAGCTGTGCTTCAGGGGCACGATGTCGTCAACTGTGGCAGCGCTTGTGAGGCTTGCGAAGCCAACGAGTGCGCCGATGAGCGTAAAGATTTTTTTCATAGAATAATACAGTTAGTTAATAATTAGTGGTTATTTATTAAAGTTGTTTAGTCTCTTCTTCATTCTTTTACATAATACGGTGCAAAGTTACAAAATAAATTGTAACCGCCAAACATTGTGTTGTTAAATTTCCGAAAAGATTTACAGAATGGCTGACATGCCGCCTGAGACATTTGAAACATGGCATTGCTAAAAGACAGAGACCGCCACAACCGTGACGGTCTCTTGTTCGTGTTAGCGGGTGTTACTGCTTCAGCAGGTAGGTCTGCACAGGTGTCTCCACCACGTCGCTGAAGTGCGTAATGGTGATGACCTCCTGCTTGCCTGAGACGGCAACACCGGTGAAGATGGCGGTCTTCGACACTTTGCCCTTCTCATCGACGCTGCGCTTGAGGATGTCAATCCTGCCGTTGGTGTTCGAGTAGGTGTACTCGTAGTAGGGCAGGGCGTCGGTGTTCGAGTCGTCCTTCCACGTGCCGGTCGTCGTGCCCTCGCTCATCTTCACCGACACGGAGTCGGCCGAGACGAAGTTGAGGCTCTCAACGAAGCCCTGAATCTCCTCGCCGTAGACATTCTTCTTCAGCCCGGAGCCGCGCACCCACTGGGTGCCGGCCAGGGTCTCGGGATGAGCCACCTTCGTGGAGTCGGTGTAGTTGTCCACCCACGACGGGTTGGCCGTGTTGGCATCCTCATATTCGTTGGCATCGCCGCAAGAGCTGATGCTGAAGCCCATCGTCAGGGTCACGGCGACTGCCATCCATATTCTTGATTTCTTCATAGTCTGTCTGTGTCTTAACTATTCACTATTCACAATTCACAATTTACTTCTGAACGCGCCAGCGCGGGTCACCCACGTTGTTCTCGTAGATTTCATTGCTGGTGTTCTTGAAGTAGAGGTTGACGTTGTACTGCGAGGCGGTGCCGTCAAGGGCGTCCGCACGGTGCATGTTCTGGTCGTTGGCCGTCTGTGCCACGTGTGGCGGACAGGGGCTGACCATCAGGTCGGTGGCTGAGATATTGGCCACCTCTACCTCCAAGGTACCGTTCAAGGTGGCGTTGCCGTCCTTGATGAGCTTGCCGAAGTTGTTGCTCGTGGCCGTCCAGGGGTTGTTGCTGAAGATGGAGCCGTTGGTCAGGTCGTTGTTCGTCGACCAGTTGTTCTCGAAGTTCAGCGTCACCTTGCCGGCCGAGCCGTCAGCCAGTGTCTGCGTGTTGCGGATGTCGGCACCCCACATGGCCAGCACGCGCTGGTCGGCAGCCTGCTTGCAGAGCACGAAGAGGTTGTTCTTCACGTTGTAGACCGAACCGTTGGGCAGTCCGCGCATCTTGAAGATGGAGCCGTCGGCACGCGTGTTGAAGTTGATGAGCGTGTTGTTCGAGAAGGTGATGTACCAGGAACCTGATGTCCAGGCTATCTCACTCTGCTCACTGAAGAAGGCGGGGAAGGGGCAATCGTAGAACGTGTTCTCAATGACCTTCATGTCCTTGTAAAGGTTCGAGTTGACATTGGTTCCCGAGCCGTGAATCCAGCAATAGCCGCCGGCACCCTGGTTGTAGTAGCCGCAGTCGAAGAACTGGTTGTTCTTGATGAGCACGTGGTTCCACACCTTGTAGTTGGCACCCTGTTCGCGGATGAAGCCACGCACGAGACGCTTGAAGGTGCAGTTCTCAATGACCAGCGAGTCGAGCGTCACGGCCATGCCGTTGCTGTACATGTTGAAGAAGTAGTTGCCTGTGACACCGCCCAGGCCGACGTTGTTGTCGCCGTAGTTGAATGCCTCGGGGTTGTCGAAGTCGATGTCGTAGAAAGCCAGCTTCTTCATGTAGATTTCGCCGCCCTCACCGGCCTCTGGCTGACGGCCGAACATGAACATGGAGTAGGGACCGCCGTTCCACTGCTCGCCATTGGTGGCCTGGTCGTAGCGTGAGTGATGGCCGATGCCGCAGATGACGCGGGCACGCTTGCCCTGGGCCACGTCCTCAGGACGTGTGCGCAGGATGAAGCCCTTGCAGGTGATGTCGTTGCCGTCCATGTAGTAGGTCTTGCCGCCCTCAAGCAGGAAGGTCTGGCCCTCGGCGTAGGCAGTGTTCGAAATGAAGTCGTAGAGCGCGGGGCTGATGGGCGCTGCCTGGTACTTCTCAGTGGCCAGGGCGAAGACATCGCTGCGCTTCACCGTCTCGTCATCGGGCAGTGGCAGGTCGGCGGCCTGTGCATACAGCTCGTCGTAAGACAGCAGGATGGGCTCGCCAGGCGTGCCGTCGGTGCGTGCCGTACAGGTGTTGTACTTGGCGTCAATCTCGATGGGCACACGGGGGTCGATGACGTCGATGACATAGACGGAGTTGGCCGTCAGACCGTCGACGACGACGTAGCCGCGCTCGCGGTCGGCATCGGTAATCTCATAGTACTTCCACTTCTCGCCCACGGTTGAGTTGGGGTTGTTGGGCGAGGGAACGACACGCAGGTACTTGTAGCCCAGGTTGCCATCTTCGTCGATGTTGAAGTTCTCGTAGAAAGCATCGAGCTTGTCCTGGTCCTCGGGGGTGCTGAGGTCCAGGCCCAGCTGGCTGATGTTCGTGTTCAGGTAGACGTGCATGTTGTCTTCCTTCGTCTCAGCCTGGTTCACATAGACGGCGTAGGGCGTGGGGTAGCGCTCGGCCGTCTGGATGCCGAGGTACTCCTGCCACTGGCGGCCGTTGCCGTGGCCATACCAGTTGGAGGCGTGCTGGAAGCTGCTGGGGTCGTTGGGGTCGTTCTTGTCAAGGGGCGACAGCGCACGGATGGCGAAGCGGTAGTCCGTCTTGTACTGCAGGTCCTTGATGAGCAGGTCGAGCACATTCGGTCCGACGATGGTGTCGACGAGCAGGTCGCTGGTGCCCTGGATGCTGGCCCAGGCACTGGCACCGCCGGTGACCTTCGGCATCAGGGCCATCTGCACTTGGTAGCCGGCGCAGCCCTTCACACCGTACCAGTAGAGGTGGATGGTGTTGCCGTGGGGATAGGCACCGTCGAGTCCGCAGTTGTACGGATAGTCGTTGCCCTTGCCGCGGGTGTTGTCGCAGATGAACATGGTCATGAACTCACGGTCAGTGCCCGGCGCGGCGTTGTCGTCGTCCTTACACGAGGAGACTGTCAGAGCTGAAGTGGCAGCCAGGCCAAGGAGCATGAAGTTATATAGTAGCTTTTTCATAACGGTTACATTATTAACGTTTTTAACTCTTTAACCTTAATATCCATAGTAGTTCTTATAGGCACCTGCCGAGCGCTGGATGGCCAGGTTGGGGTAGGGCAGGATGTAGCGTACCGGCGGCAGCTGGCTGGCCTCGGGAATGGTGGACATCTGTTCGAGGGAGCCGTTGCGGATGAGGTAGATGTTGCCGCTCTGGTCGCTGCGTATGTAGCCATAGAATGAGTACTTGCACTGGTCGCGCGGTGTGCCGTTGTCGGCATTGCCCCACTGGTAGAAGTCGGCAATATTCCATGCCTTGGCCGAGAACCCGAAGTTGGTAATCTGGCTGGTGATGGGCTGGCTGGGAGCGCGCTTGTAGGCGTTGTAGATGCGCAGGCTCTTGAGCGACTGGTTGGGATAGCGTGTGACGACGCTGCCCGAGGCATCGATGGTGTAGCCGTAGTACTGGTCGCGGAAGAAGAGCACTGCCAGCACGTTGGCAATAGGCTCGTCGATAGTGTACTGGTGATAGTAGATGCGCTCGGGCAGGTTGTCAATGTAGCCAGAGCTGGTGTCGTAGCCGTCGTGCTCGTTGATGGCATCCTCGTAGCCCGTCATGCCACCCACGTTCTGCATGCCGGCGCTGTAGTAGCGCAGGAAGCTGTAGACCAGCTCCTCGCCGTAGTTGTTGGTGCGCACCAGGTCGCGCCAGCGGCTGTTCTCACCGGCAAACTCCCACTTGCGCTCGTCGAGGATGGCTTTCTGGAACGTGGCCTGGTCGGTGGTCACCGACGACAGATAGGCGGCATCGCCGTCAAGGAAGGCGCGGCTGTGCACCTGCGTGAGGCAGTCGATGGCCTTGTCAGTGGGACCGCCGTTCAGCTCGTTGGCGGCCTCGGCGTACATCAGCAGCACGTCGGCATAGCGCATGTAGGGATAGTTGATGCCCGTGGCACCAGTGGTGATGTTGCCTAAGGCAGAGCCTTCGGCCGTCCACAGCTTCGACCACTTGTTGTTGTGCACGGTGTAGTCGTTGCGGATGTAGACGCTGTCAGCCAGGGTGCCGTCGGCAGTGGTGAAGTAGTTGTAGTACCACAGGCCGTTGACAAACTCGCGGCGCATGTCGCCGGTGCGGAACAGGAAGCGGTAGAAGGCGTTCAGACGACCGCCGGTGCCGCTGCCGCTCGTGGCGCCCCAGGGGCCCACGGTCTTGCCCTCATAGGCACCGTAAGATGGACCCTGCACATAGCCGATGTTGCCCGTCGACTCCTTGGCGAAGGGAATCTCGAAGATGGGGTCGTCGTTGTTGATAACCTGATAGTTACACTCATTGACAAACACGTCCTGATAGCGCATCTTCAGGCTGTGGGTGCCGCTGCTGATGACGGAGTCGGCATAGTCCATGGCCGTCTTGTAGTAGCTCTGGTAGTCGGCGGGGCGCTCCATGGTGCCGTAGCTCTTGGCATCGCTCTTGTTGGGGCGCAGCGAGTAGCCGCCGGCGGTGAGGGCGATGCGGGCGATGAGTGCCTGGGCAAACTCCTTCGAACAGCGCTCAACGGTGACGCTGCTGGCAGCCGACATGTAGGGGGCAATCTTTTTCAGGTCGTCGATGACGGCCTTCTGGATGGTCTCACGGTCGGCGATGGGGATGACGAAGTCGGTGCCCTTGGTCGAGGCAGGCTCGAAGGTGAAGGGCACGTCGCCGAACATCACCACCAGGTCATGATAGGCCATGGCGCGCAGGCACTTGGCCTCGCCTATCCACTGCATCATCTGGTTGTCAGCGGTGTCGTAGAGCGGACTCTGCTCAGCCGAGGTGATGAACTTGTTTGCGTATTCGATGAGGTTGTAGGCAGCCGTCCAGAAGTTGTAGATGTGGCTGCCCTGGTCGTCGCAGTCTAAGCGCTGGTAGGTGTTGTGCGCGTGCGAATTATCCGAACTGATGACCATGTCCACATCGCTGTTCAGCGTGAAGCGTGTGTAGTAGGCGTCACCGTAGAGGTTGTTGACCAGTGCCTGGGCATAGACACCGTTCAGGGCACGCTCTATCTCCGACTTCTGGCTGAAGACGAACTCCTCGGTGTAGGCCGACGGTGCGTCCACCTCTAAGTAGTCGTTGCAAGAAGCAAGAAGCCCCCCTCCAACTCCCCCAAGGGGGAGAGCAGTCGCCAGATAAGCCACATATGATAATATTTTCTTTTTCATCTTATATTGCTTTTGTTTCTTTTCTTAATTCTTTTTTCCATTCCCGCTTATTCCCTCCCCAGGGGAGGGCCAGGGAGGGGGCTTTAGAAAGTGATGTTAGTACCGAAGGCGAACATGCGTGCACGCGGGTAGCGGTTGTAGTCCATACCACAGGTCAGACCCGTCTGGATGTCCACCTCGGGGTCGTAGCCCGTGTAGCTGGTAATGATGAACAGGTTGGAGGCTGACACATAGAAGCGGGCCTTGGAGATGCCGGCCTTCTGGGTGAGCGATTTCGGCAGGGTGTAGCCGATGGTCACGTCAGAGCAGCGCAGGAACGAGGCGTCCTCGATGAAGTAGCTCTGCGTCAGCTTCGTCGTCACGTCGGTGGGGTTCCACAGGGTGCGGCCGCGGTTGGCGTTCTTGTAGATGTTTACGCAGTCATCGACATAGTAGAGCTTATAGAGGATGTCACCCTTCGTGCCGGTGAGCTGTCCGCTGATGTCGTTGTACTGCCAGCCGTCCTTGAACTTCTCTAAGACGTTGAAGAAACGCTTTGAGTTGCCTTCCGACGACGACAGGGTGTAGGCCGTGGCGTTGTTGATGTCGTAGTCAAGCATGTAGGTGAAGTTGGCGGTGAAGTCGAAGTTCTTCCACTGTCCGCTGAGGCCGAAACCGCCCTGAATCTTCGGGTTGGTGTTGCCAATGACGGTGCGGTCGTTCTCAGTGATGCGTCCGTCGCCGTCCAGGTCCTTGAACTTGATTTTGCCTGGCAGGGTGGCGATGCCTGAGTTGCTCGAACCGCTGACATCGTTGATGACCGTGACGTAGCCGTCCTCACGCGGAGCGCAGTTGCTGCTGGTGCCGTTGTCGGCCGAGCTGCTGCCCCAGGGTACTGCCTGATAGTTGTTCAGCGGGTCGAAGTAGAACTCGTCGAAACGGTACAGACCATCGTAGACGAAGCCGTAGATGAGGCCCACCTCGTCGCCCACCTTCAGGCAGTAGTCGTTGTAGCTGGACTTCCAGCGGTCGTTCTGGTCCCATACGACGTCGTCGGTGCCGTTCAGCTTGTCAATCTTCTTCTTGTTCCAGCCGAAGTTGACGTTGGCAGACAGCACGTAGTCCTTGCCCTGCAGGATGTCGCCGGTGACGCTGAACTCGATACCCTTGTTCGTCACCTGGCCGATGTTCTGCATCTGGCTGGTATAGCCGATGACGGAGGGCAGGTCGCTCTTGTAGAGCAGGTCGCGTGTGGTGTTCCAGTAGAACTCGGGCGTGATGCTCACGCGGCCGTTGAAGAGCGAGATGTCGGCAGCGATGTTGCGGGTGATGGTGGTCTCCCACTTGATGTCTTTGTTCGAGAACTTGTTGCCGCCGTTGTTGCCGTAGTACTGCTCGCCGAATGGGGTCACCTCGCCGAAGCCGGGGCCGCCGGTGGAGTTGATGGCGTAGAGTACGCGCCACATGTCGTTGTCGATGCGGTTGTTACCCGACAGACCGAAGGCGGCACGGATCTTCAGGTTGCTAATCCAGCTGATGTCTTTCATGAACGGCTCCTCAGACATCACCCATGCACCACTGATGGAGGGGAAGTAGCCCCACTGTTTGCCAGGAGCGAACTTCGTAGAGCCGTCGGCACGGAATGTAGCCGAGAGCAGGTACTTGTGGTTGAAGTTATAGCTGGCCTGTCCGAAGAACGAGGCAGTGCGGTCGGCGGTGGTCAGGCTCGACGGCGACAGGTAGGGTGTGCCGAAGCCCATGTTGTTCCATGCCTCGCGGGCCGTGAAGGCGCGGGGGAAGTAGCGGTTCATCAAGCCGTTGGAGGTCTGCTGTGAGTGGTGAATCTCCTGGCCGACGAGGAACGAGAAGTTGTGCTTGTCCTCTAATGAGAAGTTGTAGGATGCCGTGTTCGTCCATACGTAGCTGAAGCGCTTGGTGTTCGTCAGCTCTGCCACGGGCTGGCTGTTGTGGCTCTGCCCCACGTCGGTCAGTGCGCCATAGAAACGGCTCTGGTCCGTCCACCTCAGGCCGATGGTGGCCTCCGAGCGCAGCGTCAGGCCCTTGATGGGCTTCCAGTCAAGTGCTAAACCATTGGTATAGGTGTAGCTATGCTTGATGAGCTGGTTGATGGCGATGTCGTTCTTCGGGTTAGTGTAGTTGAACAGCTCCTCCTCGTCGGGGTCGGCGTAGGCCGGGTCGACGTAGCCGTACTCACGCAGGCCGTTGGTGGGACGGTACTTCAGCACGTCGATGATGCCGCCGGTGCCGATGTTGTTGCCGCCGGCACCTTCGTCACGACGGAAGGTGAACTTCGGATTGAACTGCAGCGACAGCTTCTTGTTGATTTGTACGTTGGTCTTGAAGTTCATCACCGTGCGGCGCACGCCCGAGCCAAGGATGACACCCTTGTCCTCTGACTGCGTGAGCGATACATTGAACTTCACCGTCTCCGAGCCGCCGCCGATGGTGACATTGGCTGAGTAGTTGATGGGATTCTCGCCCATCACCTCGTCTTGCCAGTCGTGCGAAGGCAGGGTGGAGTACATGTCCAGGTCGTAGGGGTTGCCGAAGTTGGCCTTGAAGAACTTAGCGTTGGTTGAGCGTGTGCCGTTGGCAGCGTGCCACTGGTACTGGTAGTTGGCAAAGTCCTGGGCGTCCATCAGGTCGAGTTTGCGTGCCAGGCTGCTGATGTTCAGGTTGCCGTTGAACGACACCTGCACCTTGCCTGCCTGTGCGCTCTTGGTGGTAACCACCACCACACCGTTGCCACCCTTGGCACCGTAGATGGCCGTCAGCGAGGCATCCTTCAGCACGTCGATGCTGGCGATGTCGCTGGGCGGAATATCGTTGATGTTGTCCACCTGGAAGCCGTCCACGATGTAGAGCGGCTCGTTGCTCTGCGTCACCGAGGTGCCGCCACGCACGCGGATGTTAACATCGGCACCTGGCTGACCGTCGACTGTGGTCACCTGCACACCTGATATCTTGCCTTGAAGGGCAACGGCGGCCGATGTCACGGGCACCACCTCCAGCTTCTTGCCGCTGATGGAGCCGACGGAGCCGGTGAGGTCCTTACGAGCCTTGCTGGTGTAACCTACGACAACGACCTCCTCCAGGGCGGCATTGTCGTCTTTCAGCTGGATTTTCATGTTGGGACCCGCCGTGACTTCCTGCGACACCATGCCGATGTAGCTCACTACCACGGTCTTACCCTGCTGAAGCTTCAGCGTGAAGTTACCGTCGAAGTCGGTAGCTGTAGCATTTTTCGGGTTTCCCTTCTCTACTACGGTCGCGCCAATGACTGCTTCGCCAGTGGCATCTGTCACCGTACCCTTAGCAGTGGTCTGAGCATGTAGCTGTCCCACGACTAAGAGTAGGCACAGAAGCAGCGCCGTACGTAAGATACTCTTAATGTTTACAGACATAAATTAGTAGTTTTTTGGGTTTGTTTTGATTGTTTGGTATAATTTGGCGCAAAATTACATAATTTAATTTACATGGCAAAGGATTGGGCCTACTTTTTTTCGTAAACGATTTCGTTGTTGGCTATTTTCCGGGCCTCGGCTCTGGCTATTTTTCCCGTGGCGGTGAGGGGGATGGCGTCGACGCTGACATAGTGGCGGGGCTTCCACAGCCGGGGCAGCGCCTGTTCGCACAGCGGACGAAGGCTCTCAGCGTCAGTCTGTTCCGTCAGCAGTACCACGGCCTCGCCGAGGCGTGGGTCCTGGCATTGCGTGATGCAGAAGGGGGCTGACAGATGAGGACGCAGCCGGCGCTCCACTTCCTCGGCCTGAATCTTGATGCCGCCGGAACAGATGACGTTGTCCTTGCGGCCAAGGATGCGGAAAAGCCTCCCCCCAGCCCCCTCCGAAGGAAGGGGTGGCCGAAGTTCCGCGATGTCGTTGGTGACGAGCGGGCCATCGTGGACGGCAGGGGCGTCGATGACGAGACAGCCGTCGGCGTTGAGGCTGACGCTAACACCTTCGAAAGGGGTGTACCACTCGGTGGCATCCGGACCGCTAAGTCGGCGCAGGGCGATGTGCGACAGCGTCTCCGTCATGCCGTAGGTGCTCCACACGGCGTTGGGCAGGTCCTTCAGTTGCTGTGCCAGCGCGTCATCAATGGCTCCGCCGCCGATGATGAGGTGGCGGATGGCTTTCAGCCGCTCACGCTCCTCCTCCACCTGCAGACTGTTCCATACCTGAAGCGGCACCATGGCGGCGAAGTCAAGTGTAGAGTGTAGAGTGTAGAGTGTAGAGTGTAGAGTGTAGAGTGTAGAGTTCTTGGACGAGCCAAGCGGCGAAGCCGAGCGTGCTACCGCGCTGTTTGCTGCGCTTGGTACAGCGGTAGCAAACTCTCCATTCTCCACTCTCCACTCTCCACTCCCCAACGGGTGGCTGCTGGGTGGCACGCTGACCAGGCGCAGACCGCAGGTCAGGGCTCGGACCACCATCATCTTGCCTGCGATGTAGTCTAAGGGCAGACATAGCAACGCTGTGTCGCCGGGATGCAGACCTAAGAACGAACAGGTGATGCGGGCCGATGCCTCCATGCGACGCTTCTCCACCTCAATGGCTTTCGGGGTGCCGGTGGAGCCGCTTGTGTGCACCGTGACATAAGGACTGTCACTGCGCCATTCTTTCAAGAACTCTTCTAAGGACATATTATCTTTTTCACCCAGAGTTTATCCCCTCGTATTTCTATCGGCATAGGTATATTGTCGGTGAAGAGCTGTCCTGTGCCCAGTCCTTGAGGCATGGTGATGCCAGGCCCGTAGACATCAGCACAGAACTGTGCGATGGCGTTCAGCCCCACGTTGCTCTCAAGGGCGGAGGTAATCCATGAGCCGATGCCCATGTCGTGTGCCGTGTCTATCCACTCACGACAGCCTGCCATGCCGCCGTGCAGCGATGGCTTCAGCACGATGTAGGCAGGGCGGATGATATTCAGCATCTGTCGCTTCTGTTCGGCATCGTTGATACCAATCAGCTCCTCGTCGAGGGCGATGGGCAGGGGTGACTCGCGGCACAGCTCGGCCATGTTTGCCCACTGTCCTGCCCTGATGGGCTGTTCGATGCTGTGCAGGGCGTATTGCGACAGTAGCTCCAACTTGTAGAGCGCGTCATCCAGCAGCTGTCGTGAGGGTACCTCAGGGCGTGGCCCGAAGGCACCGTTGGCATCGACGCGCAGCTCCACCTCACGATGGCTGAAGCGCTGGCGGATGTGTTTGATGAGCTGTAGCTCATCGTCGAAGGCGATGGCCCCAATCTTCAGCTTGATGCACCGAAACCCCTGGCGCAGCTTCTCTTCTATGCGCTGCAGCATCTCCTCGTAGGTGCCCATCCACACCAGACCGTTGATGGGGATGCCCTCTTTGCCCTTGGCAAAGAGTGTAGAGTGTAGAGTGTAGAGTGTAGAGTTCTTGGACGAGCCAAGCGGCGAAGCCGAGCGTGCTACCGCCGTACCATCCGTCACCAGTGGTGCGACAGCACGCTCGGCTGCGCCGCTTGGCTCGTCCAAGAACTCTCCACTCTCCACTCTCCACTCTAAACTCAAAAGTGCCGTCTCCAGTCCGAAGAGCATGCTGGGGTAGGGGCGCAGGGCTTCATAGGGAATGGTGCCCGTCTGTTCCACCTCGTCGCAGAAGCGCCTTAACACATTATTATATATATTGGGAGGCAGCGCATCGCAGCTCAGGTCGGGTAGGGGGGCACACTCGCCCATTCCGACGTTCACGCCGTCAGTGGCAGTGACGAGCCAGATGCGTCTTTCGGTGTAGACGCCGCGGCTGGTGCCCGCCGGCTGTTTGAAGTGGAGCACACGCTCCTCAATGTCAATCTTATACATCATCAGTAACGTTAGTTTAATAATCTATTCTCTCACCTCTTACCTCTCACCTCTCACCTCTCACCTCTCTATGGTATCTGTGGATACTTCCCGAAGTCGGGCTTTCGCTTCTCCAGGAAGGCGTGGCCACCCTCTTGCGCCTCGTCGAGGAAGTAGTAGAGCATCGTGGCGTCGCCAGCCAGCTGCTGTATGCCCGCCTGTCCGTCCAGCTCAGCGTTCAGTCCCGCCTTAATCATGCGCAAGGCGATGGGCGAGCGCTCCATCATCTCCTCGGCCCATCTGACGCACTCGTCCTCCAGGTCGTCCAGGGCCACCACCTTGTTCACCATGCCCATCTGCTCCGCCTCACGGGCGGTGTACTGTCGGCACATGAACCATATCTCGCGTGCTTTCTTCTGTCCTACGATGCGAGCCAGGTAGGAAGAGCCGAAGCCAGCATCAAACGACCCCACCTTCGGCCCTGTCTGTCCGAAGATGGCGTTCTCCGACGCTATCGTCAGGTCGCACACCAAGTGCAGCACATGCCCGCCGCCGATGGCATAGCCATTGACCATGGCGATGACCGGCTTGGGCAGACGGCGAATCTGCATCTGCACGTCGAGGACGCTCAGACGGGGCACGCCCTCTTCGTCCACGTAGCCGCCGCGACCCTTCACGTGCATGTCGCCGCCGCTGCAGAAGGCGTGCTTCACGTCGGCCAGCGTCTTGCCCTCGGGCACAGGACTCATCGCACCCGTGAGCAGCACCACGCGGATGCGCTGCAGCTCGCGGCACAGCGCGAAGGCCTGGCTCAGTTCCAAGGTCGTCTTCGGCGTGAACGCGTTCCTGAACCTTGGCCGGTTGATAGTAATCTTGGCTATGCCGTTAAACTCCTCGAAGAGGATTTCTTCAAACTCGCGGATTGTTTTCCATTCTCTTTGTTCCATGATTGTATTGATATATGTCGTTTCAGTCTGCAAAGATACAAAGAAAATGTGAGATAATGACCTTTAATCTTGTGAAAACCTTGGCCGAATGATAAAAAAAATGTACCTTTGCACCCGCAATTCAGGCATGTGCTGCCAACGAGGCTTCCAGCTTGATTTTCTTGTAAAAAACAACATTGATAGAACTGACATGTTCAAGAACTTTAATGGGTTCCATCTCATCGATGCTTATCACAGCTTGAGCCATGCGAGACGGTACAATCCCAAGAGAGTGTTTAAGAAAACGGTGGAAGCCATCGTGGTCGTCCTTGTGACGCTACTGCTGTGGAATCTGCCAAGTGATTCATTTGGCATTGAGGGACTGAACGTCGTGCAGCAGCGCATCATCGCCATCTTCGCCTTCGCTACCCTGATGTGGATTCTGGAAGTGGTGCCGTCGTGGGCCACCAGTGTCGCCATCATCGGCCTCATGCTGCTGTTCTGCAGCGATTCGGGCATCAAGTGGATGTGCAACCCCGACGATGTGGGGCCGTTGCTCTCCTACAAGGGTGTCATGGCCTGTTTTGCCGACCCGGTCATCATGCTGTTCATCGGTGGCTTCATCCTTGCCATTGCGGCCACGAAGACCGGACTCGACGCCCAGCTGGCAAAGGTGCTGCTGAAGCCTTTCGGCACGCGCAGCGAGATGGTGCTGCTGGGCTTCCTGCTCATCACAGGTCTCTTCTCCATGTTCGTGTCTAACACGGCGACGGCAGCCATGATGCTGACATTCCTGACCCCTGTGTTCCGGCAGCTGCCACCCGAGGGAAAGGGACGTATAGCCCTGGCCCTCTCCATCCCCGTGGCTGCTAACCTGGGTGGCATGGGTACGCCCATCGGCACGCCACCGAACACGATAGCCCTGAAATATCTCAACGACCCTGAGGGGCTCAACCTCGGCATTGGCTTTGGCCAGTGGATGATGTTCATGGTGCCCTTGGTGGTCATCTTGCTCTTCATCGGCTGGGTGCTGCTGAAGAAGCTTTTCCCCTTCACACAGAAACGCATCGAGCTGAACATCGAGGGCGGCATGAAGCCCGGTCTGCATTCGAAGATTGTCATCGTGACGTTCATCGTCACCGTCCTGCTGTGGCTCCTTGACTCAGTGACGGGCATCAACTCCTACACCGTGGCACTCATCCCCTTCGTGGTCTTCGCCATGACGGGCGTCATCAGCCGTCAGGACCTGGAAGAAATCAACTGGAGTGTCATCTGGATGGTGGCTGGCGGCTTTGCCCTGGGCTACGGTCTGAACCAGTCGGGACTGGCTGAGCTGGCCGTTGAGAGCATCCCCTTCGGCGACTTCTCGCCCCTGTTCATCCTCATCCTCTCGGGACTCATCTGCTTCCTGCTGTCCAACTTCATCTCCAACTCGGCCACGGCGGCTCTGCTCATGCCCATCCTCGTGGTGGTGTGTGCGGCCATGGGCGATAAGCTCGATGGCATCGGTGGCACCTCGACGGTGCTCATCGGTGTGGCTGTCGCTTCCTCCTCGGCAATGATTCTGCCCATCTCCACGCCGCCCAATGCGCTGGCCTACGCTACCAACATGGTACAGCAGAAAGACATGGCTCGCATCGGCATCCTCGTGGGCATCATCTCCATGGTGCTGGGCTATGCCCTGCTCTATTGCATCGGACAGCTGCACATCATCTGATGTTGGTGCTCCATCTGTCCCATTCATCTCCGTGCGGTGCAGTAGGACAACTTCCTTCTGTACCGTCCTATAGATGAAAAAAAACGATTATCTTACATTCTTACATTCGTTACTGATTATCAGTGCGTTAGCAAAAATTATCTTACATTTATCTTACATTCTGCCTGCCATTCTTGGCAGCAGTCAGGACAGTCGTTAAGCAAATCCGACCTGCTCGGAAAAAAATCCGACCTGCTCGGAAAAAATCCGACCTGGTCGGACAATAATCCGAGCAGGTCGGATTCTTCGGAATATTAGGGAAACGAATTGGAATCATTGGAATCATTTATCCACGAATGAGAATAATTATTATATAACTTTCGCATGTTTTTTAACCACCGAGAACACTGAGCACACAGAGTTTCTTTCCACATAGAAGGATACTTTCCCAAGAAACCTAAAGGTCAATAGGTAAAAAAATAAACGGAAATGTGCTATTATCTGAATAAATAGTTGTAACTTTGCACCGTTTTTCTTACAATGCGAAAGGTAAATGGAAGAAACAGGATTGAACAGCGAGCCGCAGGTGATAACCGGCAGCGAGGCACTGATGCTGGCCCTGAAGGCTGAGGGGGTGGACACCATCTTCGGTTACCCTGGCGGCAGCATCATGCCGGTGTATGATGCGCTCTACGACTACACACGTGGCGAGAAGAAAGCCTTCGACCACATCCTGGTGCGCCACGAGCAGGCCGCCACACACGCCGCCGAGGGCTACGCCCGTGTCAGCGGCAGGGTGGGGGTGGCACTGGTCACCAGCGGGCCCGGAGCAACGAACACGCTGACGGGCGTGGCCGATGCCATGCTCGACTCAACGCCCATCGTCGTCATTGCCGGACAGGTGCCCATCGGCGCGCTCGGCACCGATGCGTTCCAGGAGGTTGATCTCGTGGGCGTGGCACAGCCCATCTCGAAGTGGAGCTACCAGATTCGCCATGCCGAGGACATCGCCTGGGCCGTGAGTCGTGCCTTCTACATAGCACGCAGCGGGCGGCCGGGGCCTGTGGTGCTCGACTTCCCGAAGAACGCTCAGACCGAGACGGTGGCCTTCAAGCCTGCCAAGGTCGATTTCATACGCTCATACGTGGCGCAGCCCAAGCTCGATGACGATGCCTTGCGCCAGGCTGCCGAGCTGATTAACCATGCTGAGAAACCACTTGCCTTGGTGGGACAGGGCGTGGAGCTGGGCAATGCACAGCAGGAGCTGCAAGACTTCCTGGAAAAGGCCGACATTCCCGCCGGTCGCACCATGCTTGGCCTGAGCGCGCTGCCGTCAGACCACCCGCTGAACGTAGGCATGCTGGGCATGCACGGCAACTATGCCGTGAACCTGAAGGAGCAGGAGTGTGACGTGCTGATAGCCATTGGCATGCGCTTCAGTGACCGTGTGACGGGCAAGCTCAGCACTTACGCCCGCCAGGCGAAGGTGATACACCTCGACATTGACAAGAGCGAGATAGACAAGAACGTGAAGACCGACGTGGCCTTGGTGGCCGACTGCAAGGAGTCGCTGCCAGCCCTGACGGCACTGCTGCACCAGGGTGACCACCAGGCCTGGCGGCAGTCGTTCAAACCGTTGGACGAGAAAGAACGTCAGCGTGTCATTGAGCCTGCCATACACCCGAAGGAGGGCCCACTGCTGATGGGCGAGGTGGTGAACGCCGTGGCTGAGCTGAGCCCTGACGACACGGTGCTCGTGACCGACGTGGGACAGAACCAGCTCTTTGCCACCCGCTACTTCAAGTACCACCACCCGCGCAGCATCTGCACCAGCGGAGGACTGGGCACCATGGGCTACGGCATGCCCGCAGCCATCGGCGCTGCCTTTGGGGTGAAGAGCAGTGAGGAGCATGGAGAACGGAGCGTGGAGAATGGGCGCACGGTGGTGTGCTTCATGGGCGACGGCGGCTTCCAGATGAATCTGCAGGAGCTGGGCACCATCATGGAGCAGCAGTGTGCCGTGAAGCTCATCCTGCTGAACAACAACTACCTGGGTAATGTGCGCCAGTGGCAGGACATGTTCTGGCAGCGGCGCAAGTCGTTCACCCGCATGTTGAACCCCTGCTACGAGCTGATAGCCCAGGGCTATCACATCCCCTACGAGGCTGTCACTGAGCGGAACAACCTGAGGGCTGCCATAGAGAAGATGCTGGCTACTGACGGCCCCTACATCCTGGAGTGCGCCATCAAGGAGGACGATGACGTGATGCCCATGACACCGCCGGGAAAGAGCGTTGAGGAGATGATGCTGGCCTCCCCAAGCCCCTCCGAAAAAGCCTCCCCAAGCCCCTCCGAAGGAGGGGGTGTTATATAGATAATTAACGCTGAAAATATGATTGATAATACATTAAATCATGTAACTGAACAACCCTCCCTTCGGGAGGGCTTGGGTGGGCTTGTAACTGAACATCCCTCCCTTGGGGAGGGCTTGGGTGGGCCTGTAACTGAACATCCCTCCCTTGGGGAGGGCTTGGGTGGGCCTGTAGCTGAACATCCCTCCCTTGGGGAGGGCTTGGGTGGGCCTGCCGGGCTTCGTTTATACACCCTCCTTGTCTATTCGGAGAACATTGCCGGTATCCTGAACCAGATTACTGCCGTCTTTACGCGTAGGCAGGTGAACATCGAGAGCCTGAACGTCAGTGCGTCGAGCATACCCAATGTGCACAAGTACACCATCACGGCCTGGAGCGACGAGGACCAGATACAGAAGATAACGAAGCAGATAGAAAAGAAGATTGACGTGGTGAAGGCCAACTACTTCACCGACGACCAGCTGTTCATCCGTGAGACGGGTCTCTACAAGCTGGCCACCGACGCCGTGCTGCAGAACCCCGAGGTGAGCCGCACCATACGCCGCCACGACGCGAGCATCACGGAGGTGAACCCCACCTATGTCATCGTGATGAAGAACGGCAAGACAGACGACATCATCTCGCTCTACCGCGCCCTCGACGCCTTCGGCTGCGTATTGCAGTACACGCGCTCAGGCCGCATCGCCGTGACGCGTGGCATGCAGGAGCAGGTCAGCGAGTTCCTTGAACAGCGAGAAAAGGGAGCTTCATCGGCACAGGCCGTTTAACCCAAATGGGTCTTTAGACTCAGAAAAGAAACAAATTGGCACTAATTAGGGAAAAATTACCCCAATTAGTGCCAATTAGTTTCCAATAATGTGTTTCTATGTCTTAGCGACCGATTATTACATCATGCCGCCCATTCCAGGGTTGCCCATCGGCATGGCAGGCTCCTTCTCGGGCTTGTCCACGATGAGGCACTCGGTGGTGAGGAACATGCCGGCGATGGAGGCAGCGTTCTCCAGTGCTACGCGGGCCACCTTGGCGGGGTCGATGATACCAGCCTTGCGCAGGTCCTCGTACTCGTCGGTGCGTGCGTTGTAGCCGAAGTCACCCTGGCCCTCGCGCACCTTCTGCACGACGACGGCACCCTCGCCTCCACCGTTGAAGGCAATCTGGCGCAGCGGCTCCTCGATGGCGCGGCACACAATGTTGATACCCGTCTGCTCGTCGGCGTTGTCACCCTTCAGCTCAGCCAGCTTCTGCTGTGCACGGATGTAGGTGGTGCCGCCGCCGGCCACGACACCCTCCTCGATGGCGGCGCGAGTAGCGCACAGGGCATCGTCCACGCGGTCCTTCTTCTCCTTCATCTCCACCTCGCTGTTGGCACCGACGTAGAGCACTGCCACGCCGCCTGCCAATTTGGCAAGACGCTCCTGCAGCTTCTCCTTGTCATAGCTGCTAGTGGTCAGCTCAATCTCCTTCTTAATCTGGTTCACGCGGTCCTTGATGGCCTGGCTGTCGCCAGCACCGTTGACGATGGTGGTGTTGTCCTTCGACACGGTGAGCTTCTCGCAGGTGCCCAGCATCTCAAGGGTAGCCTGCTCCAGCTTCAGACCCTTCTCCTCGCTGATGACGGTGCCGCCAGTCAGCACGGCGATGTCCTCGAGCATGGCCTTGCGACGGTCGCCGAAGCCAGGAGCCTTGACAGCGCAAATCTTCAGGCCGCCACGCAGACGGTTGACGACGAGGGTGGTCAGAGCCTCCGAGTCGACATCCTCAGCGATGACCAGCAGCGGGCGTCCGCTCTCAGCGGCAGGCTGCAGGATGGGCAGGAAGTCCTTGATGTTCGAAATCTTCTTGTCGTAGATGAGAATGTAGGGGTTGTCCATGACGCACTCCATCTTCTCGCTGTCAGTGACGAAGTAGGCCGACAGGTAGCCGCGGTCGAACTGCATGCCCTCGACGACGCCGATGTGTGTGTCGCGGCTCTTCGACTCCTCGATGGTGATGACGCCGTCCTTCGACACCTTGCGCATGGCCTCGGCCAGCAGCTCGCCAATCTCCTTGTCGTTGTTGGCACTGACGGTGGCCACCTGCTCAATCTTGTCGTAGTTGTCGCCCACCTGCTCAGCGTTCTCCTTGATGTAGTCCACGACGGCTGTCACAGCCTTGTCGATGCCGCGCTTCAGGTCCATGGGGTTGGCACCGGCGGTGACGTTCTTCAGACCCTCGCTGACGATGGCCTGGGCCAGCAGCGTAGCGGTGGTGGTGCCGTCGCCGGCATCGTCGCCCGTCTTCGAGGCCACGCTCTTCACCAGCTGTGCGCCGGTGTTCTCAAAGTGGTCCTCCAGCTCAATCTCCTTGGCCACGGTCACACCGTCCTTGGTAATCTGCGGA
>CAMVKN010000040.1 GCA_947168045.1 uncultured Prevotellaceae bacterium
AACTTGCAAGTCAGCCGGTTAAGAGCCATAGGTGCACTTAGTGCACCAATTCACGAGCGTGTGCGCGCAATGGAAAAAACACGAATGACCATGAATGGCCCACGCGCTCGGCTCTGCCGATTGCCACCGAAGGGACGCAAGAATGACTCATAAATATTATTCATGTCACCCCGTAGGCGAAAGAACATATCTGGGACTTTACGTGAACCACCATGGGATGATCTGTGAACATCCGCGGATATCTCGTGAACCATTTCTGCCTTCCTTTTGATAACTTTTTCACTCTTTTTAAAAATAATTTGAAGATTTTCTTGCTTATTTCGTTAGAAAGCTTTAATTTTGCGGTTTGTACCACGCACTCGCCCGCTGGCTCACCCTGCTGCGGGGCACTGGGGCGCGACTGCCGACGGGCTTCATCCAACAAGAACAGATACACAATAATAATATTAACTTCAAACATTACAACGCTTATGAAAAAAACAAAACTTTTCTTGTTGACGCTGCTCTCCCTCTTCCTCGGGGGAGTCAACGCCGCGTGGGCTTACTCCGTGGACTTCGACGCGGAGATTAGTACAAGCAGCCACGACTTTGTTGTAGCTCCTAATTGGAAACACATCGTGGGCAGCAGCAACGATGACGGCTATGGACCTTATTACATGAGCTATGGGTATAATTCCAAGGGTGGTGTCGATGGGACTGGCGCACTTCGTGTAGGTGCTCAAAATGGTTATTTTAGTGGCAGTACCCAAAGCGGTGAGGATTTCACCGAAGGTCACTACGACTATCTTGTAACACCATTGGTAAACGGGACAGTGACACTTCAGGTGAAACGCTATGGAGTAACTGGTTATTCGTCCTATGTCAAAGTGTTTAAGGCCAACGAGGCAGGCACTTCCGTCGGTGACGAAATTACAACGACCATCACTCCTGATATAACTGACAGCGAGTGGTCAACACTGACACTGACGTTGACAGAAGAGACGCGTCTGGCTATTCGTGCTCAGGCTGTTTTGCTGGACAATTTCACGGCCGAGTTTGCAAACATTGCAAAAATGCCAGGGTTGACCATATCTTCGGTTAGTCGTGCAGACAACGGGAGCAATACATATTTTGATATGAATGTCGACGGTACCTACACCGTGAAATACAAAGTGAAGGTTAAGAATAGTGGCGAAACTGCTCTTGTTGCTGGGACAACAGAGAATTATACCTTGTCAGTTTCTATTGACGGCACACTCTATGGTTCTTTCCCCGTCCCCGTCAATCTTGCTATCGGTGAGGAATCGGAAGAGTTTGAAGCAAGCATTGTTGTTCCTGCTACGGCACCTACGGGATGGAAGTACAGATATTTGACAGAAAATCTGTCAAATACAACCAACAATTATTCGGGTGCATGGTCTAGCGTTATAGAGTACAATCCTACTCCTTATTTCATCAAGCAGGGCAATGAGCCGAATTCTAAAGGAGCAGATCTTTCTAGTGTTACCTCCCTCGACTTTGGCATGATTGCTGGTGAGACGACCGAGCATTATGAAATCTTTGCCCATAAAGCAGGCGACCTGCTCATCAAGAGTATCTCTGCTCCTGATGGCTTTACTGTGACTCCGGCCGAGACACTCCCTTATACGATTGCTGCTCACAGTGGCATGAACGTTGACGTAACGGCTACAGGCCTTGCATCAGCCTCTGGCAACATGGTGATTACTTATGTCAACAAAGAAGGACAGGATGTTACAGCCGAAGTAGTACTCAAACAGACTGTGATTGACGCTTCTAAGTGGGTGGCTACATTCGATGATAATGAATGGCCAGCTAATACCATCCATCAGTCATCGGTTAGCCTTTACAACAGTTCATATTCAAATATTATCTATGCTGCTTACTCACAATCCAGCTATAGCAACAAGTTCTTTACACCGCTTCTCACAGCCAGTGCAGGCGACAAGTTCACATTCGATGCACGTCTGTACAATTCTTCAGGCAAGGTGAATGTTTATGTGACAAAAGACCGCTCTGTGCTCGGTGATGCAGTGCTCACGCTGACCAGCAGCCAACTGAATACCTCTTCGTTCACAGCACAAGAACTTACCATTGAACAGGCAGGCGATTACTACATTGTCTTTGAGATTTATCAGGCCTACATTGACAATCTCTATGGTCTTGAGAAAAAGGATGTGGCTCACGACGTGATGGTTAATAGCTATAAGATTGGCATTTCTGCAGAGGACAAGGAAATCCAAAGCGGCGACTCGCAAAGCTTCAGTCTTGAAGTCATGCCCGCTATGGCAGAGACAGCTGACGCTTTCACCGCTAAGTTGTATGCTAATGGTGAGGTGGTAGCAACCGCTGAGGGTGCGGCTCTTACAGTTGGCACAGCTAAGACTTTCAGTTTCACTTATGCTCCTGTAGTGACTGCAACCACAGTTTACGAGACCTATGCACAGATTGAATTCACTGATGGAACTGTCGTTAAGTCGCCGTCGCTGAACCTCACAGTTAAATGTGAACCTGTGTTTGTGTTCTTTAATGCAGGAACAGCTGTATATAGCTCAAAGCCCAGCAATCGTTCAACAGCGATTACTTTTGGTAAAGTGACTGAACAGAATCAGGTACAGAACTTTGAAATTTACAACTATGGTAAGGCAAATCTTACTGTGAAGTCCATCACCGTTCCTGACGGATTCAGCGTCAACGTCTCTGAGGCTACGGTTGCTCCGGCTGAACGTCATGCTGTTGACATTACATTCTCAGCTACAGCTTTGGGCAGCTATTCAGGTAATTTGTCTATTGTTTATGTTGACAAAGATGGTGCAGACCAGACCTTCGAACTTCCTGTTTCAGGTACTCTACTTGATCCGGACAAGTTCTATGCAACGTTTGGCACAAGTGACAATGTAAGCAATTTACCTGCAGGTTCGCTGATTCAAAGTAATGTGTCTTTAGGAACACCTACTACTAGCAATGCAGCTTTAAGCAGTTCTTCATCCTCAAAGAATCTTTTTATCACCCCATCGTTAACCAGTGCGGGCGAGACATTCCTGTTTGATGCGAAGAAACGTAGTTATTGGTCAACTGGAAACATAAAGGTCTATGCAATAACTGACCATATAGCAGCTGCAAATACAACGAGTGATGAGGAGTTCGCTGCTCTGAATCCGACCCTCTTGGGAGAATACACAGTGGACGTAAGCGACTTTACAACCTATTCTGTTAATGTTCCTGCTGGTACAAGCTACCTGGCTCTGAAGATAGCTAATGCTTGGGTAGACGAACTCTATGGATTAACGGTGGCTGATGTGGCTCATGAGTGGCAGATTGCTTCTTCGAACATCCCTACCGAGGGCATGCAGAACTACACCAGCACTGCTACCGTGAACCTGCTGAACCTGGGTATCAAGGATGAGGCCGCCGAGGACATTACCGTGACGGCATACGTCAATGGTGAAGCCGTGGCTACTGCCGAGGGCGTTGCCATCCCGATGAGCCATAAACTTGATGGTGCTGGCACTACGAATAATCCAGGCACACAACTCAGTGTCGACTATATCGTGAACGAAGCTGGCACCTTCCCTGTCTACATTGAGGTGAAGGCTGGTGACTACAGCGTAGCTACAGAGCATGTTGAGGTTACGTTTGCAGAGGAAGAAGCAATAGGAAGTGCAATTCAGGTAGGTACTGTTTCTGATTCTAATCGTGGAACTGCCAATGCAATTCTTGATTTCTTCAATTTGGATGGTGGTGCTAAGACAGGAGATATTATTTATACTGCAAAACAGCTTAAAGATTATAAAATTACAGCTGGTTCTAAGATAGTCTCCATTGCGTTTAAGGGCTATGCTAACGGCGATAAGACAATCTCGAATTCACTTACTGCATGGGTTGGCCTAAAGACTGGTGACTTCACATGGAATAGTCCTGACAAGAACACAATGACTGAGGTTAAAATATTTGAAGGCTCAATGCCGTTTGTAACAGGGGAGAATCTGATTAATATCGATCTTTCTTCTGCTCCTATTGTCTATGATGGTACTTCTGACCTCCGTGTCTATTTTGAAGGCACAAAGGGTGGTTGGATTTCTCTTCAATTCGATTACGACAACAATTACAAGAACATGCGTTGGAGCGGAAATTCTATAGACAAGGCAAATCCAATTGCTTACATTACTCTTGAAGCTCCCAATCCTGCTATCCTCGCAGGTACTGTGCAGACCTCTGCCGGTGTAGGTGTTGAGAATGCTACCGTTACGCTGAAGGCTAAGAACGGTGTGCAGTACTCTGGCACGACCGATGCCGCCGGTGAATACAGCATTAATGTGATTCAGACAGGTCATTCCTACAATGTCACTGCAACCAACGGTGAAGTAAGTGCTACTGGTAGAAACGTGTCGCTTGCTGATGGTGATGTGACTAAGAACTTCGTGCTGGGCACCGTTTCGCTCGGGAATGATCCTGAGCCTGCCATTTATGCTGAAGTCGTGCTTGGCCGCACGCTGAAAAAAGGCTGGAACGCTGTGGTGCTTCCGTTTGCCGTGTCGGCTAAGGAATTAGCTGATGTTTGTGGCGCTGGCGAAGAAATTGAACTGGCTGAATATGATTACGATGAGGGCGACACCGAAGTAATTGTGCATTTCAAGGATGTGGATGCCGTTGAGGCTAATGTGCCCTTCCTGCTCTATCTGCCCTCCGAAGACAAGGAGAGTCCTGTGTTCGCAAATGTCGACCTGGCAGCTGATGAAGCCGTGACTGAGGGTAATGTGTTCGACTTTGTGGGTGTCTATGACAGGACTGACGTTAATGCGGGCGACTACTTCATCCAAGGTGGCAAGTTTGTCAAGGCCAGCACTGGAAACTACGTTCTTCCCTACCGTTCCTACCTGAAGCTGAAGGACACCGCCGGTGCTCGCAGCATCCGCTTCGTGATAGGTGATAATCAGGTAGTAACCGCCATCAATGGTCTCACCATCGATGCTACCAGTACCGAGGGTGCCTACAACCTGCAGGGCCAGAAGGTGGAGCAGCTGAAGAAGGGCAACCTCTACATCATCAACGGCAAGAAGGTGCTGGTGAAATAAATAGAATAATGTGTCATCAATAAAAACGAAAGCAACATGAAAAAAGTATATATTTCACCGCTTGTCCACACTGTGTGGATGAAGGCTGCTACACATCTCTGCACACCGTCCATCACCGGAACTCAAGGTACTCAGAACCTTTTGGAAGTTGATGGAGAGGCCCAACAAGGTAGCGGCAGTGACTCCCGCCGCCGCCGTCGCGACGTATGGGACGACGACGAGGAGGATGACTACGCCTTCTAAGCCAGACGCCATCAGTGACAGTATCAGCGGCGGGGACGGCCAGTCTTCGCCGCTGTTACACGCTTTTCGGCAACAAGGGCACGCACCGCGAAAACCAAGCCAAACATTTGGCCATTTCGGATAAAACACTTATCTTTGCACCGATTAAAAATAACAAATACGTATGAAGAAACTTCAACTTACATTACTTGCCCTGCTGTCGATGACAGCCGCCGGCGCCCAGACCATCCTGAGCGAGGGCTTCGAGACGGGCAACACCGGCGACGCCACCACCCCCGTAGCCGCCGGCCAGGGATGGACGGTGGTGAAAGGCTACACCGGCAAGAACACCACCTACAACTGGTACAACTACTACCACGACCCCGAGAGCAGCAGCGGTCCCACCATCAGCGGTGCGTGCTGCGCCGCCTGCGACGGCCCCATCAATGTCAACCCCGTTGACGGCAGTGGCCCCCGTGAGGAGATACTGCTGTCGCCCGAGCTGAACCTCGACAACACCTACCAGCTGCAGTTCTCGTGGAAGGTCAGTCCCATGAATTCCAGTGACAACTCACGCTATGACCTGCAGGTGCGCGTGGTCACCGGCGGCAACCTGCAGAACGCCGAGACCGTGTTCAGCATCCAGAACGAGCAGATGCTGCGCGAGAGCGGCGTCACCGTGTTCCCCATCGACACCTGGGACCTGCACACCTCGCGTGTGGACCTGAGCGACTGGCAGGGTGAGAAGGTGCAGCTGGCCTTCGTCTACAAGATGCTGGCCCAGAGCTCCAACATCGTGTGGCTCGACGACATCACCGTCAGCCAGCACACACCTGTCACCGGCCCGCAGGCCAGTGTCACCCTCGACCGCTATGACTTCGGCAACGTCTACATCGGTGAGAAGCGCTACAGCGACGTCATCACCCTGACGAACACTGGCAAGGACGGTCTGAAGATTACCAGCGTGGACCTGCCCGCTGGCGTGGGGCTGAACATCGACCCCGCCACCGTCAACCTGCGCACCTACGACCATGTGGACTTCCAGCTGACCTACACCGCCTCGATGCTGTCGGCAGCCAGCGGCAATGCCGTGCTGCACACCACCGGCGGCGATGTCACCATTGCCTTCACGGCCACGAAGCAGCTGCTGCCCGAGGGCTATATCTTGGAGAACTTCGAGCAGTACTTCCCGCCCGCAGGCTGGAAGAACAACGGCTGGTCGTGGGTCACGTCAGCCATCGAGGGCGACCACAGCGTCTACTGCGGCGGCAACTTCTCCGCCAGCTATCTGCGCTCGCCCCGTCTGGACCTGAGCGATGGCGGCAGCGTCACCTTCACCTACTACAACCAGTATGACGGCGACTACGCTCCTGAGTACGACATCGAGCTGCAGGTGAGCACCGACGGCGGCGACAGCTGGAAGACCGTGTGGACCAGTGACTACCAGAATGGTCTGAACAAGCTGCTCACCGAGACCGTCGACCTGGGCATGGGCAGCGACGACAGCTATATCCGCTGGTACTATCCCGCCGTTGAGAGTGACGACGAGGGAGCCTACGACCACTCCAGCTTCACCCTCGACCGTGTGCAGCTGCCTAACGTCTTCGGCATGGACGGCGTGCCTGGCAATGCCACCGTCATCGCTCCTGTGAACAACGCTACCGACATCTATCCCCGCGACATCGTCCTGCAGTGGGGACCGGCACAGTTTGCCACGGGCTATAAGCTCTATGTGGGCACCAACGCAGGCGCCAACGACCTCATTGAGGACCTCAATGTGGGCAACACCCTGACCTACACCATCCCCGAGGCTGCCTACGAGACCACCTACCGCTGGAAGGTCGTGGCCTATAACGACAAGGGCGAGTCGACGACCGCCAGCACATGGCGCTTCACCACCCAGCCCGACGCATCGGTCATGGAGTTCCCCTGGGAGGAGAACTTCGACGCCTGCACCAACGCACAGCCCGTGCCTACGGGATGGCTGAGCACGGCCACCGAGGGCGTTTACAACTTCGCCAAGTGGAGTCCCAACAGCATCTATCCCTACAACGGCAAGGGCGCCAGCCTCTCGGCAGGATGGCTCAACCCCGGACAGAGCGTCATGCTCACCTCGCCCCAGTTCGTGCTGCCCTCCGACGGCAAGTCGATGAGCATCTCCTTCCTCTGGGGCAACGCACATCCCAGCGACCTCATCGTCGACGAGACGGGACTGCTGAAGAAACAGAACGTGGAAGGTGGCAACGGCAAGGATGAGGTCATCTTCGAAATCTACAGCGACGGACAGTGGAAGCAGGCTTCCTACCTCTCGGAGAACTTCAACGCCGACGGCGAGACGAAGTACTGGCGCCAGGAGGTCATCGACCTGAACGAGTATGCCGGCAAGACCGTGCAGTTCCGCTGGACCACGCATTGCATCTCAGGAACGAATGGCTATGGCACGCTTGACAACGTGGTCATCAACGGCACCATCGAGGACGGCGTGGCCTTCAACCGTGAGAGCTGGGATGGCGGCAAGGTGAACTACGGCAAGGCTGTCAGCAGCGGCAACCTGCTTACCGTCAAGAACATCGGCAAGAACGCACTGAAGGTGAAGAGCGTCACCTTCGGCACAGGCAACTTCACTTCGACCATTGCTGCCGGCGACGAGCTGGCTGTCGGCGAGGGTAAGACGTTCAGCGTCCAGTTCAACGGCAACGAGACCGTTGGCAAGGTCAACGACGTGATGACCGTCGAGTTCGAGGGCGGTGCCACAGCTGAGCTGCCCGTCAGCGGCGAGGCCCTGGCTGAGAATGTTCTCTTCTACGGCTTCGAGAAGAACCCCTTGGACTATGACTGGAAGACTGACTTCACCCAGATTGATGTTGACAACCGCGTCACTTACGACCTGGGCTACTACCTCACCGTGGTGGAGAACGACGGTGGCCGCTATGCCTTCACGCAGGTGGATAACAACAATGTCAGCATGCTGGCTGCCCACAGCGGCAACCACACCATCGCCGCCGCTGCTCCTGCCGACAACTCGGCTGCTGACGACTGGCTCATCAGCAAGCAGCTCACCTTCGGTAAGAACGGACAGTTCGACTTCTATGCACGTAACCTCGGCACCACAGGCTCCGTCTTCGTGGGCGACAACGACCTGCACCACGTGCAAGTGCTCGTCAGCGAGAATGGCAACACCAAGACTGCCGACTTCGTCAGTGTGATGAACAACACGGAGATGCCCTACCTGAAGGAGAACGAGTGGAACCACTACACCGTTGACCTGTCGGCCTACGCTGGCAAGCCCATCTATGTGGCCCTGCGCCACACCACCGTGACGGCCAGCTGGTTGGCTTTCTTCGACGACTTCACCTTCAGTGGGCTGGACAACGGGACCACTGCCATCGATGCCGCCACTGCCAACCTCAGCGGCCGCGTCAGCGTGTGGAACGTGAACGGCATCCAGGTGGCTGAAGGCACGGCCGACGTGCTGCAGCGCCTGCCCAAGGGCATCTATGTGGTGAAGGACGCTGCCGGCAAGGCAGTGCGTGTGACTCGCAAGTAAATCTCTTTGACGAATGAACAGACAGAGATTCTTCCTATCGTTATTGCTGCTGCTGGCCCTGGGCCTCACTGCCCAGGGGCAGCAGCGCAACAAGCGACTGACCATCCAGGTGACATCGGTTGACGGTGACGACCTGGATGGTCAGCCGTTAACGCTCATGCAGACCGACTATGCCGTGAGCTATGGCAAGCTGACCCTCGACGCCAGCGGGCAGTGTGCACTGAACGTCTATGGCGGCAACCACCAGCTGACCGTCGAGCGCGATGGCTTCGACCTGCTGCAGCATGACTTCTTCGTTGACGAGACGGCCACCGAGCTCACCGTGCAGGTGACGCTGACGGAGCGCACACAGCAGCCCTTCGCACTGACCGTCGACCTGCAGCACGACGCCTTCAGCGGCCGCGACGACCTGAGCCTGTCGTGGAACACTGAGCAGCCCGCTTTCTTCGACGACTTCGAGAGCTATGAGCCGTGGGCCGTCACCTTCGGCCAGTGGACCGGCATCGATGCCGATGGGCAGGTTGCCGCTCCCCTGCTGGGCACCTATCCCAACCGTGGCGTCATGCAGTATGCACAAATCATCAACCCACTGACCGTCGACCCCACCTGGTGGTACGACTATCCCATCCTGCGCCCCTTCGACGGACAGCAGTATGTGGGCTTTACACGCACCAGCAGTGGCCAGGCCAACGACGACTGGCTCATCTCGCCTGCCATCACCGTGGGCAACAACAACGTGCTGGAGTTCTTAGGCAAGGCCGGCGACCAGTTTGCTGAGCGCTTCATGGTCTACATCACGACAAAGACCGACAACCCCACACAGCAGGACTTCGTCCGCCTGGACAAGGGCAACTATGAGACGGCCGACTACCGTGGCTGGCAGGAGTTCAGCTACGACCTGTCAGCCTGGGCCGGACAGACG
Source organism: uncultured Prevotellaceae bacterium (assembly GCA_947168045.1). Taxonomy (GTDB): domain Bacteria; phylum Bacteroidota; class Bacteroidia; order Bacteroidales; family Bacteroidaceae; genus Prevotella. Next base: position 9,764 of record CAMVKN010000040.1, read on the forward strand.
GTGAAGTTCGCCATCCGCTACATCAGCGACTACAACCGCTACGGCTCCTTCATGCTCATGGTCGACGATGTCTATGTAGGTCAGCCTCTGGCCTATTATGAAGCCAACATGCCCCGGCACGCCAGGCGCGGCGCCCTGCGGTCGCCCGCCAATCCCAATGAGCAGTTCACCGCGCTGCTCGACGGCCAGCCCGTGGGCACCACCGACGGCTATTCCTATACGATAAGTAATGTGTCGGCCGGTCACCATGAGGTGGGCGTGCAGGCCTCCTATATCGCAGCCCGGAGCGAGGTGACCACCGCCACCGTTGACGTGCCCGGTGCCGACGGCTATGCCCGTGTGGACATCGCCGTGACGGCAGCCAGCGCCCTCAGCCCCGACGGCCAGCAGCTGCAGCTGCTCAGTCGCGAGACGGCACAGACCTATACGCTGACCGTCACCGGCGGACATGCCATCGTGCCCTCGCTGCCTCGCGGCGTCTATGAGCTGCATGCTGAGGAGGGCGCCTTCGAGGCTTACAGCCAGACCCTTGAGGTGAACGGCGACACGAGCCTGACCATCAGCCTGAGCGACCGCATCCTCGACCCCTGGAACATCACCGCCAACACGGCTGACGACGGCAGCATCACGCTGCGCTGGAACCAGGAGCTGGTGTTCAACGACAGCTTTGAGGACTACGACGACTTTGCCACCGGCAGCTTCGGCGACTGGCTCACCGTCGACCGCGACCAGCAGCCTGTCTATCCCATCGGCCTCGGCAGCCAGACCAACATCGTCAGCTTCCCCGGCTCAGGCACCGCCCGTAACCCCACGGCCATCGCACCCATGGTGTTCAACCCCTGGAGCACCGAGCCTGCCATGCTGCCCACCGACATCGCCATCGCCGCCCCGACGGGCGACAAGACCGTCATCTTCTTCTCGCCGCAGCGCGCCCAGGCTGACAAGTGGCTCATCTCGCCACTGCTCGACATCCGTCAGGGCTACCAGCTGCACGTCACCGCCAAGGGCTATTCGGAGATGTATCCTGAGTCGATGGAGTTCTGCGTCAGCGACGGCAGCACCAATCCGGCCGACTTCACCCCCATCAGCAGCATCGACGCCCTCACCAGCACCGTGTGGACCGTCTATGCCACCGACCTGGCCGACTTCGTCGGGCGTCAGGTGCGCTTAGCCGTGCACTACACCTCTACCGATGCCTTCCTGGCACAGGTCGACGACTTCATCGTGGGGCCTGAGGACGGGCAGGGCGAGCAGGTGGACTATGGCAACATCGTGCGCTTCGACATCTATGTCGACGGCGTGAAGGTAGGCGAGAGCACCGTGCCGCAGTATGTCATCGGCGCCCTTCCCGAGGGTCGCCATGTGGTGGGCATCCAGGCCATCTATCAGAATGGTGCGTCGGCCACCACCGAATATGTGGTGGAAGGGTCCACCGCCATCAGCATCCTCACGGTTGCTGACGGCAGCGACAGCCAGCTCACCGACCTGCAGGGCCGCCGTGTGTCCGTCCCCCGGCGTGGCATCTATGTGAGGAACGGAAAGAAAGTCATTTACTGATTAAGTGAGGAACGGAAAATCATTTGCTGATTCCATGAGGAAGATACTCATAACCATGACGATGCTGGCCGTGGCGGTAATCACCGCTGCGGGCCAGCCCCGTCGGGTGGAGGGCCTTAGCAGCACGCAGCGTGTGCTGGGCTATACCCTTACCGACGACATCGACATCAACGGCGCCGCCTTTGGCGAGGCAGGCACCTATACCATCGGTGCGACCCTCGAGCCTGATGTGCTGCAGCCATACGCCGGCTGTCGCGTGGTGGGCCTGCGCGTGGCCGCTGCCTTGAGCTTAGGCCGCGAGCGCACCTTCGTGTATGATGTGGACAACAACTTTACCCCCATTGTGGAGCAGAAGCAACGCCTGTATGAAGGTTGGAACAACATCTTCTTCAATGGTGAAGGATATGTCATCAAGGGCACCGAGACCCTCTTCTTCGGCTTCGACTACGATGAGACACAGGCCATGGTCGACGCCGAGCAAGGTGGACTGTGCTCTGTCGGCGAGGACACCGAGGGCGCCTTCTACCTCTTTGGCAACTATGGCCAGGGCATTGGGCTCTACAGCATCAGCGGCGTGGGCAAGCTCTGCGTACAGCTCATCGTCGACGTGAGCAGCCTGCCTGCCCAGGACATGGCCATCACCTTCCTCGACGCAGGCTTCAAGTACAAGAAGCCGGGCGAGGGCATCGACCTGATGGCACAGCTGCTCAATGTGGGTCGCGAGCCGCTCAGCAGCTACGATGTGAGTGTACAGATAGACAGTGACGAGCCACAGGCGTTCCACAGCGACCAGGAGCTGCCCGACGGGCAGCAGGACACCTGGACACAGTCGGTGCGCCTGCCTGACGACATCGCCGTGGGCATGCACACGCTGACGCTGCGCCTCACGGCGCTCAACGGCCAGCCCCTGGCCGACGGCACGGGCAAGCACGCCACCGCCACCTTTGCCGTCTACGAGAACACCCTGGACCGCAATCAGGTCTACGTCGAGGTCTACACCGATGCAAGCACACCCCTGTCGGCTATGCTCAACAACGCCCTTGCGGCGCTCACCGCTGCTAACAACCGTGTCTGCGTGGTCAACGTCCACCGTCAGGGCACGCCGCTGGCCGTCAGCGATGCCGCCTACTTAGAGCAGCTCTATGCCTACGACTATCCCACGTTCACGGTCAACCGTGCCTACTTCCCCGGCGAGCCGTATATTGCCTACGACATGAACGACTACCTGCCCGTCTTCGGCACTGACATGACAGCCGCCATCCTGGGCGACATCGTGGCGCAGGACCTCTACAGCCCGTCGTTTGCATCGCTGCAGCTCAGCGGGCAGTATGACCCTCAGACGCGTCGCCTGAGCATCGACGCACAGGGCGACCTGCTGCGTGAGGCCACTGCCATCTATGGCGACCTGGCGCTGACGCTCATGCTGACCGAGGACGGTGTGCGTGGCTCGCAGGCTGTCTATAGCCCCGTCACCCAGCGCACCACCATGAACAACGCCTATACCCACAACCATGTGCTGCGCACATACGTCACACCCACCACTGGCACCCCCGTGGCGGCTACAGTGCCAGACGGTTTACCCGCCAGTGCCGGCACCTATACCGCCCACTTCGAGACGACGCTCGACAGCCACTGGCAGGCTGACCGCATGACCGTGGTGGCCCTGCTGACGAAAGCCGCCGAGCAGGTGACGGACGACAATGTGAAGGATGTGGACGTGGTCAACGTCGCCAGCCTGCCGCTGTCAGCCATGGACACCCAGGGCATCAGCACAGCAGCCCAAGCCGACCGCGTGCCCACGGCTGTCTACGGTATTGACGGGCGTCAGCGTTCCACCGCTGCACGAGGCATGTCCATCGTCCGCTACAGCGATGGCAGCGTCAGGAAGGTGATGAGAGGTGAGAGGTAAGAGGTGAGAGGTAAGAGGCTATGCCGCTTTGCTCTACAAAGAAATCTCAAATCTCAAATCTCAAACCTCAAATCTCAAATCAAACAGATATGAAAGGAAAATGGCTTGTCCCACTGTTGCTGGCCGCGTCGACACTCAGCGTGTCGGCGCAGCCAGTAGCCAACAGCGATTTTGTGAAAGGTGCCGACGTCGGCTTCCTCATGGGGCAGGAGCGGCACGGCGTGACGTTCCATGACCGCAACGGCAACGAGCGAGAGTGTCTGGAACTGCTGAAGAACGACTATCAGCTGTCCGCCATCCGCATGCGCGTGTGGGTGAACCCGCGTGGCGGCACCAACGACAAGTATGAGCTGCTGGCCATGGCCCAGCGTGCAAAGGCACTCGGCATGCAGCTCATGGTAGACTTCCACTACAGCGACTGGTGGGCCGACCCCGGCAAGCAGCCCATCCCCGCGGCATGGCTGGGACACAGCTACGAGCAGATGAAGCGCGACCTGCATGACCATACCGTCGACGTGCTGACGCTGCTAAAGGACAACGGCATTGAGCCGCGATGGGTACAGGTGGGCAACGAGACGACCAACGGCATGCTCTGGAGCGTGAAGACCGACGAGCGTGGCTGGGAGGTGCGCGACTCGTTAGGGCACACCACCATCACCCATTCCATGGGCCACTTCAAGACACAGCCTGAACAGTATGCCGGATTCATCCGTACCGGCTACGATGCCGTGAAGGAGGTCTTTCCAAACGCCATCGTCATCGTCCACCTGGACCGCGGCCATCGTCAGGACCTCTATGACAACCACCTCGACACCCTGCTGAAGTATGGTGGCAAGTGGGACATGGTGGGCATGTCGCTCTACCCCTATTGGGCCATGGACGGCCATCCGGAGCTGAACGCCGACGACATCATCACTGACTGCATCAAGAACATCCGCCACGTCAGCGAGAAATACCACTGCGATGTGATGATTGTCGAGACGGGCTTCGAGGTGGACGAACAGCATCCTGAGAAGATGGAAGAGGGACGCCGCCAGCTGGCGCGCGTCATCAGTGAGGCCCGCCATGACACCAACGGGCACTGCCGCGGTGTCTTCTACTGGGAGCCGCAATGCCTGCCCGGCGGCTATAAGCTGGGAGCCTTCAACAGTCAGGCGGCACCAACCGCCATCATGGAGGGATTTGTTGAGATGAGAAATGAGAGGTGAGAAATAATAATAACAAACTAATCTAATTGAATATGGACAAAGACCGACGCAAATTCTTGAAACGGTTGGGACTGACCGCAGGCTCTGCCGTGGCTGTCATGGCCTTAGACCCCCTGAAGGCATGGGCCGACAACGACCCGAAGCCGGCAGCTGGGGCTAACAACCGCATGACCTATCGTGTGCAGCACGGCTCGGGCGAGCAGATATCGCTGCTCGGACTGGGCATGATGCGTATGCCGCGCGACAACCAGGAGCTGGTCAACCAACTGGTCGACTATGCCATCGCCCATGGCGTCAACTACTTTGACACGGCGCCCATGTATGGCGGCGGCCGGAACGAGGGCATCACTGGCACGGCGCTCAGTCGCTATCCGCGTGAGAAATACTACGTGGCCACGAAGATGTCTAACTACGACCAGCGCCTCTGGGACCTGGAGGAGGCCAATAAGATGTACGAGAAGTCGTTCCGCGAGCTGCGCGTTGACTACATCGACTACTATCTGCTGCACGGAGTGGGGCAGGGGGGCATGGACAACCTGCACCACCGGTTCCTTGACAACGGCCTGCTCGACTTCCTTGTCGAGGAGCGTAAGGCAGGACGCATACGCCACCTTGGCTTTTCCTATCATGGCGACGTGCGTGTCTTCGACTGGCTGGTAGACCACAACGACGAGTACCACTGGGACTTTGTGCAGATACAGATGAACTTCCTCGACTGGCGCCATGCCTCCTTTGGCAAGCGTGGCCGCCGTACCGATGCCGATGCGGAATATCTGTACGGCAAGCTGGAGAAGGCCGGCATACAGGCAGTCATCATGGAACCGCTGCGTGGCGGGGCACTCACCCGCATGCCGCAGGAGCTTTCCAGTCAGCTGAAGGAGCTTCGCCCCAATGCCTTAGAGGCCGAGTGGGCCTTCCGCTGGGTGGGCTCTCATCCCAATGTCCTCACCACGCTGAGTGGCATCAACGTCATGGAGCACATGGTGCAGAACGTGGCCACACACTCGCCCCTTGACCCCTGTAGCGAGGCAGAGAACGAGCTGTTAGAGAAGATTGCCGACACCATGGCCGGTGTGCCCACCATCCCCTGCACCACCTGTGCCTACTGCATGCCGTGCCCCTATGGCGTCGACATCCCGGCCAACTTCAGCTTCTACAACGATGCCGTCAACAGCCATCTGCTGCCCTTGCCTGAGACCACCGCACCCGACTATGCCGAGCGGCAGGAGAAGTTTAGTGCCGACTATCGTCAGGCGCTCTCTGCTGAGAAGCGCGCCAACCAGTGCACCGACTGCGAGGCCTGCCTGTCAAAGTGCCCCCAGCAGATTCGCATCCCCAACCAGATGGGGCGCATCGTCAGTCTGCTCAAACGTAGGTAAAGGTCTATTGAGCGTAAACCCCAACTGGTCATTGACCGGTTGGGGTTTAAAGTGGATTACGGCAGTCCATGTTCCTTGCAGTAGTCGATAGCCGGCTGGTAGCCCTGGAATGTGGCCTTGTGAATCCACCTCAAGCCTTTGCGCTCGTCCTTGGGTACCCCCGTGCCAGTCATCAGAAACCAGCCCGTGGCAAACTGCGCCTGTGCATCGCCACCGTTGGCGGCCAGCTCGTACCAGAAGGCACATTCCACCACATCCTTCTCCACACCATCACCATTCCAGTAGGCAGCGCCCACGTTCTTCTGACTGAGGATATGCCCTTGGAAGGCGGCTTCACGATACCAGAGGAAGGCCTTGTGGGGGTCCCTTTCAACACCGCTGCCCAGGTAGTAGGCATTGGCCACATTGACCTGCGACTGCATGTCGCCCTTGTCGGCAGCCTTCAGGTACCACTCGAAGGCAAGGCGTGCATCCTGTTCCACACCCTTGCCATGGTAGTAGCACTCGCCGACGTTGAAGCATCCATACACGTCATCGCGTTCAGCAGCTTTCATATACCACTCGAAAGCCGTCTCCAAGTTTGCCTTCACGCCAGCGCCACGCTCGTAGCAGACGCCAAGGTTGTTCATGGCCTTGACGTCACCCTCGTAGGCTTTCTCCCTGTAGGCATCGGCCCTGTTTCGTTCCTTCTGCATGGTGGCTGTCTCTGATATTACGATGCAAAGTTACGAAAAAACGAGTGAAATGAAAAGAAAAGCTCGGTTTTCTTTTCATTTCCGAGCGCAATGTAACTTCGGCGAAGCCAAAGTTACGAAAAAACGTACGAAAAAGCACGAAAAATGATGTGGAAGTCAAATTTTTTGTCTATCTTTGCAAGATAGAATTACTTAATAACCATTAAAGATAAGAAATGAAGAAGATTCTTGCCTCTCTGCTGGGCCTCTTAGGCCTGACGTCGGCTTGTGGCCAAAAGCTCTATGACGATGTTGACGTTCATCAGTTTGCCGCGTTGATGGCTGACACCAGCGTCGTTGTCCTCGACGTGAGAACGTCCAGCGAGTTCGCCAGTGGCCATCTTGAGGGGGCGGTCAACATCGACGTGAAGAAAGACGATTTCCTTCAGCAGGCCAAGTCAGTTCTGCCCGTCAGCAAGACGATGGCTGTCTATTGCCGTAGTGGCAGAAGGTCGGCCAATGCCTGTAACCAGCTGTGTGCTGAAGGCTATAAGTGCGTGAACCTCAAGGGCGGCATCATGGCCTGGACCGGTGACAAGATGCCGATAGTCAAGGACTGACGATGATGAAAACAATAATAACGTTTGGCTTATGAATAAGAAACAGAAGCATCCCATCCTTCTCCTGCCTTTGCTGTTGGTGGGAGGGTTGGCTTTAGCCGGTTGTACGGACAATAACTACGACCTGAGCGACATTGACGGAACGGTGGCCTTTGGCAGCGACAAGGGCATCACCCTGCCGGGCAACAACTCAACGACGGAAATCAAGCTGAGTGACCTCATCGACATTGACGGAAGCGACTGCATCACCACGCTCGACAATGGCGACTATGCGTTCTTCAAGGTCGGCGATGACGTGGACCCTGTCCACCCCTCCATCGACCGCATCAGGATTACCAAGCGGTCGGCTGACGACATCCCACAGAAGGTGGGGCCCGACAGCGAGCCGGAGGGCTGGGACGCCGTGCCCATAGGGACGACCATCAGCGGCACTGCAGGCAGCATAGAGAGGAACATCAGCTTCTTCGACTACCGTGGTGACAAGCCTGAGGAGGTGGTCGACCTGCAGGAGGTGGACATTGACGGAACAGTGTCGCTCTCACTCTCGTTCAACAACAACCTGCAGGCCTTCCTGCCACGTTTCACCAGCGTCGACGTGCTGTTCCCCCAGTACATGACGCTGAAGAACGTGTCGCGTGGTACGGTGGTGGGCAACAAGATTGTGTTTGGCAGCATCCCCACCAACGAGGTGCTGACCGTCACGGCCGAGGTGGCCTCGCTGACCTTCGGCAAAGGCGACGCTGACAACGTCATCAAGGTCGATGGCGACAAGGTCGTCATCAATGGCAACGTGAAGCTGGTGGCCACCTATCCTGACCTGGTGAAAGGCGTGGGCGACATCACCGACATGCAAATCAACGGCACGACCCATATCACCGACATCGACATCGTCAGCGCTACGGGGCGTTTCAACCCTTCGATTGACCTTGACGATTTAGGCGACGTGAAGATAACCAACGTGCCCGACTTCCTCGATGACCCTGAGGTGAACATCAGCATCCATGACCCGCAGATAACGCTGAATATCAATAGCAATATGGACATCGACGGCATCGTGGACGGCACGCTGACCGCCTATTTCAAGGATGGCAGCCAGCGGACGGTGGCGGTGAACGACATCAGCGTGCCCCGTCGCTCGAGCTCCAAGATTCTGATTTGCCGGCAGCCCAAGGCCATGCCCTATGAGGACTACACACAGGTGAAGGTTGTGAGCAACCTCTCCGACCTGGTCAAGACCATACCCGAGCGGATGACCTTCAAGGCCAACGCACAGGCCGACCAGACCACGACGGGCACCTTCTTGCTGGGCTATGACGGCTACGAGGTCTCGACGGCCTATCAGCTGGAGGCTCGGCTGGCCCTCGACGCCGGCTCCGTCGTGGTCTACAATGACACCATCGACGGGTGGCACGAGGACCTGAAGGACATCGACATGAGCCTCGACTCGAGGGTGATGCTGACCTTCGACGTGGACAACAAGGTGCCGGCCGAGGTGGCACTCGAAATCGTTCCCATAGGCGCTGACGGCACTGACCTCAACACGCCACAGAAGACCTGGATAGAGGTGAAGAACCCGGCCACGGTGAAGCCGGGCACCACCAAGGGCGTGACGGCAGAAATCGTCCAGAAGGAGCCCAAGGCCATGAAACAGCTCGACGGCATCCGCATCCATGCCGTCATCACCTCGGCTGACGCCATACCGCTGAACAAGAGCACACAGACTATCAAACTCGAGAACATCACTGCCACGCTGGTGGGCAAAGTGGTCATGGAAGACAATAAAGACTGATGGACGACATGCAAAAGACACTGACAGCTATGAAAATCAACTGCAAACACATATTGCTATCCCTCGGCCTGATGGCAGCGGCTGGCACCATGACGGCCCAAGAGCTGAACTCAGCCTACTTCACACAGGACTTTAAGTTCCGCCACGACCTGAACCCCGCCTTCGGAAACGACCAGGGCTACGTCACCATCTTGCCTGGACTGAGCCAGCTCAATGTCAAGACGCAAGGCAACTTCGGCGTGCGTGACGTCCTCTTCAAGAATCCTGCCACGGGCAAGTACGACCGCACCTTCCTCCATCCCGACGTGCCGACGGACGAGGCCCTGAAAGGCTTTGCCGATGGCAAGAACCGTCTGGCGGCTGACGTCCGCGTCACGTTGCTGTCAGCCGGCTTCAAGGGCTTCGGTGGCTATAACACCATCGAGCTCAACATGCGCGGCAGCGCCGGACTCTACCTGCCTGGCAACCTGATTCGCTTTGCAAAGAACATGACCAACGATGTCTATCACTTCGACTTCGGCGCACGCGCCATGGCCTTCGGAGAAATAGCCCTCGGCCATTCACGGCAGATTGACGACAACCTGCGCATGGGAGCCAAGCTGAAGGCGTTGTTAGGCGTGGCACGTGCCGACCTGCAGGTCAAGAACATGGAGGCACGCTTCACGGGCAACGAGTGGCTGCTGACCAGCGGCGAGGCCCAGGCGGAGGTCAACATGAAGGGCATCAAGTTCGTGGACGACACGGAAGACACCTATAAGAACGGCTCCAGAAACGAGCACGTCGACCTGGGCGAGACGGATATTGATGGCGCCGGCGTGAGTGGCTTTGGCTTAGGCCTCGACCTGGGTGCTGAGTACCGGGTGGAAGGCGTGGAAGGGCTGAGGCTCAGTGCCGCCCTCACCGACCTGGGATTCATCAACTGGAAAAACAGCAACGTGCTGAAGCAGAAGAAGGGCACCTTTGTCTTCGACGGTTTCCACGACGTGGCCGTGAACGACGATGATGCAGCGCCGGGGACGACGATGGAGGAGCAAAGCGACAGCTATGCCGACCAGTTCTCTGACTTCATCAATATGAAGAATGAAGGCGACAAGGGTAGCAAGACCACCATGCTGGCGGCTACGATGAACATCGGCGCCGAGTATCAGCTGCCCATGTATAAGCGACTGTCATTCGGATTGTTAGGACAGCACCACTTTGCTGGCGAGTACTCGTGGACCGAAGGCCGTCTCAGCGCCAACTGGATGCCTCTGAAATGGCTTGACGGTGGCGTCAGTCTGGCCGTGAACACCTTCTGCGTCAGCGCCGGCTGGGTGCTGAACATCCACCCCAAAGGCTTCAACATCTTCGTGGGCATGGACCACATCCAGGGCAAGCAGACCAAGGATGGCGTGCCCCTGAGCTCGAACTCCAGCCTCGTCATCGGCATGAACATCGCCTGGGGCGGCGGCAAGTAGTTTAGAACATACGGACCTGCTGGCCTATGGCGTTGTAGCGCTGACCAAGCTTGTCGATGACCAGTCGGCCGCCAACGATGGCTTTGTGGGCGGCTTGACTACTGCTGTCACCCTCCAAGAGGTAGTGGATGCTTGATTCACTGGCACCGGGCCGCTCATAGGGGCCGAGGTCGCGCGCCTGGCCTGTGACGGTACGTCGCAGGAAGGGGAAGTCAGCCACCAGCTGCTGCCATACCGGCATCGACTCCTCAAGCGTGGCGTTGCCGGCATCAATCATCTTGCTGTCGGCTGCCAGACGACCGAACTTGCGCGGCAGGCCACCGTAGATGTCGCGTGGCATCAGGGCGTCGTCCTCGTCGAGCGACAGGTAGTCGTCGTAGCTGATGCCGGTGACAAGGTGGTTGGTCCAGCCATTCTTCGACATCTCAGCAGCCAGGGCGTTGTAGTCGTCGTGGCCGACGCAAATCTCCTGCCTGCCGAGACACACATTGTTATAATAGAAAGACTTGGCATCCGAGCCGCCCGACTCGAACATGAAGTCGTAGCCGCAGTCGAAGCCCAGGCAGCCCACCAGCACATGGCCGTCCTTGTGGCTGTTGCAGTCGAAGCCCTTGACCGACCCACTCTTGTTATGTCCGAAGGAGATGCAGTTGAAGGCATAGTGGACACCCTTCGACGAGCCACCCTCGCCATTGCCGCCCAGCTTGATGCCATTGCCGTTGCCCGAGAAGGATGCCGACGTCTGCAGGTATTCCTTCACCCACTGGTGGTCCTCAGCCTTGCCCGACTCCCAGGCCCAGCACTCAGCCATCACCACGTCGAAGTCGGTCTCGTAGAGGTCCCATGCATCATCGCTGTTGCGCCATGCACGGCAGCGGACGAAGCGGTTGCCGATGCCGTTGTGCATCTTGCAGGCAAAGCCGTCGGCATCGCTTCCATAGTTGGTGTCGCAGTCGCAGTTGTGGTGCGAGTCGCAGTCGACGATGTCGTTGTAGGCGCAATAGGTGCCGTCGTTGCGGCTGACGCCAGGGAAGCTGTTGCTGAAGTTATGGCCGAAGCCGAGCTGGAGCCCGGTGTCGAGATTGTATGAGAACTCGCAGCGCTCGATGCGGTTGTGCGAGCCTTCCACCTTCATGCCGTTGTCGGCAGCGTGCGTGATGTGAATGCCGAAGAAGATGTGGTAGTCGCCGGTAAGCAGGATGCCGCGGTCGCCCACCTTCGAGGTCTGCCTGTTGCAGTCGAGGAGCTGCTGCTCGAAGTCGAACACAGGCTTCTCGCCATCAGCGCACCTGATGACGATGGGCCGTTGCTCGGTACCCTTCTTGTTCATGCGGACCGTGAGCTTGCCGTCCGTGCCGTACTTGCTGATTCTGTACGTCCCACCCTTGCAGACGATGTGGTCGCCAGGCTGGGCGGCAGCATAGGCTACGGCGATGTTGTACCAAGGATGAGCCTCCGTTCCGTCGCCTGTGTTGTCATCGCCCTCAGGTGAGATGTAATAGGTGTTGACAGCTGTGGGAAACGCCTTGGTGGGCACCCATACGCCCTCCACAATGTAGGTGGGGTCGTCGGGGTCGGTAGGCGTGGTGCCGCCATCGGAGTAGACGGCGGTGAAGGTGTTCATGTAGACGTTGTTGTCGCCTTGTATCCTGAACCGTACGCCCGTCATCTCGTCCGTGCCGGTCTTCTTGCTGTATGTCGCAAACGATGATGAACTGCTCTTGATGACAAAACGGTCCAGTTCGGTCCACGTAGAGCCATCGTCGACAGAATAGCAGACGACCACGTTCTTGTTGCTGCCACCGGAACGGTAGCCCCAGGAAATCTTCGCCACATGGTCGAGGGCAGGGCTGGTGACCGAGCTGCCAGTGTTGTTGGACTTCAGGCTTTTTACGCCGTTGGACGTCGTGACATTCATGTTGTTGAACGTCCAGACGCCGCTGGGCAGCGTGTGGTCACCGCTGAGGCTCCCCGTAGGAAGCGAGGAGAAGTCTTTGGTCAGCTTCTCGGCTGCCTGCTCCATGAGTGCACAGAGCGCCAGACAAAACAATATGGTTAGCTGTTTCATGTTACTTTATTTCTTTTTAGAGGTGAGAGGTAAGAGGTAAAAGGATAGCTTTGCCACTTCATTTTTCATCATTCGCATTTGGGCGTGCAAACTATCCTCTCACCTCTCACTCCTATAAAGTTTGTTCGTTTGTGTCGTGCCGTCGCTCATCTCGAATTCCATGATGTTGACACCCTTCTGAGGAGTGGCGAGCCGTACACCGTTCATGTTATAGTAGCGGATGCCCACCACCTGTGCACCGTCGGCAGCCGTTGCCGTCTCAATGGCTGTCGTCTGGCCGTAGTTGGCATTGCCGCGAGTGGTCAGCAACTCTTCGTCAAGGGTGGCTCCGGCACCGTTGTCAGGATTGGTCAGCACATCGTACACCATATCGGCGGGATAGACCTTGCAGTGGTAGTTGGCGTCATCGTAGGGGTTGTAGACGGTGCCCGTGTAGCCCCTGCCTATCTCCACGGCATCGCCCTCGCCGATGCAACCGGTGATGGTGAAGTGGTACTTCTTGTCGCTCTGCAGGTAGTACTTGTTATGGCCGCGCATGTCCTCTTCTCCCGACTTGAGGACGGTGTGCGAGAAGTCGCCGTTCTCGATGTACATCTTCGAGCTGTGGCCAATGCCGATGCAGTATTGTGCGGGGTCATCCGTCGTACCGTTCTCCCACAGGCAGTTGGCGATGTGCACCTTGCCGAAGCGGATGCGTGGACAGCGCTGGCCGCAGCCGTGATACCACCAGCAGTTGACGAAGGTGGCATTGAGGTAGCCCTCGTCGTCGCCAATTTTGTCGCTGCTGCCCCACAACGACGAGCAGCGGTGGTCGTCGCTCTCGCCCGGCCTGGGCCATGGGGCTATCAGGTAGGAGAACTTGCACCACGAGATGGTCATGTTGTCCGACCTGGTCTTCGCGTCGAGGTTGCCGTCCACGCCGTCCTGTATGTCGCAGTGGTCTATCCAGATGTTCTTCGACTCTACCAGCTGTATGTTGTCACAGGCGGAGATGTCGTAGGCACCGGCTCCGAGCAGCGTCAGGTTGCGGAAGATGCAGTTCTCCCAGCCTTGGCAGTAGAAGAACCCGGCGTTGTCGGCATTGTCGTTGTGGTCCCTGTTGTACAGCGACGACCCAGGCAGGCCGTAGATGGTGCAGTTCGCCACCTTGTCATAGCGCAGCTTCTCCTTCACCTCGATATTGCCGCTGATGTAGATGGTCTTCGACGCCTTGCCGCCCTTACATGCTTGCAGAGCGTTGCGCAGCTCCTGCTCAGTGGTCACCACGACGGGGTTCTGATTGTTGCTGCCCGTGCACGCCTTGCCTATCGAGGCCCAGCCCACGGGACTGTTCTCATCCATTGGCGACAGCTGGGCATGGCCATACTGCCAGCCCAGTGCCATCAATAATAATGCTGTCAATAGAATAGTTTTCATATTACTTTAAGTTTCGATAGTTCTTTTCAAAGGTGAGAGGATAGCTTTGCCACTTCATTTTTCATCATTCGCATCTGGGCGTGCAAACTATCCTCTCACCTCTTACCTCTCACCTCTCTCACCTTTTACCTCTTGTCCCTGAATGTTGTAGTTCACGTCGCCCTTCCTGATGACGAGGCTCCCGTTGCTGATGACCTTCACGACCTTGCCTGCTGTCAGACTGCCAACCGATGTGATGCCGGTGGGCGCGTCGTTGGCGGCAGGCACCTTGATGAGCATGTCGTAGATGCGGGCACCGCCGTTGGCTTCGTTCTGCTGGAAGGTGATGCTGCGCACCTTCATCCTGTCGTTTTCGTTGGCAAGGCCAGCCACTTCCAGTATGTCATAGCTTCCGTATGACCCCTTCTTATACTTCTCTGTGGTGACGCTCCGTGTGGTGCCGTTGGCCATCGTATAGGTAATCTTGTACTGACGGCCGCCAGTGAAGTACAGGTTCACCTTCAGTTCCAGCACGCCTTCGTCAAGGGTGAGGGTGAAGCCGCCGTTGCTCTCGCCCAGGCATAGGGCACCCTTGCCGAAGCCCGATGACGTCTCGTCCTTCTCGGGGTCGATGGTCGTGGCACTCTTGTCGCCCTGAATCAGCGTGAGGACTGACCGGAGGTCTGAAGGCATGTCGTCCTCAGCATCGCGGAAGGGGTACCAGTCGCCGGTGATGATGCGGAAGGGTCGCACCAAGGTGATGATGCCCGATGTGGTGACGGGCTTCACGCCTTCTGCCTCGTTGCCCGTCACCGTCACCTTGAACGTGCAGCCGGACAGCGGCGTGCCGCTGATGGTCAGCGTGTTGCCATCGACGCTATAGGTTAGGCCCTCAGCCAAGTCCTCGACGGTAGCCGTAGTGCCAGCCTCGTTCCATTCGTAAACGATGTCGGCAATGGCGTTGCCGTCAACGACCTCCTGCGATGAGTTGGCCGTCGTGCAGGTCAGGGTAATCTTCTCGGGGATGGTGTAATCGACAGGCACGCCGTCCGTCTCATAGGCACCAAAGTCGGGCGCGGCGTCGTTGTAGGGGATGTAGAGGTCGTCAGCCGTGATATACTCCAGACCGGCGGCGGCACACTGCGCCTCGGTCATCTTGCGCTCCGGGGTGAAGCCGATGACGGCCATGCCCATGTCCTTGAAGATGCTGTTGGGCTTCAGGCGTGCGAAGTTGTTGTTGGGCAGCGAACCGTCATCCTCGCGCTCAGCCATGAAGTCGGCAACGCTCAGCGACAGGAACTCGCCTGAGTGGTCCTTCGTGGCAGGCGTATAGTCGCCGCCGTCGGGCTTGTAGTTCTCCTTGATGGGACTGCAGCCGTCGATGGTCGTCCATGAGTTGTAGGTCGTGCCTGCCGTCGGGTCCTGGTAGCCGTCCTTGTCGGGCGACAGAAACTCGTGGTTGCCAACGTTGTGGCCGTTCTTCTGGGCGGTGGCACCCCAGCCGATGCAGTTGTGGATGTCCATCATGCCATACTTCAGCTCCGTCGGGAAGCGATAGTTGAACTCATTGCCCCAGGCCACGCAGTTGAAGAGATACATGCCCTCGTAGGCGTTGTTCTGGTCGAAGCCCTTGTGCAGGTTGCCGAAGGCCACACAGTTGGTCACCACATGGGCGCCCACCGACTGGTCGAAGGCGGCGCCACCGGCACTGCCGCCGCCACCCAGCTTGAAGCCGTTGCCGTTCTTGCCCTCATGGCCGTCGCGGGTGTAGCCGGCGTGCCACGCCCAGCAGTGGTCGATGACCACGGGGTGATAGACCATGTACAGGTCCCAGTTGTCATCGCTGTTCGTCCATGCGCGACAGCCATAGAACTGCGTGCCCGGACCGGGGAACAGCTTGCAGGCGAACCCGTCGGCATCGCCGCCGTCATCGCTGCCGTCGTAGCTGCGCGAGTCGTAGTTCTCGTACGAGTCGCAGTTGATAATCGTGTTGTAGCGGCAGTACGTGTAGTCAGGGTTATACTGTGGCGTGCCGCTGATGGGGAATGACTTGGTCTCCTCAATCGAGAAGTCCTTGAACATGCCTATCTGCAGGCCCGTGTCGTTGTTCCAGCGGAAGGTGCAGCGCTCCACGATGTTGTACGACCCTTCAATCTTCATGCCGTTGTCCTCGGCATTCTGCAGCACCAGACCGTAGAAGGTCCAGTAGTTGGCCAGGTGGTTCACGTAGATGCAGCGCCCCATCTTGAACGCCGACTCAGTGGTGTGCTTCATCGCTGAGCCGTCGATGATGACCTTGCCTACGGCATCCTCGGGCCAGGCACGCAGCTCGCAGCGCAGGTCGGGATTGGTGTTCAGGGCAGGAATCTTGATGCGCTCGCTGATGACGTACGTCCCTTCGTGCACCAGGATACGGTCGCCGGGCTGCACCATCTCCATCGCCTTGTGGATGGTCAGCAACGGTGCCGCTTCGCTGCCGGGGTTGTCATCGCTGCCACGCGTGTCCACATGGATGTCGGTGGCTGATACGGTTGTGGCAAGAAGAAGCGACAGGCAGCATGCTGCCGACTTCAGGAGTGAGTAGAGTTTCTGCATAGTTAGTTCGTTTTTGATATCGCGGCAAATTTACGCGTTTTTTTTCTGTTATGCAAAACTTTATCCGTTTTTTTGCGCTATTCTCCACATTATTATATAATTTTGCAGCCAAATGAAGCAAAGTGTCATTCTCTTCCTGTTGCTTTGGGCGGGTGCCACATCGCATGTCGGTGCCCAGCGTTTGCTACAGCTGCTGCAGCAAACTGACAGCGTGATGACTGAACGCTATCGCCGTAAGTGTTGCCTAAACGGAACGCATGTAGCGGATAATGACATTGGGAGCGGTAATCACAAAAGGCCAATCGGCCACGCAGATGCCGTCGCCTGGTGCCGTCTGGCCGGCTATGGTCACGTTGCCATTGCTCACCTTTAACTCTGATTTAAGATGGATGGTCCCACTGACATCGAATACGATAGTGCGAGGCCCGGATTGTCTTAACGCATAGCGCAACGAGCCGACACCGTCGTCGTTGAGACTGGTGACGTGATAGACCTGTCCCCCTCGACCGCCGGTGACGTATCGTCCCCAGCCCTCGGCACCCGGGAAGGCTGGCGTCTTTTCTATTTGCGCAAGGACAGTGGCTTGCGGTAAGGTGCAGCAGACGATGAGCATCAGCAGTAGGCGTGTAATTGTTTTCGGTTTCATGTCGATTTGGTTGTTGTGGAAATCGCTTGCAAAATAAGCGTAAAACACTGAACAGCACAGATGTGGAATTGACGCGAAAAGGTGGAACGATAATTATTCACCCCCCTTCCGATAATTTTTTTCCAGTAAAATTTTGCCAGGCATTGAGTCCTTTGATGGCCTGTCCCACGCTGCGCTCGTTCTGGTAGGCATGGGCCGTGTCGATGTGCCGATAGCCAGCCTTCAGGGCGGTCAACACCGAGTTGTAAGTCACTTCCCCGGCAGAAATGCTATACACGCCGAGGCCAAACTGGGGAATCACCACCCCATTATTCAATGTCAAATACGTCTGATCCTTCTGTGCCATAACTGCTACACTCATGATTGTCAATAATGTGATAAATACTTTTCTCATTGTAGATTTGTTTTGATGGTGCAAAGGTACGATGAAAAAGTCAATCCGTCGTTACACGAATTGCCTCTATAGTTTCACATTTTGCAGGAAAGGAGCAATCAGTTATCTCAGCTTCTTTAATACTCGCCCTATTCCTTATTACATTTTAAAGTGCATAAAAAGGAACAAGCTCTCAATTACCTGTTATGGAATCGGGAGCTTGCCTTATTTTGGGTGGGGATAGTCTTCGGATTACTTCACGCGCCCCGTCTTCAGCTCACTGTCGAGGAAGCTGTAGACATAGCGGGAACTCTGGTGGTAGAGGCCGGTGGCGTCGCGCTGCAGACGCTGGTAGGTGTCGGAGTTGATGACCGTGGCGAGAGCCTGCTCCATGGTGAGCTGCGGCTGGTCTTCGATGAGCAGCAGGGCGAGGTTCTTAACCATGTCGAGTTTCATTTGTTCTTGTTCGCTCATAGACGCTTTAGGATTTTGATGGCACGCTCGGTGCCGAAGAAGTATTGGAAGGTGATGCCGCGCATGTTGCGGAGATTGTGTACGAGCGTGGGTAGGTCAATACTGCGGTTCTCATATTTCCACAGCTGCACACCGACGCGGTCGTTTGCGATGGGGCCGATAACGATGTCATAGTCGTGGGCGGGCAGGCGGCTGGAGTTGTTGCGGTTCAGCAGAATGAACTTGGCCCACTCCTCGCTGTAGTCGTCGAAGCGGAGCACTTTCAGCTGCTCCATGGCTGTATCGTCGGCCTCGTAAGTAAGGACGGTGGGCACGCCAGTCTCCAACTGCTCCACTTTGATCTTGGCCATGTCCATAGCTTGAGTGTACTCGCGGCTGAGGTAGAAGCCTTGGCCGAAGTCCTTGTTGGGCTTCGATTTCGCGAGGTCGATGTCGCCGAAGTCCTCATTGGTGCCGTGATAGAGAATCATATGAGCGCACCTCCTTTCCTGTGGCAGTATTCGGCCATGTCGCTGACCATTGACTGGAACGACTGCGTGTGGCAGTAGTCGTAGTGCTCATCGACGAACTTGATGCCCCCGAAGCGGCTCAGGTAGTTGAACGCCTGCTTGAGCGTCAGTCCGAAGCGGCGGCCAAACTCGGCGGCAAAGATAAGCGTCCATTCCATTTTGTCTGTCATGCTGTATGCCATAATCGCTGTTGATTTTGTCATTTCGCCGACAAAGTTAAGCATTTTTTTGCAGAATGATTCACTTTACTCTATCCTTTTATATATTATTAGTCGAAACTGGCAATCAATACGATGCGAAGCGGTGGTTACACTCCAAGGCATTGATGCGCTGCCGAGGTTCGCGGTGTGATAGAATCACGCTGCAAAATTACAACGAAAAAGGCAATCCGCCGTTACACGAATTGCCTCTATAGTTTCACATTTTGCAGAATGTGAGGTCGTTTGTTATTTCTTTGCAAGGTCAGAAACTATTAGGTTTCCTGTGGCAAAGATACAAATATTCCGCGAAACAAATGTAAGTTTCGCGGAATATTTATGCACATAGTTGCTGGTAGGATGCAAAGCAGAGGAAAAAACACCGCTTACCCTAACTGATACTCGCCCGTGCGGATGGCAGCGATGACACCGCCATCGATGAGCAGGTCAGTGCCTGTGATGAAGCGGGCATTCTCGCCGAGCAGGAAGGCTGCGGCCTCGGCAATCTCGTCGCTCGTGCCTACGCGCTGGGCGGCCGAGGCGTCAATCATGCGCTGGTAGCCCTCACCGTTGGCCTTGAACTCATCGTAGGCCAGCGGGGTGACGATGATGCCCGGTGAGATGGTGTTGATGCGGGCACGGCGCTGGCGCCACGAGGTGGCAGCGGCACGCTGGGCCTGCAGGTGGTTCATGCGCTTGGCAATCATGTAGGCCAGACCGCTGTTCTGCATGGCCACGTCCTTGATGAAAGGCACGTTCTTCAGCTCCTTTGTCGGCGTGCGTACCAGTTGCACCTCTACGTCACTGGGAATGGGGTACATGTAGGCGGCCTGACTGGAGATGATGAGTCCGGCACCGCCAGCGGCCATCACTTGGCCAAAGGCATCGACGGCATAGCCCGTGCCCATCATGTCGAGGTCGACGATGTGCTCAGGGTTAGCCTGATTGGGCGATGCGCCAGCCGTGTCGATGAAGTACATCACGGGTCCCAGCTCAGCGGCTTTCTTCGCAAAAGCCTCCACGCTGTCCTTCTTCAGGGCGTTCACTTGCAGCGTCTCCACATCGTAGCCACAGCGACGGAAGTCTTCGCTGACGCGCTCCAACGCCTGCTCGCTGATGTCGCCCAAGAGAATCTTCTTCCCTGCACCGATGCGGCGCACAATGGCGGTTCCCATACTACCGGCACCCAAGAGTGCCACTACCTGCTTCTTCTCGTTTCTGTCAAATACCATCATGGCTATTTACTATTTAACAATTTATTATTTACTATTTATTATATGATTTGACTAATTCTTGGACGAGCCAAGCGCGTTGCGAGTCCTCCCCTCGCCATTCGGAGAGGGGCTGGGGGTGAGGCCTTTTATGAATTTTGCAGGATTGCCACCTACTATCGTGTTCGGTGCCACGTCCTTGGTCACGACGGCTCCTGCTGCCACCACGGCATTCTCGCCAATGGTCACGCCAGGCAGGATGATGGCGCCCACGCCAATCCAGGCGTTGCGGCCGATGTGCACAGGCTTGCAGCGCAGCACCATGCGGTTCTCGAAATCGTGGTTATCGGTGACGATGCGCACGTTCGGGCCGATCATTACACCGTCGTCGATGGTGATGCCGCCAGCAGCCATACATGTCAGCGAGTGGTTCACGAACACACCCTTGCCAATCTTCATCTGGCAGGCGAAGTCAATCTGAAGGGGCGGCATCAGATAGCTCGTCTTGTCGAGATTTCCGCCAAACAGTTCTTCCTCCAATGGGCGAATCTGCTCAGGCAGCGGCGCTGTAGTATTAATCTTGAAACAAATGTTGGCGCAGTCGGTCATGTGCTTGATGGCCTCAGCATACTCGGGTGTCGCCATATTGACGTCAGCCCCTGATTTTAATTGCTCGAAAATATTCATATCTTTTATTGTTTTCAAATGGGTGCAAAGCTCGTGCAAGCCGAATGCAATGGAGCTTGCTCCAATTGCTGAGGCGCCGCCGAGGTTCGCGGTGTGATGAAATCACGCCGCAAAGGTACGACGAAAAAGGCAATCCGCCTTTACACGAATTGCCTCTATAGTTTCACATTTTGCCGTTTTGCTATTTTTGCCTGTACGCAGACGGCGTTTTCCCCAGCGTTTTCTTCACATAGCGTGAGAAATGTGAGACGTTTTCGAAGTGCATCAGGTCTGATACCTCCGTCAGTGTCTTCGTCGTATCATTCAACAGCGACACCAGCTCGAAGGCGGCATAGAACTGAATCCACTGCGAGGCGGGCAGGTTGGTGACGGTGCGGGTTACCTGCGAGAGATACTTCGGCGTGATGCAGAGTTTGTCGGCATAGAAGGCCACCTCGCGCTCTGTCCGTGCATGCTGCTGGGCCAGCGAGAGAAACCGAAGGAAGATGCGGGCCGTATTGTCATTTGTCTCCATCTGCGACAGCCCAATGCTGGCACACCGTCCACAGGTCGAAGAGGAATATCTGCATCACACGCCCCAGCACCTCGCGCTTAAATGAGTTGTCAGGAAGTTCCAACCGCAGGCGGAACAGCTCGAAGTCGACATTCATCAGCTGCAGGCTCTCGTCATCGAGATGGAACGAGGGATTGATGCGGATGAACAGAAACCCCTTTGAGGCCCATACCATCTCGGGGTTGTACTGCTGCAGGAATGAGGGCGAGGCCAACAGCACATCGGCCTCGAAATCGTCAGAATACTCCACGCGCTGTATCGCGTTCGACATCTGCCAAATCACCAGGTCGTCCTTCCTCGAAGTGAAAAAGTTCTTCCCGTCAGAAAACGACATGCTGCCCTGCCTGACCAACAGGTGGACATGATAGCGGTCCGTAAACGCTGCGGGTAGTTGTCCACCCTGCTTGGCGTGTATAAAAAAACATCCGTAAGGGTCTGTCATGTTGTTCTTGTTATTATTTAATTTCTATTTTCTGATATGCTAACCGTTCTTGCTGGGCCAAGTGTTCCGTTCTTCGACGGGCGTCAACATTCGCCAGATAGATGATGCCGCAATAGGTAAAGCCATATTTGGAAATGACATGTTGCATGATACGGTTATCCCGATGGGTGTCAATACGAATGTTTGAATCGATAGAGAAGCAGAAGTCCATGATGCTGCTGAATATCCCGTGGGCATCGGGGGGGCTGGCTATCCTATGGACAACATGATAAGGCTGCGTGTCATCAAGCCACTGCCCTTCATAGATGCTGGTATAAGTGGGCTCCGGGGACGGCAGAAATGCGAAGTAGCCAACAATCCTATTGTCATCCTCAACCACATATCCACCATGCCTCTCCATGTCAGCAGCTATGACAGCCTCAGAGGGATAGCCGTCAGTCCATTGGTGCATATTCCCAGACTGCCGCATGATTTTCTTCGCAGCATCCATGACCCGCATGATTTCAGCCATGTCACACGGTATTGCTTCTCTGATGAGCCTTTTCATGTCCAAAACTCTTTCTCTCCTGTGTCTTCCATTTCGCCCTCAGGTTGAGTGTGCTCCCGCTCGGCAGAGTCGTTGCAGGCATCACTTTGCTCCCGCTTACTCGCACACTTCGGACAGGTGTGCATATCCCAAATCCTGATGTTGTCGCTGCCACACTGCAAGCACAATCGTCCCACCTCGCTGCTGTAAGATGGGGCTACGTCGGCAATGATACCACCTACAACGATGTTCTGGATGGTATTGCAGTCGGGACAGTACATGGGGGTAATCTGCTGACGGAACAAACCACGTCCCTCATACACCTCGACTTCATAGCCACAGCTCTTGCAGCGATATTTCCGTTTCCAGGCCATCTGTCAGACTGTTATTCCCAATTGACTAATCACTCCGCTTCAACATCTGGAAGAAGCCCATCAATATTTCTTCTCACCATTCAAGACAAACATGTTGTCTTTGTTTGGCTCTATCTCTGCCTTCTCCACCTGCTCTACCCAATCTTCAGGAGCCACCTCCTCGATGGATATGCTGATGGCCTGCGGAGAACAGCCCCAGTTATCTACAAAAGCCTTGTTAATGGCCTCAACTACCTTCTCTTTTGTTGCCTGATCCTTGGGATAGGCTTTGATTCTGATGTACGGCATATCGCTAAATACTATTAAAACATTAGGCAAAGGTACTCATTTCTGAGCAATTTTTAGTAATTTTGCCCTCATTATTAGGATAGTTTATGAAGAAAGGTAATTTTATCAGTCTTATTGCCGCCATATTATTGTTTATGGCAGGCGTTCCTGCATCAGCTCAGGAAGAGAATGGGTTTAAGTCGTTTCAGGTAGAAAAAGGATTTGAGGACAACGGCTTTCAGTGGTTTCGTGATGCCCAGCTTCTGTGTGCTGGAAACAAGGTTAAAAGCAATGCCATGACGATTGGATGGGGTGGCATAGGAACGCTCTGGAGAAAGACGGCTTTGACGGTATATGTCGCGGAGAAGCGTTATACCAAAGCGTTCATGGATGATGCCGAGTATTTTACCGTGATGTCTTTCGACGTAGAGGATAGCAAAGTGTTGAACTACATGGGAACAAAGAGCGGGCGTGACGGCGATAAGGCTCAAGAATATGTATGCCAATTTCCCTGCTGGGCTTCACACCATGTACATCGGAGAAGTTGTCAATGCCTGGAAGAAAGACTTGTAGAACCAGGACCTCAGGGACTCTTTCGCAGGTGCTTCAGGATAGGCCCGAACCAGCGTCCCTGATTAGCAGCAACATGAAGCAGGACTTGTGGCAAATCTTAAGAGATTGTAAGGAATGATGGATAACCAGCAAGAGATTCGTGAGGCTATGGGCAACGACGTGCTGACTCAGAACTTTGGGAGTGAGTTTAGGAAATGTCTTGGAACAGAGTTAGGCATAAGATACGCTCTTTTCTTTGACATCGACGGGACTCTGGTGAGCTTCAAGACCCACGAAATCCCAGCATCTACTATATATGCTCTTACACAAGCAAAGGCTAATGGCCATAAAGTGTTCATCTCAACGGGCCGCCCTCCACTGATTATCACTAATCTTGGAGCCATTGAGCATCTGATAGACGGCTATGTGACCATCAACGGAGCCTTGTGCTTTGTCGGCAATGAAATTGTCCGGTGCAAGGATATTCCTAAAGAGGCAGTAATGACCGTAGTAGAGGATGCACAGGAGAAGGACTACGGACTGATTGTCGTAGGAGAAAAAGATGTGGCTGTATTCGACCCGCATGGAGAGGTAGACAGAATCTTTCGTGGGGAGATAGCCGTGGAGAACTTTGACAAGGCAAGACCTTTGGATGTGGTTCTCCAACAACGAATCCTGCAGTTGACGCCATTCTTTCCAGAAGAATACGAGAGTGACTTCATGGAGCGTATTCCAAGCTGTACCTCTGGCCGATGGCATCCCGCATTTACGGACATTACGGCAAAAGGGGCAGACAAGGGAGAGGGACTCTTGACTTTAGCTGCTCACTTAGGGCTGAATCCTCAATATACAATGGCTTTTGGCGATGGTGGCAATGACATTTCCATGATAAGGACTGCCGGTATCGGCGTCGCTATGGGTAATGCGCTTGAATCGCTAAAGAGAGAGGCTGACTACACAACCACCTCCGTTGATCATGACGGGGTTTTGTGTGCTTTGCAAAAATACGGTTTAATATGAAAGAGAAACAGATAACAGCAGCATGCGCCAATGACGAGCGGTTGAAGAATCTCTATGAGGTGTCTTTCCCTGATGACGAGAAGATACCTTGGGATGACCTGATGCGATTGATAGATGAAATGCACCTTGACTTCACCGCCTATTATGATGGTGAGGCTTTTGTCGGATTCACAATCGTATATCCCAGGCCCACTGTCAACTGGTACTGGTATTTTGCCGTGTTACCAGAACTGAGAGGGAAAGGACTGGGACAGCAGATTCTAACTCAGCTGATAAAGAAATACGAAGGGCAAGCTTGTGTCCTCGATATGGAATCTCCCTGTCAAGACCCGTGCTCCAACCTTGAACAAAGGAAACGTAGGCATGAATTCTATCTCAGGAATGGATTCCGTGATACTAACGTGTTCCGCAAGTTTGATAACACTGAAATGACCGTTATGATGATGGGACCAGGAGGATTCTCCTTGCAGGACTGGGACGAGATAATTAGCGAATTAAGGCAACATTGGACGTGGGATTGAGATGATAGAGGTACGGGAAGCAACAAAGAACCAGGCGGCTGAGATAGCACGTCTGATTATGATGGCAATGACTGATGATTGCTGTCTGTATTTCTGTAGTGACGGTTATGGACTGGAGGACTTGACCTCTGGTCGAGCCTGCTCACGCTCGGCCGAGCAAGCTATCTTGCGCCGCTCTCGCTTACTCGCAGCCTTCCATCAGATGATGACACTGTTAGTGGAACGAGAGGATTCACAATACAGTTACAAGAATACGTTGGTTGCTCTCAATGGGGACGACAAAGTGGTTGGCATCTCTGTGAGTTACGATGGTGGTAGGCTTCATGAACTGCGAAAGGCTTTCATTGAGTCTGCAAAAGAATATATTGGTAAGGATCACTCAGGAATGGATGACGAGACACAGGCTGGAGAACTCTATCTGGATTCGTTGGCTGTTTTGCCAGAGTATCGTCGTCAAGGTGTCGCCAAACAGTTGATTAGAGCAACAAAAGAAAGGGCTGATGGCATGGGGCTTCCTTGTGTTGGCCTGTTAGTGGATAAAGGGAATCCGTCTGGAGAAGCATTGTATTCTTCCGTAGGGTTCCGATATGCAAACGATAGTATGTGGGGAGGACACCAGATGAAACACCTTGTCCTTTAATAAGATTTACAAAAGACAGAAATATGGACACAAAATGAAAGTTTTTATCCCATTTTGCTTGTTTGTATAAATAATTTGTGTATCTTTGCAAAAGTAACGACGGTTACTGTAATAACGAATACTGTTTTAACGTGAGTTCGACGTAAGAAAAGTGTCCAAAAAGTTGTAGGAGTGAAATA
>CAMVKN010000041.1 GCA_947168045.1 uncultured Prevotellaceae bacterium
TGCACTTAGTGCACCAATTCACGCGCGTGTGCGCGCGTTGGAAAGAAAGTAAGCGCAGAGTATACTATGTTTTCGCCGAGGTGTCAATTGTTGAGAAGAGTTCCCAGAGACGGCCGGAACGGTCGCATCCTCCTAAAACTCCTAACTCAAAAGCATCACTCTAAAGCGACTGTATGCGTAACTCTGCGACTCTGCGCGAGAATAAAGACCAAGCAGAACTACCGAAACTTAAATTATATATAATATCATCCAGCACATAATTGTATTATGCCCTTCGCTCCGCCCAGTCACCGCGGTCAAGGTTGCGGTAGCCGATGGCCTCGGCGATGTGCACCGCCTCTACTTTCTCACTTCCTTCCAAGTCGGCGATGGTGCGAGCCACCTTCAGGATGCGACTATAGGCACGGGCGGAGAGTTTGAGGCGCTCCATGGCCATGCGGAGCATGTCGAGGCTGGCGGCATCGGGCTCGGCAAACTCGTGGAGCATGCGCTCAGTCATCATGGCGTTGGAGTGGACGCCCTTAAAGGGCTTGAAGCGTTCCTCCTGAATCTGCCGTGCCTTCAGGACCCGCTCGCGGATGACGGCCGACGGCTCGCCAGGCTTCATCTTCGAAAGGTCTTTGAAAGGCACCACCGGGACCTCGACTTGCAGGTCAAAGCGATCCATCAACGGTCCACTGATACGGGAGGTGTACCGCTGTATCTGCCCTGGTGTACAGACACAGTGATGGGTGGGGTCGCCATAATAGCCACAGGGACAGGGATTCATTGAGGCAACCAACATGAATGAGCATGGATATTCTACCGTATAGTTGGCCCTGGCAATAGTAATCTTCCTGTCCTCCAACGGCTGGCGCAGGACTTCAAGCGTTGCCTTTGAAAATTCAGGAAGCTCGTCGAGATAAAGGATTCCGAAATGAGCCAGAGAAATCTCACCTGGGGTGGCTTTCGCTGTTCCGCCGGTCATTGCCACCTGGGAGGTAGAATGATGAGGACTCCTGAAAGGGCGCTGGGTAATAAGCGACACATTGCTGCCCAGCTTTCCTGCAACGGAGTGTATCTGCGTTGTTTCCAGGCTCTCAGCCAGCGACAGAGGCGGAAGGATGGACGGCAAGCGCTTCGCCATCATAGACTTGCCCGATCCCGGCGGGCCAATAAGAATGATGTTGTGCGAACCTGCCGATGCCACCTCCAATGCTCGTTTCACACTCTCCTGCCCCTTCACGTCAGCAAAGTCCAGGTCATAGCTGTACTGATGCTCGTAGAACTCTTTACGCGTATCGACCACTGTTGGCTTATAGGAGGTGTTTCCATTCAGGAAGGCGACGACATCGGCCAGGTTGTCCATGCCATAAACGTCGATATTGTTAACGATGGCCGCTTCACGGACGTTTTCTTTGGGAACGATGAGTCCCTTGAACTTCTCCTTCCTGGCTCTGATGGCTATCGGGAGTATGGCGCGGACAGGCTTCAGCTGACCATCCAGTCCAAGCTCTCCTACGAGCATATAGTCTTGCAGGCGACCACTGTCTATTTTCCCGTCGGCTCCTAATATGCCCACGGCCATGGGCAGGTCAAAGCCACTGCCCTCCTTTTTCATATCAGCCGGAGACAGGTTGATGGTAAGGTTGGCCGTTGGGGTCCGGAACCCTATATTGGGCAGTGCGGCACATATACGGTCGTAGCTTTCCTTTACCGCAGTATCGGCCATTCCCGACAGATGGAACATGACGCCCCGCGTCAGGTTTACTTCTATTGTAATGGTGGTTGCCTCTAACCCCATTACTGCTGCGCTATAGGTCTTGACTAACATCGTTCTATCGTTTTACGAACAGTTCTTGCGTCCCTTCGCCATCAAGCGGCAGAGCCGTGTGGGGTGGAGGGGTTGGGAGTAGGGCTACTCATGCTGCTGCTCGGCATATTCGCGCGGCGACATACCGTAGTGCTTGCGGAACACGGCTGAGAAGTACGGCAGGCTGGAATAGCCCACCGAGTAGGCCACCTGCGAGATGTTCACTTTCTGCTGGCGCAGCAGGCGGGCTGCCTGCTCCATGCGTATGTTGCGTATAAACTCTGAGATGGCGATGCCTGTCATGTCCTTCATCTTGCGGTGCAGATGTGCACGACTGATGCCGGCCTCGGCACAGAGTGTGTCAACGCTGAAGTCGCTGTCGCTGAGGTGGTCGTTGATGCTCTTGATGACGCGCTCCATGAGCAGTTCGTCGTTGCCCTTCATCTCAATGTTCTGAATCTTGCCCTGGGGCGACTGCTGGCCTGAGTATTTGCCACGCAGGCGGAGGCGCATGCTGATGAGGTTGTTGATGGTGGCATGCAGCTCGTCGATATTGAAGGGCTTGGTCAGGTAGGCGTCTGCGCCCTTCTCCAGTCCCTCTAAGCGGTTGCCGATGTCACCCTTCGAGGTGAGCATGATGACGGGCAGGTGGGCAATATTGATGTTGGCCCGCAACATGCGCAACATGGTGAAGCCGTCCATCTCAGGCATCATCACGTCCGAGATGACCAGGTCGTAGGCCATCTCGTCGCCGCCCGTGGTGGGTGCAAGGAGCTCCTTCAGCGCTTCCCTACCGTTGGGACAGGTGGTGAAGTGGTAGTAGGGTCCCAGCTCGTCGGCAATGTAGCGTGCTATCTCCTCATCATCGTCGGCAATGAGGATGTGGTGGCGCGAGGTGGGCTGTTTCTTGCTATTGATGTGTACTGCGGTGACGGGAGTGTCATCGGTCTCGTCAATCTCTTCCTCGCTGAGGTGGGCGCGCCCTTGTGGCAGACGGACGGTGAAGACCGAACCTGTCTGACCATCGTCACGGTTACGTCCCACGATGGAGCCGTGATGCATGTCGACAATCATCTTACACAGGTTGAGGCCAATGCCCGTGCCCTCGCCGTGGGGGGCATTGTGGTCACGGCTGGAGAAGAAGCGCTCGAAGAGATGGTCGAGTGTCTCGCTGCTCATACCCATGCCGGTGTCAGTGACGCTCACCTCAACATAGTCCTTCAGTGCTCCGCGCGCACGGTCGTCGTGCCCGGTGGCGAGACTAATGGCCACGGTGCCGTCAGTGCTGCAGAACTTGAAAGCATTGGAGAGGAGGTTGCTCACCACCTTGTCAAACTGTGTGCGGTCGACCCATGCCATGATGGGCTCCTGCGGCTGAGGTGTGAGTGTGAAGGTGATGTGCCGCTCGTCGGCTGAGTATTCGTAGACCTTGCTGATGGACTGCAGCAGGGCGTGCATGTCGGTGAGCTGGCAGTGCAGCTTCATCTGCTGCTTGTCAATCTTCCTGACGTCAAGGATTTGGTTGACGAGCTTCAGTATGCGGTCGGTGTTGCGCTCGATGGCATCCACTGAGGGGCTGTCGGCAGCGTCAGAGCCCTTGAGTTTCTTCAGTGCGCCCATGATGAGCGTCAACGGCGAGCGTATGTCGTGGGTGGCATTGATGAGGAACTTCATCTTGTCCTCGTCCTGACGGCGACGCATGCGGCGACGCCACAGATAGACGGCAGTGGCCAGCAGAGTCA
Source organism: uncultured Prevotellaceae bacterium (assembly GCA_947168045.1). Classification (GTDB taxonomy): domain Bacteria; phylum Bacteroidota; class Bacteroidia; order Bacteroidales; family Bacteroidaceae; genus Prevotella. Next base: position 3,535 of record CAMVKN010000041.1, read on the forward strand.
GCAACAGCAGGGTATAGATGACGTAGGCCAGTGTGGAACGGTACCAAGGCGGACGCACGACGATGGTGACAGTGAGCGGCGAGGAGACCACGCCGTTGTCGACGGCGCGCACCTCAAGCCTGTAGGTGCCGCTGGCCAGATGAGTGAGGCTGACGCTGTTGTTACCTGGCTCGTTGGCCTTCCATTGGCCACCGCCCAGACGGTGCTCTATGATGGTGTTCTCAGCATTGGAATAGTTGAGGAGCGAGAACTCAAGCAGCACGGAATTGTCGAGATAGCTGACGGTGAAGCGTGTGCTCTCGTCCACGGGTTGCTCGGTGACCTGTCGTCCACCAGACTCCGTCAGCGTAGTGACAGGGTGCCCATCGATGTAGAAGGCGGTGAGCAGCAGTTGTCCTGGGGTGGGCTGAACGCTGCGCACCTGCTGGGGCGTGAAGGTGGTGAGGCCCTCGGCGGTAGCAAAGCAGATGCGGTCGGCATCGTCGTGCATACCCACACCGCTGATATATTCACGCGTGGTGAGTCCCGAGCCGCTGATGTAGCCCTGCCACTGTCGTTGCCGCTGACCGTACCGCCACAGTCCGTTCTGTGTGGCACACCAGATGTCGCCATCGTTGTCCTGAACGATATAACTGATGGACAGCGACTGCAGGGGCGTGCCTTCGGCGGGGAACTCCTCGAGGGTGTTGGTGGCGCGGCGCCAGATGCGCAGGCCCTGCTCCAATCCAATGAGTATGTCGCCGTCGATGGTCTCGCACAGCGAATAGCACATCCGGTCCTCAGCCAGAAGGCTCCAGCCGAAGGGTTTGAATGAGTGTGTCTTGGGGTCGTAGCAGCCGACACCATTGCTGGTACCAATCCAGATGAGGCCGTCGTGGTCGGGCATGAGCTGCATCACCCAGTCGTTGGGCAGACGCCCCAGCACAGGGTCATCGGCGTCGTGCATGGAGTGATGCTCAAAGGTGCCTGTGGCCTGGTCGTAGACGAGGATGCCCTTGGCAAAGGCTGAGAACACAAGGGTGCCATGACCGTTGTCGGTCATGTCGTTGAACTTGTCGCAGCCAAAGTCGGTGAGCATCCGCCGGCTGCCCGTCACAGGGTCGTACTCAAAGACGGCATGACTGGTGCCCAGCCAGTAGCGTTGCTGCTTGTCGCGATAGATGAACTCCACATCATCGGGGGCATCGGGATGGCTGACGAGCTGGCCATCAGCACCAAACCCGTAGACGCCCTTGTTCTGCACCGTACACCAGGTGACACCGTTGGCACCATCAGCCACCGACGACACGAAGGTGCCTATCTCAACACGCTGTGCAGCAAAGTTCCACGATGAGAACTGGGGCTTGCGCTGGGGAATCATCAGCAATCCCTTCTGCTGGCATCCAACCCAGATGTTGCCTTGGCGGTCCTCGGCCAGTGCCCAAATCTTCGAAGCGTTCAGGTCATAGCCCTGCACGCTGAAAGGATAGCGCCGCAGGCTACGGGTGCCGACGGGCAGCCAGTAGAGGCCATTGCCGCGCGTACCCAGATAGACATTGCCCTGACGGTCGGTGATGGCGGTGCGGAAGCCTGGATTACGCCCGGCCTCGCTGATGTCGATGGGTGCATCACGCAGCTGTGTGCCGTCATAGACGAGCAGGCCGTCGCGGCAGACAATGACCGTCTCACCTTGATAACCGAAGAAGGCGGTGGGCACGCCGTATGGCTGATTGTCGAACAGCGTCAGCCCCTGTCCGGCTGGCTGATAGCTATAGTTGTTGGCACTGGCACGCCACAGCCCGCCCTTGGCATCCTCGTAGAGATAGAGGAAATAGGAGTCGCTGTCGCTGGCCTTTGCCTCGGGCACCTCACGCAGCCGTCCGGTGTTCTCGTCAAGGGTGTAGAGGTCGTAACCCGCTGTACCAAAGAGCATGCGACCGTCGTGGCACTCTATGATGTCACTGACACGAGGGTGCAGCCCGTCGGGGAAGTGATAGTTGACAAACGTGCCCGTAGCATAGTCGTAGCGCTGCAGACCCTTGCTGGTGCCAACCCACAGGCGCCCTTTGGTATCGCAGACCAAACAGCACACCACATTGTAGCACAGCGAGGTGCTGTCTTGTGGCTGGTTTAGGAACGGAGTGAAGCGGTAGCCGTCGAATCGGTTCAGACCGTACTCGGTGGCTATCCATATATAGCCCTTCCCATCCTGGCAGATGTCGTTAATGCCTGAGTTGGACAGCTTGTCACTGGAATAGAAGAGTGTGTTCTGTGCTGAGCCGCACAGGATGCCTGCCAGAAGCAGTATTGCGATGTGTAAGTATTTCATGATAGTAGCAATCCGTTATTAGTGGTGCAAAATTAAGAAAAAACATTTAAATAAAAAAGGAAATGTCCAATTTTTTTCCTTTCAATGTCATGGCCGGCATCAAAGTCGGCCCAAAGCAAGCATCAGCCAATGAGTTCTCTGAACGATTTCCCTCTCTGCCTCCTTCGTCTTTTGCTGCCGAATTTAATTCGGCAAAAACGAACGAAGTGTACGCCCGGCCATGCTTCCTCTCCCCCTGTCAGCAGCCATGAACGACGCTGCCGGCACTTACCACCATCACCTTTGCCACCGGCCACAACAAAAAAAATGATTTCCTTTGTTTTGCTCTCGACTTTTCGCGAACTTTAGCTTCGCCGAAGTTACATTGCGCTCGGAAATGAAAAGAAAAGCAAGCTTTTTCTTTTCATTTCACTCGTTTTTTCGTAACTTTGCACACAAAACCTAAATAACAACTTAAATCAGATGAAAAAAACTTTCTACTCCACCATGCTGACGATGCTGCTATTCATGGCAGAAGGTCTCAGCGCCAATGCCGATGACTGGGTGGGCACCTGGGCCACGGCACCTGAATTTACGGGTAGCGGCGACATGCCGCAGGTAACTGTTCTGACCGACAACGCCCTACGGGAGGTGGTACACGTCAGCATTGGCGGCGATGTGCTGCGCCTCCAGCTGTCAAACGAGTTCAGCAAAGAACCTGTAGAGATTCGCTCCATCTATATTGCTGACGCTCTGGACAGTACGGCCATCGACAACCGCAGCGTGCGCTACCTGACCTTCAACGGACAGCGCAGCGTTACCATCAGCGGGAGACAGGCCGTGTTCAGCGATGAGCTACGCTATAACCTGAAGCCGTTGCAACGCTTGGCCATCACCATCAACTACGGGCAGACACCGAAGAATGTCACGTCACACCGCGGCTCGCGCACTACATCATATATTATGAAAGGGCAGTCGAAGCCCAAGAAGTCCTTCGTCGTGGAGGAGGCCCTTGACCATTGGTACAACATTGCGGCCATCGACGTCAAGCGCGAAGGCGCCACATGCTGGGCTGTGCTGGGCAACAGCATCACCGACGGGCGTGGCACCACTACCAACCTGCAGAACCGCTGGACTGATGTGTGTGCTGAGGCACTGGGCGGCGAGACGGCCGTGCTCAACCTCGGCATCGGCGGCAACTGCGTGCTACGCGGTGGACTGAGCGAACCGGCACTGAAGCGCTTCGACCGCGACATCATGGGCCAACGCGGACTGACCGGCATCGTCATCTACGAGGGCATCAACGACATCGGCAGCAGCCGCAATGTGGAACAGACCGAGAAGGAGCTCATCGAGGCTTACGAGCTGTTCATCAGCAAGGCACGCGCAGCCGGGCTGAAGGTCGTCGGCGCCACCATCACCCCCATCGGCAACACGATGTACTGGTCGCTCTATCACGAGGCACTCCGCCAGACCATCAACCAGTGGATTCGCACCAGCGGGAAGTTTGATGCCGTCATCGACTTCGACAAGGTGCTTAGCGACCCGCAGAAGCCCACCTGGATGCGGGCCGACTATCAGTTCGACTGGCTGCACCCCAATGCCGCCGGATACAAGGCCATGGGGCTGAAGGCCGCCGAGGTGCTGAAGGGGGTGAAGTAGCGGACAGCAAATGACAAGCAGCAGTTATTCGGAAGGATGAAAAAGAGTTTATTGACCGCCGGGCTGGCTGCCCTGCTGACATGGGCGTTAATCCCCACTGCGTCGGCACAGCCAGAGCTAAGGATACTGGGCGGCGAGCTGAGCAACTCGGCCGCCACCTCGGTAGCCGACATTGACGAGGTGTTGCCACGCATGAAGCAGATAGGGCTGAACACCGTGCTGGTGCCAGCCTACTGGGAGCTGATGGAGCCAGCGGAAGGACAGTTTGACTTCACACTCATCGACCACTGCATCGACAAGGCCCGCGAACAGCAGCTGAAGCTGGTGTTCCTGTGGTTCGGCGCATGGAAGAACTCCATGTCGTGCTACGCACCGGCCTGGCTAAAGCGCGACACCAAGCGCTTTCCACGGGCCATGACCCAGGCGGGCAAGCCATTAGAGATAGCCTCCTGCTTCAGCGACAACGTGCTGCAGGCCGACCTGTCAGCCTTCTCGGCCCTGATGAGGCGCATAGCTGAGAAGGATGCGAACCATGAGGTTGTGGTGATGATGCAGATTGAGAACGAGATAGGCATGCTGGAGTCGGCCCGCGACCACTCGCCCCTGGCTGAGCAAGTCTATCAACAGGAGCAATGGGCCAAGCGCTACGGCACCGGCGATGCCGCCGACGAACAGTTCATGGCGCTGCATTATGCCCGCTATGTGGAGCATCTGGCCCAGGCGGCACGGCGCATCCATGACATGCCCCTGTATGTCAATGCGGCCATGAACAGCCGAGGGCGCAAGCCGGGCGAATATCCGTCGGCAGGGCCGCTGGCACACCTCATCGACTTCTGGCACCAGGGTGCCCCCAGCATAGACCTGCTGGCACCCGACATCTATGACACGGGCTTCAAGCAGTGGGCAGCACAGTATGCCATGCCCCTTCGCCCACAGGACGGCGGCAAGGTGAAGAACCGTCTGTTCATTCCTGAGAGCCGCTGCTGCATCAACAGCGGTGCGCGCGCCCTCTATGCTTTCGGCGAGCACCAGGCGCTGGGCTTCAGCCCCTTTGCCATCGACCAGGCACAACCCCAAGAGACGGCATCGGTAACACACGCCTACGGACTGCTGCGCCAGCTGTTCAACCGCCAGCCGGCCAAGAGGGGCGAGACGACATGGGGCCTGCTCTTCGACCAGGACGACAAGGAACGCATCATCGATGACGACGGTGTGGTGATGACCTGCCGTCATTTCTTCACCCTTCCCTGGGACCCTCGGGCCACCGACGGCTCGACATGGCCCGAGGGCGGTGCCATGCTCATCAGGCTGGGCCGGCATGACTATCTGCTGGCCGGCACCGGCGTGGTGGTTGACTTCAAGACGCGCAGCGAGAAACAGCAAGAAGCACAGCAACGCCTTGGCGAAGATGGCTTTGCCCAGGCTGGCGGTGCCAGCAGCACCACTACCCCACCCTTCAGCGGCAAGCGGCTCGGCCTGCTGGCCGTCGACGAGGTGAGCATCGACGACGCCGGGCAGATGCACTATCTGCGCCGCCACAACGGCGACCAGACCCATCAAGGAAGGCATGCCCGCATCGGCGTGGACGAATGGAAGATGCTACACATCACCCTCTACGAATACTAAGACATGAGCAACAGCCAGCGACTACAATCCATCGACATCCTGCGCGGTCTGACCGTGGCGGGCATGATTCTGGTGAACAACGGCTACGGTGAGTCCTTCGACATGTTGCGCCATTCCAAGTGGAACGGCATGACACCCTGTGACCTGGTGTTCCCCTTCTTCCTCTTCATCATGGGCGTGTCGTGCTTCCTGTCGCTGTCGAAGTCGCAGTTTACGCCCACTGCCGCCGTGCTGCGCCGCGTGGTGAAACGCACGGTACTGCTCTTCGCCATAGGGCTGCTCATCAACTGGCTGGACCACGCCATCGAGGGCGACGTGCTCTGCTTTGGCCACCTGCGCATCTGGGCAGTACTGCAGCGCATCGCCCTGTGCTACCTCTTTGTCTCACTCTTCGCCCTCTACGCCAACCACCGCTATACCCCGCACGCCATTGTCCTGCTGCTGGCCGCTTATACATTATTATTAATATATGGCAATGGCTATGCTGAGGATGCCTCCGTCAATATTCTGGCGCAGGCCGACCTGAAACTGTTTGGCTACGACCACCTGTACCACAAGAGTCCCGTCGACCCCGAGGGATTGTTGGGCACCATCAGCAGCGTGGCCCATGTGCTCATCGGTTTCTGGTGTGGCAAGCTAATCAAGGGGAGCAGCACAACTGAGCGCAAGGCTCTGGCCATCTTTACAGTGGGAACGGTGTGCGTCATCATCGGCTATCTGCTGACCTACGGGCTGCCCCTGAACAAGCGCATCTGGAGTCCCAGCTATGTGCTGGTGACCTGCGGGCTGGCCGCCCTGCTGTTGGGCCTTTTATTGAGTATAGAGTGTAGAGTGAATAGTGTAGAGTTCTTGGACGAGCCAAGCGGCGAAGCCAAGAACTCTAAACTCTACACTCTAAACTCTAAACTGTTCACGGTCTTCGGCGTCAACGCCCTGGCCCTCTATGTGTGCAGCGAGCTGCTGGCCATCCTCTTCGGCCACTTCGGTATCAGCGACATCATCTACAACGCGTTGCACAGCGTGATAGTATGGGACAAATGGGCCTCACTGGCATACGCCCTCACCTTCGTAGCCATCAACTATGCCATTGGCTACGCGCTATGGAGAAACAAAATATTCATTAAACTATAACTGACATGAAAAAACTATTCCTATTCATAAATGAATAACCGATAATTATGAAGAAGCTATTGACTATCATGCTCCTCCTGACAGCCATGGGAGCACAGGCACAGACAGGTGCTGCGAAGAAGGCCGTCGACAACATCCGCGAACAGTATGCTGAAGCCAAGCAGATGATTGCGTATAACAATATGTCGGAAGAGACGCGCAACCAGATGACTGTCAACATCAGTCACATGGCGGCAGCCATAGGTCATCAGGACAAGATAGTGACCTACTACTTCAACACCGACTTTGATGAAGATGCTGGCGACTACATCAGCAAGCCCTACTTCATCACCATTACTTATAACGTGGCAGCCCGTAAGCACTACGAAGAGTATCTGCTGAAGGGCAATGGGGACATTATCTTTGCCTATCTCTCAGGCGATAGCATTGACCCCACCGTAGGACGCTTTGAAGCCCGCTACTACTGGCAGAACGACGAGCTGGTGCATCAGCAGCTGAAGGGCGACGAGATGCAGTCTGATACAGATGCCTTCGACCAAGCCCACAGGCTGAAGGAGGCGTTCACCTATCTGATGCACTAACCTTGCACAAGTAATTATTTGACAATCATAAAACCTAAACTGACAATGAGAAAAAGTCTTACTATCATAGCCATGGCACTGCTGAATGTGTGCGCTGCCCAGGCCCAGTCAGCCTACGACTACGGGCAACTGCAGATGGAACGGCTGAACCGCGGCGTGGTGGCCGTGCCCATGGCCGACGGCCGGGTGATGGTCAGTTGGCGCACCCTGCGCGACGACCCTCGCCACTTGCCCTTCAACGTCTATCGCAACGGCGAGCAACTGAACACAAAGGCGCTGAAGGACGGTGGCACCTGCTTCATCGACGAGCATCCACTCAGCCCTGAGGCCGATGTGCTGTACACCGTGGCGCCCCTGCCCACCGAAGAAACGCTGTTGCCCGGCCAGATGGCGCAGCTACCAGTGCCGCTGCAGGAGGGAGCCGCCTTCACCCTGAAGGCCCATGCCCCGGTGGGCTACCTGCCCCTGCCGCTACAGAAGCCAGAGGGCGGCATGGCGCCCGACGGCAGGCCCTACCGCTATTCGGCCAATGATGCGACGGCGGCCGATGTGGACGGTGACGGACAGTATGAAATCATCCTGAAGTGGGACCCCTCCAATGCCCACGACAACGCCCACGCAGGCTTCACCGGGCCGACGCTGTTCGACTGCTACCGTCTTGACGGCACCCTGCTATGGCGCATTGACATGGGACCCAACATCCGCTCTGGCGCTCACTATGTGCCCTTCATCGCCTACGACCTTGACGGCGACGGGCGCGCTGAGCTAATGGTCAGGACGGCCGACGGCACGCGCGATGGCGTAGGCACCGCCATCGGCGACTCCACCGCCGACTATCGTGAGAAAGACAACCGACGCACGCTGGGGCGCATCCTCAGCGGACCAGAGTTCATCACCGTGTTCGATGGCCTCACGGGATGCGCGCTGTGCACCAAGCCCTACATCCCAGCCCGAGGCAAGACGAAGGACTGGGGCGACGACAATGCCAACCGCTCTGACCGTTTCCTCGCCGCCGTGGGCTATCTGGACGGCCGACGGGCCAGCGCCATCTTCTGCCGCGGCTACTACACACGCTCCGTCATCGCCGCATGGGACTGGGACGGACACGAGCTGAAGCAGCGCTGGGTGTTCGACACCAATGACGCGCCGTGGCACAGCTATGCCAGACAGGGCAACCACAACCTGCGGGTGGGCGACGTGGACGGCGACGGCTGCGACGAGATTACCTACGGCTCGATGGCCATCGACCACGACGGCAAGGGGCTGTATAACACTGGCTTCGGCCACGGCGATGCCATCCACCAGATTGTAGACCCACAGACGGGCAGACTCTACATCTGGGACTGCCATGAGAACAAGCGCGACGGCTCAGACCTGCGCGACGCGGCAACGGGCAAGGTCATCTTCCAAGTCAAGAGCAACACCGATGTGGGGCGCGCCATGGCTGCCGACATCGACCCCACCACGCCGGGTGTGGAGATGTGGAGCACCGACAGCCACGGCATACGCGACATGAAGGGCGGCATCGTGTCAACGGCCAAGGATGCCAGCGACCCGCAGCACGACAACAACCTGGTGCTCAACGGCAGATACCTGCCGGTCAACTTCGGCATCTGGTGGGACGGCGACCTGCTGCGCGAGCTGCTCGACCATGAGACGGTGACGAAATACAACTGGATGGAGAAGAGCATCGACACCGTGGAGAAGTTTGAGGGCGTGGTCTTCAACAATGGCTCGAAGTCGAACCCCTGCCTGCAGGCCGACATCCTGGGCGACTGGCGCGAGGAGGTCATCGTACGCAACCGCGAGTCCACCGAGCTGCGCATCTACACCACCACCATTCCCACCGACTACCGCATCATGTGCCTGATGCAGGACGTGCCCTACCGTCTCTCGGTGGCCTACCAGAATGTGGGATATAACCAGCCGCCCGAGGCAGGCTTCTACATCGGCCCCGACCGTCAGGACTATCTCAGGTGACACATGCAAGGGCCCAAACGACTGCCATGAAACAAAAACACAACTATTTGCAATATTGACAAACGCCTGCTTCAGCAGAATTTACTACCTTTGCAGGACAAATAACAATCTAAGCAATAACAAAACATGTCACAACAAGAATCGCAAGGCTTCTACAAGCTCACCTGGCTACAGCGCATCGGCTTCGGCTCCGGCGACCTGGCCCAGAATCTGATTTTCCAGACGGTTGCAACCTACCTGATGATTTACCTGACCACGGTATTGAAAATCAATGCCGCCTTCGTCAGCGGACTGATTCTCACGGTTCGTCTCATTGACTGTTTCTGGAGTCCTGTCGTCGGGCGCTTTATTGACAACCGCAATCCCAAGTTAGGCAAGTATCGCACCTATCTCCTTTACGGTGGCATCCCTCTCACAGTGGCTGCCTGCCTGCTGATGCTTCCTATGGCCGCAACATGGTCCATGCCCATGAAGATGATCTATGCTGCCCTGAGCTATACCGTGCTGAGCATGATTTACTCAGTGGTGAACATTCCTTACGGCTCCATCATGGCCAGCATGACCCGCGACAACGACGAAGTGCTGATTCTCACCTCTACGCGAATGGTCTGTGCCAACCTCGGTCAGATTATCGTCCAGGCTGGCTTCCCCATCGGACTCGCCATGTGCGTCCATGCAGCCATTGACTGGAACCAGGCCACATTTATGGCTATTGGCACCATTCCCGCCTTCATCATCCTGCCATCAATGCCGATATTGAAGAAATGGCTGGGCAAGAAGGGACTGTACTATACGCTTCTCGGTGTCGGCCTGGTTGGGTTTGCCATCTTGTTCACCATTGGCAAGTTCTTTGATGTAAGCAGCTATAACACGCTCGTCCAGATTGCAAAGGTGATGACCGGAGTGGGGCTCCTCGTAGGCTCCTTGATGTGGGCACTTGTCCCTGAAGTCATCACCGAGGCTGAGTATCGTACCGGGAACAGACCTGCTGCCACCGTCAATGCGCTTGCAGGCGTCGCTTTCAAGGCTGGCTTCTCCATTGCCGGCTGGATTACGCCTTTAGTCATGGGTTGGATAGGCTTTAACTTTGCCAGCGAGGATTCTGCCCTGGCTACTGACCCCATGGCATGGTTCACGGTAACATGTGTCTTTGCCATCGTCGGCTTCTTCCTGTTGATGCTTTGCTTCATGGGCAGCAAGGAGAACATCACAACGACCCCTGAAAAGCCAGTCTCATTCGGCCAGATGTGGCAAGAGTTCAAGGCAAGCAAGTGCCTGCAGCTTGTGCTTTGCATCTTTGTCGTGGTGTTCCTGGCTTCGTTCATCAGTGCGCCTGTCAATGCCTATTATCCCAAGCTGAATGACTATTCAGCCACTGCACAGAACGCAATATTGCTGTTTACGACCATCATCCCCGCCATTCTGCTTGTCGTGGTTGGCTACCTCATCTACAAGTATCCGCTTACCGACGAGCGACTGGACGAAATCAACAAAGAGATTGTGGCGCGCGCTAACGCACGAAATGCCAAATAACTTCAACAGTAAGAAAACAACAAAACGACATTTATAGAGATGAGCATCCTCAGAAGTAACACATGGGTGATAATAGCATTTATCATTTCTCTTTTATCATTTAGCCCCGCAGGAGCACAGGGGCTGAAGGACGCAGTAGGCAAGTACTGCCTCATCGGGGCTGCCGTCAACCAGTGGCAGAGCGACGGGCAGGTGCCCGAGGCCGACGCCGTGCTAAGCCGCCACTTCAACTGCGCCACGGCTGAGAACTGCATGAAGCCCGAGACGCTGGCCCCGGCCGAGGGCATCTTCGACTTCCGCGTGGCCGACAAGTTCGTCAAATACTGCGAACAGCAGGGACTGAAGGTCATCGGCCACTGCCTGGTGTGGCACTCGCAGGCTCCCGACTGGTGGTTCACCAATGGCTACACCGCCAGCCCGGCCTCGAAGGAGGTGCTCAAAGAGCGCATCATCAAGCACATCAAGACCGTGGTGGGCCACTACAAGGGCCAGGTGCACGGCTGGGATGTGGTGAACGAGGCCATCATGGATGACGGCTCCTTCCGCAAGTCGCCCTACTATAACCTCCTGGGCGAGGAGTTCATCGAGATTGCCTTCCGCGCCGCCCATGAGGCTGACCCCGATGCCGAGCTGTATTACAACGACTACTCCATGGCGGGTGCTGCCAAGCGCGAGGCCGTCTGCCGACTGGTGAAGAGTCTGAAGGACAAGGGGCTGCGCATCGACGGTGTCGGCATGCAGAGCCACAACGGCCTGGACTATCCCAACCTGGACGAATATGAGAAGTCGATGGATGCCTTTGCCGCCTGCGGCGTTAAGGTGATGATTACCGAGCTTGACATCAACGTGCTGCCCAACCCGCAGGGCTTCGGCGGCGCCGACATCAGCCAGAACTTCGAGCTGCAGCAGAAGTACAACCCCTTCGCCGAGGGTCTGCCCACAGCCAAGCAGAAAGAGCTGGACGACCGTTGGAAGGCCCTCTTCAAGCTCTACTACAAGCACCGTGCACAAATCTCGCGCATCACCCTCTGGGGTGTCAGCGACGGTGGTTCGTGGCTCAACGGCTGGCCCATCAAGGGGCGCACCAACTACCCGCTGCTCTTCGACCGCCAGTACAAAGCCAAGCCCGTGGTTGACCAAATCATCAAGCTCTACCAGTAAGACTCTCATAGGTCCCAGAAGTCCCAGAAGCCCCAGAAGTCCCAGAGGCCCCAGAAGTCCCAGAAGCCCCAGAAGCCCCAGAAGCCCCAGAGGTCCCAGAAGTCCCAGAAGTCCCATAACCAATAATAATAAAAAAAATGAAACCGCGTTACCTTTTTCCTAATGACTACATGGCCGACCCGGCCGCTCACGTGTTCAACAACCGACTGTATATCTACCCCTCACACGACCGCGAGTGCGACAACGTCTTCGACGATGACGGCGGACACTTCCAGATGCGTGACTACCACGTGCTTTCCTTCGACGACCTGGAGAACGGTGCTGTGACCGACCATGGCGTCATCCTCGACCAGGACCAGGTGCCCTGGGTGGAGAAACAGATGTGGGACAGCGACGTGGTGGAGAAGGACGGCAAGTACTATCTTGTCTACTCGGCCAAGGACTACAATGGCGAGTTCCACCTCGGCGTGGCCATCGCCGACCGACCTGAGGGGCCGTTCATCCCGCAGGAACACCCCATCCGTGGAGCCTACAGCATCGACCCCTGCGTGTTCAAGGATGACGACGGCCAGATTTACTGCTACTATGGTGGACTGTGGGGTGGACAGCTGCAGTGGCATGTGCCCCTGAGCGTGCGCCCCGTGCAACAGCCCGACACCGAAGCCGCCCCTGCCGGCCATGTCGACATCGGCCATGCCTCGGACAAGAAGACCGAGCTGTGGGCTCCTGCCGACGCGCCAGCCCTGCCCAGCTATGTGGCCCGCATGACCGACGACGTGCTGCAGTTCACCGAGGCACCGCGCCCCGTGCTCATCGTCGATGCCGACGGCCAGCCGCTGAAGGCCAGCGACCCGCACCGTTTCTTCGAGGCATCGTGGATGCATAAGTATAACGGCAAGTATTACTTCAGCTACAGCACGGGCGACAGCCATTTCCTCTGCTACGCCATCGGCGACAACCCCTACGGGCCGTTCACCTATCAGGGCGTGCTCCTCGACCCCGTCGTGGGCTGGACCACCCATCACTGCATCGTCGAGTTCCGTGGCCAGTGGTACCTGCTCTACCATGACTGCGTGCCCAGCAACGACGTCACCCACCTGCGCTCGCTGAAGGCGCAGCGCCTGTTCTATAACGCTGACGGCACCATACAGAAAGTCGTCAACGAGTAAGCAGACTATTTTACGAACAAAAAACGATGGGGGTGGACGTTTGTCCACCCCCATAACTGTTTAACTATAGCATGACGGCAATGGCTTCAGCATCCTTGCCCTCATAGAACCGAGGCTCAAAGAGTGGATGGTAGCTGAAGTCAGCAATCCGTAATAGCTGGAGGGCACAGAACTGGTGGTCGTCGCTGAGGCAGGCCTCCAGGCGGAAGTTGCCGTTGGCACCAGCCTCAGGCTTGCCCTTCTGCTGTACTTCGGCTGCCATTTTGTCTAACGGCATGTCGAGCAGACGCGCCACACGCTCGCCTTCCGACGGGGTGTATTCCAGCACGATGGCCTTGACAGGACTCTGGGTCGGCGTATAGATAGCCTTGGTTGAAAACAATGATTTCTTGATAGTGATATGTTGATATGCGGAGACAGCACCAGCCATCTCCAAGTGTTTGATACTTGGCATAATAGTATAAATGATTAAAATTAAAAAGTTGAAAGATAAAAGAGATATAACTGAAGACTACATCTTTCAACGAATGATGTGCCTCAGCGCAATGACATAGTAGTCGCGCGAGGCCGACAGGCAGAAGGGTGCCGACTCCGACCGGCATCTGCTGTCGTAGTAGGAATGGAGGGGTTTGACAATATGCTGCCGTGCCATCCCGCTGAGGGGAGCCACGGTACGCTCGCTTCTGGAGCCCTGCGTGGGAATGAGACGCTGGGGGCGCGAGCTGCAGATGCGATAGAGCTGTGTGGCATCGGTCAGCACTGCCTCGTGTGGCTGCTGCCGATGAGGCGTAGTGACGGTGGACTCCGTAGGTTGCTGGCATGCCTGTTCCAACACGTCATCCTGTCCCTGCCAGCTTGCCCATACGGTCAGGCACACAGCTATCAGGGTGGTCAGTAACCACATCGTTCTATACGTCCGTTTCATTTCGAGGTGCAAAAGTACAAAAAAAGAATGAAACGCAAAGGGAAATGATGGTTTTCTTTCGCAGCAGCCCCCTTCACTTGATGGAATCGGGCTACATCGTCATGCCTGTTACTCGATAGCCAATGTTAGTCCTACGACGAGGTGGGCCTTCTGCGAGCAGGGGTTGGCCACTACCTGCGCAAACAGGGGCAGGGAGAACGTGTCGGTGATGCGGAGTTCCTTCTCGGCCATGAGCGACAGGTGGGTGACGGCGAAGCCCCTGGTGGCGTAATAGTCGGTGGCAAAGGGCACTACACCCGCCGCGGCGGTCCATTCGGCTCCGGCGAGGCGGAACGGGGCACTGGCCTCTATATAGCTGCTGTAGGCACGGTCGCCATCGTTGTTCACGCCGTCGGCGCCTGCAAAGTTGGTGTACCACTGCAGGCTGGCTACCCCGAAGTCGTAGCCGATGTTAGCCTCGAACACATGGTTGGTGCGATGGGCGTCGTAGAGGAAATAGCGTTCCTCGGGAGCGTTGACCCAATAGTCGGTGATGCCCACATTCAGTCCCCCCATGGCATAGCTGAGCGTAAGGTCAAGCTCCTTCGGGTCGGATGTGTCGGACAGGCCGATGTTGCCCTGCGCCATGAGGCTCAATCCCTTGTAGGCCACGCCCATGGTAGGCTGTATGGACACGCTGCCCATCTCCTGGCCACGCCAGATGTACTGGCTCACCACATCAGCACTGATGGTGAGTTCCACCCCATCGTCCTCAACAGCGCCGTTGTCACGTTGTGCCACCAGCAGATGGGGGATGAATATGAGGAGCAGTAGCCAGTATTTTCTTGTCTTCATACGTCTTGGTCAGTTCTTTGTTTCATGTATCATCATGCTCACAGGGTGCAAAGGTACGAAAAGTTGAGAGCAAAACAAAAGAAATCCATTTCTTTTTTTGCCGAGACGGAGTACCTTCGCCGTTGCAGACGGCAAAGGTACGAAAAGTTGAGAGAAGAACAAAACAAACTCATTTGTTTTTTCTTCCGAGACGGAGAATCCGAGCTCTGTTCGCTTGAAGAATAAAGCGGCACTTTACGAGCATAACTCCATGCCTGGCGAAATAATCTCCATGCCTGGCGAGCAGAACTCAATGCCTGGCTGAATTATCTCCGTGCCTGGCTGTCATAAGTCGCGTTTTTTCTCGCGAGCGCGCGAAGGCCACACCTTCTGAAAGGTGTAGGTAACACTCAGCTGCACCTCGTCGTCACTGTACGACTTGATGTCCGTATCCATAATCGTCGAATGACATACAGCTCCATCCGTCTTGCAGTTGAATGTCAGTTTGCCATTCTGATAGCTGATAGTCGGCTGGCCAGCGTGAGGGCTGTGTTCCGACCTTACCCCTTACTGTCAAAGGTGTTTCTTGAAGAATTCCAGAATGCATTGCTGTGAGTTCTGCCCGCAACTGTGGGGCATATCCCAGAGTTCTGTCTGAATCTTGTCGCCTGCACCCTGACTCTCCCAGGTGTCATGCATTGTCTTGAAGGCTTTCTCTACACCTGCCACGGGGAACAGCTTGTCCTGTGAGCCGTTGATAAAGAGCATGGCTTTCGGGCAGGCCATACTGGCCACGTGCGGATAGTCAAGCCATCGGCGCAGCCCGGGAAAGCAGTTGGCGAAGCCGCCATTCTCGGTGCGGTCATACTTGAACGACATCTGCTCGTCGGCAGTCACCATCCAGCATACAGAGGCGCCGGCCTTGATGCGGTCGCTCAGTGCCGCCAGCATCCAGGCCCTGTAGCCACCCATCGACCAGCCCGCACATCCTATGCGCAGCTCGTCCACTTCGGGCATCTGTGCCAGATATTCCGTCGCTGCCAGGTCATCGTACGTCATGTATGCCGACAGGTCGACGCCATACATCATCATGTTGCCG
Source organism: uncultured Prevotellaceae bacterium (assembly GCA_947168045.1). Classification (GTDB taxonomy): domain Bacteria; phylum Bacteroidota; class Bacteroidia; order Bacteroidales; family Bacteroidaceae; genus Prevotella. The sequence goes on from CAMVKN010000041.1 coordinate 19,502, forward strand.
GCTATGATGTCGTACATGTTGCGACGAGCACCCTCCTTCTGGCCTCGTTCACCCCACATCGGGGCATCCGTTGACAGCACCACATAGCCGTGCTGAGCCAAGTAGTCGCCCAGGAACTGTCCTTCATAGCCCTTCAGCCACTGCTGAGCATCCTCCTTGACGTCGGCGGGCTCGCAGTCCAAGGGCCGTATCATCTTCTCCTTGCCAATGAAGAGATGTCCACCATGGTCGTGCAGGACATTGACGGCAGGGAACGGCCCTTTACCGTCGGGAATCAGCACATAGGCCGGCACTGTATAGTAACGCGACAGCCTTATTTCCAGTTTGCGGGCCTTGTAACCCTGCCGCTGTTCCTCGCACAGCACCTTGACGTCGTAACCGCTGGCTGGGGGCGGAGGAGGGGCGAGCATGCAGTCGAAGACCTTCTGACGCGCAGCCCGTCGCCATGCGTCGAAGTCGCGAATGTCGCTGTGTCCCCACGCCAGAGGGTATTTGAAGTCGGCAATCAGTGAGTCGGCATAGACGGGCAGATTGCGCTCAAACTCATACTTCTCCCGCTGTTGGGCGCTGGCCGTCATACTAAAGCTGACAGCCAGCAGGCCTGCTATCGCAAATGTTTTTTTATCCATTCTATCTGAAGCTGATTAGTTCCGCTGGTAGTCCAGTGCTCGTTGATGGGGGTGATGAGCGACTCCTTGGGAGCCGTGATGAGATTCCACACGATGTAGCTGGTGGTGGGCGGGCATACATTGTCGTTGAAGCCCCATGTCAGATAGACGGGGCACTCGATGCGGCGGGCAAAGTTCACCACATCGTAGTACTGCAGGGTCTGCACCTTCTGCGGTGTCAGCATGTTGTGCTGTCGGTTCATGTGCGGCCATCCCCCTGCGCGGCCATCCTGATAGCCGGCCACGTCGCTTAGTGCGGGATGATTGGCCACGCAGGCCGTCACACGCTTGTCGAGTGCAGCGGTAATCAGCGACAATGCTCCCCCCTGACTGCCTCCCTGCACGATGATGTTCTGTCCGTCCCATTCGGGTAGCGTCGTCAGGTAGTCGATGGCCCTGACACAGGCCACGTAGACATGCTTCAGGTAGCTGTTCTCCCTGTCGTCCAGCCCGTTCTGCACATAGCCGTTTTCGTCTGAGAAGGTGCTGCTGATTTCCTGGAACGTGTCGTCGCTCAGCGTGGGGTTCAGTCCGTGAATCTCTATCATCAGGCGTATCAGTCCCTGGCGGCTGTAGTCGTCATTCACATTCTTGATGGTCTTGATGCCGGCGCCTGGAGGCGTCATCACCACGGGGTACTTGCCCACGCGCTTCGGCTTCGTCAGGTAGCCGTAGATGCTGTGCCGTTTGTCGGTGCGTAGCTTCACCAGCAGGGCATCCACGTCGTCGGTGGTGTACTGCGGTGCCGGTTCCACGCTGACCGTGATGGGTGTCTTTCGCGCCTGCTCCAGGTTCGTGGCCCAGAAGTCGTCGAAGTCTTGAGGGTTCTTGGTGTAGGGCTTCAGCTGCTCGGGCGAGAAGCCCACCTTGACGTGGTGCTCCGTGGTCTGTCCGTCGATGGTGGCGCGGAGGCGCAGGTCGAGGAATCCCGCCTGCTTCATCGTGCCCATGTCGATGGTGGCACGTCCGCCCTTCAGCAGCACGCTGCCCTTGTCTGTAGGCGGCATCTCGTCGGGGCCGATCTCGTAGTCCACCGTCACGTTCTGAGGAATGCCATACTTGCAGAGCGTCACCTCCACCTTGGCTCGCTCGCCCGTCTTGTAGAGCCAGTCGGCATGGTCGGGCACTGTCAGCCACAGGTAGTCACTGCGATAAGGATAGTTCTCGGCCGTGGCAGGGAGCAGGGAGAAGTGAAAGGTGATGAGGGCTGCAGCCAGCAGCATCATCCATTTGCAGTTTGTTCGTTTCATTGTCGTTTTGTTTATAGCTGTTAGTTCGTTTGCAAAGGTACGAATAAAAGAAGAAAGAAGAGAGAAAAATTGGCGGGAGTTGCAGTAGCAGAATCCAAAAAACTATTTTTCTCCATATTCAGTACGATAATCCCCCTTTAAAGGCAAGGAATCCGTACCTTTGCAAAGAATAGTACAACAGATCAATTATATTCACATCAATGAAAAATCCAATACTGTTATCTGCTATGCTGATGGTAGCCGTGACTACTACAGCAGCCACTGCCAAGGAGAAGGGCGGTCAAGTGTTTCACGCCGTAGTAGCTCAGGATGGCACGGGTGACTATCTCACCGTGCAAGCCGCCATTGACGCAGCCCCCGTGGGTCGCACAGAGCCCTGGCGCATCTACATCAAAGAGGGGACTTACAAGGAGCATGTTGACATTCCCGAGTCAAAGCCCTATCTGAGTCTCATCGGCGAAGGACGCCACAAAACGCAAATCAGCTGCGACCGCCTATGTGGTGGCCCCACGGGAGTGAAGGTCGATGAGGGAGCCACTGTGACGGCCCGCTCCAGTAATTTATTCTTCGAGGGCATCAACTTTGTAAATTCCTACGGTCACGAACAGAAAGATGGCCCGCAGGCATTAGCTCTCTTCACACAGGGTGACCGAGTGGTGCTCAGTCGCTGCGGCCTGCTGTCGTTCCAGGACACTTGGCTGACGCCTTTCCGCTTGCCCAATCTACGCAACTACGCCGTTAATTGTTTCATCGAAGGAGCCGTTGACTTCATCTACGGCCAAGGAAACGTGTTCTTCGATAGCGACACATTATTTATTATGCGCAAGAAGGGCGGCTACATCGTGGCGCCCAATCATCATCCCGACACAGAGTGGGGCTACGTCTTTCGCGATAATGTCATCACTGCGCCGGGCGATGCCATCGAGACTCAAGTCTTTCTGGGTCGTCCGTGGCATGCGCAACCGAAAGTGGCCTTCATCAACACTAAGGCCGAGGTAACCGTCTACCCCGAGGGCTGGCGCAACCACATGGGCGGTCTGCCCACACTTTTTGCTGAGTATGGCACCACCGACTGGCAGGGGCATCGCCTGGATCTATCGCACCGCTGTTCGCGCTACTGGGTAGAGAACGAGCAGAAAGACACCATCTGGTGTACGTCTAAGGCCGTCATCACTGCCGACGAGGCTGCCCTCTATACGGTTGAGAATGTGCTCTCGGGCACCGATGGCTGGCAGCCTCGCCAGGTAATGACGTCCTGCCCCCAGCCCGTGGTCGGCATTGTTGGCAAGTACCTTATATGGCAGCCCGTGGCCGATGCCGTGGGCTATGTGGTGACCGTCAACGGACAAACCAAGCGATTTACCACCGACTGCCGCACGCCGTACAACAAAAAGAATACCTACCGCGTGCAGTCCGTCAGTCGGTGGGGAGCACTGAGCAGATGAATATTTTTTTGGAGTTAAAGGAGTTAAAGACAATAGCTTTGCTATGGATTTCACCCCTGAGACAAAGGCTGCCGTTTATCTAATGACGATTTTTTGCCCGTTCTGGATGTAGATGCCGGGACGGGCATTGTTGTTTACCCGCTGGCCTGAGAGGTTGAAAAGTGGCGATCCCACTGTGTCATCCAGTCGGTGGATGTCGTTCACTGCCGACTCTGCCGTCAGGCTGACGCGGATGTTCTTCACGTTGCCCGTGTACTGTCCGTTGCTGCTGAGCCAGGTCATGGTGAGCAGCTTAATACCAGTGGTTAGGTCTGTTTCGAAGGTGTAGGTGCGATAAGTCTGCCATGCTCCGGTATTGGCAATGGCTTGCGTCTTCGTGCCCTCGGTGCGTCCGCTCTTTTGGTCGGTAAAGTCGAATCGCAGTCGGAAGTCATTGCGTGTGGTGGCAGCTTCGTAGGTGAAGGTGTAGGAGCCCGCCTCCTTGCAGTTGAGCATGAAGACGGCCTGATCGTTGTGGCTGAAGCTGTCGAACGAGTTATTGAGCACCTTGGCCGCGTTCCTGCCACTGGGGTTGGTGATGATGTTGGCCTTGTTTGGGTCGAGCGCTTCAGTGGGTATGGTCAGTGCACCGGTGAGGTCTTCCTCCGTAGCCTCCTCGGTATACCCTTCTACGCTGCCTCCTTGGTTCTGTGCTTCAGTGATGTCTGCTACGAGCTGGCTCAAGTAGTTCTCCAACATGGTGTAACCCTTTTCGTCGCGCATATTGCCGTCGTTGGCGTCGGCAGGGTTCAGGCCTTGGCCCGTCTCCCATGCGTCGGGCATGCCGTCGCCATCACTGTCGGCAGGAGCCTCCTGAGTGTTCAGCGCGGGCCATGGACTCTCATCGCCACCGATGCCGGCAGCCACGTCATTCTGTGAGTTAATGAATCCTTTTCCCAGCCCAGTGCCGGTGTAAGTGGCCTGGCCGTTGCGGGTGTCGCTGATGATGATGTTGTCCAGCTGGTCGCGGTGAAGCGAGGCACCGGCATAGCTCAATACGCGCTCGTATGCTTGCTCAGCTGCGTGTGTGGTGACACAGACAAAGGGTATAGGCTCCGTGATGCGCATGGTGTCCTTGGTGAGTTGCGTGTAGGTATAGTCCACGCCGCTGCCATTGGTGATTTGGTTGTACATGCCGTAGGTCCAGTTGTCTCGAGTCACCTGGCTGTATTGTGTGTTGACGTTGCCCTCCACGAAATACTTTCCCCAGACGTGCCACATGGGATACCATCCGTTCCATGTCCCGTCGCTGTTCGTGCAGTAGTCGGTGGTACGGATGCCGATGCCGGCAATGCGCATGCCCTTTGTGCCGGTGGGTGAGCCTGGTCCGGGCTTGTAATAGTTATTGACGATGTTCACGTTCATGCCCTCACCACCGTAGCACCCGTTGCCTCCGAAGTTGTAGATGACGTTACAGCGCATGTCAATCCGTTCGTCGGTCTGTGTGCCCTGTCGTGGGCCTAAGCGTGGTGTTCGCGAGGTGTGGTGTGCAATAAGGTTGTGGTGGAACGAAGCTCCGCTGCCACCCCAGTTGCCGCCGTATCCATGCGAGCCTTTCGTATGTCCACTGTTCACCAAGCTCTGCGACACGAGGCACCACTGCACGGTGAGATTCCTTCCGCCATAGACGGAGAGGCACTCGTCGATGCTCCAGGACACTGAGCAGTGGTCGACGATGATGTTGTTCTCGTCCAGTGAGCCTAGACCGTCGCCCTCGTGCTTGTCGACATGTCGATTGCCCAGTCGGAAGCGCATGTAGCGCACGATGACGTTCGAGCCTATGGTGACCGGATAGTCGGCCAAGCAGATGCCGTCACCGGGAGCTGTCTGGCCAGCCACAGTAGTGTTTGGTGCGAATTTCAGTGCTGACTTCAGGTAGATGGTTCCGCTGACGTCGAAGACGATGGTGCGCGGTCCGGGCTGGGAGTTAGCCCACCTGAGCGAGCCAGTGCCTGAGTCGTTGAGGTTGGTGACGTGATAGACTTTGCCGCCGCGCCCACCAGTCACATAGCGGCCAAATCCCTCTGCCCCGGGAAAAGCTGGTGTTTTCTCTGTTTGTGCCGTGGCCGTGAGCTGCACGGTGAGCAGCAGTGCGGTGGTCACGATCTTCAGAATGTTGTGTTTCATGTGCATATTTTGTATAGAGGAGGTGTTACTTCAAGTTTACGTGCAGTGTCTGCAGGTCGCCATCGGCACTTGATGCTCCCACCATCACATCGTACTTACCAGGCAGTACGCGCATGGTGTTGGTCTGGGCATCCCATACTTCAAAACGCTCTCGTGGCATACTGATTTCCACCTGCTGTTGCTCGCCAGGCTGGAGGGTGACGCGGGCATAGCCACGCAGCGTCTTGACGGGGCCCTCTGTATCGGCAGGACGGCGCACATAGACTTGCACTATCTCTGTTCCCTCGCGGCTGCCAGTGTTTTTCACGCTGACGGTCACCTTGTCGTTAGCAAAAATGGCCTCACCGTATTTGAACGTGGTGTAGCTCAGCCCGTAGCCGAAGGGGTAGAGGGGTTTGCCGCGGAAATAGCGGTAGGTGCGCCCCTGCATGCGGTAGTCGTCGAAGGGTGGCAACTGTGTGTCGTCGCGATAGAAGGTGACGGCTAGCTTTCCGCTGGGGTTGTAGTCGCCGAAGAGGACGTCGGCCAGTGCATGGCCTCCCTGCTCGCCGGCGTACCAAGCCTCGATGATGGCGTCGCAGGTCTCCTCCTGCTCCTGTGCCAGGCCCACGGCGCTACCGCTGCAGCACACCAGTACCACCTTCTTGCCGTCGGCGTGGAGCGCCTTGAGGATGTCGCGCTGCACCTGCGGCAGCTCTATCGATGTGCGGTCGCCGCCATCGAATCCCGGTGCAGTGACACGTGCCTGCTCCTTCTCGAGGTTGGGCGAGATGCCACCCACGAAGATGACGGTCTCCACCCCCCGGCAGGCCTCCAGTATCTCGTCAATGGTGTAGGTCTTCTCACCCATTTCTTTCATCTGCAGGGTGGTGCTGCCGTCGGCGGCTTCTGTCTGACCGCCCACGGCCATTTCCTTCACTGTCATATCGGTGATGCTGCATGCTGTGAGGTACCTCACTGGTCCTGCCTTCTTCTGGATGCCCTCTAATGGGGTGACGGTGTGGGCGGGTTTTCCGAAGTAGATGCCCCACAGCATGGTGGAGTCGGCGGCGTTAGGCCCCATCACCATCAGTCGGTTGTTGGCCCCTTCGCTATGGTCTAAGGGCAGCACACCATTGTTCTTCAGCAGCACCATCTGCTCGCGTGCCATCTGGCGCGCCATCTGTCGGTGCTCGGCCGATGCGACCACAGTCATGGGAATTTGTGTCCAGCCCACCAGGTCGTCGCTGTCGAAGTCGCCCAGCTCAAAGCGGCCACGCAGCAGTCGGCGCACACTCGTGTCGACGTCCTTCTCACTGATGTCGCCTCGGGCGATGGCCTGTGGCAGGCTCTTGTAGGTAGAGCCACACTCCACGTCGGTGCCGCTCAGTATGGCCTTTGCGGTAGCGGCCGCCGAGTCGGCCGACACCTCGTGGCGTCGGGGCTGATAGAAGTCGTTGATGGCACCGCAGTCACTTACCACCAATCCCTGAAACCCCCACTCCTGGCGCAGTATCTGCTGCAACAGACGGTGGGAGCCGCAACAGGGGTCACCCTCGAAGCGCTGGTAGGCACACATCACCTGCTGCACCCCGCCTTGCTGCACCAGGGCTTTGAAGGCGGGCAGATAGGTCTCCCAGAGGTCGCGTTGCGGCAGGTCCTCGATGTTGAAGCTGTGGCGCAGCTTCTCTGGGCCGCTGTGTACGGCGAAGTGTTTGGCACAGGCATGTAGCTTCAGATATTGGTCAGAGCGATGCTCGTCGAAGTGCGACTGCCCTTGCAGGCCGCGCACCACACATAGTCCCATTTCAGCGTTCATGAAAGGATCCTCGCCATAGGTCTCCTGGCCACGTCCCCACCGTGGGTCACGGAAGATGTTAATGTTTGGTGTCCAGAATGACAAACAGCTGTACTTCCCTACCTTGCCCTCGCGTCGGGCCTTGGTGTTTTTGGCGCGTGCCTCATCGCTCACGGCCACGTAGATGCGCTCGATGAGTTCGTTGTCGAACGAGCAAGCCATGCCGATGCACGAGGGGAACACCGTGGCCAGTCCATTGCGCCCCACGCCGTGCAGAGCCTCGCTCCACCAGTTCCAGGCCGGGATACCCAGACGCTCAATGGCTGGTGAGCCGTTCATCATCAGTTTCGTTTTCTCCTCGATGGTGAGGCGTCGCAGCAGGTCTTCCACACGCTCATCCACGGGCCGCCGTGCATCCTGATAGGGTAGCGTCTGGCCTGTCGCCATCAGCGAGGCGGTAATAGCCAGGCAACATAAGATTAGATTCTTTCTTCTCATAGCTGTTGTTGATTACGATTCTTGTTCCTTTTTATCTATGCAAAGGTACACATTCTTATATAACAGCATGTGTACATTTTGTTGTTTAGGTGCTCTTAACGCATTCCGACACCTGACCTGCATAGAAAATCCACAAAAAAGAGATAAAAATACCCCTCGATGCCTTGGGTTCGTCGTACCTTTGCCGACAAGAAGAAACCTATAGGCAACAATGATGAAAAAAAGACAACCTCTGACTGCATGGCACATCCTCCTTCTCGCAGGATTGTTGCTCACCACGGCTGCACAAGGCCAGGCCCAGCAGCTGAATGTCATCCCCACAAGTGCAAGTCACCCCTTTGTTATGGAACGGGGCGTGCTACATGGTAGCCGCGCCAACTTCGGTGCTGACCACCACATCGACTGGATGACCAATGGAGATTATGCCACCTACGAACTTGACAATACTGTCGATGCGCAGTACTACACCATAGCCTTTACTGCTGGTACCACTCAGCCCAGCGTGACGCTGAATTTCAGCATCAAGAGTGCCAGTGGCACCACCGTCTGCGACCGAGACATTAGCATCCAAAACAACGGTGACTGGTCAAGCACGGCGCGTTCATATGACTTTCGTACGCAGGCGATGGCCATCGGCCTTTACACCATGACTATCACCTTCCGCAGCGTGGGTGGAAACGGCACCACGGCCAATATTAACAACATCGTCTTCACAGCAAAGCAGAAGAGCGACGTAGAGTTGCCACAGTATCACTTCACCACCCAGTGCTCACCTGCCAACGCTGGCACCGTGAGCGTTACCCCCAATGCTGAAGTCTTCGACGAGGGCGATGAGGTGACGGTAACAGCCACCGAGAACTTCGGCTACCACTTTGTCGGTTGGCAGGATACTTGTGGAGCGGTCGTCTCCACCAGCAATCCCTACTCCTTCCAGATTATGGCCGACACACAGCTGACAGCCGTCTACGATCGCAAGAATACCTATGCCTTGGTGCTCTCGCTGACCGACGGTGCCTTGCCTCAGCAGGTGACTATCGAGCCGGCGGGCACCTTCGTTGATGGACGCCGCATGTACGAAGAGGGCACAGAGGTGAAACTCACTGCCCACAATAACAAGGTGCTGACCTTCATCGGATGGGAAGACCAGACCACCGACGCCACCCGCATCCTGCGCATGGATGCCGACCAGGCTGTGACTGCCCACTACTCGTCCACCGACTACATCGTGGGCTGGGACCTATACAACGACCAGCCGGCACAGGAGCGCGCCGCTGACTACAAGAGCGACAGCGAGAACGCTGGCCTGCTCTCGCTGCACAACGAGGAGGGCACCACCAGCAGCTGGTTGAGCCGCGGCGTCGGCAACGGACAGGAAAACGGGCGCTATGCTGCACGCATCTGGAAGCTGCGTTCTCAGCGACTCTATTTTGAGATATCCTTCTCCACCCGCGGATATAGCAACATTCAGGTGAGTAGTGCCTTAGGCTGCAGCTACAACACCTATAGCGTCAACAACCTGCAGTACTCCATCGACGGCAAGAACTACACCACATTAGCCACTTTCAACATCAGCGGTTCGGGATGGGTCGACAAGGACAACGTGCCGCTGCCTGCAGCTGCCAACGACCAGCATCGCGTCTTTGTGCGATGGATGCCCGACCGCAACTCACCCTTGGTAGGCAACGCCACCGATTACGACGGTCTGGCCATCAGCAATATCTTCGTAACTGCCGACGCCAGCACACAGGCCAGCGAGCCGGCTGTGCTCGTTTCATCAAACCCCGCTGATGGCGCCACGGGCATCTCGTCCAATGGTTCCATCGTTCTCACCTTCGACAAGAAAATCCAGGCCGGCGAAGGTACCGCCATCCTTGGCGACGAGCAGCTTGTGCCCATCGTCAGTGGCAAAAGCGCCGTCTTCCAGTACAGTGGACTTGACTACGCCACCCAGTATACCTTCCAGATGCCCGAGGGCGTGCTGCTGAGCCGTGGTGGACAGCCCGTTGCCGCCACCACTATCAGCTTCACCACCATGGAGCGCCGGCAGCCTGAAGCTCATCTTTACGATGCCGTCGTGGCCAAGGATGGAACAGGCGACTATACGACGGTGCAAGCCGCCGTCGATGCAGCCCCCTCAAGCCGCATGCGCCCCTGGCTCATATTTATCAAAAACGGTCATTACAAAGAGCATGTGAACATCCCTCAGCATAAGCCCTACCTGCACTTTGTGGGGCAGGACCGTGACCAGACCGTCATCTTAAACGATGCTCTTTCTGGCGGTGACACTTCTGTGGGTACCGATGCCGGGGCCACTGTCACGGTGAAATCCAGCAATGTCTTCTTCGAAAATCTCACCCTCGAAAACGAATACGGCCATACTAAACGCAATGGCCCGCAGGCCCTGGCACTGAACACTCAGGGCGACCGCATTGCCCTGAACCACGTCCGTCTGCTCAGCTATCAGGACACTTGGATCACCACCAGCACCTCCAACTACCGTCATTACATCCGTCACTCCATCATCGAGGGTGCCGTGGACTTCATCTACAACTCAGGCAACGTGTTCATGGACGGCGATACGCTCGAAATCAACCGTCCTAGTGGCGGCTTCATCGTGGCGCCCAGCCACGGGGACGATGTGAAGTGGGGCTATGTATTCGTGAACAACGTCATTCGGCCCGTCTCAGACATGACCGTCAGCGACGTTTGGCTCGGACGTCCTTGGCACAACTCGCCTAAGACCGTGTTCATCAACACACAGCTTTTCGTGGGCGTGCCCGCCGCTGGCTGGTATGCGACGATGGGCGGCCTGCCTGTACTTTGGGCCGACTACAACACAACCGACGCGCAGGGCAACCCCGTCGACCTCTCGCAGCGTCGCGATACCTACTATTATACTGACAGCAATGGCCAACGCGTCTACGGCACAGCCAAGAACCACCTCACCGATGAGGAGGCTGCCCAGTACACGGTAAAGAACGTCATGAGCGGCACCGACAACTGGCAACCGCTTATGCTTTGCGAAGCATGCGAGGCACCTATAGTTAAGGCCGATGGTACACAGTTGTCGTGGCAGCCCGTTCCCTATGCCATCTGCTACGTCGTCAGCCGCGACAGCCAAGTGGTGGGTTTCACCACCGGCAGCACCTTCGACGCCACCACGCCAGGCACCTACCGCGTACAGGCCGTCAACGAGTATGGTGGACTGAGCGAGAAGAGCACTGCCGTTAGTGCTACTGCCGTCCGTGAATTGTACACCGCGCCGGCAGCCATGTCAGTTCGCGTCTATCAGCTCAGTGGCGTGCAGTCTACAGGTCTGGTCCGCGGGCTAAATATCGTGCGTTGGGCCGACGGTACGGTCAGAAAGGTGCTGCACTGAGGCAGCTCTGGTGCTACAATGGCAGCCGTCCCGAGCACCTTAGAGTGGAAGCAGACACTCGAAACTTATTGCTTTTTTAGATGGTGCTTGCAAGAAAATGAGGAATCGTTTTGCCGTTTCATCGGAAAAAAGTATCTTTGCATTGTGTTTCCATACAAACAACACAATCAATTGCTATGATGAGAACCCTTTTCTTGCTGTTTGCTTCCTCCCTGACGGTGCTGTCCGCACTGTGTCAACCCTATTGCAGCGTGAAGCAATTCAACCTGCGCGATGGTCTGCCTTCCAACGTGGTGACCAGTCAGGTTCAGACCTCTGACCAGCTGCTGTGGTTTGCCACTTGGAACGGTCTGACCTGCTACGACGGCTATCGTTTTACCACCTTCCGCGATGCCCCCGTCGACGGACGGCCGCGCGTGCTGACCACCAACCGCCTGTTGGCTATCAACACCAACAGCACGGGCGACATCTGGTGTATCACCTACGACCTCAACGCCTACCTCTTCAGCCGCCGCAGCTCACAGTATGTCGACATTGCCAGCCGCATCAACCAGCGCTTTGGCATCACCTTCCACTGCGCGCGCGCCATAGCCCTGAAGAACGGCTACACATGGCTGCTGAGCAGCGAGACGGGCGGGGTGGCTGTGCGCGTTGACGACCGTCGCTACGACGAGGAGGACGGGCTGGAGGTCGTCAGTCCTGACGACGAACGGCTCGGAGCCAGCGAGATTTTCTGGGCCTTCATCGATGCCGAGGGCCATGAGTGCGTCTTCACCGACCGGGGGGTGGCCCGCTTCGACGGCAGCTTCCGCAGCGACCTGCCCTTCCGACAGGTGCAGACGGTGGGCGGCATCACCTTCTGGGGCACTAACGACGGCCGCATCAGCCGCTCCGAGCCGAGCGCTTCGCAGCCGAAGCCGCTGGCCGTGCCTGCTGCCGTCAAGGCGCTGAGCCGCCTGCTGGCTGTCGGCGACAATCTGCTCGTCGGCGGCACCAACGCCGGACTCTACGTCTACGACGTGCGACGGGCCCGTGGGCGTCTGGTGAGCCTGCCCGCCGGCGTCGATCCGCTGAAGAGCGCGCTCACGGCCTACGTCGACAGCCGCCAACGCCTGTGGATGGGCTCCGATGGGGGCGGCATCGTCTGCGTCGACCCCTCCAGCGGCCAAGCAGAACTGCTGCCGACGGGCGACGCCATGCTCCTGCTGCGCCAGAGCAACCGCACCTTCTTCCACGAAGACCGCAGCCACACGCTCTGGGCTGCCACGGAGCAGGGCTTCTTCGGCTACTACGACGAGCGTGAGCGACGGTTCGTGGCGTGTCCGCTGCGCACCAGCCTGACCCAGCCCATCGTCGACCGCTGGCTCTTCGATGCGCAGGGCAACCTGTGGTACTCAGGCGAACACAACCTGTCGATGGTCAGTTTCGGACAACGACACACGGTTCAGGTGACGGGCATGACCGAGGTGCGCAGCATCATGTTCGACCACCAAGGACGCATCTGGGCCGGCAGCCTGGGCGGCGACCTCGCCATCTATGCTGCCGACGGCACCCTTCAAGGCTATCTTGACAGCCGAGGCCGGCTCACATCCCGCCATGTGCGATTCTCAACCCACATCTACTGTCTCTATCAGGACCGCCAGCAGCGCATCTGGATTGGCACCAAGGGCGACGGCCTCTACCGGCTCGACCCCGACGGGCGCCTCGTGCACTACACCCTTGGGCAGCTGCCCAGCAACCAGGTCTACGACGTGCACCAGGACCAGCAGGGCCGCATCTGGGTGGGCACCTTCGAACGCGGCATCTGCCTCTTCCAGCCTGCTGAGGCCGCCGACGGCGAGGACGACGTCTTCCTCAGTGCCCCTGAACGGCTGAAGAACTACCCGATTGACAACTTCTACAAAGTGAGGCGCATCACGGAGACCCCTGACGGCACCATCATCGTCTCGGCCAGCAACGGCCTCGTCGCCTTTTCCGAGCATTTTGCCGACCCACAGGCCATCGAGTTCCATGCCCACAAGCACGTGCCTGGCGACAGTACCTCACTCATGACCAGCGATGTGATGCAGGCCCTGGTGACCAATGACCGACAGGTCTACATAGCCACTGTCGGCGGTGGCCTGCAGACGGCCGATGCCTCCAGTCTGCTCAGCGAGCCGCTGCGCCTGCACCGGGTGAGCGGATTCAGCGATCAGGGCACGGTGCTCACACTGCTGCAGGACCTGCGCGGGAATATCTGGATGGGCCGCGAGAACAGCATCGGCATGCTCCATCACGACACCCACCAGCACTGGCAGTTCGGCCCCAACAACATCAGCGAGGACATCGAGTTCACTGAGGCCAAGCCGGCTTTCAACGCCGTCACGGGTCAAATAGCACTGACGACCACCGACGGCTTCGTCCTTTTTCAGCCCGAGCTGTGGCAGGAGGACAGCTTTGTGCCCCCGCTGGTCTTCACCGGCGTTCAGCTGCACGGCCGGAAGGGCACGCCGCAGATGCTGCTGAACGACTCGCTCGAGCTGGAGTCTGACCAGCGCAACCTCACCATCCATTTCGCTGCCCTCGACTATCAGGACAACTACCTCATCAACTATGCCTATCGTCTCGAAGGCATCGACCACGAATGGAACACGCTGGGTGCCGAGCACTCCATCACCTTCAACAACCTGCCCCCCGGGCGCCATCGCCTGCTGGTGCGATCCACCAACAGCCACGGGGCATGGGTAGACAACGAGCACGCCCTCTTCATCTATGCCCACCCCACCTTCTGGGAGTCGGGCTGGGCGCGCCTGCTCTATGTGATCCTGGCCCTGCTGGTCGTGGGAGTGGCCATTTTGATATATCGGCTCTACGTGCGCAACTCCATGGAGCGAAAGCTCAACGACCTGAAGACCCGCTTCTTCACCGACGTCAGCCATAAGCTGCGCACCCCGCTGACGCTCATCGGAGGGCCCGTGACGCAGGTGCTCGAGAGCGGCGGACTGACCGACACGGCCCGTCAGCACCTGGAGATGGTGAGGCGCAACGCCCACAACATGCTGAGCCTGGTCGACAAGATGCTCACCTACAGCAAGGAACACCCCACTTATATCAGCCCGCTCTCAACGTCGGCTTCGAACGCAGAGGACGTCGGCACCGCGGGCACTGAGGCCGACGGCCAGCTGCCGCTGGAGCAGACCGTCACCGATCTCGACGCTTCCCGCCCGCCGCAAGCGACGACCGCCGACGAGCGGCTGCACCTGCTCATTGTTGAGGACAACGACGACCTGCGACAGTTCCTGGTGAGCATTCTGCAGAGCGACTACGACGTGAGCGCAGCCTGCAACGGACGTGAAGGTCTGGAGAAGGCTGAGCGCGAACAGCCCGACTTCATCCTCACCGATGTGATGATGCCCGAGATGGACGGTCTCACGATGGTTCACCGCATCAAGGACAATCAGGACATCTCGCACATTCCCATCGTCATCCTTTCTGCCAAGGCCTCCATGGATGACCGTATAGAGGGCCTGAAGGCGGGTGTCAACGACTACATCACCAAGCCTTTCTCTGCCACCTACCTGAAGCAGCGTATGCAGAACATCATTCAGAACCAGCGTCTGCTGCAACAGACCATTCTGGCCAGCATCAAGCCCGACAAGGGCGGCGTGTGGGCAGAGGAGCCAGCGGAGGCAGGAGATGCCTTTGATGCTGAAACGACTTTGGAAGAAGGACAGACACTCAGGTTGAAGGCTACTACCATTGTTGATACCGACCGACAAATGATGGAGCAGCTGTTGGACTACATCGAGACGAACTTGTCGAACGCTGACCTGCGTATAGAGGACATCGCCTCTGCCCTCTGCCTTGGCCGCACCGTTTTCTACAACAAGGTGAAGACACTTGTGGGTATGAGTCCTGTAGAGCTGCTGCGCCACATCCGCATTCAGCATGCTGAAGACATGGTTGCCAAATCTGCTATGCCTTTCTCACAGATAGCCTACGCCGTTGGCTTCAGCGACCCACGCTACTTCGGAAAGTGCTTCAAGAAGCAGACGGGACTCACGCCATCGGAGTATCGCGAACGAGCGGGACAAGTAAAAGATTAAACCCAAATCGATCATTAGGCTGTTACGCGCTAACACGCTTTCTTTTTGTCATCTGCCCCGCCGCTTTTCGATTACAATGGAACCCCATTGCGCACTCAAAGCAGCAGGACATCTGTTCAATAATAAAGGATATTATCATCATAACGCTAATGACCGATTTGGGTTAAATGAAGTAATTATTCCAATTATTCCAATTCGTTTCCATATAAGAACTGCCGAAACT
>CAMVKN010000042.1 GCA_947168045.1 uncultured Prevotellaceae bacterium
ACCGTCGCGGCAGAACTATCTACTCCCCTCCCCCCCGCGGGAGGGGTCGGGGGTGAGGCTGGAGGGGGCGGGGGTGAGGCTGGAGGGGTCGGGGCTGGTGCTCCTGGTGCTTGATCTGGTGCTCGATCTGAGCCGTTGGTGCACCAGCCAACGACTTGCAAGTCAGACTTTTAGACGCCATAGGTGCACTTAGCACACTATGTTTTTGTGTTTCCTATATATAATAGCTCTGCGCCTCTGCGCGAGCCCTTTCTTTTTTCCAGGAAGAAAAAAACAAAGGCGTTTGTTTTGTACTTCGCCCGACTTTTCGTAACTTTGCAGCGCTAATAGATAAAATGCATGTCTGCTAAGAGCAAAACTTAATTATTACATATCACAACTATGGAAACAAAAACAATCGGGCTGGCCAGCGACCATGCAGGCTTTGCACTGAAGCAGTTTGTGAAGAAGTACCTTGAGGAGAAGGGGTACGAGTATAAGGACTACGGCACCTATACCGAGGAGAGCTGTGACTACAGCGACTTCGGTCATGCGCTGGCCCGTGGCATCGAACAGGGCGAGGTATTCCCCGGCATTGCCATCTGCGGCAGTGGCGAGGGCATTAACATGACGCTGAACAAGCACCAGTCGATACGCGCCGGGCTGTGCTGGATTCCTGAGATAGCCCATCTCATCCGCCAGCACAACAATGCCAACGTGCTGGTGATGCCCGGGCGCTTCATCGACGAGGACATGGCCCGCAAAATCATGGACGAGTTCTTTGCCACCGACTTCGAGGGTGGCCGCCACCAGAGGCGCATTGACAAAATACCCGTGCTCTGCAAAGAAACCTCAAATCTCAAATCATAAAAAAATGACTCAAGCTATACAAAAAACGCTTCGCGATTCTGCCGCCATGCGGTGGACGGCACTGCTGCTGCTGGCTCTGGCCATGTTCTGCAGCTACATCT
Organism: uncultured Prevotellaceae bacterium; assembly: GCA_947168045.1. Lineage (GTDB taxonomy): Bacteria > Bacteroidota > Bacteroidia > Bacteroidales > Bacteroidaceae > Prevotella. Next base: position 951 of record CAMVKN010000042.1, read on the forward strand.
TCATGGACATTCTCTCGCCCATCAAGGACCTGATGCTCTCTGAGCGCCAGTGGGACAGCACGGCCTTCGGCACTATGCAGGGTTCCGAGGTGTTCCTCAACGTCTTTGCCTTCTTCCTCATCTTTGCCGGCATCATCCTCGACAAGATGGGTGTGCGCTTCACCATGGTGCTCTCCACGATAACGATGCTTGTCGGCGCCATTGTCAAGTGGTACGCCGTGAGCGACGGCTTTCAAGGCAGCGGCCTGGAGCAGTGGTTTACCGACAACCTAAACTATATCCCGTTGTTCGACGAGCTGGGCGTCAGTCCTTTCTATGAGGGCATGCCCGCCTCGGCCAAGTTTGCCGCCTGTGGCTTCATGATTTTCGGCTGTGGCTGCGAGATGGCGGGCATCACCGTCAGCCGTGGCATCGTCAAGTGGTTCAAGGGTCGTGAGATGGCCCTGGCCATGGGCAGCGAGATGGCGCTGGCCCGCCTCGGCGTGGCCACGTGCATGATTTTCTCGCCCTACTTCGCCCGCTTAGGCGACCAGGTCAGCGTCTCGCGCTCGGTGGCCTTCGGCGTAGTGCTGATGTGCATCGCCGTCATCATGTCCGTCGTCTATTTCTTTATGGACCGCAAGCTCGACACCCAGACAGGCGAGGCCGAAGAGAAGGACGACCCCTTCCGCATCAAGGACCTGGGTCAGATTCTGACCTCCAAGGGCTTCTGGCTGGTGGCGCTGCTCTGCGTACTCTACTACTCGGCCATCTTCCCCTTCCAGAAGTATGCCGTCAACATGCTGCAGTGTAACCTGACGCTGACCAAGCCCGAGGACGGCTCCTTCTGGGCCGGCTCGTCAGTCACCATCGTGCAATATCTCATCATGCTCGTGGTGGCCGCAGCAGGATTCGCCAGCAACTTCCAGAAGAACAAGACTCGCCAGTACACCCTTTTGGGCATCTCTATAGCAGCACTCATCACCTACTGCTACATGGGCTACATGCGCCAGTCGGCCGAGGCCATCTTCGCCGTGTTCCCCCTGTTGGCCGTGCTCATCACCCCCATCCTTGGCGGCTATGTAGACCATAAGGGCAAGGCTGCATCGATGCTCGTTTTAGGGTCGCTGCTGCTCATCGGCTGCCACCTCACGTTTGCCTTCATCCTGCCCCTGTTCAAGGGTGCCGGCGTGGGTGGCGTCATCGTGGCCTATGTCACCATCCTGGTGCTGGGAGCCTCGTTCTCCTTAGTGCCTGCCTCGCTGTGGCCCAGCGTGCCCAAGCTGGTTGAACAGAAAATCATCGGCTCGGCCTACGCCCTCATCTTCTGGATTCAGAACATCGGCCTGTGGCTCTTCCCGCTGCTCATCGGCAAGGTGCTCGACAGCACCAATCCTGAGCTGGTGGCACAGCTCGACGCAGCCAAGGAGTCAGCCAAGCAGGCCGTCGATGCTGGCACCATGACGCTGCAGCAGTCGCAGGAGCAGATTTCGGCCATCTCCGAACAGATTGCCGTACAGTACGACTACACCGCTCCGCTGGTCATGCTGGCCAGCCTGGGCGTGGCCGCCCTGCTCTTAGGTCTGGCCCTGAAGGTCGTCGACCGCAAGAAAGGCCTGGGCCTGGAGCTGCCTAACATTAAAGAATAAACAATCAACGACTGCAACAGTCAATAAACAATTAACACTAAACTCTAAACATTTACGAACTATGAAGAAAATGATGGTTATTGCAGCCATGGCAGCCCTCTCGCTGGGCGCAATGGCACAGGAGAAGCTCACGCTGAGCACGTACAACGGCACCAACCTGACCCGCTACGACGGTAAGGTGTGCGATGTGACTGTCAACCGCTACATCTTCAATGGTTGGAACACCGTGGCCCTGCCCTTCTCGCTCAGCGAGCAAGAGCTGAACGACGTGTTCGGCACCGACTGCCGCCTGGAACGCCTTGTCAGCGCCGAGGACAATGCACAGGGCATCACGCTGAACTTTGCCGACTGCAAGCAGAGCGGTATCCAGGCCAACACCCCCTATATGCTTTACTACACCGGTGAGAACGGCAACAAGAAGATAGCCAAGCAGGCTGAGGTGGCCAAGGGACAGGCCGTCCTGACCTTCACCACGCAGAGTGGCGAGGTGGTGACCATGGAGGGTGCACAGCAGCATACCGACGGCCAGAACCTCTACGGCGTGCTGGCGCGCGACAACAGCGAGGTGCGCTTCGTGGCTGTCGGCAACGAGGCCACCAGCGGCTTCTATGCCACACGCTGCTACATCCGTCTGTCGTCGGGCACCACGAAGCAGCTCACGGCCAATCATCTGGCCAGCGGCGAAGCCACAAGCATCAACGCCATTGCCCGTCAGGACGAGTTGGTCGACGTGTATAACGCCACTGGTGCCAAAGTAGCATCGCAGATTCCCGCCCGTCAGGTCAACGCCCTGAACAGCGGCCTCTACATCGTCAAGGGCCAGAAGATTCTGGTTAAATGATTTGAGAATTGAGATTTGAGAATTGAGATTTATGTTTAGATTTGAGTACATGGAAGTTATGAAGAACCGAGTTCTTTTCACCATCCTGCTATTGGTGTGTCTAACCTCAAATCTCAATTCTCAAACCTCAAATCTCAATTCTCAAACCTCAAATCTCAATTCTCAAACCTCAAATCTCAAACCAAAAATCGGCCTCGTCCTCGGTGGCGGCGGTGCCAAGGGTGGAGCCGAGGTGGGCGTACTGAAGGTGCTGGAAGAAGCTGGCATACGCCCCGACTATATCGTCGGCACCAGCATTGGCTCCATCGTCGGCGGGCTCTACGCCGCAGGCTACAGCGCCGCTGAGCTGGAGCAGATGTTCAGCCAGCAGGAGTGGCTCTCACTGCTCACCGACCGTCGCGCCGACCTCAGCGGACAGCCGTTCAAGCAGGAGGGCAAGGTGACCTACATCTTCGGCTTCCCCGTCCTCGACACCAGCAACCCCTCCTTCGGCGTGCTGACTGGTGGTCGTGTGGAGCAAGTGCTTGACAGCATGCTGGCCGCCAAGGGGTGTGTGGAGTTCAACTGCCTGCCCATTCCCTTCCGCTGCGTTGCTGCCTCCATGATGGACGCCAAGGAGGTGGTGCTCAGCCGTGGCATCCTGCCCCGCGCCATCCGCGCCTCCATGGCCATCCCCGGCATCTTCAAGCCTGTGGAGATTGACGGCGAGAAGCTGGTCGACGGGGGCATGATGAACAACCTGCCCGTCGACGTGTGCCGCGACATGGGGGCCGACATCATCATCGCCGTCGACCTACAGCAGGACAAGCCCGAAGAGCGGCAGAGCGATGGCAGCAACCTCATCACGTCGCTGGCCGACATGGTGGGGCTGGGTCCGCTGGCCAACTGGGTGCTGACACGCCCAGACATCACCAAGTACCATGAGAACTGCCGTCTCTGCGACATCTACATCAACCCTTCCCTCCCCGACTACGACGCCTCCAGCTTCGGCAATGCCAACATGACACGCATGATTGCCGTCGGCGAACAGAGTGCACGCATGCAGATAAGGAAGATAGAGAGATTGAGGAGGTGAAAAGACACAACAGACTAAACTTCTTACTTTAATCATTAAACATTAAATATCTGACTTTGAAAAAGATAATTACATTCGGCGAGCTTTTGCTCCGTTTCTCTAAGAACGACCACCTGCGGCTGTCACAGGGTGACTATTTCACCTGCAAATATGGTGGCAGCGAGGCCAACGTGGCTGTTTCGCTGGCCACCTTGGGCAACTATGTGGAATATGTCACACGCCTGCCCGACACCCCTGTCGGCCGTGCCGGCGTCATGCGCCTGCAGGAGCTGGGCGTGAACTGCCGCCACGTGCTCTTCGGTGGACAACGCATCGGTACCTACTACTTCGAGCCTGCCGCCGGCATGCGCTCGGCCAAGGTGGTCTACGACCGCGAGCACTCCGCCAGCTCTGAGCTGCAGCCCGGAATGCTGCCCTGGGAAGACATCCTGAAGGGTGCCGACGTGCTGCACATCACCGGCATCACCGCTGCCATCTCGCGCAGCTCGCTCGATGCCACCCTCGAAGCCCTTGACGTGGCCGACCGCTTAGGCGTCAAGGTGTCCTTCGACATCAACTACCGCAAGAACCTGTGGCGCTACGCCGGTGCCGACCCACGCGCCACCATCGGTCTGCTGCTGTCACGCTGCGACCTGATGTTCGGCGATGCCATCGAGTTCGAGTGGCTCTGCCAGCGCCGCCAGCCCCCATTCACCGCCACCGACACACGGTTCGAGATGCAGATGGACGAATACCGCGAGTGGTTCGAACAGCTGCACAGCCAGTACCCCCGCTGCCGCAAGTGGCTCATGGGCATGCGCAACATGGTGGCCAGCAGCCGCCACCTGCTCACTGCCCTACTCTACACCAGCGACGACGGCAACCACTACGAGCTGCTGCGCGCCCCCATCCACGACATCAACGGCGTGGTAGACCCATCGGGCGTGGGCGATGCCTTCATGGCAGGACTGCTGCACAGTGTCAGCGCCTTCCCCGACGACCCACAGCGCCAGCTCGACTACTCGCTGGCCGCCTCAGCACTGAAAAACACCATCCCTGGCGACTTCAACCTCGCCACCGATGAAGAGATAAACGAATTATTAAACAAATAACCTGGTTAAAAACTAAAAACTAAGTAAAACAATGAAAGCTTTCAACGACAAGAACTTCGTCCTCGAGACCGACATCGCTCAGGACCTCTACCACAACCATGCGGCCAAGATGCCCATCATCGACTACCACTGCCACCTCATCCCTGAGATGGTGGCCAACGACCACCGCTTCAAGAGCATCACCGAGCTGTGGCTGGGTGGCGACCACTACAAGTGGCGTGCCATGCGCACCAACGGCATCGACGAGCGCTACTGCACCGGCAAGGACACCACCGACTGGGAGAAGTTCGAGAAGTGGGCCGAGACCGTGCCTTACACCCTGCGCAACCCCCTCTACCACTGGACCCACCTGGAGCTGAAGACTGCCTTCGGCATCGAGAAGCTGCTCTCGCCCAAGACTGCCCGCGAGATTTTCGACGAGTGTAACGAGAAGCTGAAGCAGCCCGAGTTCTCAGCCCGCGGACTGATGAAGCACTACCACGTGGAGTGCGTGTGCACCACCGACGACCCCGTCGACGACCTGCACAACCACATTGAGTATGCCAAGCACAAGGCTGACGACGACCCGATGATGATTCCCGCCTGGCGCCCCGACAAGGCCATGAACATTGAGAAGCCTGAGTTCGCCGCCTATGTCGAGCAGCTGGCCAAGGTCAGCGGCGTCAACATCGTGAAGTTCGCCGACATGGTCGACGCCCTGCAGAAGCGCCACGACTTCTTCCAGGCCAACGGCTGCCGCCTGAGCGACCACGGCATCGAGGAGTTCTACGACGAGGAGTACACCGACTCACAGATTGAGGTCATCTTTGAGAAAGCCATGCGCGGCCAGCGCCTGTCGAACCAGGAAGTACGCCAGTACAAGAACTGCTTCCTCACCGTCATGGCCGAGATGGACGCCACGAGCGACTGGACGCAGCAGTTCCACTACGGTGCCATCCGCGACAACAACACGCTGATGTACAACCAGCTGGGTCCCGACACCGGTTTCGACAGCATCGGCGAGTTCAACACCGCCAAGGCCATGTCGAAGTTCCTCAACAAGCTGAACATGAAGGGCAAGCTCACACGTACAATATTGTACACGCTCAACCCCTGTGCCAACGAGGTCATTGCCACCATGCTGGGCAACTTCCAGGGTGGAGAGCCTGGCAAGATACAGTTCGGCAGCGGCTGGTGGTTCAACGACCAGATGGACGGCATGATTAAGCAGATGAACGCTCTGTCTGTCCTCGGCCTGCTCAGCCGCTTCGTGGGCATGCTCACCGACAGCCGCTCGTTCCTCTCCTATCCGCGCCACGAGTATTTCCGCCGCATCCTCTGTAACCTCCTCGGCAACGACGTGGAGAAGGGACTGCTGCCCGACGACCGCGAGCTGCTGGGCCGCATGGTAGAGGACATCAGCTACAACAACGCCCGTCGCTACTTCAAGTTCTACTAAGAGTTTTTGAGGCTGCAAGATTTCCTTGCAGCCTCAAAAATTGATACGACTTTCGCATGTTCTTTGAACCACCGAGGACACTGAGCACACAGAGTTTCTTAACACGAGTATGATAAAAACGCTGTGTGCTCCGCTTTATTCCCAAATTCTCGCGAAAATTTGCCATTCAAACGGCCCATACACGATAAGAATGGACGCTTCACATCGATGAAATCGGTACTTTTATGAGTTTTACGTTCTGTTATATACCGAGTCCACTGTAAAAAGCCGCCCAGAAGTGGGGTCAGATGAGGGGCATGCCCAGCTGGCGGCACTCCTGTCGCATGTCGTCGGGCCAGATGCTGGCCTGAATCTCGCCGACATGTGCCTTGTGCAGCAAGACCATGCAAAGACGGCTCTGACCGATGCCACCACCGATGCTCAGCGGCAGGCGTCCCTGCAGCAGCTGCTGGTGGAAGAACAGCTGTTCGCGCTGCTCCTGCCCCTCGATGGCAAGCTGGCGCAGCAGGCTCTCCTTGTCCACGCGGATACCCATGGACGAGAGCTCTATGCTTCGGCCCAGCACGGGATACCAGATGAGGATGTCGCCGTTGAGTCCCTTCTGCCCGTTCTCGGCCAGGGTGCTCCAGTCGTCGTAGTCGGGGGCACGCCCATCGTGCTTCTCGCCATTGCTGAGCACGCCGCCAATGCCGATGATGAACACTGCGCCGTATGCCTCGCAGATAGCATCCTCGCGCTCCTTGGGCGTCTTGTCAGGATACATGCGCAGCAGCTCCTCTGAGTGGATGAAGTGTATCTTCTCAGGCAGGAAGGGCTTCAGCTGGGGGTAGGTCTCACAGGTAAGGTACTCCGTGCGGCGCATGGCGGCATAGATGCGCTCCACGACGCTGCGCAGGAACGCCAGGTTGCGGTCCTCGCGTGCGATGACTGCCTCCCAGTCCCACTGGTCCACATAGAGCGAGTGCAGATTATCAAGCTCCTCGTCAGCGCGGATGGCGTTCATGTCGGTATAGACACCGTAGCCCCGCTCTATCTCATACTCGGCCAGGGTGAGGCGCTTCCACTTGGCCAGCGAGTGAACCACCTCGGCCCGGGCGTCGCCCAGGTCCTTGATGGGGAAGCTGACAGGGCGCTCCACACCGTTCAGGTCGTCGTTGATGCCGAGACCCTTGAGCACGAACAGGGGGGCCGTGACACGGCGCAGACGCAGCTCAGTGCTGAGGTTCTGCTGAAAGAAGTCCTTGATGAGCTTGATGCCCTGCTCCGTCTGGCGCATGTCGAGCAGGCGCTCGTAGTGAATGGGTTGAATGACCTTACTCATTGTATCTTTTTACCTTATTATTCAAAAATGACGCTGCAAAGGTACAAAGAAATAACGAAACAACAAACTTTTAGGCCAATTATTTTGCAAAAAGTAAGCAAAAACTAAAATCTACTATCATTTTGCACTTACGCACGCGCACGCGGAAAACTATAAATTATGAGAAACCACCACGGACTTTTGCTAACACAGTCATTTTAGCGGCCTAAAAAACTACTTTTTTATAAAAATAGTAGTAAATTTGCATCGCAAATTTTAGCTACTACGAACATATCAACATCAATAACAACAACATGAAAAAACTTGCAATTGCACTTTTGGCACTGGCCACTGGCTGGAGCAGTCTGTCGGCCCAGCGCCACACGGACCTCCTGGACCGCGGTCTTGTGGCCATGAAGGTGAACGGCGGCGTGTTCCTGAGCTGGCGCGTCCTGGCCGAGGAGTATTACGACGTGGCATACCATGTGTACCGCGACGGCGTGAAGATTACCGACGAGCCACTGAGCATCTCAAACTACGTCGACGCAGCGGGGACGACCACCAGCACCTACGCCGTGGCACCCGTCGTTGACGGTAAGGAGCAGGCAGCCTGCACCGCCCTGAAGCCATGGGCGACAAGCTACAAGGAAATCAAGCTCGTGCATGAGGGCATCAAGAGTACGCTGGTGCCCAACGATGCCTGCTGTGCCGACGTGGACGGCGACGGCGAACTGGAGATTCTGCTGAAACTGGACAACAAGAGCGAGGCGGAACAGTCGTACCCGAAGAACGGTCCCACCATCAACGGCGTGGTGACCCACGAGCACAGCATCATGGAGTGTCTGAAGATGGACGGCACACGGCTGTGGTGGGTGAACTTCGGACCTAACATGGGCGACTTCCAGAACAACGAGCAGAACATGGTGGCCTTCGACTGGGACGAGGACGGCCGTGCCGAGGTGGTGATGCGCGCCTGCGACGGCACCACCGTGCACATGGCCGACGGCACCACCTACACCGTGGGCAATGCCTCAGCCAACGTGCGTGCCAACACCGGCGGCGGCACCAACTGGTTCGTCATCACCACGGGCGAATACCTGCTCTACATGGATGGCGCTACGGGCAAGCAACTCTACCGTCAGGCCTACCCCCTGAAGTTGCTGGAGAGCGGCGAGACGAGTGTGGAGGCGGCCTGGGGCGACGGCTACGGCCACCGCGCCTCGAAGCACTTCTTCGGTGCGCCCTTCCTGGACGGCCGCAAGCCCAGCATCTTCCTGGCAAGGGGCATCTACACCAGGCACAAGATGATAGCCTACGACGTGGACCCGGCGACACACACGCTGAAGGAGCGCTGGCGCTGGTTCAACAACACCAACGGCCCGTGGAAGGGTCAGGGATACCATAACTACTGCGTGGCCGACGTGGACATGGACGGGCGCGACGAGATAGTATTCGGCTCGATGGTCATCGACGACAACGGCAAGGGTCTATCAACGACAGGACTGGGACACGGCGACGCCGAGCACGTGGGCGACCTCAACCCCTACGTCCACGGACTGGAGATCTATGCCTGCATGGAGGACCATCCCGGCAACAACTACCGCGACGCCACCACCTCGAAAATCTATCACCGCTATGTAGCCGGCAATGACGACGGCCGCGCTATGGCGGGCAACTTCACCAACAGGTTCCCCGGTGGCCTGGGCTGCTCAGCACGCGAGGGAGCCATCAGCACCATTACCGGCAACGCCGTGAGCGGACTGGAGGCCACGGGCGTGAACACCAACTTCCGCATCTACTGGGACGATGACCTCTGCGAGGAGACCTTCAACTATGTGAACGGCAAGAACACCGAGGGCTGCATCGCCAAGTACGGCTCGTGGAGCCCCATCTACACCTGTACCGGCTCGATGACCAACAACGACACGAAGGGCACCCCCTGCTATCAGGGCGACCTGTTCGGCGACTGGCGCGAGGAAATCATCATGCGCACCGGCAGCAACAACATCCGCATCTACTCCACGCCGACACCCACCCAGTGGCGCAACTACACACTGTGGCACGACCACCAGTACCGCAACGCCATGGTGTGGCAGATGTGCGGCTACAACCAGCCGCCACGGCCCAGCTATTTCCTCGGCGAGCTGGAGGGCATCACCATCGCACCGCCCCCCTTGACGATGACTGGACGTACCGAGGTGAACAACGGCGGAACCGTGGGCAGCGCCCTCAACGGGCAGCACGTGCTGGTGTGCGAGACATCCAACAGCAGCATCAGCATCGAAGACGGGGCTCAGCCCAAGGTGCTGACATTCAACGTGCCCACATGGGTGCAGGGAACGGCTGCCAGCGAGAGCACCAACCAGAACTCACGCATCAACTACGTCACTTACATCTGCACCGTCACGGGCGGCGGCATCAGCGGCAACGGACGGTTAGTGAAGCAGGGCGACGGCATACTGACACTGCCCAAGGCCGACTTTACACACACGGGCGAGACCAACGTGTGGGGCGGCACGCTGAACTTCGACGGAACGATGAAGCAGTCGCCCCTGTGGCTCAACCGCCACACGGAGCTGAACTCCGACGGTGGCCAGTTCAAGAGCATCAAGGCTGACTACGGAGCCGTCATTCGCCCCGGTGGAGCCGACAAGCAGGGCACCCTCACTGCTGACACCCTGGAGCTGGGCTTCGGCTCACGCCTCTCAACCGACCTGTACAGCACCAGCATTGAGGCTGACATGGTGAAAGTCAAGGTGATGAAGATAGAACGCAAGAAGGGTAACGCCTGGACGGTGGCTGGACCGGAGTATCTGATGCCCGTCATAGAGCTGAATGGACACGTAGCCGACGGCGAGCAGCAGATGGCTTCCGGCAAATATGTCATCGCACAGGTTGACAGCATCGACGGCAGCCTGGAAGACCTCATCCTCGAGGGACTCGACTCACAGAAGCGCACCCTCTTGTACGAGGACGGCAAGCTGATAGTAGAGATTGTGGGCCAGCGTGACCCGGGCTGCATCGTCTGGAGCGGTGCCGAGGGCAACATCTGGGACATGGGCGACGCCTTTAACTTTTCCATAGGGACAGAGCAGGAGAGCACGGCCTTCGTGTCGGGCGACGAGGTAACGTTCAACGACGATGCCAGGGTGAAGACCGTCAGAATCAACGAGGATGTCTATCCCTCCAAGGTCACCGTCAGCAGCGCCACGGCCTACAACTTCCTCGGCGACGGTGCCATCAGCGGCACGGCAAGCCTGGTGAAGGAGGGCAAGGGCACACTCACCATCAGCAACGAGAACACCTACACCGGTGGCAACATCATCTCAGGTGGCGTGGTCAGCGTCAAGTCGCTGGCCAACAGCATCCAGCCCAAGGGCAACCTCGGCGGCGTCACCATCGGCAAGAACTTCGTCCTGCAGAATGGTGCCGAGCTGCGCACCACGGCCGCTGTGACCAACGGCTCGACGGTCTACTTCGACAGCGAGGAGGGCGGCATCATCAACAACTCGGCCGATTTTATCACCGAGAAGCCCATGGCAGGCACCATGCTCACGAAGAAGGGTTCGGGAAAGATGAAGCTGAACGTATCGAACAGTGCACTGACCCGTCTCGTCATTGTGGCCGGCAACGTGCAGTGCGTCAATGCCAACATCCCCGCCAGGACAGTGGAATACCAGGGAGGCTCGCTGAACGAGAACACTGGCACCAGCTATAGCGTACACGTTCCGCAGGGCAAGACGGGCAGCTGGTATCTGGCCAACCGCTCCACCTACACCAACAAGGTGACGGGCGACGGTACCCTCAGCATCTACTGCACCACCGAGAAGGGCACCAACTACTATGCCACGCGCACACAGGTGAACTGCAACTTCAAGGATTTCGAGGGCACCCTCAAGCCGCTGTCAGCACAGGACGGCGAAGTGAAGCGCTTCACGATGAACACCTCGTCGGGCATGCCTAACGGCACCATGAGCATTGCCTCGGATGTCGAGGTGCAGAACCATGGCCTCACCTTCCGCATCGGCAAGGTCACCGGCTCAGGCCGCCTGGGTGGCAGCTGTACGTTCAGCAACAGCGAGTCGGTGGGTGCCAACACCTGGCAGGTGGGCAACGACGACGACTGGTCGACAAGTGTCCGCGTGACCAGCAACGCCAATTTCCAGAAGATGGGCAACGGCAAGGTGACCTGGAACGGTGCCAACGAGAACAGCGGTGCCACCACCATCAGGGAGGGTGAGCTCAGCCTGGGCGCCAACGGCCTGCTGGGCACTGGCAGACTGACCGTCGAGGCCGATGCCGTCATCTCGTGCGCAGCAAATGCGAAGGAGCTGAAGAACGCTGCAACGGTCATCAATGGCATCATGCAGGTGAACGCCACACGCTGTGCCACCGCCACCAACGACGGCTGCACCAGCTTCCACTTTGAGCGAGGACTCACCATCAACGGCACCATCCGCGTCAGCACCACTGGCAAATCGCTGCAGGTGGGCGACAGCATCAGGGTGTTCACCGCTGGCAGCTTTGCAGGCAAGCCCACGGTGGTCAGCACTGACGACATCCTCTGGGATGACAGCCGCATCAACGAGGGACTGCTCTTCGTCAAGGCCGTCGACTCAGGCATACACGCCATCATCAGCGAACAGTCACCGTGCAACATCTACGACACCCGCGGCAGGCTGGTGCGTGCCAATGCTGTCAACACCGAGGGACTGCCCGCAGGTATCTATGTGTGCGAGGGACGAAAGTTTGTCGTGAAATGAGATAATGAAAAATGAATCATTGAGAAAATGAGAAGTCAGGAGATTATGAAAACTATCACTAACAATCAACACGTGAATGAACCAAGCAAGGAGAATAATTGGAGAATAGGACGTCTTGCACTTCTCATTTTCTCTTTTTCTCACTTCCTTCTCTTCAGCGCCTCCGCCCAGCAGCTGCCCTACCAGGACACGTCGCTGAGCGCTGAGCAGCGCGCCGACGACCTGCTGAAGCGTCTGACCGTTGAAGAGAAAGCCAAGCTGATGATGAACGGCTCGCCTGCCATCGAGCGACTGGACATTCCGCAGTTCGAGTGGTGGAACGAGGCACTGCACGGCGTGGGCCGCAATGGCTTCGCCACCGTGTTCCCCATCACCATGGGCATGGCCGCATCATGGGACGACGCGCTGCTGCAGCGCGTGTTCGACGCTGTCAGCGATGAGGCACGTGTGAAAGCACAGCAGGCCAAGCGCTCAGGTAACATCAAACGCTACCAGAGCCTGTCGTTCTGGACGCCGAACATCAACATCTATCGTGACCCACGATGGGGACGCGGACAGGAGACCTACGGCGAGGACCCCTACCTGACCGCTCGCATGGGCACCGCCGTGGTGCGGGGGCTGCAGGGCCCCGACGATGCGAAGTACCGCAAGTTGCTGGCCTGTGCCAAGCACTATGCCGTGCACAGCGGACCGGAGTGGAACCGCCACACCTTCAACATTGAGGACCTGCCCGAGCGCGACCTCTGGGAGACCTACCTGCCTGCCTTCAAGACACTGGTACAGGAGGCTGGCGTGGAGGAGATTATGTGTGCCTACCAGCGCATGGACGGCGAGCCGTGCTGCGCACAGACACGCTATGAGCAACAGATACTACGTGACGAATGGGGATTCAAGGGACTCATCACCAGCGACTGCGGTGCCATCCGCGACTTCCTGCCCGGCTTCCACCATGTGGTAGAGAGCGACCAACAGGCGGCTGCCATTGCCGTCAGGGCCGGCACCGACGTAGAGTGCGGAAGCCTGTACAAGCGTCTGCCATTGGCAGTGAAGGAAGGATGGATTAGTGAGGAGGAGATAGACACCAGCCTGCGCCGACTGCTCATCGCCCGCTTCCGCCTGGGCGACATGGACCCTGACGACATGGTGCCCTGGACAAAGATTCCTGAGAGCGTCGTGGCCTCGAAGGAGCACAAGCAACTGGCACTGCAGATGGCACGGGAGAGCATCGTACTGCTGCAGAACAACGGCGTGTTGCCACTGAAGGCATCGGCCAGACAGGTGGTGGTCATGGGCCCCAACGCCAACGACTCAGTGATGCAATGGGGCAACTACTCAGGCTACCCCACACGGACGGTCACCATCCTGCAGGGGCTGCGCAACCTGCTGGGACAGGGCGTGAAGTATGTCCCCGGCTGCGGACTGACCAACAGCATGGTCAGTGAGAGCCGCTATGACAACATCCGCTCAGAAGACGGACGCAAGGGCATGACGGCTACCTACTGGAACAATGAAGAGATGAAGGGCGAGCCCGTGGCCACCGTCACCTATGCCGAGCCTGTGAAACTGAGCAACGGCGGTGCCACCGTCTTTGCACCAGGCGTGGAGCTGGAGCACTTCGCGGCCCGCTACACTGGCACCTTCACTGCCAAGGCCGATGAGGAGCTGAAGATTTGCATCGGCGCTGACGACATGGTGCGCGTCATCGTCGACGGTGACACCGTGGTGAACAACTGGCGCAGCCGCGACCGCATCTACGAGACGGCTCGCGACTTCAAGGTGAAGGAAGGGAAGCAATACCACATCGTCATAGAGTATGTGCAGAAGACCGACATGGCCATCATGCAGTTTGACGTGCGCCGCAGCTACGTTCCCACCAAGGAGGAGCTGCTGGCACAGATTGGGACGGCCAAGACCATCGTCTTCGTGGGCGGCATCTCACCCCGCGTAGAGGGCGAGGAGATGAAGGTCAGCGACCCCGGCTTCAAGGGGGGCGACCGAACCACCATCGAGCTGCCCCAAGCTCAGCGCGACATGCTGCGCTTGCTGCACGAGGCAGGCAAGAAGGTCATCTTCGTCAACTGCTCGGGAGGCGCCATCGCACTGACGCCCGAGACACAGACCTGCGACGCCATCCTGCAGGCATGGTATGGCGGCGAGCTGGGGGGACAGGCGCTGGCAGAGGTGCTGACCGGAAAGGTCAACCCCTGCGGAAAGCTGCCGGTGACATTCTACAAGGACGACTCACAACTGCCCGACTTCCTCGACTATCGCATGCGCGGGCGTACCTATAGATATATGGAGGGTGAGCCACTGTTCGCCTTCGGCCATGGGATGAGCTACACCTCGTTCACCATTGACAATGTGGACGTGACGCATGGCAGCGGCTCGGTCAGCAATCCGAAGCAGCCCATGTACAACGTAACGTGCAGGGTGACCAACACCGGCAAGCGAGAGGGCACGGAGACCGTGCAGGTCTACATACGCCACACCGACGATGCAGCCGGACCCAAGAAGACACTGCGTGCCTTCCAGCGCGTGACGCTGAAGCCCGGACAGAGCCAGACGCTCAGCATAGCGCTGACGGCACCACAGTTAGAGACATGGGACAGCGGCTCAAACACCATGCGGGTGCTGCCTGGGCAATATGAGCTGATGGTCGGCAACAGCAGCAGCGACGACAATCTGCACAAATGTACCTTCAACATAGAATAAAGTCACATCTGCCGACACCGTTTTTGCCCATTGCCCGGGCTTCCAGCCCGGCAGGTCAATAGCACGCCCAAGAAAAAAACGACATCGCATTTTGCTTTTTTAACACAAAAAGTTATGCATTTACCGTAATTTTCACTAACTTTGCAGCGCTTTAAAGCAAAGATTCACGTATAAGCTTATAATTCAGGACGTTAAGTAAAAAAGGAGAAGTAAGAATGAGACAGCTAAAGATTCAGAAGAGTATCACCAACCGCTCAAGTGAAGCCCTTGACAAATACCTTGTGGAAATTGGCCGTGCACCACTCATCAGCATTGATGAGGAGATTGAGCTGGCACAGAAAATTCGCAAGGGTGGTCCCGAAGGGGAACGTGCCAAGGACAAGCTGGTGACGGCCAACCTACGTTTCGTCGTCTCAGTAGCCAAGCAGTACCAGCACCAGGGGCTGACACTGACTGACCTCATTGACGAAGGAAACATTGGACTTATCAAGGCTGCACAGAAGTTTGACGAGACACGCGGCTTTAAGTTCATCTCATACGCCGTGTGGTGGATCAGACAGAGCATACTGCAGGCCATTGCCGAGCAGAGCCGCATCGTAAGACTGCCGCTGAACCAGGTGGGATCACTGAACAAGCTGAGCCACGAAATCAACAAGTTTGAACAGGAGAACCAGCGACACCCTTCGGTCAGCGAGCTGGCTGAAGTCACCGACATGGACGAGGAGAAGATTGGACAGTCGATGATGGCTGACGGACACCATGTGAGCATCGACGCACCGTTCCAGGACGGCGAGGACAACTGCATGCTTGACGTGATGGCCTCGGGCGATGACACACGCACCGACCGCCATGTGGACCACGAGTCAATGGCGCAGGAGCTGAACGCAGTGCTCAACCGCGTGCTGAAGGAGCGTGAGATTACCATCATCCGCGAGTGCTTCGGCATTGGATGCCACGAGAAAGGACTGGAGGAGATTGGCGACCAGCTTGGACTCACCCGCGAGCGCGTACGCCAGATTCGTGAGAAGAGCATCACCAAGCTGCGCGAGTCGGGCAACGCCAAGATTCTGATGAAATACCTGGGATGAATTGAGTCACCACTCAGCAAAGAGAAGGTGAAACATTCGAAACTTGAGGAATTGACCATTGAGAATTGACATTATTACCGTACTGCCCGAAATGATTGAGGGCTTCGTACACGAAAGCATCCTGGCACGTGCCGAGAAAAAAGGACTGGCCGAGATACACCTACATCAGCTACGCGACTACACTTTGGACAAGTGGCGTCGCGTAGATGATTATCCATACGGAGGTAGCGCCGGCATGGTGATGCAATGCGAGCCTATTGACCGCTGCATCACAGCACTGAAGGCAGAACGCGACTATGACGAGGTCATCTTCACCTCGCCCGACGGCGAGCAGTTCAACCAGCATGTGGCCAACGAGCTGTCGCTGCTGAACAACATTATTATTCTGTGCGGTCACTACAAGGGCATCGACCAGCGCATACGTGACCATCTCATCACACGCGAGATTAGCATTGGCGACTACGTGCTCACCGGGGGCGAGCTGGCAGCTGCCGTCATGGCCGATGCCATCGTCCGCGTGGTGCCCGGCGTCATCGGCGATGAGCAAAGCGCCTTGAGCGACTGTTTCCAGGACGACCTCCTGGCCGCGCCCATCTACACGCGGCCGGCCGACTATAAAGGTTGGAAGGTGCCTGACATCCTGCTCAGTGGCAACGAGGCAAAGATCCGGAACTGGGAGCTGGAGCAGGCCATGGAGCGCACACGCCGCCTAAGGCCCGACCTGTTAGAGAAATAACAGCTCACATTTCTCACCTCTCACCACTCACCTCTCACCTCTCAAGACAACCGTCACGCCGCGAGCAGCCTGCGCGCCATAAACCAGCGCAGACTCAATGTCGGCAGTCTTGCTGGGTCCGCTGATGAAGGTGCCAAAGGGATACTTCTGGAAATATACCTCCGAAGCGGCAATGCGTGCGTATGCCTCGGGCATGTTGCTGACAATGGCATCGCGGCTGAGCAAGATGACTATCTGCTGCGATGCGAAGCACACTGCCTTCTCCTTCGTCATCTGCGGAATCCAGATACAGGCGTTCTCAGCCACGCCAATGGCGCCTTCCACCACGCCCACGTCGACCTTCATCAGCTCACGCACATCTTCAACGATGTCAGGATTGATGTCAGCTTGGACACCAGCCACGTTGCTGGCCACGACCTTGGCATCAGGATAAGCCTGACGGATGACGACGTTCAAGTCATCACCGGCGTTCAGCTCTATCAGGCTGGCCCCCGCAGTGGTTGTGGTCTTATGGATGAACTCGGCCACGGGGTCGGGAAAGGTGATGGGTTCCAGCGCATCCAAGTCTGGCATGTCATACGTCTCGCGCGTGTTGGCACGCAGGGTGTTCAGTATCTGTTCTCTTGCGCTCATGGCTTTATTGCAATTTCAGGTTTATTCTTCTCGTCCTTTAACTCAGTGCTCCACAACCGGTGGAACGACTTCTTGGGGAATGTCATCATCTGGTGCCCGTATGCCCAGGGATTGAGCTTCAGGTTAAGCAATGCGCCGGGCACCCAGTTCACCACCGGCGACAGGCGCAGCGTTGCCTTGTATATGGCCGGATGGTTGAAAAGGAACGACATGCCGCCTGACATCATCTTCTTCATGGCCGGCGCATGACCCAGTGACTCTAACTGCTGTCGCCAGCGGTAAATCTGCGTGGAAAGGTCGACCATGACGGGGCATACATTGTCGCATGAACAACACAGTGAACAAGCCGACACGTTGTCAAAGTATCGGTCAGCATCGCGCAGCATGCCCAGGTTGATGCCGATGGGACCGGGAATGAAATAGGTATAGCTGTAACCAGCCGAGCGACGATAGACGGGACACGTGTTCATGCAGGCACCACAGCGCATGCACTTCAGCGTCTGCCAGTGTTCGGCGTTGCCAAGGATGGTGCTACGCCCATTGTCAACGAGCACTATGTGCATCTCGCCGCCAGGCCGTGGCCCACGGAAATGACTGGTGTAGACGGTGGTCTCCTGTCCGGTGCCGCAGCGTGCCAGCAGGCGCTGGAATACACCCATGGCCCTGTAGTCGGGGATGAGTTTCTCAATGCCCATCGACACGATGTGGAGCTTAGGAATGGAGGTCGACATGTCAGCGTTGCCCTCGTTGGTGCACACCACGACATCGCCAGTGGCAGCGATGCCGAAGTTGGCACCCGTCATGCCGGCACCGGCCTCGGCAAACTGCTGACGCAGGTGCATGCGGGCCACATAGGTGAGAAAAGCAGGATCGTTAGGGTCGTCGTGCGGCTTGTCATAGCTGCGGGCAATCTCATCGAAATTGCTGATTTTCTTACGGAAGCAGTCGCCAATCTGTTCGCGGTGCACATGCAGCGCAGGCATGACGATGTGGCTTGGCGCCAGTTGCATCATCTGAAGGATGCGCTCACCCAGGTCGGTCTCCACCACGTCGATGCCATGCTGCAGTAGGTGCTCGTTCAGGTGACATTCCTCCGTGAGCATGCTCTTGCTCTTTACCACCTTTGTGACCTGATGCTGCGTCAGGATGTCAAGCACGATGCGGTTGTACTCATCGGCATCAGTAGCCCAATGCACATGCACGCCATTACGCACGGCGTTCTGCTCAAACTGCTCCAGGTAGTCGGCAAGATGCGTCTCGGTGTGCTTCTTAATCTGACTGGCAGCCTCGCGCAGCGATTCCCACTCGGGCAATGCCTGCGCCATGCGGTCACGCTTCTGACGCACGCCGAAGAAAGTCTGGTCGTGGCGCGTCACCACCTGGTCGTCCTGCAGGTATGCCTTAGCCGCCTTGGAATGTAGGGTACTCATGATTCAATTCCTGAACTTAAAATCTGTGCGATATGAATGAAACGGATGGGCAGGTGCTCCTTCTCGGCCACGCCCTGCATGTGCATCAGGCACGATGAGTCGGCACCGGTGACATATTCGGCACCAGTGGCTATATGGCGCCTCACTTTGTCGATGCCCATGCGCCGCGAGACGGCTTGCTCCTCAACTGAGAACATGCCGCCAAAGCCGCAGCACTCGTCGGGACGCTCAGGCTCAGCAATCTCGATGCCATCGACAAGTTTCAACAGGTCGATGATTTTGTTGAAGGGGGCGATGTTGCGTTCTGACGGTGACGAAAGGCCCAGCTCGCGCACGCCATGACACGAGTTGTGTACGCTCACCTTGTGTGGGAAGCGGGCAGGCAGGCGCTTCACCTTCAGCACATCGTGCAGGAACTCTACCAGGTCAACGGTCTTGCCTGCTGCCACACAAGTCTTCTCCTTCATCAGATGGGGGTGGAACACTCGCACGTAGGCAGCACAACTGGCCGAGGGGGCCACCACATAGTCATAGCCGGAGAACAGCTCGTCGTACTTCTTTACCAACGGCACGGCCATTCGCTCGAAGCCTGCGTTGCCCATGGGCTGTCCGCAGCAGGTCTGCCGCTCAGGATAGTCTACATCGAGGCCCAGCGAGCGCAGTAGGCGCAATGTCGCTACCCCCACCTCAGGGTAGAGCGCATCGACATAGCAGGGGATGAATAACCCGATCTTCATTTTGCTTTTATTTCGATTAGGTAGTTTATTCACATCTTTTGCCTGCAAAAATACAAAAAAAACTGCAACATATAGTCTTTTCCTCAAATATTTTTTTAACCTGTGCCTCAATATTACACAAGTTTTCATTACCTTTGCAGAAAAATATCACGTAATGGCTAAAAACCTATTAGGAAAATACGTCTGGCTGGTAGAAACCATCTATAATGCTGGTCATATAACTTTTGAAGAAATCAATCAGAAGTGGCTGGACGATGACATGGACGTAGAACCAATACCTTTACGAACATTTCACAAATGGCGTATTGCAGCAGAAGAAATGTTCGGTCTTGTCATTGACTGTGAACGTAAAGGTGGCTACCATTATTATATAGGTAACGCACGAGAGGTCGAAAATGGCGGACTTCGCAGTTGGCTACTAAGTACAATATCTGTGAGCAACCTACTTTTGGATAGCCAACAGTTGAAAGACCGCATCCTACTTGAAGATATACCTTCAGGAGTTAAGTATTTGCCAATGATAATTGAGGCAATGAAAACCAACAATGTTATCCGCATTACTTATCAGAGTTATTGGCGTGAAGAGAGCCACACGTTTAATGTGCATCCTCTCTGCGTCAAGCTATTCAAACAGCGTTGGTACATGGTGGCGCTCAGTCCTTATTATAACAAGGTGTTGATTTATTCTCTGGATCGCATCTATGGATTATGGAAACAAAAGGATAAGTTCAAAATTCCAGAAGATTTTGAGCCGTCGGTGTTCTTCCAAGATTGTTATGGTGTGATAGCAGGAACTAAGAGAAAACCAGAAACGGTAAAAATCAAGGTTTCCGCAGGTCAAGCAAACTACATTCGTTCATTAAAGCTTCATTCTTCTCAGGATGAGGTGGAAAGGAATGACGAATACAGCATATTCACATATTACTTGCGCCCAGAATATGATTTCATCCAAGAGTAATTAGCCAATGGTGAGGATGTTGAGGTGCTAGAACCTTTCTGGCTCCGTAAGGACATAGGTGGTATAATAAAAAGAATGTGGAACAAATATAAGAATGACATAGAATGAAGAATTTTGCAGCTATAGATTTTGAAACGGCCAACAATGAACGTTCATCTGTATGCTCAGTTGGTATAGTTATAGTTCGTGATGGGGAGATTGTGGATTCCTTCTATTCGCTTATCCAACCTGAGCCGAACTATTATAACTATTGGTGTTCTCAGGTACATGGACTATGCCGGGAAGATACGGAGGATGCGCCTGTTTTCCCAAAAGTATGGGCGCAGATAGAGCCATTAATCCAGGGATTGCCTCTTGTGGCCCATAACAAGCCATTTGACGAAGGGTGTCTGAAGGCTGTATTCCGTGTTTATCAGATGGACTATCCTGACTATGATTTCTACGATACACTGTGCGCGTCACGTCGTTGTTTCCCAGACTTAGAGAATCATCAGTTGCATACGGTGGCCGCTGAGTGTGGTTATCAACTCGAAAATCACCATCATGCACTAGCTGATGCGGAAGCATGTGCCTGGATTGCAAGGGAGATATTATAGTTATGAACTATTCCACTTTACATCATCATCTTTTTTATAAAAGAAAATTAAGAAATTATGAATATAAAGAATTTTGCTATTGAATCTGCAATAATTGTTGATGTTCACGAAGAACCTGACAAGGAATTCGTCCTGGGAACATCAACAAACAAACAAGCATTAGATTCAGATAAGTCTTGCGGTAACGGAACAGATGACAGCCATGAAGAAATGTGCTATGTGTTAAAATACAAAGTGTTTTGCTCAGGACTGGAACAATTCCATTACGCCAATATAGGGAAGTTTATTGAGGAATACTACCATCCTAAAGCTAAAAGTGAAAGGATGTCATCTAGTTTATGGGAAGAGATCAATCAACGGTTGACCGATATAAAGTTGGATGTAGTCACACAAGATTTTGATGAGTCTGGTGCAGTTTCGGTTTATGCGACATTTTTGCCCATAGGATTTGATTCCTGGGATGATTATTTGAAGTCACTTTTCAGCAGGTATTTACCTATGAGAAGGTGTGTTGCCGAATTGTCGGGAATGGCTTTTCACATACCTTTTCAACAAAGAGGCTACAAATGGACTTCAAACAATGTACGAGAATTAATTGCAGATTTCTGGGAATTTATTAACTCAGAAAAAAAAGTTTATTGCTTGCAACCTCTGGCAGTAGTTGAAAAAGAAAAAGGCAAGGTTTATAGTGTTCTTGATGGTCAGCAAAGACTTACCACACTCTTCCTACTCTACAAATACTTATCAGGTGGAGAAAACGCATACAATTTCTTATTTGATCGTGACGAGGAATCTGGAGAAAACAGATGGGATTTCCTGTCTATGCTTCCCAACCATCGAAATCCAGACAGTATTGATCAAAACATAGACCTTTATTTTATTGACAACGCCTATAAGACAATAATAGAATGCTTCTCAATTTCTGATTCAGACAAAGACAACAAAATATTTGAACTAAATGATGAAGCCTCTTTATATGAGGTAAAAGAAAGGTTCTTAAATCTATTAACAGCGACTAAGGAGTCCCCCAAATCAGTTCAAGTTATTTGGTATGAAGTCGAAAAAGATTCTGAACATGACATTTTTAGAAACCTTAATAGCGGAAAAATAGCATTGACTAATACAGAACTTATAAAAGCTTTGTTGCTTAATCGAGTCTCTGGACTTGAAAGGGAACAACTTCAAGAAACTGCTTCTCAATTTGAAACAATTGAAAAATCCTTGCAAGATGACCATTTTTGGTATATGATACGAAGTGAGGAAGTCAAAAAAGGACAAACAAGGATGGATTTGCTTTTCAATTTGGTGGCTAATGTTTCTGATGAAGAGTACGGAAAAGATCCAAGGACTTCTTTCCGATGGTTTGCCAATGAAGAGAATGGGACTCTTTCTGAAAAGTGGGAGAGAGTACGGCACACATATCTACGGCTAAAAGATATGTATCAGGATATTAAAGCATATCACTATATAGGTTTCTTGACTTATGAGAACAAGCAGAGGAATAAGAGCTTCATTCCAGAACTTCTGAAAAGTCATCGGAAGCTATCAAAGAGTAAGTTTGTTGATGAATTAAGAAAGAAAATACGCAGTGCCATTATGTTTGACAATGGGCATCAACATTTAGAGGATTTTGTCTATGAAAGAAAGATGGTTCCCAAATTGCGATTGCTGTTCCTGCTTCATAATATAGAGACAATCCTTCAACGCTATGACTATCTTAGAAAAAGTAGCGAACTTCAATTACAGCATGAATACGAGTGGTTCCCCTTCGAACTCCTACATAAGCAATCATGGGATATTGAACATATTGCCTCACAGACCGACTCAAAATTCAAGAGCAAACAAGACCGTGATGATTGGTTAGCAAGCATCCATGTGGATTATCCAGATTATTTTATCATAAGTGATAGCGATTCGGAAGATGACAAGAAAGACAAAGCTGTCATTATTGAATTGGAAAAAGTGTATTTAAGGAAAGATGTGGAAGAAAACTTTATGCACCTGTATAATGCTGTTATTACATATAACGACAGAAAAACCGAAGGGGCTATAAATGATGAGGATAAAAACCAAATTGGTAATTTGGTACTGTTAGATAGTCATACAAATAGAAGCTTTCACAACTCATTATTTCCACGGAAGAGAAGAATTGTAATAATTGCAGACGGTCTTAAATCGGAAGATGACATTGAACATGGTATTCGACAAGTATTCATTCCTGCCTGTACCAGACAGTGTTTTACTAAATCATACCATAAAGGAAGCAATACAAAATTAAATACGTGGAGACAAGAAGACGCTGATTACTATACTAAAGATATAGAAGAAAAACTATGTGATACCAGCATAGATATTCAAGATGGCTTTTTGCTTCCCTCACAATCACCCCAAGAAATAAAGTAATATGGCTACATTTATACAAGAATTCAGTAAAAAGGAAATACTGATTCCTTTATTGCAGAGAGATTATATCCAGGGATTAGAGGAAAGTGTCATCAGCCCTTTCCTTGATGCACTAATTGGAAAGAAGAGTATAGACTTGAATTATATATATGGTTATAATGAAAGTGGGCGTTTTGTACCTATTGACGGCCAACAGCGATTAATCACCTTATGGCTGTTTCATCTTTATTTTGCATCGTTAGCAGGGGAATTAGATCAATATAGGATAAAAATGAGTTTTTTGTCAAGAGAGTATGCTGATGATTTTTCCAAGCGTCTTTTGCAAAAAATCGGATCGGCTATACAAGAAACTCGAAATGGTTTATATAAAACTCTCGACCGTGCAATAGTAGACCAAAACTGGTTTATTTCTTCATGGAAATCATCGAAAACGATAATGAGTATGCTTTATACCTTGAAGTACCTTCACCAGAAAGCAATGAAGGTTGATGCAATGGAACTATGGAACGAACTGAAAGGAGAACATAGTCATATTACGTTTTCTTTTTTGGAAATGGATGAGAAAAATGGAATTGACGATGACATCTATATTAAAATGAATGGAAGAGGTCGCGCTCTTAGTACATTTGAGAACTTGAAGTCATGGATGGACGAACAGGTGTCTAACTATATTAACAAATCAGAATGTGAAGATAAACAAAATGAGAAGATTCTATGTATTGCCAACTGGCAACATGACATGGATAACAAATGGACATCTTTCTTTTGGAAAAACAGAAATAGAAATCAACCACACCCAGAAGAAATAGATGACGAACAATTGTATTGCTTCTGCAATTTGCTAACTTTATACTGGGTTGTTAAATCGGACATTTTGTCTGAACAAATAAAGAAAATGAGAGAAGATGACCCAAATCTGTACGAAGAATTACTCGCATATTTAGATATTGACAAGACAACAGAACAAGATATTGAAGAGGTGCGTGAAACACTTATGAATAATATCAATAAAGCGAAATTCCCTCCATTAGTATGGATTGAAAGATTAAAACTTATGGATCTGGAATTTTTTGAGTTCGCGTCAAAGTCCTTGAATATCCTAACATATAGATCAGAGTACTTAAATCAATGCGGATTGTTTTTTGGTGATAATGATTCCAATAATGAAACCACTGTCTATCATTTGTCCTTATGTGAAGGAGTCTACGGAAGAACACTGCCGCTGTTATATGCCATTGTCATTCTCGGAGGTGAACAGGTAGCGGATTTCTATGATAGAATGAGAATAACTCGCAACCTGGTTCTAAACACAGGTATAGGTTTTAAAGAATTGAAAGGAATCTTATCAGCAATACAAAAACTATCTGAAATGATTGGGGATGGCTCGATTCTAGATTTCTTGGGTCAGGGCAAATCAGACAAAGACATATTAGGTAAGTTTGACAACAAGCAAGTTAGGGAAGAATACATAAAAGCAGAACGAAAACACTTATATCTACTTCCTTTGATGCAAGTAATGGAGAATAGTGTTTTCTTTAGGGGGAGTATCTCATGTATGTTTGATTTCTTAAAAGACGAGGAAGGCTATGACTGTTTGAATGAAATCAATTTCAATAAATATTCTCTTATTCTTAGAACCATATTCACTGGAGGAAATAAAGGCGCATTATGCAATTCTCTTGATTCTTCTGATTTCCTTTTTAGAAGGTCATTAGTAATGTTTGGAGTACACTATTTTGGAATACTGAAATCCAATTGGAGCTTTTGTGACTCAGCGGATGACTGGAGAATGTATTTGACCCACGATAAAGACAATTCTAATGAGCCTGTTCGTGAATTAATCCATACGTTATTAGTCCCCTATTTATCTGACGATGAGTACAAAAACGGTTTAGAGGAACGTATCCATTCCATTCTTAAAGATTTTGTTGAGTCTGTTTCTAAGAACTATGAAACAGATTTGCTGCGTGATGACATAAGCGAAAAGTTCTATTTGCATTTTGCAAAGCATCCTGGAGTGTGGTCATATATGGGAACCAAAGTGGCTTCCTGGGATAATAGTAGTTTTCGGATATTACTGAAAACATCTAATGGTAATAGAAGCAACAAGATAGAACTGAGAACTTATTGCCTATATCTTGATTATACTGATTCTACTAGTAGAAAAGAACTATATGATAGTAGGCAAGGCTGGTCTTGCAATCTTTATCAGGCTGGTGATACCTCAATGTATTTTGTTTTAAATGAAAGTAGAATTGCGGTAAATGTATGGCATTGTAAGACCTGTGAAGATGATTATGTATATGAATTATATGTGTGTCCAAAAAATAATATGACTGAGGAAGAAAAGTATAACGAAACATATACTTTCTTTACTTCGCCAAGGTTTTCAAATATTACAGAGGTGTTCAATTTATCAATGGAACTATCAGAATGTGAACACCCTAACATTAGAAAAGAACATAAAGGAAGATGGCTCTCAAAAAAGGCCATGTCAAGAAACTGTATAATAGAAGAGTTAAATAGATTGCTTCCACATGTTAGATCTATAATTCAGGGAAACACTTAACAATTGGACAATTTCAATGAGACTTAGGAGTTACTGCCACTTTAGCTGTAACTCCTTTTTTTTGTGGATGACAAAAAGTAGAATCATGTGCCTCTAAATGGCATATCTCTAAAGTATCTTTGCTTTAAAAAGACTGTATAGTATGGAAATCGTTGATTCATTTGAGAAGGTTATCCAGCCTGGCTTATGGCTTGTTAGGTCAAGTCAACCTGTAGTGGATGTTAGCAGTTTTATCTATGAAATAGGTATAGAGTTAGGTCAGCCTTTAACCGTACTAACCTATGCCAAGAAGGAAATACAAAACGAAGTGTTCTCTCTGGTAAGAAAGGACTGTCTTGAAAGCGCATCTGACGAACTTGAATACAATTGGCTGGAGCAAGAACTGTCAGAATATAAGGCTCATGGTGTTCTGTGGCATCCAGAAGAACTAAATGATTATTTACCGAATGGATCCTTTTGGTCCAATTACGTTCAATTTGATGCCGACGAATGGCTGTCTTTAGCTAATTGTAGCTTTAATATCATCCTCGTGGATGATGTGACAAAAATGTGGTGGGAGGATGAAACCGATATTTCTCAGATTCTTTCTAAGGTTGAAAAAGATGCCATAGAAAAGAAGAAAACAGTTTTTTTATTCGTTTCTCCAAATTTCTCAAACCTATGCCCCTAAACGGCACATCTCACTTGTAACTTTGTGCCATAATAATTCACATGAACAAAAAAGGCATAAGAAAATGGCAGCAGGAAAGAAATTGGATTTGCTCACAGCAGTAGAGCAGATTATGGAAAAAGCAAAGGGTACAGGACTTAGTAGCGAGTTCTACCGAAAGGCTGACAGATATATTAAATATGTGTCCGATAAGATGAAACTTACCAAGGAGCAGAGCGTGATGATGGCACTGTTTATTGATAACAGTTCTGACACCAGCATTTCAATTAGTGACTTCGGCAAGTTCCTTGATTGCCGTACTACCAGAATCCTTCGATACATGTCAGACATTGACGTTTTGGAAAAGAGGGAACTAGTAAGGTGCTGTCGTGAAAACAACAGCGTTACATATAGGGTTCCCCTGGAAGTTATTGAGGCATTCAAAAAGGATGAAATGTACGTCCCCAAAGACTGTTCGGGCTTATCATGCCATGAACTATTTGCAGAATTAGAGGACATCTTCAATATGCGCGAAAGCAAAGAGTTGAAGTATGAAGCGACAGTTGAGAAGATTCGCCATCTTTTCAATTGTAACGACCAACTGCTATTTGTTCAGAAAGTTAAGAGCTATGACTTTGAGGAAAATGAAAAAATGTTGTTGATTCTGTTTTCTCATCTGTTTGTTAATAACAATGATGACAATATCAGATACCGGGATGTTGAATTCCTCTATGAATATAGGCATGATAAATCCTACTTGAAACAGAGATTAAATAATGGCGATCATATCCTGTTTGAAGAAAAACTGATAGAGCATAATAATGAGGACGGATTCGTAAACAGAGACTCGATGAGGATGACTTCTGAGGCAAAGCGAGAACTATTTGACGAACTTGGCCTTTCCTCCATGACCCAGAATAGAAAACGTGGTGATATGGTCAGGTCAGAAGATATTATCCCCAAAAAATTATTCTACGGAGAGAAGATTGGTTCTCAGATAACCGAATTGGGCAAGCTCTTAGACGAAGAACAGTATAAGCAAGTTCATGCAAGAATGAAAGAGACAGGCTTCCGTTGCGGGTTTACTTGTCTATTCTATGGATCCGCTGGAACTGGCAAGACCGAAACTGTCCTACAGTTGGCCAGACAGACAGGGCGAGACATTTTTCAAGTCAACATATCACAGATAAAAAGCATGTGGGTGGGCGAGAGCGAAAAGAACATTAAGCAGGTATTCGATAATTACCGTGAAAAGGTCAAGGAGAGTAACATTGCCCCCATACTGCTATTCAACGAGGCTGATGCTGTCATAGGTAAGCGTCAAGAGGGTGCTGAAAAGGCTGTTGACAAGATGGGAAACTCTATCCAGAACATTATCCTTCAGGAAATGGAAACGCTTGATGGAATCCTCATTGCCACAACTAACCTGGCACAGAACATGGATAAAGCCTTTGAGCGTCGATTCCTCTACAAAATCAAGTTCGAGAAACCAACCGTGGAAGCTCGTATAAGCATGTGGCGCGAAATGATACCAGTCCTGAAGGAAGAGGAAGCAAGGGTATTGGCTGCTAAGTATGATTTCAGCGGCGGTCAGATAGAGAACATTGCCCGGCATTATACCATTGGAAATATCCTTCATGGAGATCCTGAGAATATCATAGAAGAACTGTCCACCTATTGTGATAGTGAGAGGCTTGAAGCAAAAGGAACAAGAAAAATCGGGTTCTGCTTGTAAAAAAATAAAGGTTGTGCCTCCATTCGGCATAAGCAAACTTTACCTTTGCATTATCTAGGTAACAAACAGTATAACATTTAATCATTTTGTATTATGGCAACAAAGGCATTAAGTAATGAATTCATGCAGAAGATCTCCACAGATGAAGCATGGAAAGAGCTTTCAGGAAACTACAACTGGTCTGAGAGCTTATTGGAAAAGTACCAGGACAAGGTAGACTGGCACCAGGTATCAGAGAATACCAACATTCTCTGGACGGTCCCGATGATTCAAAAATTCAAGAATCGTATTGATTGGGACAAGTTCTCCAGAAATGCTGAGACAGAAACACTAACAGAGGCTATTATCGACACATTCAAGGACAAGTGGAACTGGGCTGAATTGTCAGGGAACAGTAGCCTGGAACTTACACATGAGCTTTTGGAAAAGTATGCTGACAAATGGAATTGGGAGGAAATCATCGACCGCTATAATTGCGACCTCTATGACGAGAAGGGCATTGAGTTCTACGAGAGATATAAGGACTACATACCTGCTTCCAAACTCCAGAATTCTAGGTTGTGGAATGAGATTGTCAACCAGCAGAAAAAACAGTTAATCTGCGAGATTACTGCTTAACATAGTTATTCACTTAAACATTATCATTATGGCACTCTGGAAAATTTCGGCAAAGAACAGCACTAATGCTCCTTGCAAGAACAAAAGTCAGAAGATTGAGAAAGGGATGTTTGTTGAGACAAGCACAGCATCTTCAACACCTCCACTTGGTCAGACACGAGAACACCCAATGTTAGCACAGCTCTTTATGAGCAAGTACGGTATTGAGATTGACCCAAGCCACATGAATCGCTCGTATTTTGATTGCTTGAAAATTGGCTAACTGGAAAGAAGGGAAGGATAGTTCAAGTAGCTGTCTTTCCCTTTTACATATAGAACACGAACTTAGTCCCTCTTGCTCCCTCTCCATCATAATCACAGGGTAAGGGGAACTGACAACTTAGATTACTGACAGCTTCTTCGTCGAGGTGGGTAGTTAGTTCAAGTTCTATCGCCATTCGTCTCTCACTATATCCCAGGTTCCAGATACATTCGCCTAGGACAGCATTAACAACCGTCCTAATTTCGTCCTGTTGCCGCCATATAGTGTCGAAGTCAGTCATAGTATTCAATCTGGAGTTCCTGGCTCACATAAAACTCACGTCCATCATCATAATAGTACACCAACCGTAAGCCCCTATACACCGACGGAACCTTCAGCACTTCCAGCAGATGCCACTTAGGTTTCCCGAAATCGTATGAAGAACGGTCGAGGATAATGCGGTTGGAGGTATAGTCAAAGTGATAGTAGCCCCACCTGTATGTTTTTAAGATGCTTCATACCTTTATTGGTGTGCTGACCTTGTACTTATCTTCTTACCTTCTTTGCTCCAAGTGTAAATCCATGAGCCGACTTGACTGGTGAAAGTCTCGCCGCTAACAGAAAGCACCTTTCCAACAGTAGATTCACTCAGGGTCTTGGTCTTTTTCCCATTGGCATCATAGATATAGTACCAAGAGCCGCTTTTCACTACAAAAAAGGTGGAACTGAACCCCTGTAGTTCTCCGATAGTGCTACTGAGGGTCTTTATTTTCTTTCCGTCCTGGTCATAGATATAATACCAGTTCTTAGTTGTCTCGATATGGCTGATACTCTGTGCCTGAAGGTTGGCTACAGATAACAGCAAAACGATGGATAATAACAGTTTCTTCATACTATTGGCTCCAGATAGTTTATTTTCTTTCCTGTTTTCTCAGCGTAGGCAATTTCACTTCTGGTACTTTCCCCGATATAGCCCCCCACATTAATGACAAAGATTTCATCTGCCATGTCAATCTTCCGTTTGTGCATATCGTCAAGCATTTCCTTTACTCCAGGCTTCCATACTTCTTCGTCACCTGAATGGCCGAACATACCAACACTAATGACAATGCAGCCTTCAAGCGTCAATCGTTTCTGGGTCTCGATGAACTGATCCTTGAAACGAGTGCTTCCGCATAGAGTGATGACTTTGTAGTTCTGAATCATTCCTAATACTTCTGGAAGTTATACTTTGTCCTCAGTTCAGCTTTCTTCTCTTCACTCTGACTGGTGAAATAACCTTTCCAGCCTGGGCAGAAATTGATATGCCAACGCCAGAACTTACCTAAGAATGAATTGGGTTTCTTGTCGTAGTGCGCCCTAAATTTGCAGTTCTCACAATTATGTGCCATACTATTATTCGTTGAATTTGCTGACAAAATTACACAAAAATAGGGAAAAACATTCAAATCTGGAGTGAAGAAGTGTTATTTTGGCAATTTTCTAATGAAAATTGAGTAATTTTGTAGCCGCTTAGAAACAAATGAGACCAATATGATAGACAAGATAAATGTCAAACTCGTACCTTTAGATCCGACAGATCGCAACCAGTTTGTTCTTGACAATCAGGAGGCGTTCAAGTATAGTGCTACGGAAGAGTTTGGTATGCGTGATGACCACTTCGAGGTGGACGGTGAGATTATTTCCCGTGATACCATAGAACATGCTATTGATGAACCAAATGCAGAGACTTATCGTATTTTTAATGAC
The DNA here is from genome assembly GCA_947168045.1 of uncultured Prevotellaceae bacterium. Classification (GTDB taxonomy): domain Bacteria; phylum Bacteroidota; class Bacteroidia; order Bacteroidales; family Bacteroidaceae; genus Prevotella. Next base: position 31,941 of record CAMVKN010000042.1, read on the forward strand.
GGTCAGGTGGTAGGTGGCGTGGTTATTCGCATTGACAAAGATACACTTCGAGGTGACTTGGATTTGCTCTTTGTATCACCTCATGTTCATAGCAGGGGGATAGGACATGCTGCCTGGTGTGAGGTGGAACGGATGCACCCAGAAGTTAAGGTGTGGGAAACTATGACTCCGTATTTCGAGAAGCGCAATATTCACTTTTTTCGTCAATCGTTGTGGATTCCATATCGTTGAGTTCTACGGAGAGCGTCATCAAGGCCCAAATTTCCCTTCGGATGCACCCGATGAAATGTTCAGATTTGAAAAAGTAATGAAATAATATGGACTACCTACCGAAAGACCCTGCAATATTGGTTTCGAGCGTCAACATGCTTCTGAGAGACGAAGAGTTTGACACTTTAGAATCTTTGTGCTATAACTTCGGGACAGAGCCAAAGGATATAAAAGATTACCTATACGGCCATGGATTTGTGTTCAGCGATAAGCAAAAGCAGTTCCGTCCGATAGGCTATGACAAAAAAGAATGATAACGAAAGACAGTATAGAGACAGCCTACAGTTTTCTGCATCAGAAGCAGAGAATCTATGTTCATTCGACGCTCGATTGGCAGAAGGATGACATTGAAATCGCTATTGCTTCGTATACAGATGAAATGAGCCAGGAACTATTTGATGTTATTTCTGGTGGCAGAGCAGACTTCCTGAGAGAACACAAAAGGTTTCAAGAGAATATAACCAAGGCTGTTGAGATACTGGAAAATATGCTATAACAATGATAGAACAATTTGAAGATCAACTACGCCAGGACTTACATCAGTTCCTTCAGTCAATGAAGGAGATTGATGCTCGTTTGCCAGAATGTCCCGATGTCGAAGAGAAATGGGAGCAGATAGCAAAAGCCTACATTCCCGACGGCATCAAGGAGTTCAATGACTTTCCATCCGCTTCACTCGGTTGGATGATGTATATTGGCATGGCCGTCGCTAAGTTCTGGGATGCTGAATGGGAAATCTATTCTAAGATTGATGACCTCTATGCTTACATGAGAGATAAAAGGGGGTACGATGCAATGGATGAATATATCCGTGAAGATGTGCTGTTGCTGAGAGGCGTTGACTATACTGTGTTAGAGAAACTGGTTGGTGAATGTGCCTCTCGTGTCTATAATGCACTTCGTCATCAGACCATAGAACCTGGAACAAAAGAGGCTTTCAATGCCTACGTTTCCTGTCTGCATCAACTCTACCTAATGGGAGCCGCTATGCAGTTGAACAGAATGGGCTATCACATGACAAAGATGAATTAGGATGAAGAAGATTCTGTTCCTTCACGGTTTCTATGCCAGTGGTCGGTGCGTACCAGCTGTTGCACTGAAAGAGGCTTTCAAGGGTGGAGCTGATATTATCACACCAGATTTGCCGATGCACCCAAAAGAGGCTGTCAGTTTTATTCGTGGACTCATTGACAGTGAGAAGCCAGACCTTTTGATTGGTAATAGTTGTGGTTCCTTTTATGCTCAGATGGTGGCTCCTGTTGTGGGTGTTCCTGCTTTGCTCGGTAATCCTCACTTCCAGATGACAGAGTTTCTGAAACAGCGTATTGGTGAGCATCAATACAAGTCCCCTCGAAAGGATGGCAAGCAGAACTTTGTCATTGATGAGACCTTGATTGAAGAGTTTGCAGAACTGGAGGCTATTCAATTCAACAACTGCAATCCCGACTTCAAAGACCGAATTTGGGGACTGTTCGGAGAAAAAGACACATTGGCACACTTTGAACCGACCTTCTTGAAGCATTACAACAAGTCGTTCCATTTCCCAGGAGGTCACACCCCGACAGCAGATGAAGTCCGTAACTGGTATGTACCTTTGGCTAGGAATCTATTGGAGTCAATTTGAAAAGTAAATGAAAGAACTGAACCTCCTACATGTTGTCCTTATCTACCTCGCAGTCATCCGCTCGAACTTGTTCGCTTGCCAGAGCAAGAACGTGGTCACTTTCTTCGAGTACGGTATCGACAAGTGGCGCTCGACCTCAGGTCGCTTGCTACCGAAGGGACGCAAGAAAGCGAAGAAGTCCAAGTGGCGCATAAGAGAGACAGCATTATTGGGCTTGGCTGTTTTAGGTGGAAGTGTTGGGGCATGGCTAGGAATGAAAGTCTGGCATCATAAGACCCAGCATAAGAAGTTCAAGTATGGTGTCCCTGCTATTATTATAGTTCAACTCGCACTAATTGGCTATATCCTATACAGATTTGAGATATGATAAAACT
>CAMVKN010000043.1 GCA_947168045.1 uncultured Prevotellaceae bacterium
CTCCGTGAGGCACTCCCCTCCCTTCAAGGGGAGGGGCAGGGGTGGGGTCTGTAACTTTATTCATTTGTACCAAGTTATTATTTTATCATTACTTAATTAAGACCTTGAGCTTTGCTCGAGCTCGTTCACGCTCGGAAGTGAGAGATTTTTCTCTCTCACTTCACTCGCTTAATCGTGACCTTCCTTCCGTGGTGGATGTACACGCCGGGCTGGGTAGGCTTGCGGCCAATCTTGAAGCCCTGCAGGGTCCACCAGTCGGAGTCATCGTCAACGGCAGAGCCGTTGACCGCGCTAATGCCTGACAGCAGGCTGCTCAGGTCGATGACGTAGGGCTCCCACGACGTGCCGATGTTGTCGTCGCTGACATACATCAGCGAGTTGTCGATGTCGATGATCTTGCCGTCGATGCAGGTGCGCAGCGTCATAGGCTGTCCCGCTCCATCGCCACTGATGACGAGGTAGTAGAGCCCGTTGCTGCTGGCGCGCGAGGCACCGCGGCACTCGTCGTCCACGAAGGCGGCCACCTCGCAGGTGTCCACCGGCGAGCCATCGATGCCGAGCAGGCGGACGGCCATCGTCATGTTGCTCGGATAGAGGCCGCGGTCCACGGGATGGAAGATGCACAGCCCGTCCTCTGGAGCGCGTCGTGGTGCTGCCATGCGGGCCTTTGCCGATGCCGCCGATGTCGCAGGATAGAGGAACGACTTCGCTATGCTGTCGCTGCTGAAGTAGAGGTAGCCGCGTCCGCCCTCTAAGGCTTTCAGACTGCCTTCCCAGCCGTAGATGCTGTACATGGCAACGCCCGTCTGCGACTTCACGATGTCGCCCACCTTCGGGTTGGCGGCTGCCAGCGCCTCATCGACGGTCATCGTCGTCAGCGGCGTGTAGGCTATCCAGTTCCAGCCCTTCGTGAGCGTGACGGCACGTTCTGCTTTCTCCTTCAGCTGACGGCCCGAAACGGCGAGGAGCGGTCCGAGATTCTCCTGACTCTTATTCGACAGGCGGGTAATCTTCAGCTTGTACATCTCGTTGGCCTTCGCCTCCCGGAGCGTGCCGTCGCCCCACTCGGCACCGTTGTAGTCGTTCCAGCCCTCGCGGTTCTTGATGAGCATGGCCCACTCGGCGTATGCGCCGAACACATGGTCGAGGTAGGTGCTCTTCGGCTCCACGCCGAAGGCTATCCAGTTCCAGTTCAGGTGTATGGGGATGAGCTGCTCCACGTTTTCGCTCTTCGTCCAGATGACGGGTTTGTCGAAGGTGCCTATCAGCTTATCCTGACTGAAGGTGACGTCGGTGGGGGAGCCATCGACCGCTATCTGCGCGTCGGTGTAGGCCACGCCCTGCGTGGCGTCCCAGATGCGGAAGCTCAGCGCCTTGCCCATGTCGGCAGTGCGCGTGTCCTTGCCATAGACGGTCATCGTCACGTAGGCTGCTCCGCGCACCCGTTCCGGCGAGGCCACGCCGCGGCACTCGTCGCCGATGAAGGCGGCCACCATGCTCTCAGCGTTCTCCATCAGTATGCCGTTGATATACACCTGTCCGACGATGCTCATCTGGTGCTCGTACTTCGTCGGGTCGACGGCCCACTGCGGCGTCTCGCCACGCACCTTCATCACGATGCGCAGCGGCTCCAGTATGCCGTTGTTGCCCTGCAGGCCGATGGTAGCGTCGTAGTTGCCCACGGGCACCAGCGGGTTCACACGGAAGCGCAGCGTCTTCGTCCTGAGCGGGGCGATGTCGTCGGAAGTGGAACTTCCGACCACTGTGAGCCATTGGGGCATATTATATAAGGTGTAGTACTCCGTGTTGCCGCTCTTGTTCTCGATGATGACATCGAAGGTATGGTCAGCGCCGTACTGCTTGATGACGTTCACCGAGTCGCGGGTCCACTTCAGCGTGTTCTGCTGCACGTAGGCCGTCCACTTGATGGGGTCGGACATGTTGCCGTGCAGGTCATGTATCTCTGCAACGGTGATGTTGAGCGTGGTGCCCTCTAACTGCCGCGCCGTGAGTCCGACCATCGACAGGTTGATGACCACCTTGCGCTCCGAGGCCACGGGCGTGGCGGTGAGCACCGTCTCGTCGGGCGCGTTCTTCAGCGGCGGCGTGAGGGCGATCAGGCTCGCCGTGTCGGCGGGCAGCACCATGGCAGCGGCCTTCGGAGCCATGTTCTCCAGCGCAATCACCTTCGTCGTGACGCCGTTCTCCTCGCCCGTCTTCTCGAAGGGATAGTAGGCCACCAGTCCGCGCGAATAGACGTCGGCGGTGTCTATCGTGTTGTACATGTTGCTGAGCAGGCGGCTCTCGCTGAGCGCGGCGTGCCAGATGCGTATCTCGTCGACGAGGGCCAGCATCTCGTTGTTCCTGCCCACGACGAGGCTGGTGCCCTGCATGGGCGGCACGTCGGCCTCAGGGATGACCGCCGTGCGCTGTCCGTCGAGGTAGAACGACGCGGCCTGTCCGCGCACCACGTTCAGCGCGTAGTGGTGGTAGCGGCGCAGGTCGGGGAAGGCCTCATGGCTGGCCACCACCTGCGACTTCCCGCCGTAGTCGAGCACCAGGTTCTGCAGGCTGTCGAAGCGCAGGTGCAGGTTCGTCACCGTGTTCAGGTTCTTCTTCGGGCTGTACGGGTCGGGCGTGGCGGTCTCAAACACCGTCTCGCCCTTCGGGTTGCCGCTCTTGTTGTACCACATCTCTATGGCGTAGCTCTCGCCATCGCTGGTGCCCACCTGCGTGATGTCGGCCATGACGCCCTCCGGCTTGTTGATCATCAGCCCGTAGTTCTTGTTCTCCAGCTTCCACATATCCTTCACCACGAAGTCGTGCGTGTGGCGCAGGTCGCCGGCCACGGTGCCGTGGCCCTCGTCCATGGGCCAGAAGTTGGCCAGGCCATAGACGTAGCCGTCCTTGGCGTTATACTTGTCCTCGGAGGCCAACGACAGGTCGCGGCAGTAGTTGTAGAGACCCAGCGAGTGGATGTCGGCCTCCACGGGGCCGAGGTACAGACGGTTGTCCGAGAGGTAGTGTACGGCCTGCACGTTCTCCATCGACACTGGTTTGTCGCTGAACAGGTAGATGTTCTCATTGCCCTGCAGGGCCAGCATGTTGAACATCTTCTTCTCCGTGTCGTAGTTCAGGGCGAAGAACGTCCAGCTGTCCTTCGGCACGGCGGCGTCGCTCCGGTAGGTGTTGTTGGCCATCGTCACGGTGACGTAGCCGTCGTCACCGATGCTCAGTGCGAAATTGTCGGTCTTCTTGCCCAGGTGCAGGATGGTGCCCGCCTCGTGCCAGTTCAGCCAGAAGTCCATGGCGAAGCTGCTCGTCAGGAACACGGGGTTCACCGTGCGCGGCATCATCTCCTCGAATGGCACCAGCTGGTAGGCCACGTCGTGGTGTACCTCGCTGCTGTTCAGCTTCGCCGTGACGACGACGTTGTCGCCGCCCACGTAGCCCGGCACGATGTCCTCGTTGAACTCGATGGCCAGCTGGTCGCCGATGCCAAGTATGCCGTTGGCGGGCGAGGGAGTGTAGAGCGGACGCGGCTTGGTCGTATCCTTGACAACCTGCGTCACTTCGCTGAACACCTGCACCTCTTCATTGCCGTAAGGGGTGGTGGTGAAGGCGCGGAACTCATACGTGCCTTCCGGATAACTCAGTTCGCTCGACATATTCTCTGCAAAATAGATGTCGCCCGACTTAGGCAGCGAACTGAAACTCGTGCTCGTGGAGTCAGCGATGTTCGTTACCCACGTATGGAGCGTTGTCCACTGCGTGTTACCCGCGAAGCGGTACTGGATACCGATGTTCTTGAGGTTCTTGAACTGGCGGTTGAAGCCCTTCAGTTTCATCTCCAACTTGGTACTGTCCGTATTGCAGTTCACCACCGGCTCGGTGATGGCCAGCTCTATGGGCGACGACGACGGTTTGAAATAGACACTCAGTTTGGCGATGTCATAAATCTTGGTGGGCTGGTAGGCAGAGGTGAACCAGAGTTCAACGTTCTCATAGTCGAGCACGCTCTGGTCGGTCTGCCGAACGGTGATGACCTTCTTCACCGTCTCGCCGGCGGGGATAAATACGCCTCGCCCGTTGACAGGCACACCGTCCATCAGTATCTCCAAGCCATGCTGGTTGGAACCTTCCACGATGGAGAGGTTGTAGGTGAAGTCCTTGCCCTGGTTGGTGGTGGTGTTGTTGGTCAGGTGGAGGGTGAACTGTCCGAATTCGCCGCTGGGTACATCGGTCAGTACGGCGTTCTTGGCGGCAACGACACCATCGGTGCTAATCTGGATGTCAGGTTGCTCCATCTGCACCGTGCCGTTCGAGAGCGGGTACGGAGTGCCATCGTCCTTCAGATAGTACTTGGTGTACTCCGGTCCCTCGTAGGGGTTGTAGCTCTGTCCGCCGAAGAGACTGAAGAAATTACTCCAACCGGCCCTAGACTTATAGATATCGACGGAGAAGTCGGTGTCGCGGTTGCCGTCGTCAAAAACATAGTCGAACTCAGCAAATCTCTTTTCGTTCTCGTCATAGTCGCTCCATACCTCATTGCGTGACCAGCCGTTTTCCGTATCAACGCCGAATTGTGTCTTGTACTGTAAACCGGCACCAGCGTTTTTCAGCGTGGCTCCTAATTTGATGACACCTCCCAGCTTGTGCGTGTAGGTGTGCGTGGTTACATCCGTAGTATCGTTACGGTCAGAGTGGACGTATTGTGTTCCTCCGTCGAATGAGATGTTCTCTTTCCAGTAGAGTGCACGCATCTCCATGCTTTTCACCTTGTCCTCTTCATTGAGTCTCAGGGCCTCCTTCCAGGTGACAATCTGGTCGTTGCACCAAGCCACTTCATCTTCGGCTGCATATTGCTTCTTGTCCTCATCCCAGGACTTCGGAACTTTCTGCAGGTATGTACCGTCCTGGCCGTAGTTCTCGTTGTTCTTTTTGAGCCATGTGGCATAGACCACTTCGTTGCCGTTGTTCACCCATGCCTCAGCTTCTTCCTTTGTGTCGAAATGCTGTGTCAGATAGCTGTTGCGTGACTTTTCCCATTTCGGTATCATGACGTTCTCCAGTTCGTATGCGGTGTACATGAACTTGGTCTTTACGCTGTCGCCAAAACTCACAGCCACATCGTCTTTCAGTTCGAAAGGCGCACTCTCGTTCTCGCGGAAGAAGCCCACCTTGCGGCATGTGCCTAAGAGCAGGTTCTTCGAGTATCCGATAAACACATCGCCGGGCGAGCCCGCATAAACAGGGTTTGAGCTTGTGGACACTTCATCCGTGGCTGTGATAGTCCATGTCTCTTCGTGTGTAGAGCCTCTGTTCCATTCGTACTTGACACCGAGTCCGACGTCAGTGGTATTGTCAATATCGGTTTGCTGGGTCCATACACCTATGCCTACGGCGATATTAATCAACATACCTACATTGGTTTCAAAATAAAGCTTTTCCGTTCCATAGCCTCCATTGGCAGTGGTTCTTACCTTCGTTTCCACCGTGCCTTTTTTCCATACGGTTTTCGACTTGGAGCCCGGCGGGTCGCGCAGCACCATCAGCAGTTGGTCGTAACCTTTTGTCACAAAATTGTTGCCCATGGGCAGACTACCCACCACGATGGCATCAAGGCTTGCGGGGGAGTAGGTACGTTTGTTGCGCTCCAATGTTACGCCGAGGCGACGCGTATAGGGGGCTGTGACGTTCGGAGCACCCGCCGTCCACTTGAAGGTGTACCTGCCCAGCGAGTCGAGTGCCAGCTGGTTGCGTTTCAGGTCATGGACCTGTCCGGGCGTGTAGCCACTGTTGGGGTCATCCACTACGCAGATGATGTCTTGCTCACTGCTCATCTCGTTGCTGATGGTCAGCACTTGTCCGTTCATGGGGATGGTATCCGCCACGGCCTTGCCCGTGTCCTTGTTGATATAGACTTCATAGCCGAATACGGAGGCCTGGTATTCTTTGTCCATCTCGTAAATGGGGTAGCCAAAACGGTAGCTAATGCTGTCGTTGCTCTTTTTGCTCCAAATATCACTGATGGTGAACTTGCCCAGTTCGTCCTCACCCTCATATTTGTCTATTCCGAAGACGCCCTTTTCGCTCTTCGGCTGACTGATATCTACTTGTGGCGTGGCAAAATAGGTCTTCACCATTTTCGTATGGTATTTGTAGTAGTTCCACACCGAGTCGCCCTGCTCCGTCGCTATTTTCAGCGAGTCGGAGTTTTCCATAATGACGTTCGTCAGGTCTATCTGCGGCAGGGTGGTGAACTCCACGCTGCGGTTCTTGTCGATACTGATAGACTTGGTGATGTATTTCAGCGGCGGCAATTTGACAGCGAATTCGCCTGTCAGGCTGTCGGTAGTGATTTTGATGTAGTGGGTGTCGCTTCCTTCGTGGCCTGTCCACGCCCTGCTGTTGATATTGACGGTGTCGCCCGTCCAGATACGGTCTGTCGCTGCGGGCGTCTTATGGTCCTTGTCCAGACAGTTGAACGACCGGCTGTCGTTGTTCAGTTTCAGTGTGATGGTAGCCACGCCGATGTTGTTCTTCGACGCGCCGAAGCCCACGGCAAGTGTATCGTTGCGCACACCGCCGCCCACGCGGCCTACGAAGTTCACAAGTGTAGAGTCGGCGAAGTCGTATGATACAGGAGCATTGAAGGTGTGCGTTTTCGTCGTTGGGTAGCGTCCCCCTGCCACCATGACGTGATTCTTCAGTTTGGCTTCCACATAGTGCTCACCGATAGGCACGGAAATGTTGTAGTAGCCATTGGCGTCTGTCTGCTGCACTTCGCCGTTAGTGGTCAGCAGCTCGCCGTCCACATAGAGCTGTATGCCTTCGGCGGGGATGTTCGTACCAGCATAATAGACGTGTCCATGCATAGAGAAGGAACTGACGTCCTCGAAGTCGATGTTGTTGGCCGTGAGCGAAGTGGGGCTGACGAACATCGAGCGCGCAGCGGGGCTGAAGCGGTGGACGCCTAACATCGGCGATATTTCGTAGTTCGTGCCGCCCTGCTGGAACGGAATGCCGCGGATGATATAGTTGCCCTTCTTGTCGGTCTCGCCGTATAGTTCGAGGTGCTGGGGCACAGCAGCGGAAGGCACGGCGTTCACACCCACTTCGGGGTGGTTCTGCTGGTAGATGCCGTCCTGACGCGCCACGTCGAAAGCATATTTCTGCACTTTTATACCCTCGTCTAAGGGCCAGTAGAGAATCATGCCGTCTTCCGTGCCGCCGAGGATACGGGTGTAGTTACTTTCTATCTCCTTGCGCGTGAGGGCTCTGGTCCACAGACGGATGTCGTCTGCATTACCCGAGAAAGCCTTGCCGGCCAGACGGTTGGAACCGCCGACGCTGAAGGTCAGCGCACCTGCGGCTGGGCAGGCCGTCCATGTGCTTTTCGCCACCAGCATGCTGTCGCACTGCAGCGTGTCCGTGCCGGTATAGAAACGCCACTTGCCCTTGCTATAGGTAGCGGCTATGTGCGTGAAGTCGGTAGTAGAGAACGTCAGCGACGGGAACTCGGTAAGCGTCTTGCCGCCGTTTGAGTTGTCGATGGCGTAGAGGTGGAACACGCCGTTGCTCTTCTTGACACCCAGCTCTATGGCGTTCTTGAGTTGCAGCAGTTGCTGCTGGTCGGCGCCGGAAACGAACGGTTGTGCCCACAATTGGAGGGTCAGCTCCTTGCCTCCGTTGAGCGCACCGGCGTATTTTGCCGAGTCTGCCGTCCACTGCAAGCCTTTTCCCTCATCGTTAATATAGCGCGAGAGGAACTGCGGCTGGCTGTTCTGCGCGCCGGAAGATGCCTTGAAAAGTTTCACTTTCGCGCCCTGTACCGCCGTGCCTGTGCCGTAGGAGACATGTCCGGTAATCGTACCTTTCGCCTGTGAGAAGCCCGCCGCGATGACTTCGTCGGTCTGTACCAACTGGTTGTCACATTCCGCACCGTACGCCTGCACGGAGTACTCATAGTAGGAACCAGCCAGCGGACGGTTGTCAATATAGGTGTACTCTGATGCCGTGCCGTGTATCTCGTCGGTCAGCAGCGTCCACTCCGTCTCGCCGATGGGCCTGCGCTGCACGCGGTAGTAGATATCGTGCTCTGTATCGGGACGCTTGACTTTCCATTTCACAATCACCGTGCTTTCCTCCGTACCCTTCGAAGCCGTCACCTCGCTGATGGAACTGCCGGTCGGCAGGTTGGCACTGGCAATATTGGAATAGACCTCGCGACCGCCCACGGTGGTGCGCACCCGGTACTCAATCAGGTCGCACACCGTACCTGTAGTGATAAATTCGGCTTCCGTCTTTTCAGGGTCAACGCTGATAGTCTCGTTCAGCGTGCGCCATGTGTAGTTGGTATTGGCGGGGCGATGGTCGATATGCCACGTCAGACCTGTCACGGGGACGCTATACTCCCACTTCAGGCGCACGCCATCCTCATAACTCTTGTCCTGTGTCAGCATTATGGGCACTTTTAACGTGGTGGCTACAGTGTCCTCTTCCCACAAGTCGGTCTCGTTGTGCGTCCGCTGGTAGCCTGGCAGTTTGGTCAGCTTGTTCTTGTATTTGCTCTCCAGGATGTCAGGCAGGAAGATGACGCGATAGACGTACTGCTTTTCGTAGTCGATGTTCTTTTCATCGGTTATCTGTAGAGTCTCGTTGTCGCTGCTGAGCTCGCCTACATTGGTGTAGTCGGAAGCCGAGCCGCCTTCCTCGTAGCGCACGACATACCATTTGCCGTCCTCGCGGCACGCCACATCCTTCTCGTTGGTGCCGTCGAAGCCCTTGGCACTGTTCTGCTTCGTCCACTTCACTACCACTTTTTTGTTCCACTGGTCAAACTCCGTCGTCACCGTCACTGGCCGCGTAAAGGGCTTAATGAGAATATCGTAGACAAACGGCTGGTCGAGATAAAGGTTGCTGGTGCCGCGTCGGGCGAGGTCACCGCCCACATTGATGCGCTGACCGCCACGGTAGCGCAGATAGACAGGCACGGTGTAGGCGTAGTCAGCCTTTTCCATCTTCGGGGTCTCCGGCCAGTAGTCAAACGTGATGTCCATCTTACTATCCGCCTTCTTGGTGCAGGTTATATTGTTCTGCGCCGTGCTGAACGACTTGTCTTTGCTCTGACGGCCGTTCTTGTAATAGTACCAGTCGATGTCGTAGTACTGCGACAGGTAGATGTCCTTGTCGCGCTTGTCGGGCGCGTTTTCCGCCTTGAAGCCTAACTGCCCGTCCTCGTTCCATTCGATTTTGAGTTTGGGCATCGGGCTGTCCTCCTTGAGTGCCGTGCAGTCGATGTTCTTCTCATACTGCACCCAGCCCAAGTCGTTGTAGTAGCCAGGCCGAACGGCTGCAATGCGCTCTTTCATCACGATACGCTTCACGCCGTCCACAAAGGCTTGCGACGAAGGCATATATTGTATTTTTATGTTCCAATAGTGCTCGCTAGAGTAGGCTATACCGTTAACGAGGTCATAGATATCGGACACATAGATATAGCCCCATGTATTGTCGGTGATTTGGTAGGGAACTTCAGTTATTTTATCATAATTCTTCTCCCAATGCGCAATCTGATGAGACTGATCATCGGCAGTCACTACATAAATGTCCCCATAAAACCCCCTGTATTTTAAATCAGAGTTGTGAGCAATCCCACTACTAAATTCATAGTGTGTTGCCAGTTCGAAGTCCCAATAGAACTGGTCGTTAGTGACATCAAAGGCTTTTTTCGTCTTTAAATAGCCACGATCCCACCATTCATTTTCACTACCACCCAATCCAAGAAATTTCGAAACTTCTCCCGTGTAGTGGACATTTCCCCCACCGCCATCGGTGATTGTCTTGTCCCATACGTAGCTATCGTCAGTCATCTGCACGCCGGAGTAATCCGCCCACGCCGGACTTACCTCGCCCATGAGCATCACGAGCAGGAGCATCACTACTTGCAGCCCGAACGCTCCGCGTCCCAGCCGCCAGAATCCTTGTCGTTGCCTTGTCTTCATATTGTCTTTATCTTTTTTTGTTTATTGCTTGGTAAGTTTCAGCCCGTGGCCTCCACGTACTCACCCTCGGCGAGCTTTGCCTTTGCGGTGCCGCGTGTCGGTTCTATTTTTGAAACTATTAATCAGAATCAACCCTCCAATTCTCAATCTTGAGTCCTGGTATCCGCTCGAAATGTCTTACATTGTCAGTAACCACCGTCAAACCTTCAGCAAGTGCATGACCACCAATAAGCATATCGAACTCATCAATGAGTTCCCCTTTTTGTTGAAGATTGGCTTTGATTTGCCCATATCCATCAGCCTCTTCAGGCAGAGGCAACACCATGAAACGGCTTCGCAACATATTTATTTAGGTTACGTTCTTCGAAATGGTGACTCTCACGTATCACCTGCTTGGCTTCGTCGGCAGTCATTGGATTGTCGTAGGGCGTTGCCAGAAACTGACGCACAAACTCTTCATCAGCAGTGAAATGCTGTTCTTCATCCTGCATCGTATCGACAAGATACGCTACAACTGTTAGTTTCTGTTCGCGAGTCATTCCTTTCATTAACCCCATATATGGTGCCATTGGGGTTGACATCATCTTTAAAATTGTTGTCATCGTCCTAAAGTTTAAATATTATACCGTGTGCAAATTTACAATTTTTTTTCGGAATTTCCTTGCATCAGAGGCAAAAAATGCATTATTCATTTTGCGTCAGTTTCAGCCCCGTGGCCGCGATGTATTCGCCCTCAGTGAGCGTGGCCTTGGCCGTGCCAGTGTAGGAGTTGCCGCTGCCGTCGCTGACGGTGAAGCGGAAGGTGCGCTGCGCGCTGGTGGGCAGCAGGGCGACATAGACCGCCGTCATCGGCCGTCTGCGGCGTGCTGCCGTTTGTGGCCGTGTCGTCATCACCCGAACAGGCCGTCAGCCCGGCCGCCATCATGGTGCCGAGCATCCCAATCATCAGAAAATGTTCTTTCGTTATCATTTTAGTCATCATTCATTACCTTTATCGTCCTGACTGAATCCGCTTGCCGACTTGCTGTAGCCGGAAATCTCGCCGCTCACCGTGAGCATCTGCTGCCGTGCGTGGAGGGCAACCACCCTCGCCGTCGGTTTCGTGTACGTTTTCTTCATTGTAGTAACTGTTATTATCTCTCGGCTGGGCATGTGATTTGTTTTAGTATGTTTCTCTGCGGTTAGTAGTGCCATAATAAATACGTATTTAAGTTAAAGATTCGGTGCAAAGGTATAAAAAAATATTGTAATTATGCTCCGATACGGAAGAAAATCTACTTAAAAGACGCATTTTGAGGTCCACTTTTCTACCGTTTAACTGGCAAATTGCTGACAATCAGCACTTAAAGCACTCATAGGCTTGAAAGTTTTTTTGTTTAAGCGGTGGCAAAGGTAAGGGCTTGCGCCAGGCATGCAAAGACGTTAACACACATTTAACGCCATTTTACGAATATTAAGTGGTAGCAAATGACAGAGCACCAAGTGCACCTTTCGCGGATAAGCGCCTGCGCCCCAACACATTGGCAGGTGCTCCAACCTTCTTTTTGCCGCACCAATGGAGCACCAGAAAAAAGATTGATGCCAAAAAGGGCCGACTTATTGCAATAACTCCATGAGTTATTCCCGTAAAGAGCCGACTTATTGCAATAACTCCATGAGTTATTCCCGTAAAGGGCCGACTTACTGCAATAACTCAATGACTTATTCCCGTAAAGAGCCGACTTATTGCAATAACTCAATGAGTTATTCTCGTAAAGGGCCGACTTATTGGCAAATTCTCTCGAGAATTTCACAAAAAAGTGCCCATTTATTGTTGCCAGAAGCCTACCGGCTGTGCCCAGGTGCACCATCAGGTGCTCGTTGGTGCACCAACGAGGGCAGTTGGAGCACCTGCCAACAATCTGCAAGACAGTCGACTAAGGCCCAAAGGTGCACTTAGTGCGCATTCTTTTGCGCGGGCTACTACTACAGTCTGATAGTTTATGGAACTTGCGGAACTAAAAGACCATTTTAAAAAGGCGTAGTTGCTCCCCTACTACTGGGGGCGCGATGGCATCGCGCCAAAAGGGAAGAAGATGTATAGTCCCTTTTTAAAAATGTAGTGCAGAATTATTCCAATTATTCTCATTCGTTTCTAATATTGTACGAAGAATCCGAGCTGGTCGGAAAAAAATCCGACTAGGTCGGACGAAAATCCGAGCAGGTCGGATTCGTTTAACGCACGTCCTGACTGCTGCCAAATATAGGAGGCAGAATGTAAGATAAATGTAAGATAAATGTAAGATAAATGCAAGTTTTTTGCGTAACTATCTGTTAATCAGTAGCGAATGTAAGTATGTAAGATAAATGAATTTTTTAAGCCTGAAGCAGGCAGTCAACCATGCGGAACAACGGAGGAGAAATCTCAGGGGACCAAGCCCACCTTCTCGTCGCGGCGTAGCAACGTTGAGGAGACGAGGGTGGAGGAAAGGCGCTGCCAAAGGGTGTCGTAGACATCCTCGAGACACTGCTGCTGGGTGTCGCTGATGCGGTAGCGACGTGCCACGCGGATGAGGTAGGCGGTGCTGTCAGCAGCTTGACGGATGCTGTCAAGGCGCATGCTGACGGTGAGGACGTCGTTGAGCTGCAGCGTGAGACTGTCAGCGCTGAGCTGCGTCATCTGGCTCTTTCCGTCCAACTGGTTGGTCACCTCGGCCTTCATGCCGGCCTCGATGAAGTCGACCATGTCGAGACGGTTGTTGGCGGTAAGATAAGGCAGGAGCGTGTCGGGCATCTGGCGGAACAAATCGGCCAGGGCAGGACGCTGTGCCTGGGTGGTAAGGGCCACGAGGAGCGTGGCGAACAGGAGGATTCTCTTCATCATAGCTGTAGGGTGTGCTGATAGTGGAGTGGCAGGCGCTTGCCGATGCTTGTTACGATGATGGCAGCGCCCTGAGCCTGGGCTTCCTCGGTGATGAGGGTGGCCATAGCCTCAGCGTTGCGGTCGTCGAGATGACTGATGGGCTCATCAGCGAGAAGGAAGTCGAAGGGCTGCGCCAAGGCTCGCATGAGCGCCACGCGCTGCTGCTGTCCAAATGACATGCGGCCGACGAGGGCGGTAAGCTTGTCGGCAATGCCTAAACGCTCGAACCACTGCTCTATCTGCTGGCGGGTCTTGTGATGAGTCAGCTTGTTCTTAATCTCAACATTCTCGAGGGCGGTGAGCTCAGGAAAGAGGCGCAGCTCCTGAAAGAGACAGCTGACGTGGCGCTGGCGCAAGCGGCTCCAGTCGGCGATGGTGTAGCTGCGGGCATCGACATCGTCGAAGAGCACGTGGCCGGAATAGTCGTGACGATAGCCGAGGATGTAGCTGCAGAAGGTACTTTTGCCCTTGCCGCTGTCCGCCTCGACAAGATAGGACTGGCCGCGCTGGAAGGTGAAGCCCCCTTCTGTTCCCCCGAAGGGGGAAGGAGCTTCCCCCCATAGCCTTTTCTTCCCTCCCTCGGGGGAACTGAGGGGTGTCTTCCCCCCTTCGGGGGGACAGAGGGGGGCTGGCATTACGTTCTGGAAGGTTATCTTATTCATAGTTGGGAGAGTTGCATCATCATCACGGCGGTGAGGCCGGCGGTCTCTGTGCGCAGCCGACTGTCGCCGAGCGTGACGGAAACGAAGCCGGCATCGACGGCCTGGCGCACCTCGTCGACTGAGAAGTCGCCCTCCGGTCCTATCATCACCAGGGCCGAGTGGTCCGTCTGTCGGCGCAGTGCATCGAAGAGTGGCACGCGGGCTATCTCGTCATAGCAATGGGCTATGTAGCGAGCGCCCTGAGGATGGTTGTCCACGAAATGGCGAAACGGCTGCATGGGGTTGACAATGGGCTTGCAGGCCTTGCGGCTTTGCTTCATGGCCGAGACAACGATGCGCTCAAGGCGCTCGGTCTTGACCACACGGCGCTCAGAGAAGCGACAGTCGAGCAATGACAACTCGTCGAAACCCACCTCGGTGGCTTTCTCGGCCAGCCACTCCATGCGGTCCATCATCTTCGTCGGTGCGATGGCCAGGTGGAGGTGTCCTTGCCAGGCAGGCGGCTGGGGCACGCTCTGAGTGATGCTGTAGGAGCAGCGGCGGCCCGTGGCCTGCGTCACGACGGCGTGGTGGAAGGTGCCCTGGCCGTCGATGAGCACCATGGCATCGCCCTCCTTCAGGCGGAGCACGCGCAGGGCATGGGCTGCTTCCTCGTCGGGAAGCTCGCCCTGCACCATTGCGTCAGGCACATAGAAATAGCGTTCCTCCTTCACGCCGTCTGTTTCTTCTCAGGATGGAACAGAAGAGCGAAAGCCACGCCAATGACAAGTGCGTAGGCGGCGAAGATGTACCAACAGGTGGGCCATCCGGCAGCGGTGGTGCCTACGGTATATGAGATGTCGCCAACCTTCAGCTCTTGGGTGTAGCTGTTGACCACCGTCTGCGCGGCAATCATGCCCAGCGAGGCGCCAATGCCGTTGGTCATCAGCATGAACAGCCCCTGCGCGCTGGAGCGGATGGAGTTGTCGGTGCGGCTCTCGACGAAGAGGGAGCCGGAGATGTTGAAGAAGTCGAAGGCCACGCCATAGACAATCATGGAGAGGATGAAGAGCCAGACGCCAGCACCAGGGTTGCCCAGGCCGAAGAAGGCGAAGCGGAACACCCAGCCGAACATGGCGATGAGCATGACCTTCTTGATGCCGAAGCGCTTCATGAAGAAGGGGATGAGCAGGATGCAGAGCGTCTCGCTGATTTGTGAGAGCGAGATGAGTATGTTGGTGTGCTGCACGCCGAAGGTGTCAGCATACTGTGCGTCGGCACCAAAGCTGTTGATGAACACGTTGGCATAGCCATTGGAGATTTGCAGGCACACACCCAGCAGGAGGGAGAAGATGAAGAAGATGGCCATCTCCTTCTGGCGGAACAGGGTGAAGGCCTTCAGTCCAAGTGCATCGGCGAAGGACTGCTTCTCCTGGCTCTTCTTCACCGGACATGCCGGCAGGGTGAAGGTGTAGCCGAAGAGCAGGACGCTGAGTATGCCGGAGGCCAGGAACTGATTCTGGTTGTCCTGGAAACCCATGACATCGACAAAGAGCATCATCAGGATGAAGCCCACGGTGCCGAAGACACGAATGGGGGGGAAGTCCTTGACGGTGTCCATGCCTGCCTGGGTGAGTGCGTTGAACGCCACCGAGTTGGCCAGGGCGATGGTGGGCATGAAGAAGGCGACGCTGAGGGAGTAGAGCGTGAACAGGGGCCCGAACTGCGCCTCTGCGCCATTGCTATAGCCATAGCAAGCGGCGGCAATCATAAAGAGTCCGGCCAACAGATGGCAGATGCCCAGCATGCGCTGTGCCTGTACCCAGCGGTCGGCAATGATGCCAATGAGTGCCGGCATGAAGATGCTGACGAAACCCTGAACGGAATAGAACCACCCGATGTTTGCGCCAAAGCCGAGGCTTGCCAGATAGCGGCCCATGCAGGTGAGATAAGCTCCCCAGACGGCGAACTCCAGGAAGTTCATGACTGACAAACGTACTTTCAAGTTCATATAGCAGTAATAATTAAAGTATTTAATTCTTACATTATTTAATTCTTACATCTTCATAATACGCGTGGGTGTAGCCCTGCTCATCGCGTCTGAGCTCTATCCTGCCGGGGAACCACAGTGTCGATGGCAACTCCTGGGTCAAGGGGTGGCAGGCTGTCACGCGGCCCTGCTCCAGACAGACCACCGAGAGTGTCCGCACTGAGCCGTCGGTCATCAGCACCTCGTGAGATGCTATCCGCAGTTGCTTCATAGGTTTCATCTTTGGTGTGGAATCGGATGAGTTGAACATTGTTCAGGAAGAGGATGCGCGTAGCAGTGGTCTTGTCAGGTCCGCCATCGAGATAGAAGTATCCCTTGACAGCCTTGATGCGGCGCTGGGTGTCCTCGGGCACGCGCAGCTGGGTGATGCCAGTGACTGAGAAGCGCAGGTTGCGACTGACCACGGTGTCATCGTACTCGACAGCCATATACACCAGTCCGTTCTTCGCTCCGGTCTGGAACATGTAGTCGCTGAGGAACATCAGCATCAGCTGGTCGCCGCAACGATAGGTGGAGTCGGCCTGGATGTTGAATTCCCAGCGGTTATAGGGCGGCATGGGCAGCAAGAGGGCCGTTGTACGGTCGGCCCACACGTTGGCGGTGTCGCCCGTGGCGTTGTATTGTGCATACTTGCCTATCTCGCCCTCGGAAGCGCCCTGCACGAGAGCCATCTCCTCTAACCTCTCGGCCACGCGCTTGCTAACCTCGTCGAAGCGGTCGGCACGCGTGTAGTACCACACGAGCGAGGAGTCGAACTCAGCCTTCGTCACCCCGTGTTTCTTCAGCACTGCCTCCATGTAGAGGGCACTGCTATACTCACGGGCATCGCCCGACTGCTGCTCGTACATGGCCATGGCCCGCGCCAGCTGGTAGTCGACGAGGATGTCTTCCATCTTGCCGGGCTGTATGTACTGGCTCGGCGTTCCAGGCTTGCAGGCTGCCATGAGCAGCAGCATGAGTCCGGCGGCAACGATGGTGAACGGTCTACTCACGCTTTAGTGACATGCTAACTAATTCTTTGCGGAAGAAGAGCAACAGGGCAATGACGCCCACTGAGATGCTGGCATCGGCAAAGTTAAACACGGGACTGAAGAAGACGAACTCCTCGCCACCCCAGAAGGGCATCCATTCAGGCCATGTGGTCTGGATGATAGGGAAGTAGAACATGTCGACCACCTTGCCCATGAGGAAAGGAGCATAACCATTGCCCAGCCCCACCCATTGGCTGACAGTCGAGGATGTGGAGGCCTCGAAGCCCAAGCCGTAGAACATGCAGTCGATGAGGTTGCCGGCAGCACCTGCCAGAACCATGGCCAAACAGACGATGTAACCCCAACGGGCCTTTCGCTTGGCTTCCAGCCAGATATAGTAGCTAAGGAAGGCGATGGCAATGATGCGGAAGATGGACAGCACGAGCTTGGGGCCTATCTGCATGCCCCACGCCATGCCGTTGTTCTCGATGAATGAGATGTAGAACCAGTCAGTGACGCGAATGCTCTCGTGCAGCTCCATGCCAGTCTTGACCAAGACCTTGATGATTTGGTCAATGGCCAGGATGACGACAACAAGCAGCAGCGCCAACCTCCCTCGGGTCAAATAATTCGTTATCTTCAATTCCTAAAACTGTGTAAAACCGTGTCAAACCGTTGCTCAAGCCGTGGCTATTTTCTTTGTTTCTCCAGCTCCTTCGACTCCACGCTGAGTGTGGCGTGGGGCACGGCACGCAGTCGCTCGGCAGGGATGAGTTTCCCCGTGATGCGGTCGATGCCGTAGGTCTTGTTGTCGATGCGAACCAGTGCGGCACGCAGGCCCTGGATGAACTTCTGCTGGCGTGCGGCAAACTTCATCAAGTCCTCCTTCGACTGTGTCTCGCTGCCCTCCTCCAGGGTCTTGTAGGTAGGCGACGTGTCATCAACGTCGTTGGAGTCGCGGTTGGTCAGCGAGTCCATCATCTGGTCATAGTCACGTTTGGCCAGTGCCAGCTTCTCAAGTATAATCTGACGGAACTCCTCGAGTTCCTCGTCAGTGTAGCGTGTTTTCTCTGACATAGACTAATAATTGTTTTTGGTTATTATGATTTAGCAATCTTGATGTTTAGTTTAAAGTCGTCGAAGTCAACCTCCTGTCCATCGTTGGCCTCTATCCTGATGTCGTTGGCCAGCACCTGCGCCTTCACATAGTCGCCAAAGGCGGTGACGGCCTTCTGCACCTGCTCGTGGGGTGCGATGGTGACCACGATGCGGTCAGTGATTTCCAGTCCGCTCTCCTTGCGAATGTTCTGTATGCGGTTGATGAGTTCGCGTGCCATGCCTTCGTTTCTCAGCTCATCGGTCAGTTCCACCTCGAGGGCCACGGTGAGGGCGCCCTCGTTGGCCACCAGCCAGCCAGGGATGTCCTCGCTGATGATGTCAACGTCGGCAGCCTCAACAGTCAGCTGCTGCCCCTCGGCCATGATGGCAATGGTGCCCTGCGACTCCAGCTGGGCAATCTGCTCCTGTGACAGCGCATCGACGGCGGCTGCCACGCTCTTCATCAGCTTGCCAAACTTCTTGCCCATGGTGCGGAAATTGCACTTCACCTTCTTCACGAGGATGCTCTGACCCTCGACGAACTTCAGTTCCTTGACGTTCACCTCGTTCAGGATGAGCTGTCTGACAGCCTCGATATACTTCTTCTGCTCGTCGGTGGCAGGAACCATGATGCACTGCAGCGGCTGGCGCACCCTGATGTTCACCTTCTTGCGCAGGGCGAGCACCATCGACGTAATCTTCTGTGCCATCTCCATGCGGCTTTCCAGCTCGGTGTCGATGAGCGTGTCATCGGCCACGGGGAAGAAGTCGAGATGGACGGAGTCCTTCTGTCCGCCCAGGTCGCGGTAGAGCTGGTCAGCGAAGAAGGGAGCGAAGGGTGCAATGAGCTTGGCCACGGTCATCAGACAGCAATAGAGGGTGTCGTAGGCCGAGCGCTTGTCAGCAGTCATCTCCTTGCCCCAGAAGCGTTTGCGCTGTGTGTGGACATACCAGTTGGAAAGCACGTCGTTGACAAAGGCATCGATGAGACGGCCAGCACGCGTGGGGTCGAAGTTGTCCATCTCGGCCTTCACCTTCTTGATGAGGGTGTTCAGGCAGCTGAGCACCCAGCGGTCAATCTCGGGCCGGTCAGTCTGTGGTTGGACAGCAGCCGAGGGGACGTAGTCGTCGACGTTGGCATAGAGGGCGAAGAAGCTGTAGGTGTTATAGAGGGTGCCGAAGAACTTGCGGCGCACCTCGGCCACGCCCTCCGGGTCGAACTTCAGGTTATCCCACGGCTCAGAGTTGGTCATCATGTAGAAGCGGACGGCATCCGAGCCGTACTTCTCAATCATCTCGAAGGGGTTGACAACGTTGCCCACGTGCTTCGACATCTTGTTGCCCTTGGCGTCGAGCACCAGTCCGGTGCTGACAACGTTCTTGAAGGCCACTGAGTCGAAAATCATCGTGGCAATGGCGTGCAGGGTGAAGAACCAGCCACGGGTCTGGTCTACGCCCTCGTTGATATAGTCAGCGGGATAGAAGCGGCGCTCGTCGATGAGTTCACGGTTCTCAAACGGATAGTGCAGCTGTGCGTAGGGCATGGAGCCACTGTCGAACCACACGTCGATGAGGTCGGCCTCGCGCTTCATGGGCTTACCGGTGGGGCTCACGAGCATGATGTAGTCCACATAGGGGCGGTGCATGTCGATGCGGTCATAGTTCTCCTGGCTCATGTCACCGGGCACGAAGCCCTTCTCCTTCAGGGGGTTGGTCTGCATGACACCCGCCTCGACAGCCTTTTCTATCTCGTTGTAAAGCTCTTCGAGGCTGCCGATACACAGCTCCTCGCCGTCCTCTGAGCGCCAGATGGGCAGCGGTGTGCCCCAGAAGCGCGACCGCGACAGGTTCCAGTCGTTGAGGTTGTCAAGCCAGTTGCCAAAGCGGCCTGAACCCGTTGACTCGGGATGCCAGCCGATGGTCTTGTTCAGCTCGCTCATGCGCTCCTTACAGGCTGAGCTGCGGATGAACCACGAGTCGAGCGGATAGTAGAGCACGGGCTTGTCGGTGCGCCAGCAGTGCGGGTAGTTGTGCACATGCTTCTCAATCTTCAGCACCTTGCCCTGCGCCTTCAGGTCCATGCAGATGCTGACGTCGAGCGTCTCGTCCTTGTCGGTGAGTGTGTCGTCATAGGCGTTTTTCACATAGCGTCCGGCAAACTTCTGCCACTCGTCCACATTCACGTACTTGTCAACGAACTCCGGGTCGAGGTCATCCAGGACATAATACTTGCCCTGCAGGTCGACGATGGGGCGCTCGTTGCCCTTCTTGTCGATGAGCACAATGGGGCAGATGCCAGCCTGCTTGGCCACGAAGGCGTCGTCGGCACCGAAGTTAGGAGCGATGTGAACGATGCCAGCACCATCCTCGGTGGTGACATAGTCGCCGGGGATGACACGGAAGGCATCACCCATGGGCTTGATGGCGGGCATCAGCTGTTCGTACTCCATGCCCACAAGGTCGGTGCCCTTATAGCGGCCGACGATGCGGTAGGGCATGAACTTCTCACCTTTCTTATATTCAGGCATCTCGCCACCGTCGGTAATCTCGCCTTCTGGAGCCAGATAGGCACCCAGACGAGCCTCAGCCATCACGATGGTAATGGGTTTGGCCGTGTAGGGATTATAGGTGTCGACAGCCACATAGTCAATCTTTGGACCTACGCAGAGGGCCGTATTGGCAGCCAGCGTCCACGGCGTCGTCGTCCAGGCCAGGAAATAGGCGGTCCCCCACCCTGTCATTTCCGGCTTCGGGTGCTTCATCTTAAACAGAGCGGTGCACGTCGTGTCCTTCACGTCGCGGTAGCAGCCGGGCTGGTTCAGCTCGTGCGACGAGAGGCCCGTACCGGCGGCGGGGCTGTAAGGCTGAATGGTGTAGCCCTTATAGAGCAATCCCTTCTGGTAGAACTGCTTCAGCAGCCACCACAGTGTCTCAATATATTTATTGTCGTAGGTGATGTAGGGGTTGTCCAGGTCAACGAAGTAGCCCATGCGCTCGGTCAGCTCGCGCCACTCCTTGGTGTAGGTCATGACGTTCTCGCGGCACTTCCGATTGTAGTCCTCAGTCGAGATGTAGTGCGGCGACTCAGGATTGTCAATGTCAGCCTTGGTGATGCCCAGCGCCTTCTCAACACTCAGCTCCACGGGCAGTCCGTGCGTGTCCCATCCTGCCTTGCGCTTCACCTGAAAGCCCTGCATGGTGCGATAGCGGTTGAAAGTGTCCTTCAGTGCGCGGCCCAGCACATGGTGAATGCCCGGATGGCCGTTGGCCGAGGGGGGACCCTCGAAGAACACAAACTGAGGACAGCCCTCACGCTCGTCAATAGAGCGATGGAAGATGTCCTCTTTCATCCACTTCTCCAACATCTCGTTGTTCACCTGTGTCAGGTCCAAGCCGTTGTGCTCGGCGAATCTCTTTGCCA
Organism: uncultured Prevotellaceae bacterium; assembly: GCA_947168045.1. Lineage (GTDB taxonomy): Bacteria > Bacteroidota > Bacteroidia > Bacteroidales > Bacteroidaceae > Prevotella. Next base: position 21,091 of record CAMVKN010000043.1, read on the forward strand.
TAATTCCTAATAGTGTGGTTTTTTGAAGGTGCAAAGGTAAGTATTTTTTTCTTTACTGCCAAATGAAGTCCCGTTTTTTTCGGCTTCAGCTGTGTAGCAAGCGGTCCAGGTCGTCACCCTCGCCCACTACCCAGATGATGTCGCCCTCTTCAAAGCGGCGCGTAGGCTTGAAGGGCGACAGGTTTTCCTTGCCTTCCTCTAATCCCACCACCATGCAGCCGTAGTGGCTGCGCAGGCCGCTCTCTTCCAGCGTCTGGCCGATGAAGGGACTGCCCTGCCCAATGATGAGCTGGCGCAGCTTCATCTCGCGTTTCTCTAACTGCACGTCGTCGGGGTGCACCTGGCTCTCCACAGCCTGGCGGAACAAGGCCAGCTGTGTGTCGCTGCCAATGACCTGCAGACGGTCCAGCGGAAAGATCTGGTCGTTGCCCGAGGGGATGTTCAGCCGGTTGGTGCCCCTAAGGATGCTGCTGACGTGGACGCCATACTTGCGGCCCAGGTTCAGTTCCATCAGCGTCTTTCCCGCCCACAGCGTGTTCTGCGGAATGTCGAAGTCGGCTATGTGTATGTCGCGGTCCAGCAGGCGCCCCTCATAGAGCGGGCGTTTCTTGCCGTGCACCTGTGCCTCAATGTCACGTGAGCGCAGGTTGTTGATGAACAGCTGCTCCAACAGGATGCTGCGGCGCTTCACACTGCGCGACAGCACCATCAACACCACGGCCACCACGCCCACGGTGATGACCACGGCCGGGGCAAAATGAGACAGATGCTGGCACACGTAGAACACAAACGAGGCGGCTATGATGCCACGCACCAGTACGGTGAACAGCAGCGGCAGGTGGTTGCGGTTACTCTCGGCCCACAGCGTCTGCCATTCCTCGCTGTGGTTCTTCTTCATCACCATGGCGCGCAGGAAGGGCGAGATGAACACCACCGTCAGCACGCCCGTGATGGCATTGGCATACCATGCGCCATGCAGCACCTTGACGATGAAGGGGTGGAAGAGCATAAACATGAGCGTGATGACAGCCGACGACAGGATGCCGTACACCACGCTGTACATGCCCATCTGCAGCAGCAGGCGACGCCACTGGCTGTGCTCCGTCGAGTTGGGGTGACTCATCGACAGGCGGTTCATCATGCGGATGAGCCGCGAGGGCAGCCGTGGCTCCAGTAAGTTATAAGCCGGCGTGGCGAGCCGTATCATGTAAGGTGTGAGAAATGTGGTAATGACTGATACGGCCACCACAACCGGATAGAGGAAGTCGCTGATGACGCCCAAGGAAAGGCCCAGCGAAGCAATGATAAACGAGAACTCGCCAATCTGCGCCATCGAGAAGCCGCAGCGCATGGCACTCTTCAGGCTCTCGCCGCCCAGCATGAAGGAGAACGACCCGAAGATGGCCTGCCCCACGATGATGGTCAGCACCAGCGCAATGATGGGTAGAGCGTATGAGGCGAGAATCTGGGGGTCGACGAGCATGCCCACCGAGACGAAGAAGATGGCACCGAAGAGGTTCTTCACCGGTTCCACCAGTTTCTCAATACGCTCGGCCTCAATGGTCTCAGCCAGGATGCTGCCCATGATGAAAGCGCCGAAGGCTGACGAGAAGCCCACCTTGGTCGAGAACACCGCCATAGCGCAGCACGACCCTAAGGCGACGATGAGCAGCACCTCGTTGTTGATGAGTCCACGCACCCGACGCAGCAGCAGTGGCACGGCAAAGATGCCAACCACCAGCCACAGCACCAGGAAGAATACAATCTTCAGCACTGACCCTAACATCTGACCACCCTCCACGCTGCCACTGGCGATGGCACTGAGCATGACCATCATCACAATGGCGAGAATGTCTTCCAGGATAAGCACGCTCATCACCAAGCCAGCAAACTGCTGCTGGCGCAGGCCCAGGTCGTCGAAAGCCTTGTAGATGATGGTGGTCGACGACATGGCGAGCATGCCGCCCAGGAAGAGACAGTCCATACGACTCCAGCCGAAGAGCTGGCCCACGAGGATGCCCAGCAGCGACATGCAAAAAATGATGCTCACCACCGAGATGATGGGCGAAGCACCCATCTTCACTATCTTCTTGAACGAGAAGTCGAGGCCCAGCGAGAACAACAGGAACATCACGCCAATGTCGGCCCACAGGTGGATGCCCGACATGTCGGTAACGCTGGCCGTATAGGGCATGTGGGGCGAGACGAGGAAACCAGCCACGATGTAGCCCAGCACCAACGGCTGCTTCAGACGCTTGAACACAAGCGTCACGGCTCCTGCCACGATGAGGATCAGGGCCAGGTCATGTATCATCAGAGGCAGGTCCGACATAGCTGTCTCAGTTTGCGGGTTAACGGCCGGAGGTGCGCTGCACCTGCTGCTGGTTGAACTTACTGCCGTTCCACTTCATCAGGACATACTTCTTTTGTTGCGCATCATGGATGGTGGCCTTGATGTCCTTGCCCTTGCGGGGCAGCTCGATGGTTACCGTCGACGATGCCTCCACAACGGCGCCCATATCATAGGCTGACACATACTTCAGCGTACGGGCGCGGTTGTCGTAGGTATAGAAATCGAGGCCAGTGGTCTCTGTCTCAATGGGTTTTCCACCCTGAGTGTAGCCAGTATTGACAGCCACCACCTTATGCAGTCCGTCGGCACAGTTCCAATAGCAGAACTCCGTATATCCACGGTCGGTCCCTTCATAGCTGACGTCGAAACGGGCGTAGCCGTTAGGAGCATCGGTCAAGAACGTGACACCCTCGCCCAGGGGCATGCCACTCCTGTAGCGATCCCAGTTGTCTGCCACGAAGCCAAGCGTCTCGCCTAAATCTTCCTGTGAAAGGATGGCATTGACAAAGTCGACAATACCAGGGCGACTGCCCAGGTAGTTCACCATGATTTCGTCCTGTGCCCGTGCTGTCATGGCCGAGAGCAGCAAGACCAAAGAAAAGAGGTACTTTTTCATGTTCCTGAGTTTTTTAGTTAATATTTAACATATTTACAGCCTCACGCCAAAGGAGGTATTGACGAACCAGTCGGTCAGTCTGCCGTGGCTGCTGTGATGGCTGTAGCGGAAATTGTTGAACTGTCCGTAGGCATTGACGAAGAAACGCCCGAAGTTGTAGGTCAGCGACAACCGCGCATCGAAGTTGACGGTCAGTCCGCTGTTGAAGGTCTCCTGCCCCATTGGCGTTATCTGCACCCTGTCATAGAACCATTTGTCCCACTCGGCATCGCTGATGTCTTCATCCCAGAATTTAGGGTCATCCATCAGCTCTTCCACATTGGTGGAATAGCCGTATGCCTTTACCTTATTGACAAAGGTGAGCATGGGCATGGCCATGGCACTGACCAGCAGTCCCCTTGCGGGCACCCAGTTGTAGGCATAGCCCACGCCGACGCTGCTCTGCCACAGCTTGACCTTACCCAAGCCCTTCATCATGTAGATGAGGTCGCCGTTGTAATTGGACGAGTAGTCAATGCGGCCATAGTAATACATGCCCCCAACCATCAGCGAGCCTGCGGAACGCTTCTGCAGCACCGACTGGTCGTAGGCGGCGGCATAGGAGAAATGCTTGCCATTGAACAGATAATAGCCATCGGCAATGAGCGTGTGCACCTTGATGGGGTCTATCAGCCGTACCTTGTCCCATGACTCATAGTTCTCGTCAGGAATGGCATCGCTGTTCAGTCCGAAGGTGGGCTCGGCACTCTCGAAGGCATGGACGCGCACGTTGACGCCGTAGGCACCACCTGAGGCACCGAAGGTAAGATAGCTGCCCTTGTCGCCAGCCACGTTGACAGTATAGCCCAGGCCGTAGCCTCTGTAGCCTGCCCAGAAACCCACATAGTACGACGGCTCGGTCTTCATCTCCGGGCGGGCGCTATAATGAAAGCCGGCTATCGTGCCCTCCGTCTTCATCTTCACCTCACTCTGGTTGACATTGCCCTTTACGATGAGCTGCCAAGGCTTTTTCGGCGCATCAATGTAGCGACGGTCCAGGCCCTTGACCGACATGGTGTCGATGAACGAGCCTATCTTCTTTACAAAGGTCAGCACATTGCCTGCCGAAGCCGATGACACTTGTACGAGCATCACCATGGCACAGAACAGGATATAGTAACAGTTCCTCATCAGTTAGGGGCCTGCCTGTAGCAGAAGTAAGCTATGAACACATAAAGGATATTAGGCAGCCATGCGGCCAGCATGGGCGGCATGTTGGACTGTATGGCGAAGGTGGCCGAGACGGTCTGCAGCAGAATGTAGGTGAACGAGAGGGCAAGGCCGATGCCGAGTGCCAGACCCATGCCTCCCTTGCGCTTGCGTGCCGACAGCGAAGCACCAATGATGGTGAGGATGAACGATGCGAAGCTGGTGGCAATACGCTTGTGATACTCCACCTCATACTGGACGACGTTAGTGGAGCCGCGCTCTTGCTGTTTGGAGATGTAGCGCAGCAGCTCGGGCGAGGTGAACTGCTCCTGCTGACCCTTGCTGTAGACCAGGTCCATGGGTTCCATCATGATCAAGGTATCAATCTCAACGCCTGTCTCAATCTTCTCGCGCAAGCCCTTCAGCGTGCGTATCTTGTAGTTGGTGGCATGCCAGTGGTAACGACTGTCGCTGATGGTGTCATACTGTATGACGTTGGCAGTCATGTGACTGATGAGCTTCTTCTGCTCAAACTTGTAGAGACCGAAGCCGTAGCCGCGCTTGGTGGTGTTGTCATACTGCTGTATGGAGGCGATGATGCCGGGCCCCACCTGCAGCATGACGTTGCTGGCTGACGTTTGCTTTTTCTTGTTCTTGTAGATGGTCTCAAAGTTCTGGCGGACGATGGTGCCACTGGGTATGACGTAAGCCCCAAGGAAGAAGTTGATGCCTGCGATGAGGGCCGCCGAGAGCATGTAAGGCCGCAGGAGGCGGCGGAAACTGGTGCCCGAGGCAAGCATGGCTATGATCTCGCTATTACCGGCCAGCTTCGATGTAAAGAAGATGACGGCAATGAAAACGAAAAGCGGCGAGAAGAGGTTGGCAAAGTAGGGTACGAAGTTGGCGTAGTAGTCGAAGATGATGGCACGCCACGGGGCATGGTTGTTGGCAAACTTCGCCATGTTCTCGTTAAAGTCGAACACGATGCTGATGGAGATAATCAGCAGAATGGCAAAGATATATGTGCCAATGAACTTGCGTATGATGTACCAGTCGAGACGCTTCACTTTGATGATTTGAGATTTGAGGTTTGAGATTTGAGATTTCTTTGCAGGGCAAAGCGGCGTAGCTGAGCGGAGGTTTGAGATTGTCTTTATATTCTTCGCCCCAGGTCGTCGATGACTGAGCGCTTCCACTGTGCAAAGTCACCATTAATAATATGTTCGCGCGCGTCAGTGACCAGGCGCAAATAGAAGGCGAGGTTATGTATGCTGGCTATCTGCAGCGCCAGCAGCTCCTGTGCTTTGAACAGGTGGTGCAGGTATGCCTTGGTGTGCAGGCGGTCAACGTAGCAGCCGTCAGGGTCGATGGGACTGAAGTCCTGCTCCCACTTCTTGTTGCGCAGGTTCATCGTTCCGTGATAGGTGAAGAGCAGCGCGTTGCGACCGTTGCGCGTTGGCATGACGCAGTCGAACATGTCGACGCCGCGCTCAATGGCCTCGAGGATATTCTGCGGTGTGCCGACCCCCATGAGATAGCGTGGCCGGTCCTTAGGCAGGATGGCGTTCACCACCTCAATCATCTCGTACATCACCTCGGTAGGCTCGCCGACGGCCAGTCCGCCAATGCTCATGCCACCTTGCCCGTCGCCGATGGTGGGCAGCAGGTCGCACACATGCTTGGCAGCATCCTCGCGCAGGTCACGGTACTTGCACCCCTGGACGATAGGGAACAGCGTCTGCCGGTGACCATAGAGCGGCTCCGTCTCATTGAAGCGCTTGATACAGCGTTCCAGCCAGCGCTGGGTGAGGCCGAGGCTCTTCTTGGCATACTGATAGTCGCTTTCGCCCGGCGGACACTCGTCGAGCGCCATCATGATGTCGGCTCCGATGATGCGCTGGGTGTCCATCACGTTCTCAGGCGTGAAGACATGCTTCGAGCCGTCGATGTGGCTGCGGAACTCGCATCCCTCTTCGCGTAGCTTGCGGATGCCAGTGAGCGAGAAGACCTGAAAGCCGCCACTGTCGGTAAGGATAGGACGGTCCCAGGTGTTGAACCGATGCAAGCCGCCGGCTTTGCGCAGTGTATCGAGTCCGGGCCGCAGGTAGAGGTGGTAGGTGTTGCCCAGAATAATCTGCGCCTTCACCTGCTCCCTCAGCTCGCTGAAGTGTACGCCCTTCACCGTTCCGCAGGTGCCTACGGGCATAAAGATGGGCGTCTGAATCTGCCCATGGTCGGTTGTGATGAGACCGGCACGGGCATCAGAGGCTGGGTCGTTGTGCTGTAGCTGGAAGAACATGCTTTCTGTTTACTTTTCTTCTTTATGGGTTTCTTCCATGATGTCAAACACCATTGGATTCTTGACCATCTCGTCGGTAAGGGCGAAGCGCCACACATCCTGCACGTCCTCGACATAATGGAAGGTGACGCCATTGAGATACATCTCGGGAATCTCGAGGATGTCCTTCTCGTTCTCCTGACACATCACGATGTCGGTGATGCCGGCACGCTTGGCCGCCAGTATCTTCTCCTTGATGCCACCCACGGGCAGCACCTTTCCGCGCAGGGTAATCTCACCCGTCATGGCCGTGTTCTTGCGCACCTTGCGCTGTGTCAGTGCCGAGGCGATGGAGGTGGCAATGGTGATGCCGGCTGAGGGACCGTCCTTCGGCGTGGCACCCTCGGGCACATGGATGTGGATGTTGTAGTTGTCAAAGATTCTGTAGTCGATGTTGAGCACGTCGGCATGGGCCTTGACATACTCCAGCGCCAGCACGGCGCTCTCCTTCATCACGTCGCCGAGGTTGCCGGTCAGGGTCAGCTTCTGACCCTTGCCCTTTGACAACGAGGTCTCAATGAAGAGTATCTCTCCGCCCACGCTGGTCCAGGCCAGTCCCGTGACCACACCGGCATAGTCGTTGCCCTGGTAGATGTCACGATAGAAGGGCGGCTTGCCCAGCAGGTCCTCGAGTGACGAGGGCGTAATCTTCATGTCCACCGGCTCAATGCCGCTCAGCTGACGCTTGAAGGCCAGCTTGCGCAGCGCCTTGTTCACCTGTTTCTCTAACTGGCGGACGCCACTCTCTCGGGTGTACTGTTCGATGATTTTCTCTATGGCCGCCTTGTTGAACGTGGGCTTGGGCTTCACGCTGTTCAGGCCGGTATTGTCCAGCTCGCGCGGAATGAGGTGGCGCTTGGCTATCTCAATCTTCTCCTCAGTGATGTAGCCGCTCAGCTCAATAATCTCCATGCGGTCGAGCAGCGGCTTGGGGATGGTGCTCAGGTTGTTGGCCGTGGCAATGAACAGCACCTTCGACAGGTCGTAGTCCACATCGAGATAGTTGTCGTGGAAGGCGGTGTTCTGCTCGGGGTCGAGCACCTCGAGCAGTGCCGAGGCGGGGTCGCCGTTGATGGTGGCCTGTGTCACCTTGTCAATCTCGTCGAGGATGAACACGGGGTTGGAGCTGCCCGCCTTCTGAATACTCTTGATGATGCGGCCGGGCATGGCGCCCACGTAGGTACGCCTGTGGCCGCGAATCTCTGCCTCGTCGTGCAGTCCACCGAGCGAGACACGCACATACTTGCGCTTCATGGCGGCAGCAATGCTCTTGCCCAGACTGGTCTTGCCCACTCCCGGAGGGCCATAGAGACACAGGATGGGACTCTTCAAGTCGCCACGCAGCGAGAGCACGGCCATGTATTCCAGGATGCGTTCCTTCACCTTCTCCATGCCGTAGTGGTCGCGGTCGAGGATGCGCTGCGCCCGCTGCAGGTTGAGGTCGTCGGAGGTGAACTCGCCCCAGGGCAGCGAGACGAATGTCTGCAGGTAGCTGAGCTGAACGTTGAAGTCGGGCGACTGCTGCTGCAGCGAGTCGAGCTTCTCCATCTCCTTGTAGAAGGTGTTCGCCACCTCATCGGTCCATTTCTTCTTCTTGGCCTTCTCTAACAGTACGGCCTTCTCAGGCGACGAGTTGGAACCTATCTCCGCCTGCAGGTTCTTAATCTGTTGCTGCAGGAAATAGTTCTTCTGCTGCTCGTCCAGGTCCTCACGCGTCTTATTGCGTATGTCAGCCTTCAGGTTCTGCAGGTTGATTTCACGGTTGAGTGCCTTCATCGTGCCGAAGAGGCGTTCCTTCATCGAGTCGACACTGATGAGCTCGTTCTTCTCACGCACTGAGAACGGCATGTTTGAACACACGAAGTTCAGCGCCATCACATTGTTTGAGATGTTGCGAATGGCAAAGCTGGCCTCGTCAGGCACGTCGTCGCTAATGTTGACATACTCCTCCACCTGGTTGCGAAGGGCCTCCATGGCCGTCTTCCACTCCTTGTCGCGCTTCTCGGGCATTATCTCCGGAGCCGCCTCGACGATGCCGGTCAGGTAGGGCACCTCAGTGCTGATGGCTTTCAGGCGCAGTCGGCCCAGGCCCTGGATGATGGCCGTGACGGCACCATTGGGCAGGGTGAGCTGCTTCACCACCTTGGCAAAGACACCATACTCGAAGAGATCCTCCATCCCGGGCTCCTCCACCTCGGGGTCCTTCTGACAGACGATGCCGATGATGGCGTTGGCCTTCTCGGCCTTGCGCACCAGGCGCATGCTCGACTCACGCCCGATGAGGATGGGCGACACCACACCGGGAAATAGCACCAGGTTCCTCACCGGGAGGATGGGTATCTCGCCGGGAGTCTCCATGTCAATGAGACTTGAGAAATCGCCGTCAATGTCGGCAATCATTGAAAAAGCCTTGTTGGCTTCTCTATCACTTAGCAACATAGTTTTCCTATACATAATTAGCCTGCAAAATTACTAATTTTTCGTCACAAACACTGTCTTTTCACTGAATAATTACGAATAATTAGTGATTTCCTTGGCTTAGGTCATGGCTGGGAACGAAAAAAAACGTACCTTTGCACCCCATGACGACTGAAGACATCACACCACCGGACAAGAACAAGGCTGTTGAGCGGGGACGGTTTGCGCCCTCGCCAACGGGTCGCATGCACCTGGGCAACGTGTTCAGCGCGCTGCTGTCATGGCTGTCGGCGAAGAGTCTCGGAGGCCAGTGGCTGCTTCGTATTGAGGACATCGACCCTGAGCGGTCGCGCCCTGAATATGCTGACCTGCTGATGGGCGACCTGGAGTGGCTGGGGCTGACATGGGACGGCTCGCCGGTGTGGCAGAGCCAGCGCTCAGACATCTATGAACACTACTTCGGGCTGCTTTTGGCCCAGGGGCTGACCTACCCTTGCTACTGCACGCGCAACGACATCCTGGCGACACAGGCCCCACACGAGAGCGACGGCCGCGTGGTGTATAAGGGCACGTGCCGCAACCGTCCGCCACAGCCAGGGCGCGCCGCCGCCACGCGCATCAGGGTGCCCGACGAGTCCATCAGCTTCACGGACGGGCACTACGGGACGCTGACGGTGGACATGGCCAGGCAGGTGGGCGACTTCATCATCCGACGCAAGGATGGTGCCTGGGCCTACCAGCTGGCGGTGGTCATCGACGATGGTTTGATGGGCATCACACAGGTGGTGCGCGGTCGCGACTTGCTGCTCTCCTCGCCCCAGCAGATGTATGTGGCTCGATGCCTGGGATTCAACACACCGCGCTTCATCCATTTCCCATTGCTGTGCAACGAACAGGGGCAGCGGCTGTCAAAGCGTGACCGCAGCCTCGACATGGAGGCGCTGAGGCAACGCTTCACGGCCCCCGAGGTCATCGGACTGCTGGCACACCACGCAGGGCTGACGCCTGCGCCCCAGCCCATCACACCCTCGCAACTGCTGCCCTTGTTCTCATGGGCGAAGGTGCCACAAGACGACATCCGTCTCAGTCCAGATGGAACAGCTCAGGCAGGGGAATGCTGACAGGCGAATTGTCTGCGTTCACCTCCATGATGTCGGCCATCATGTCCCACCACTTCTGCGTCACGGGGTCCACATCAGTGGTGTCCTGCGTATTGCCTTCCTTGGTACACTCCTGATAGGCAAAGAGGATGTTGGTGTCTTTATCCCAGAAGATGCTGTAGTTCTGCACACCCTGCTCCTTAATCATCTTGACCAGCTCGGGCCAGATGGCTGCATGGCGCCGCTCGTATTCTTCCTCACAGCCTGGCTTGAGGAACATCTTGAAAGCAAATCTGCGTGTCATGATTGATTGTCGTTTTTAGTTAACGTCAGATAATAACCCAGCTTGTAGAGTTTGAAGATGCGAAGGGAGGGATGCCGGCCACAGAGGTTACGGCGCTCAAGCCACCCGAAGAGCCTGTGCCACAAGCGGATGAGCCAGCGCACAGGAGCGATGTGGATGCCGTCGACGACAGTGAGCAACTGCGAATAGCCACGAAGGTTATCGCGAAAGCGTCTGAGGGTGCGAAGGGCTTCCTCGGTCTTGCTGACAAACACATCGTTTGTCTCCAGGTCGCTGAGCATCATTGGGTTGTCAATGTGGCTGATGGCGATGCCATGGCGATGCAGCTCCTTGCCAAAGAGCACATCCTCGTAGCCGTAATGGCGGAAACGCTCGTCGAAGGGATGGGCAAGGATAATATCGCGACGAATCAAGAAATTGGTCGTGCGGAAACTGCGGTAGGGGTTAGCCTGCCGCTGCGCGACGCCATGGTGCGACATCTCACTCCACTCGTAGCTGTAGCGCAGGTTGCGTCCCATCTGCTCAGGGCATGGACAGACTGCAAAGCCACCGTCTACCACCTCATCGCCCTCACTGTTGAGGTAGTTCAAGAGGAAACGGTCGTCGGGCAGTTGCATGTCGCAGTCGAGGAACAGTAGCCATTCCATGTTTGCCTGCTGGGCCAGGTAGTTGCGGATGGCGGCACGCCCAACGTTCTCGCGCCGCGGCAAGTAGCGACAGAGAGGGTTGGCAGTCAGCGTCGCATTGGCGCGGAGCGCTGCTTCGTTGGTGGAACCATCCTCGGCAACGATGATTTCCACCCTGACGCCTTCTGCCTGCAACACGGCGGACTGCCGACTCAGACCATCGACCAGAGCCGTACAGTTGTAGTTGAAAACGGGTATCAAGATGGACAGCTCCTTCTTCATAATCTTACAACCGGCCACCCGTCAGCTATGATGTGGGCTGCGGGGGCTTATTCGCTGCAAAGGTACAGAAAAAAACACACACGACAAACAAAAGTAGCTAAATGTTTTGCTGTGTCAAAAATAATTGATACTTTTGCAGCAGATAACCCAAACTCATTCCACCATGACAGACCAAGAACAGAACACACAGATGACTGAAGACGCCAGCCCAACCGTGCTGGCAGGTACGAACTCCGACCCGAAAGCTCCCAATGGAAAGACACCAAAGGAGGGCAAGAAGAGCAACAAGACACTTGTCTGGACGCTCGTCATCCTGCTCCTGCTCGCAGCGTTAGGTGGCGGAGGCTACTACCTCTACTCCAATGGCACCTTCGATGACCTCTTGGGAAAGACTCACAAGAAAACCGTCGTTGACGATGAAGACGAGGACGACTGGGATGACGAAGACGAAGATGACGAATGGGCCGATGAGGACGAGGATGACGAATGGGCCGACGAGGACGACACTGACGAATGGGACGCCCCAGACGACGAAGACCCCATCGAGGCATACATTGACGGCGATGACAGTGCTACGCCCCCTACGGCTGACACCACCGCCGCCACACCACGCCAGGACGCCCGGCCCACCACACCGGTTCCACCAGCTGGGCAGCGTCCCACGCCACCCACGCAGCAGAGACCGACACAGCCCGTGCAGCAGACGCCCACACAGCCTGTGCAACAGAGGCCGACACAGCCTGTGCAGCAGACACCCACACAGCCTGTGCAGCAGACGCCACCACCGACACGCATCAACCCCACCCCGCCACAACCCTCGGTGACTATGGTCACCGTCACCACGAACATACCACGGGCCATGGTCATCGTCGATGGGCAGGATGTCGGATGGGCCCCCTGGAGCGGCGAGCTGACACCAGGGATGCACACCTTTGCACTGAAGGCCAAGAACAAGGAGAAGTTCCGCACCAGCGACTTTGTCGTCAGCGTCTCAGGCAGCAGCAAGACCATACCCATTAACGTGCCAGACCCCTCAGTGTTTGACTAACAGGTCTGTTAACAAATAGTAACGACTTTTTTAGTTGCACTACTTGCACTACTTGCACCAAATAGCCCTTTAGGGTGTTCATTTTAGCTGCACCACTGTTCATTCTGGTTGCACCACTGTTCATTCTGGTTGCACCGCAACGTTGAATCGGCTCCCCATGAGAAAAAGTCAATGTTTTTTTCTCATGGGGAGTCGACTTATTCCAGCCAGGCATGGAGATAATTCCGTAAAGTGCCGCCTTATTGCAGCCAGGCATGGAGATAATTCCGTAAAGTGCCGCCTTATTGCAGCCAGGCATGGAGATAATTCCGTAAAGTGCCGCCTTATTGTCAAATTCTCTCGAGAATTTACCAGAAAAGTGCCGCTTTTTTACCATCCCCCATGGCCATTTTGGTGCAAGTAGTGCAAGTAGTGCAACATAAAAAGGCGTTAACATTCCGTCCAGACAAAAAAGAGGAACATTGTTTGTCTGCTTCCCGCCCATAGCCAACTGCCTGTGAAGCTTGCCCACATGACACTTGCCATACGTTAGCATCAGCTTGGCAGCCTGCGTCTCATCAAGCACACGATTTTGGCAACGCTATGACAATCCCTGTTGCGGCTTAAGGTGACTGAGCGTTGTTTCTGAGAAATAGCCTTTCGGCACACCTATTGCGATCATGTTATCCCAGTTTAAGAATAGAATCCAATTGATTTGCAATCTCTTTGAAATCTCTATTCAAGTCGAGGGTTCTAAATGGATGTAAATTTCTAAGCTGAGGAATTTCGGAGAGCAGGGCGCACCCGGATTTTTCCGTGGCTGACCTCCACAGACCCACACGACTGCATAAG
>CAMVKN010000044.1 GCA_947168045.1 uncultured Prevotellaceae bacterium
AGGGGGTAGTGTCAATTGCGACGTGGGAGTTCGAGTCTCCTCCTCTTCACCATTTCTATCACCTTTTTTTATTCATGCTGCGGAAATAGCTCAGTTGGTAGAGCACGACCTTGCCAAGGTCGGGGTCGCGGGTCCGAGTCCCGTTTTCCGCTCATCATGTTTTTTAAAAACAGAACAGAATCCTTTTTTAAAAAATGAATCTCTATTTAAGGTATTTCAATAACGAGACGCTTGTCACAAGCGTTGATGATGCTATTCAGTTTCTTGCAGGTATTGACGAGATTGGCATGACACCTGAGCTGGAACAGGACATACGTGAGTATGCTGCCAGCGACGTGTACTATCCAAAGAGATATAAGATTCGCGCGCGCGTGTACTTTATTATTATTAAGACCGAGGCCACGACCATGCAGGACTTCAAGGACAAGAAGGCCCTGCGCAGTCATGACGCTGAGGGTGGGGCTGCACCGCGCGAGCGGCAGTACAACCCATCGATGCTGCGCCTTAACGAGCAGCGCGCGGGCTGGTATGAGGGCACGGTCGACTTCAAGCGTGTGCTCATGGTGCCCGGCACCGGAAAATTCCAGTATCGTGACACACACTTCGTGGCACAGGTGAAAGCCCTGTCGCCCTTGGACTGCTATAACCGCATCGTCGAGCACCTGCGTCATCGCGTGGACGAGCGCAGCCAGTTCCCTTCGCCCAAGGGTAAGAATTTCCAATATCGTTTTCTGGGAGGCGCAAAATGAACAAGGCAATGCTCATCGGCAATGTGGGGCGTGAACCTGAGATACGCTATGTAGACCAGGGACAGGCCGTGGCCCGCCTGACGTTGGCCACCACCGAGCGTGGCTACACCCTGCAGAACGGAACACAGGTGCCTGACCGCACAGAGTGGCACAACGTCATCTTGTGGCGCAAGCTGGCTGAGATTGTCGAGCGTTATGTCCATAAGGGCGACAAGCTATATATCGAGGGGCGCATACACTATGCCTCCTATGACGACAAGCAGGGACGTCGCCAGTATTACACCGAGATTTGGGCGGACAACATGGAGATGCTTACTCCAAAGGCGCAGCAGACGGCGGCGCAAGATACACCGTCTAATCCCTAACGGCTCCATGTAATACTCGGATGGACTATCTTCAACAACTTTTCAGCGAAGTACAGTGGATGACCCCCACCACGGGTGCCGTGTTGGCGCTGGTGCTGGCTTGTCTGCTGTTGTTGGTGTCTGGTTTCGCTTCAGGGTCTGAGATTGCCTTCTTCTCGCTCTCGCCCAACGACCTCAATGAGCTGGACGAGGAGAAGAACCCCGTCGACGGCAAGATACAGCGGCTGCGTGACGACTCGGAACGCACGCTCGCTACCATCCTCATCACCAATAACCTGGTGAACGTCACCATCATCATGCTGTGCAACTATTTCTTTGCACACACGGTCAGCTTCGGCCGGGCGGTGCTGCTGCAGTTTGTGGTCATCACCGTGCTGCTCACCTTCCTGCTGCTGCTCTTCGGCGAGATTATCCCCAAGGTCTACAGCGGTCAGCATGCCCTGAGCGTCTGCCGCCACTTCGCACCAGCCATCTCCGTGCTCAGCCGTCTGTTCCGTCCCCTTTCTGCCGTCCTCATCCGCTCAGGTGCCCTGGCTGGCAAGGTGGTGCAGAAGGATAGCCATGTGCTGAGCGTCGACGACCTGGAGCAGGCCCTGGAACTGACCGACGAGGCTGACCTGAAGGAGGAGAAGAACATGCTGGAGGGCATCGTCCGCTTTGGCGACGAGACGGCCAAGGAGGTGATGACCTCTCGCCAGGATGTCGTCAGCCTTGACTTCAATGCCACCTTCCCCGATGTCATCAAATGCATCGTCGAGAACAACTATTCGCGCATCCCTGTCTCACAGGGCAGCCTCGACAACATTCGCGGCATACTCTATATCAAGGACCTGCTGCCTCATCTGTCAAAGCCCGCTTCCTTCCGCTGGCAGTCGCTCATCCGGCCACCGTATTACGTGCCTGAGACAAAGAAGATTGACGACCTGCTGCGCGACTTCCAGGAGAACAAGGTGCACATTGCCATCGTCGTCGATGAGTTTGGCGGCACCAGCGGCATCGTCACCCTGGAGGACATCCTGGAGGAGATTGTAGGCGAAATCAACGACGAGTATGATGAGGAGGAGAAGAGCTATGTCCGCCTGAATGCAAACACCTACGTCTTCGAGGGTAAGACCCTCCTGACAGACTTCTGCCGCATACTGCAGATTGACGATGATGTGTTCGACGAGGTACAGGGCGATGCTGACACCGTCGCCGGTCTGCTGCTGGAGTTGAAGGGTGACTTCCCCAAGCTGCACGAGTCCATGGTGTTCAACCGCTTCAGGTTTGAAGTGGTGGAGATGGACGGACATCGCATCTCAAAAATCAAGGTGGTGGTCAGTTAGGAGTTAGGAGTTCTCCCTGTTAGGAGTTAGGAGTTCTCCCTACCACTCTAACTCGTCCAGTCCTGCGGCCTTGTACCATTCCATTCTGCTGATGTTCTTCTGCTGCCTTTGGTAGTATGTTTGGTATCTTACTGATGACAGCTTCGTCAGTTCCTGTGCCACATACATGCTCACACCGCTATAGCGCTCCTCGGTCACTTCAAAGTCTCTGAAGGTGGTTCCTGCAAAGTTCAGATAGGGCACGTGATTGTCACTCATCCATACCGTCGCCATCAGCTTGTAAGGCACGGCGGCGTCCAGGCTCCGCTTCCATTGGGCGTACACCTCTGCCGTGGTGTTGCGCAGCATGAAGTCGTTCATGTCATGCAGGCACTGGTTGTAGTAGTAAATCAGGCTGTCCACGACAGGATAGGCGTCGGTGCCGCTGCTGAGTGGCCTTAGGCTCTGGGTCAGCGCTGCCTTTGTGGCTGCCGCCAGGTCGTCCAGGGCCGATGTCTTGATGACAGCCATCGGCTCTTTGTAGCCGTCCGCCGTCTGTGCGTAGTAAGCATCGGCTACCTGTTCATAGAAGTCGGAACGCTCGCTGAACAGGGCAGGAATGACGGTGTTGTAAGGTGCCCCCTTGCCGGGAATCTCGGCAGCCGAGCCAATGATATAGTCGACGCAGTGGCGCAACTCGTAGGCCGACTCCACGCTCAGGAAGTTGCAGCAGTCGGCAAAGATGAAGCGCAGGGGCTGGTCTTTGCACACCTGCTCTAAGGCATCGGCCATGTCGGGAATCTCCATCCATGTGGTCCCACCGCTGATGTCCTGACCGTAGGCCTTGCGCGGTCCACCCAGTGCCCGGCCTTTGTAGATGGTCCATCCGTCGCTGTGGCCCCAGAGTGCCAGGCCGTAGCTCTTGGCCTCATAGTTGTCCATCATCCACTTCATGGCCATCTGCAGCGTGGAGGCATCGCTCGACTTCAGCTCCTGAGGGCAGGTGTACACGCGCGTGGTGTCACCTTTGGCGACATGCAGGATGTAGGGCGGCTCATTCTGGCGGTCGACAAAGAGGAGCAGGTTCATACCCTCCTTCATCTCGCGCGAACCCTCGATGATTTCGTTCAGGTCCTCATTGACGAAGTTGATATACTCGTTTCTGTCGTAGTCCCAGTAGCTTTTATCCAGGTTGTTGTCGCCAGCCACGTACACGAGTACGCAGAGGCTGGCTTTTGACACGTCGTCCTTGTGCTTGTCCTTGTGGCAAGCAGTGGTCAGCAGCATGAGCGCTGCCATCATGGCATAAGTAGCGATTCTCATCATGCGGCAAAGGTACGAAAAAAATGTGAAAAAAGCAATGCGAGGCTCATTTTTCTCCCTGTTCAGGCGCTTTTTTTATAAAAAAGTAGTATCTTTGCACTCGTAACGCTAAACAGGAAAATGAAAAAAGTCCTTTTCTTCCTTCTCTTTTGTCTGGTGGCAGGCATCGTCTGCGATGCAGCGCCCCGTCGTCGCAAGCATCGCCGCAGCGCCAAGCGCACGGTGCGCCACGCCCCCAAGCCCGTCAAGTTGAGTGTCCACGACGCTGACCCGTTCCACACCTGCGAGGACACCTGTGCCCATGTGCACGGCATCGACGTCAGCCACTATCAGAACGAGGTGTTCTGGAACTCCGTCGGCGACGACACCAACATCTCGTATGTCTATCTGAAGTGCACTGAGGGCAGCGACAACCAGGACCCGCTCTATCTGCGCAACATCGAGATGGCTCACAGCCATGACCTGAAGGTGGGGTCCTATCACTTCTTCCGTCCGAAGGTCAGCACGGCCCTGCAGATACATAACTTCAAGGCACAGTGCCTGCCCCCCGAGCAGGACCTCATCCCCATGCTCGATGTGGAGAGCGACGCCGGCATGCCCACCGAGCAGTTCTGCGACTCGCTGAACAAGATGCTACAGCTGATGGAGGACACCTACCACCAGAAGCCCCTGATTTATACCTACCGCAACTTCTACAACAAGCATCTGCAGGGACGGCTGGACGGCTATCCGCTGATGATTGCCATGTATAGCGACGAGCAGCCGCAGCTGGCTGACGGACGCGACTACATCATCTGGCAGTACACCTGCAAGGGACGCATCTCAGGGGTGAAGGGCGAAGTGGACAAGAGCCGAATCATGGGTGACCATTCATTAAAGGAGATTTACTATGTCAGATAGGAAAACGTCCATGACGCCCATCATCGTGGGGGGCGTCATTGCCCTGCTGGGCATTCTCATCGGTCTTTATTTTGCCGTCAATGCCAAAGAGAGGATGGAGGCGGCTGCAGCAGCGTCGGCTCCTGTCGATGGCATGGTCGACACTCCCGTTGACGAACCGCAGGCCATTGATTCGGCCCAGCTGCCCGACTTGCCTGCCGTTGACCCTACAACCGCCGTCGCCGTTGAGGACGATACAGTAGCCGAAGACCCGACCACCGCTGACGAGCCGGCCACCGCTGACAAGCCCGTCCCTGATACGCCTGCCGTCACCGAGGCTCCGGAACACCCCGAGGTGCATACGGTTGCTACAGAACAGCTGCCTCCCTCACCGCCTGACGATTTCGAAGAGGTCAGTCCGGAGGAGATAGAGCGGGCTGTTCAACAGTAACTCCGAAATATGTTGCACTACTTGCACTACTTGCACTACTTGCACCAAAAAAGCGCCGCCTTATTGCAATAACTCATGGAGATAATTCCGTAAAGTGCCGCTTTACTGCAATAACTCATGGAGATAATTCCGTAAAGTGCCGCTTTATTGCAATAACTCATGGAGATAATTCCGTAAAGTGCCGCTTTTTGGGCAAATTCTCTCGAGAATTTACCCAAAAAGTGCTGCTTTTATCCTCTCAGCGATTGCCCTTCAGGTGCAAGTAGTGCAAGTAGTGCAAGTAGTGCAACATATTTCTGCGTTGCCTTATTTGCTACACGAAAAAAAATGCCTGTGTGGATGTCAGACAGGGCGCAGCGCCGCAGGTGCATGTCAGGGGGAGGAGGGACATGGGGGGATTAAAATATGGAATCGACAATCTTGTCAACAATCTCGTTAAAGTATTTTTCCTTGATACTGCCGAGGCGGCGCTGTACGTCGCGCTCTATGTTACCCGTAATAATCTGGCACTTGACAAGGCTTGGCTTCGAGAAAACGAAGCCTACTACCATTTCGTCGGTAAGCGGATAGGAATACTGTGGATTGAGCCAGTCGTTTGAGGTGATAAGTACAAGGTAGAACATACCGTCCTCGTCCTCTTGCAGCTGGTCGTTGCTTACAATGATGGCGGGGTGGGGCTTGAACGTGCCGTCGGGAAAAAGGAAACTGACCTCGACAATGTCGCGCTGGTGGTATTTCATAGGTAGCGGGCAATAATAGGTGACATGCTCTTGCGCGAATGTTCAAGGGCGGCATCCCTCAACTGGCGGTGAGCCTCCACCTCTTCGGGGGTCGGCTTGTCAGGCTTAACTTCCCTTTGGATGAAAAGCCCAGTGGCCAGCAGTGCGGCAAGCTTGCGACGTGCCAGTGCACTGTTCTGGTTATACTCTAATGTTACTGTGCACATAACAAATACGTATTTGAGTGAATATTCGGGTGCAAAGGTACAAAAAAAATTGTGAATCATGTGCCGTTTGTGCATTAAAAATGCAGCAATGCGGTTGACAGTGGGCTTACTTCTTTTCGGCTGACACGCGGACGAAGACGGGGATGCGGGCCTTGGTCACCGCTGTGGTGACGGTCTGTCCGCCGTCATAGTGCTGGTTGGTGTAGTAGTCACGCCAGCCCCCCTCGCTCTTGGGCAGATAGGTGCGCCACTGGGTGACGCCGGGCTCAGTGACGGGACTGACCAGCAGCTTGGGGCCGAACATGTACTCGTATTTCTGACGCAGCGCCTCAGCGTCGTTGGCGAAGTCGAACACCAGGGGACGCATCAGGGTGTAGCCCTCCTGGGCGACACGCTGTGCACACTCTTCAAGATAGGGCAGCAGCTGCTGGCGCTGTCGCAGACACTCGGCAATGATGGCCTGCGCCTCCGCACCATATTTCCAAGGCTCGGTGTCGCTCATGTATCCATGAACGCGCATCAGTGGCAGGAACACGCTGGTCTCAATCCACCGCAGCATGCGCTCAATATACTCAGGATTGTTGTATTGGTCAGCGGGGCGGAAGAAACCACCTGCATCGTAGGTCCACCAGGGGATGCCGGCGGCCTGCAGCCCCAGTCCGGCAGTGAGCTGTCTGCGGAAAGTCTCCCAGTCGTTGCCTACGTCGCCACTCCACAGCGCTGCACCGTAGCGCTGGATGCCAGGAAAGCCGCTGCGCGTGAGAATCATAGGAGATGGGAGATGGGGGTTCTGGGCCTTGAGATTTGAGAATCCCTCGTAGACCGTTTTGCAGACCATGAGCGGATAGACGTTGCGCACCTGCTCGCCGCTCCATCGTCCGTTGTTGACGCGTCGTCCGGCCAGGTCGTCGTTCTCTGGCTCGGTGGCATCCATCCACCATGCGTCGATGCCTAAGGGCACAAGGCGCTGGCTGAAGTTGCGCCAGTAGGCGGCGGCAGCCTCGGGGTTGAAGAAGTCAATCCAGTCGGTGCCGGGAATGTAGTAGCCATCGTGCAGCATCTGGCGGCCCACCTCGCTGTTCTTGTCAATCTTCGACCACACGCTGAGCATCAGGCGCACGTCCATGGCATGCAGGCTGTCGGTGAGCGCCTTCGGGTCAGGATAGTGGTCCTCGTCGAAGCGCATGGCGTTCCATCCGTACTTGCCCCAGTACTGCCAGTCCTGGACGATGACGCTCAGCGGCATGTTCTCCTGGCGGAAGCGGTTGGCGGTGGAAAGAATCTCGTCGGACGAATGGAAGCGCTCGCGGCAGTGGATATAGCCCAGTGCCCATGAGGGCATGAGGGGACAGGGCCCCGTGAGTGTGCGATAGGTGGCGATGACCTCGTCAGGGGAACCGACGAACACGGTGTAGTCGACGGCCGTGGCTACAGGCGAGCGGAACACCGTCTGGTCAGTGACGGGGCCGTAGGACAGGGTGGGGTGGTCGTTGCTGGTCAGCTCGGCCTTGACGGTGTGGCGCCCCGGAGTGAGGCTGACGATGGTCGAGGCCGTCGGTGGCAGCCAGACGTTCTGCATGTCGATGACGGTCTTGCCGTCGATGACGAGGTTGTGGCGCCGTGCCATCTTCTGACCCACGTCGAGCAGCAGTGCGTAGTCGCCACCCTGGGCAATGTCGATGGTGGCCTGGAAGATGTTGCGCTGGCGGCGCTCCTGCTTGCCACCCTCGGTGGAGGTGACGTTCACCACCTCAGCGTCGAGCGAGGCACCAGACAGCGGCAATAGCTCAACCTGGCTGGAGCCGGGGTTGAACTCGGTGAGGCCATAGTTGTTCCATAGGATGCCGTAGCCCTTGCTGGAAAGCAGCATGGGTATGCTAATCTGCGTGTTGACCTGTGTGAGGCGGCGTGACAGTCCTCTCACATTGCTGAAACCGTCCTGAAACTGTCCGAGACCGAAGAGACACTCGTCGGCGGGCGACGCAAAGGCAAGGGTGGCCTCAGTGCCGTCAAGGCTGTGGCGGGTGGCCTTGAACACAGGTCTGCCTTTCTTGTCGCTGATGGTGAGGCTCTGCCCATCGGCTGAGAGGGTGACCTTGATGTCGGTGCTGGGTACCTCGTCATGCTTGACGTAAACCCAGTCGGGCAGACTGTCGGTGGCATGGCCCACGGTGTACTGTATGCGTACTGCGTTGCGTGCCACATTTCTTACGGTGAAGTGTCCTGCTGCCAGGGTGGCAGTGGTCAGGAGAAGGAACACGAGAGTTGTCAAAAAATTCTTTTTCATATTATTATTAAGAAAATAGTAGATAAATCCTTGGGTTATTTCTGCTGCTTGCGAACCTTCTTCTTGCGGTGGGTGAAGAAGTCGGAAAGGCCGTTGAAGTCTTTCTTCATAATCAGTCCTATGCCCTGTGTGTTGAGCGAGGAGTGGGTGAAGTAACGGTCGTTGGTTTGGTTGTAAGCCTTCAGCGCCAGGCTGCCACCCGGGGTGAGCACATACTGGATGTCGAAGTCGCCGATGAAGGAGGGTGTGGCCTGGGTGGCGTTGTCGCGGTAGCCGAACTGCCCGTTGATGAGCAGACGGTTGTTGAGCATGCGCCCGCTGACCAGCCCTTCGTACTCGGCATTGTGCCAACCCTCGTTGCCGGTAGAGATGTTGGCACCGAAGTTCCAGTCGTCGTTCTTGATGACCTGCGAGAGCAGCTGGTTGATTTGTGAGGACACGGTGCCTGAGAGCAGGCTCTGCATGGCCAGCTCTGTCTGCCCATAGCCCTGGGTGTTGGCATTGTTGGCCCCCTGGGTGTAGAAACGGCCGATGCCAAGGAGGTAGACCACCTGCTGGTTGATTTCCTGCTCGCTGGCCATGATGGAGCGTATCATCTGCTGCTCCTCGCTGTTCACGGTGGGCATCTCCAGGTCGAACTCCACCCGTGGCTCACCGGCTGTGCCCACGATGTTCATCAGACAGTTGACACGGATGGTGTTGTTGGTAAAGGAGTTGCCCAAGCCCAGGTCAGACAGCGATACGGCGTTGACGGTGTGGACAGCCTTCAGGCTGAGCGCCGCGCTGAAGGGGTCGCCACCAAAGACCATCGAGCTGCCGGGCTGGAACTGGAAGTTCTTCTTCAGCAGGTTCTGAATGGTCATGGAGTAGGTGCCACGCTCCACGGCGTAGGTGCCGAACAGCTGGAAGGGCCCCTTGTTGTAGTAAGAGGCACGCAGGGCTCCTGAGCCGTTCAGGCTGATGACATCGCCCGACTGCTGGTCCATGAGCAGCCGTAAGGTGGCATCGGGTGTGGCATTGATGCGAAGGTTGAGATAGAGGTCGGAACCCGTGGCTACTCCTGTGGCTTGTGAGTGGACGGCTGCCTCCGGGCTGTCAGCCAGTGCTCCATTGGGAGCATACTGGGGCGACTGCCTCCACGTGATGAACTGCTGCCTGTTGATGGCATCGGGACTGGAGGCGTTGTAGATGAAGACGGAGCCGGGGGTGGGGGTGGCATCGCAGTCGATGACCACCTCGCCAGGACGGCCACGCATGACGGCCTGGCCGTCGGCCCACACCGTGCCGCCGATGGTGCCACCGCTGTCCATCATGGGGAAGTCGTAGACCAGCATGCCCTCTGAGGTGGCCTGCAGGTCGAAGGTGAAATTCTTCAGGTTACGGTGGTGGATGCTGCCGTCGAGTGTGCCAAGGTGGCCGTCGCGGTCGCTGACGGCAAAACGGTTGAAGCCGATGGTGCCGGACGAGAGATGGACGGTGTCGTCGGTGAAGGTGTAAGTGGTGCCGAGAGGCTTGATGGCAGCCTTGCCGCTGACGGCTACGTCGCCCGCCAGGTCGATGTGCTTCAGCGGTCCATAGATGTGGATGTCGCCGTGGGCCTGTCCGTCGATGGCACTGATGAAGCTGCGGGTGAAGGAGTGGACGAAGAACAGGCTGGAGCCGCGGGCCTGGATGCCCAGGTCCAGCTCTTGGCGCCGGGTGGAGATGTAGCCATCGACGAAGGTCTGCGAGTCAGCACCGGCGTCGGCAATGGCGTCCATCTCTATCTGGCCCTCCTCGCCGTTCCACTGGGCATGCGCGTCGAGTATGCCCATGGGCGCTCCCTGGAAGAGGAAGTCGGGCACTGTGAGGTTAGCCCATGCCTGGGGCTTGTTGAACGCCTGGCAGACATAGGCCCGGCCAGTGGCATGGCCCCCGAAGCGGACGCTGCGGAAGCCGACGGCCTCCTGCACGTAGGCCACGTCGATGTCCTGCAGGTCGACCATCAGCGAGTCGGTGGTGCTCCTCGAGGCAATGCCATCGATGATGAGGTGCTCGTCGTCGTGATGCAGGGTGAAGCGGTCCACCATTAGGCGCTTGTCACTGTAGAGGATGTCGCAGGGCTCCAGCTGCCAGATGTTGTCCTTCAGGAGGAAGCGCGAGGGCATGACACGCACGTGCACCTCCTGCTGTCCCTGCTCGTTGTTGTAGAGGCTGGTGACGGTGTTCACCGTGCCGCCGTCGCCGTTGGCATCGGTCAGCGTCAGCGCCGTGGTGGCTTGGTTGTCGCGTGCCTGGGTGGCCATGCTGAGGTGGATGGGCTTGCCCTTGCCTGTGAGACGTGTCAGCTGGAGGTCATAGCTGGTGGAGTCGCCCTGGCGCGACATCTGGATGTTGCCGTCGCGGTAGCTGGCATTGCCATAGCGGAACGAGGGGATGGTGGCATCCACCTGCATGTGCCCTTTGGCATCGTTGACGACAGCCTGGAGCATGAGTGGCCCCTGCAGGTCGAGCTCAATGCCCAGCAGCTTCTGCATCCAGCCGCTGTCGGCAATGCGGGCCGTCAGCTCGAAGTCGTTGTCGGCACCTTGGGGCGCGTTGCCTATCAGTCCAAAGGGTGGCAGCAGGAAGGTGCCGTTGCTATGGCCAGTGAAGAGCACCTCGCCGAAGTCGCTGTTCAGGCGCATGTAGCAGCGGTCGTCATCGTTGTCCATGCGGATGTGCAGGTTGTCGAGATGATAGTGGGTGGTGTCGCTGTGGGACAGGAACAGGTCGTCAAGGTCGATGGTGCCGAGGGCATTGCCAAGCGAGGTGCCACTGACGTCGGCATCGACGATGGCTGAGAAGGTGGCCTCGCCCCAGCGGTCGGACAGGTGCAGCGCCTGTGGGGCCAGCATGCCGATGACACCGGTGAGGCGCAGGTGGGGACCGTTGGCATGGTCCTGTTCGTAGCTGCCCTCCACGTCGGCCTGCAGGTTGACATCGTCCACCTTCAGTCGTCCGGAGGTGGCAGCTGGACTGTAGACGGCATCGACGTCGAGGTTGCTATAGCTGTAGCCACGCAGGTCGAGGCGTGGCACATGGCCTTGGATAGTCACGTCCTGCTGTCGCCCGTTGAGACTGAGGTTGGCGGCCACGAGTCCCAGCTGTGGGTTGTCGGTCAGCGCTCCCAGGTCCAGGCTGTCGGTGGCGATGTGGGCGGTCCAGAGTGCCGCATCGTCGGTCATGCTGCCCTTGATGTTCAGACTGCCCAAGGCGGTGGTGGCCTGGCCTTGCAGGCGGATGTCGCCGAAGTCGTCAGTGCCGGCGTCAGCCGTGATGTCGACCTGTCCTAAGCGGCCCAAGACGGGGGGTAGGGTAGGCAGCGCCTCTTGCAGCTGGGCTATGAGCCTGCTGCTGACGCGAAGACGCTCGATGGCAGCTTGGAAGGATGGCTCGTCGCTGTCAGCCTTGCCCGATGCCTGTAGCAGCAGGTCGCCGTTGCTGGTGGCCAGGCTGAGCTGGTGGCAGTCAAGGCTGTGGGTAGTGCCGCTGAGCGAGGCGCTGAGCTGAAGGTCGTGGTCGGTGGATATGTCCTCGGGCAGGATGCAGGCCAGGTCGCTGAAGGCGATGTCGCCCTTGATGTCATTGATGCGGTAGGACAGCGTATTGCTCAGATTGTCAACATTGTAGGTGGCGTTGATGCTATCAATGGTGAAAGTCGTGGCGGGCATCTCAATGGCAAACTTGGTGAGGGTCGCCTTCTGGCGGTTTGCCTCAATGAGGAGCGACAGGCGCTGCAGGCCGAGGCCCGACTGCTCACGCAGGGCAATGCGCTTGATGTTGACGTTCAGCGAGTCGGGTGTCAGGGTGC
This sequence comes from uncultured Prevotellaceae bacterium, assembly GCA_947168045.1. GTDB lineage: Bacteria > Bacteroidota > Bacteroidia > Bacteroidales > Bacteroidaceae > Prevotella. Next base: position 12,137 of record CAMVKN010000044.1, read on the forward strand.
GTAGCAGGATGTGAGCGCTGACATCATTGACGTTGATGTGGCGCGGATTGAGGCGGCCGGGCGTCTCGGGAGCATCGAGCTGGTCGTAGCTGAGCGACAGGCGGCGCACGATGAGCGAGCCGATGTGTAGGTCGAGTCGCGAAGGCTCCTCGTGTTCACGCGAAGAGAGGGCGTCGATGACAAACTGGTAGTTGGGCACGGCGCCGGCACTGTCAGCGTAGAGGCGGACAGAGGCCCCGAAGAGCTGTGCCGAAGAGATGCTGACACGACCGCTGAGCAGTGGCAGCAGGTCGACCTTCACCGACATGCGGCGAGCGTTCAGCAACTGCTGCTGTCGCTGGTCGTTGATGATGACATCATCGACGATGAGGCGGTTGAAGAACCCCAGGTCGACGCGGCCCACGGTGACCTCAGTGCCGAGCTTGTTGCCAATGGCACCAGCCACCATCTGGCCCAGCCAGCGCTGCATGAAGGGCAGCTGGATGAGCACAATAAGCGAGACATACAGAGCCAGTAGGCTCCATATTGTCCAGCTGATGATGTGCTTGAGCTTCTTCAAGATTCGCTATGTGGAAGTGGCAATTTGTTGTGCCCTCTTGCCAATTCTGCTGCAAAATTACGACAAAAACTTCTCATTGCACCATTTTTGCGACATTATTTCTTCGCCGTCTTACTAATTTTTATTAAATTTGCACCCGTTTTCAGTATGAAATCATTTCTATAATAATATGGCACATGTAATTAAACTAAGAAAAGGCTTGGACATCTGCCTGAAGGGCCGTGCCTCTGCCGAGCGCCTGCAGCTGAAGTCAAACGGGAAGTTTGCACTGACTCCTGACGACTTCGTTGGGGTTGTTCCCAAGGTGGTGGTCAAGGAAGGCGATGTGGTGAAGGCCGGCGAGGCACTGTTCGTGAACAAGCAGTACCCTGAGGTGGCGTTTGCATCGCCTGTGAGCGGCCGCGTGACAGCTGTGGAGCGCGGCGAGCGCCGGAAAGTGCTCTGCGTTAAAGTGGAGGCCGACCAGGTGCAGCAGTATGTTGACTATGGCAAGAAGAATGTTGAGAAGATGGATGGCGAGGCCGTCATTGGCGCCCTGCTGAAGGCTGGTATCTTTGGTTATATCAACCAGTTGCCATACGCTATCTCGACCAATCCTTCAGTCAAACCAAAGGCCATCTTCGTCTCTGCCTTGCGCGACAAGCCGCTGGCCTGCGACTTTGCCGAGGAGGTGAAAGGGCAGGAAGATGACTTCGTGACGGGCCTGAAGGCGCTGGCCAAGGTGGCCAAGACCTACCTGGGCATTGGCATCCAGCCCGATTTCCAGGCTGAGCTGCAGAAACGCCAGGTGGAGAACGTCGTCAGCCTGAATATCTTTGACGGCAAATGTCCTGCGGGCAACGTGGGCGTTCAGGTGAACCACCTGGACCCGGTGAACAAAGGCGAGGTGGTGTGGACCATTGGCGACCCCACCGTCGTGCTCTTCATCGGTCGGCTGCTGAACACGGGACATGTGGACCTGCACCGTCTGGTGGCGCTCTGCGGCAGCGAGGTGACCAAGCCCTGCCACGTGGAGATGAAGGTCGGCGAGGAGCTGTCCACGCTGCTGGCCAACAGTTACGACCAGGAACACCATGTGCGTATCATTGACGGCAACGTGCTTACGGGACGTCAGACCACCAAGGACGGCTATCTTGGGGCACACAGCTCAGAGGTGACCGTCATACCCGAGGGTGACGATGCCGACGAGCTGCTGGGCTGGGCCATGCCCCGCCTGAAGCAGTTCTCCGTCAGCCGCAGCTACTTCTCATGGCTCTTCGGAAAGAACAAGATGTATGAGCTGGATGCCCGTGTGAAGGGTGGCGAGCGCCACATCATCATGAGCGGCGAGTACGACCGTGTGCTGCCCATGGACATCTATGGCGAGTATCTCATCAAGGCCATCATCACCGGCGACATTGACCGGATGGAACAGTTAGGCATCTATGAGGTGAGCCCTGAGGACTTCGCGCTGGCCGAGTTCGTTGACAGCTCGAAGCTGGAGCTGCAGCGCATCGTGCGCCAGGGACTGGACAATTTACGTAAAGAAAACGCATAAACAGATGAAAGCACTAAGAAATTATCTGAACAAGATAAAGCCGTCCTTCGAGAAGGACGGAAAGCTGCATGCCTTCCGCAGTCTCTTCGATGGCTTCGAGACCTTCCTCTTCGTGCCGAACACCACGGCCAGGAACGGCGTGCACATTCACGACGCCATCGACTCGAAGCGCATCATGAGCGTGGTGGTGCTGGCACTGATGCCCGCCCTGCTCTTCGGCATGTACAACGTGGGCTACCAGAACTACTTGGCCGCAGGCACGCTGGCCACGGCAGGCTTCTTCGAGGTTTTCTTCTTCGGCTTCCTGGCTGTGCTGCCCAAGATTCTTGTCAGCTACATCGTGGGCCTGGGCATCGAGTTCGCCTGGGCACAGTGGAAGGGTGAGGAGATTCAGGAGGGCTTCCTCGTCAGTGGCATCCTCATCCCGCTCATCGTCCCCGTCAACTGCCCGCTGTGGGTGCTGGCCATCGCCGTGGCCTTTGCCGTCATCATCGGCAAGGAGATTTTCGGCGGAACGGGCATGAACATCTTCAACCCGGCGCTCATCTGCCGTGCCTTCCTCTTCTTCGCCTATCCGCAGGTGATGAGCGGCGACAAGGTGTGGGTGGCCGACGAGAAGATTCTGGGCTTGGGCAACAACCTGGCCGAGACACTGCACGTCGATGCCTTCACGCAGGCCACGCCGCTGGCCGAGGTGGGGCAGGGCGTTGACCCCGTGAGCACCGGCACCAGCCTCTGCGACATGATTTGCGGCTTCATCCCCGGCAGCATTGGCGAGACCAGCATCATCGCCATCGGCCTGGGCGGTCTGCTGCTGCTCATCACCGGCATCGCCTCGTGGAAAATCATGCTCAGCGTCTTTGTCGGAGGCTCGCTCACCGCAGCCCTCTTCGCCGGTCTCGACCAGACCGTCATCCCCTGGTATGAGCACCTGGTGCTGGGCGGCTTCGCCTTCGGCGCCGTGTTCATGGCCACCGACCCCGTCACCTCAGCCCGCACTGAGACTGGCAAGTGGATTTATGGCTTCATCATCGGCGTCATGGCCATCGTCATACGTGTGATGAACCCCGGCTATCCTGAAGGCATGATGCTCGCCATCCTGCTGATGAACATGTTTGCACCCACCATCGACCACTTCGTCGTTGAGCGCAACATTAGCAATCGCCAGAAAAGACAACGAATTTAACGAATGGAACTAATTATGGCAAAGTTAAATACGAATAGTAACGCGTACATTATTATATATAGTACGGTTCTGGTCATCATCGTCGCCTTCCTGCTGGCCTTCGTCTCTTCGTCGCTGAAGGACAGGCAAGAGGCCAACGTGGCGCTTGACAAGGAGAAGCAGATTTTGAACGCACTCAATCTGCGCGACAAGGCTGACGACGAAGCCCACGCCCTGTATAACAAGATTGTGAAGTACGATGAGCAGCTGAAGCTCTTTGTCTGCACCCTGGACAATGGCGAGGTGAAGTACGTGTTCCCCCTGAAGGGCATGGGCCTGTGGGGCGGCATCAGTGGCTTCATCGCCCTCAACGACGACAAGAACACCGTCTATGGGGCCTATTTCAACCACGAGAGCGAGACCGCCGGTCTGGGAGCCGAAATCAAGGACAACCGTGAATGGCAGGAGAAGTTCATCGGCAAGAAGGTGTTCGATGCCGATGGCAACGTGGTCCTCTCAGTGGTAAAGAACGTGGAGAAGCCCGAGCACCAGGTCGACGTCGTCACCGGTGCCACGCTAACCAGCAACGGTGTCACCGACATGCTGCAGAAGGGGCTCGCCCAGTACGCTGCCTTTCTCAGTGCCCAGTAGAAAACGGCATGCCGCCAAATAAACAGTAAACAGTAAAATAGTTAAATAGCAAATAACTATGGCATTATTCAGCAAACAGAACAAAGAGGCTTTCGTCAATCCCCTAAGCCTTGACCACCCGATATTGGTGCAGGTGCTGGGCATCTGCTCGGCACTGGCAGTGACGTCGCAGCTCAAGCCCGCCATCGTGATGGGCCTCGCCGTGACGGTCATCACGGCCTTCTCGAATGTCATCATCTCCATCCTGCGCAACACCATCCCCAACCGCATACGCATCGTGGTGCAGCTGGTGGTGGTGGCCGCACTGGTGACCATCGTCAGTCAGGTGCTCAAGGCCTTCGTCTACGACGTCAGCGTGCAGCTGTCGGTCTACGTCGGACTCATCATCACCAACTGCATCCTCATGGGACGGCTTGAGGCCTTCGCCATGCAGAACAAGCCGTGGCCCTCGTTCCTTGACGGAGTAGGCAACGGCCTGGGCTACGCCATGATTCTCGTCATCGTCGGTGCCGTGCGCGAGCTGCTCGGCCGCGGCACCCTGCTCGGCTTCCAAGTCATCCCCGACGGAGCCTACCAGGCCGGCTACATCAACAACGGCATGATGACCATGCCCGCCATGGCCCTCATCCTCGTCGGCATAGTCATCTGGGTGCATCGTGCTTATTTTTATAAAGGCTGACTAACCCCCTAAGTTAGGGGGATGGGGGTCTGAACAAGCGCAGGCTCCAGCACACAAAGATATATTAACCCCAAAAAACGGGTCTGATGTACGCTTGTTCAGACCCCCAACCCCCTAACTTAGGGGGCACAAGTATGGAACACGCAATAAGCTTATTCTTCAGGTCCATCTTTGTGGACAACATGATTTTCGCTTTCTTCCTCGGCATGTGCAGCTATCTGGCCGTGTCGAAGACAGTCAAGACATCGCTGGGCCTGGGGCTGGCCGTCACCTTCGTGCTGCTGGTCACCGTGCCCGTCAACTACCTGCTCCAGACCAAGGTGCTCAGCGCCGACGGTCTGCTGGGCATCGACCTCACTTACCTGTCGTTCATCCTCTTCATCGCCGTCATTGCCGGCATCGTCCAGCTTGTCGAGATGGTAGTCGAGAAATACTCACCCTCGCTCTACGCCGCCTTGGGCATCTTCCTGCCGCTCATCGCCGTCAACTGCGCCATCATGGGTGCCTCGCTCTTCATGCAGCAGCGCATCCTGCTCGACCCATCTAACACACAGGCCATCACCAACGTCTTCGATGCCATGGTCTACGCCGTCGGCTCCGGCATCGGCTGGACACTGGCCATCGTCTCACTGGGCGCCATCCGCGAGAAGATGCAGTACTGCGACGTGCCCCGGCCCCTGCAGGGACTCGGTATCACCTTCATCACCGTCGGACTCATGGCCATGGCCATGATGTGTTTCAGCGGACTTTCTATATAAGCCCCCTAAGTTCTTGGACGAGCCAAGCGGCTCAAGAAAGCCGAGCGAGGGGGTTGGGGGTCTGAACAAGCGCAGATGCCCCTTCACCCGGAAAAAGCTAACCAATAAAACGGTCTGATAAACGCTTGTTCAGACCCCCAACCCCCTAACTTAGGGGGCTCAAATATGGCACAGTTTATATTATACAGCATTTTAGTTTTCCTGGTGACAATCATAGCCATTGTCATCATTCTGCTCGTGGCAAAGAACTACCTCTCGCCATCGGGCAACGTGAACATCGAAATCAACGGCGACCGCACCATCAGCGTGCCGCAGGGCAACAACCTCATGGCCACACTCAACCAGAACGGCATCTTCCTGCCCTCAGCCTGCGGCGGCAAGGCCAGCTGCGGACAGTGCAAGGTGCAGGTGCTGGAGGGCGGCGGCGAGATACTCGACTCAGAGAAGCCACACTTCACCCGCCGGGAGATAAAGAACCACTGGCGCCTGGGCTGTCAGTGCAAGGTCAAGGGCGACCTGAAGATACACGTCGACGAGAGCATCCTCGGCGTCAAGGAGTACGAGTGCACCGTCATCTCGAACAAGAACGTCGCCACCTTCATCAAGGAGTTCAAGGTGCAGCTGCCCAAGGGCGCACACATGGACTTCCTGCCTGGCTCCTACGCCCAGATAAAGATTCCCGCCTTCGACTGCATCGACTACAACGACTACGACCGTGGCCTCATCGGTGCCGAGTATGTACCCTCATGGGAGAAGTTCAAGATGTTCGACCTGAAGTGCAAGAACCCCGAGCCCACCATCCGCGCCTACTCCATGGCCAACTATCCGGCCGAGGGCGACGTGTTCATGCTCACCGTGCGCATAGCCACGCCCCCGTTCAAGGCAGACAAGAGCGGCTTCATGGAGGTCAACCCCGGCATCGCCTCCAGCTACATCTTCTCACTCAAGCCCGGCGACAAGGTCACCATGAGCGGACCCTTCGGCGACTTCCATCCCCACTTCGACTCCAAGAAGGAGATGATATGGGTGGGAGGCGGAGCCGGCATGGCCCCCCTGCGCGCACAAATCATGCACATGACCAAGACGCTGCACACCACCGACCGTGAGATGCACTACTTCTACGGTGCCCGAGCCCTCAACGAAGTCTTCTACCTCGACGACTTCCTCGGCCTGGAAAAGGAGTACCCCAACTTCCACTTCCACCTCGCCCTCGACCGCGAGGACCCCACCGCCGATGCAGCAGGAGTGAAGTACACCCCCGGCTTCGTCCACCAGGTGATGTACAACACCTACCTGAAGGACCACGAGGCCCCCGAGGACATCGAGTACTACATGTGCGGTCCAGGCCCCATGTCCGCCGCCGTGGTGAAGATGCTCGACTCCTTGGGCGTCGAGCCCGAGAGCATCATGTACGACAACTTCGGAGGATGACCCAGTGAGGCACACAAAAGGGCGGGGGTACCAAGCCATGGCGGCAGGGTCCCCCCGCTTTCTGCTATCCTCCCGCCCATCCCTGCCAAATAGAGTCCTTCGCAGGCTGATGGTGTGACAGAGAAAAGAAAGGTGGAGTACACAATAAGAAAACAAAACAGATGAGAGCAATCATTATCTCTAACGGCAGGACGTGCTATACTGAAGCGGCCGGCATGCCGACACTGACGGCACTCCGCAATGTGCTTGTCAAGGTGTGCTATGCTGGCATCTGCAGGACCGACGTGGGCATAGCCAATGGGACGGTGGCCCATCAGGACGGCATCGTCCTGGGACATGAGTTCTGTGGCGTCATTGAGGCCTTCCACCATGGCGGCACCAGCTGTGACGGGTGGCACACAGGCATGGCGGTGAGTTGCAACCCCATGCTGTTCGGCGAGACGGAGGCGGAAGATGTGATGTGCGGCAAGGAGGTGGACGGTGCCTTTGCTGAGTTTATTGCCGTGCCCAGCAGGGCGCTGGTAGGCTTGTCACCACACCTGCTGTGTCCCCTCGGCGCCTACCTGGAGCCAGTGGCTGCGGCGCTGGCTCCCGTTGAGCTGATACGGCACAGGCACCTTGGAGACGTGTGCGTGTTTGGCGACAACCGCATAGCCGAGCTGACGCTACAGGTGGCCCATGTCATGGGGTGCAAGCAGGTGAAGCGGGTGGGGCACATAGCGGAGCTGACGGCCAACAGCTATGACTGCATCATAGAGACTGAGCCTGAACATCTGGACGCCTATGTCAGGGCCCTGCGCCCCAAGGGGATGCTGGTATTGAAGTCGAGAGCCTTCCAGCCGTCGCTGCTCACGGCGAATGACGTGGCCATGAAGGAGATAACCATCCAGGGTGCCAGGTACGGCGACTTTGGCACCGCCAGTCAGCTGCTTTCTGACACATGGGCAGGGGTGGGTCTGCACACCGAGACACTGCTGGGGGAGTGCTATGAGCTGCGGGAGTATGAGAAGGCCTTCGAGGAGGCAGGGAAGAAAGGAAAAAAGGTGTTCTTATGTGCGGAATAACGGCAATCATAAGCAGGGACAGAGACCGTCGTGGTGAGGCGCTGGACAAGGCGCTGAAGACCTTGGAGCTGAGAGGGCCTGATGAACACGGCCGATGGGAGGATGACGGTGTGGCAATAGGGCACCGCCGTCTGGCTGTCATGGGTGTGAGTAATGGCCGTCAGCCCCTGGTGTCACCTGACGGGAGCATCGTGGTGGCTTGCAATGGTGAGCTGTATGAACACCAGAGGCTGCGCAGGGAACAGGGCAATGACTATGCGTTCCAGACAGGGTCGGACAGCGAGGTGCTCATCCCGCTCTATCAGAGATATGGCATGGCGGGGATGATGAAACACCTCATCGGCGAGTTTGCCTTTGTGCTCTATGACAAGAGGGAGCGGACGCTGTATGCCGTCAGGGACCGCTTTGGCATCAAGCCCCTGTGCTGGTTTCACGACGGTGAGCAGACCATCGTGGCCAGCAAGGCAAAGGCCGTGATGGCCTGTGGGGTGGAGGCCCGGTGGGACAGGGTGGCGCTGATGCAGTCGCTGACCATGCACTACCAGCCTACTGACAGGACCCTGTTTGCTGGCATCCGTCAGGTGCCGCCCGGCTGCATGCTGGTCTGCAGGGAGGGGCAGGTGCCCACGGTCGTCAGATACTGGGACATAGGCTATCCGCAGGACACGACCTACGCCCCATTGTCGGCACAGGAGGAGCAGCGCTATGTCAGCGAGCTGCACGACCTGCTGTACGACTGTGTGAGGACGCGGCTGGTCAGCGACGTGCCTGTGTGCTGCCATCTGAGTGGCGGCATTGACTCAAGCACCGTGGCTGGGATGATGCGGCGGCTGATGGGTGGCGAGGAGCCCCATTGCTTCACCATCGTCTTTCCTGGCACTGACGCTGAGTATGACGAAGAGGCCCTGGCCACTGAGACCGTCCACCACATCGGGGGCACGCTGCACAGGGTCAGCGTCAGCCAGCGACAGATTCTGGACAACCTCTCAGATGCCGTCTACCATAGCGAAGGGCTGGCCGTCAATGGGCACCTGTCGTGCAAGTACCTTCTGAACAAAGCCATCAGGGCGGCAGGGTTCAAGGTGGCCCTGACCGGCGAGGGTGCCGACGAGTGTCTGGCTGGCTACCCCCACCTGCGCAAGGACCTTTTTGCCAGCCTCAGTGCTCCGGAGCGCGATGAGCTGACCCAGAGGCTGTATGCCACCAACCTCTCCATTGCGGGCACCGAGATAGCCGTGGGCAACACCCTCGACTGCTCAGCCCTTCAGCAGCACCTGGGCTTCGTCCCCTCGTTCCTCAGCGCCAAGGCCAGCATAGGCTACAGGATGTATGCGTTCCTGACAGCGGATGCCCTGGCGGCGTGCCGTACACATGACTTCTTCAGCGAGCTGATGGCCAGCTGCGATGTGGAGGGCCAGCTACGCGGGAGACATCCCGTCAACCAGTCGCTCTATCTGTGGACGAAGCTCACCCTGTGCAACTACATCCTGGGCACGCTGGGCGATGGCTGTGAGATGGCCTCCTCCATCGAGGGTCGGCTGCCGTTCCTTGACCACCGTCTGTTTGAGTATGCCGCCCGGCTGCCCATGCAGATGAAAATCAAGGCCTACACCAATGAGAAATATGTGCTGAAGGAAGCGGCGCGGCCCTACATCACCGACAGGGTCTATCGCAGGCAGAAGCACCCCTTCCAGTCGCCCCCTCTCACCCGTTTCTTCACCAACGATGACCTGACGAGGCTGCGCGATGAGCTGAGCAGCAGGCGCTTTGCCGAGCTGGGCCTCTTTGACACCGCCAAGGTGGCACGGCTCATGGACGCGCTGCCAGCCATGAGCGTGATTGACCAGACCATCTACGAGCCGGTGGTGATGCTGATGCTCACCATCCATCACATGAACAACAGACTGATAAGACCATGAAACAGAACAAGGAACTATGGTGGACAGACTTCTTCAAGGGAGCCTTCTCTGAGGTGGTGCTCAACCAGCAGGCCCACCAGACACTGTCGTTTATGCAAAGTGTAGGCACGCTGAAGCCCGGCATGAGGGTCTTCGACCAGTGCTGCGGCAAAGGCTATCTGACGCACGAGCTTGACGAGGCCGGCATGGAGGTGCTGGGCATTGACATGTCGGCAGACTACATAGCCTATGCCAAGGAACACCTGCAGTCGCCGCGCGCCACCTTCATGCTGGGCGATGCAAAGGAGTACTTCAGGGACGACTATTTCGATGTGTGCATCAACTGGAACACCAGCTTTGCCTACAACACGGACGACAAGGAGAACGAGCGGATGCTGGTGCCCTTTGGCCGTAACCTGCGGCGTGGCGGCCAGTTCTTCATCTGCACCATGAATCCGCTGTTCATCCATCGGCACTTCCAGCGGTTCATTGTCAAGCAGGTGCCCTCAGCGGACAGCACCATCATCACCATCAGGGAGAGCCGCATAGAAGGCCAGATGATGATGTCCGACTGGCTGATAGTCTATCCCGACGGGCACCGCGAAACCAAGTTCGGCCAGACCAAGCTCTACTCGCTGGAGCAGTTCAGGGAGATGCTGGGGCGTCAAAGTCTCCAGATAGACAAGGCGTTTGGCGACATCAGCCATTCACCCTATGACGAGGACCATCCAAGCATGATTATCTATGGACACAAGGTTTGAGGACATCGTCTCTGAGATAAGGCAAGCCGTCAGCCTGTATGCCGGACATGTGGCAGTGGTTGAGAACGGCGTACCCACCATGACCTATCAGGAGTGGTGGCATGATGCATCATGTCTTGCTGAAGGGTTGCGTAGTAAATATGCTGATGCAGAATATGTTATCGTTGAGCTGCCGAAGTCGGCCTCCTATGTGGTGTCGCTGCTGGCCTGTTGGATGACGGGCAAGCCATTCGTTCCGTTAGGAGCTGACTTGCCAGCCCAGCGAAAGGATGACATCAAGCGCCAGCTGAGGAACTACGTGCACCTCACTGCTGACACCTATTCGTCGTTCCTCTCACCGCAGCCCCTTGCACAGACGGTGCCCTTGCAGCCAGACACACCCGCCTACCTGATTTTCAGCTCTGGCACGACGGGAACCGCCAAGGGCATTGTCGTGGGCCACTCAGGACTGGTCAGCCTGGCACGCTGCCAGCGCAAGGCCTTTGGGCTGACCTGCCAGTCGCGTAGCCTGTTCTTCCTGTCCGTCAACTTCGATGCCTCCATCTCCGACATCCTCACCACCCTGACCTCTGGCGCCGCCCTTGTCATAGAGTCCACCGACAGCCTCTCGCTCTCAGCCAGTCTGATGAGCGTCATGGATGAGCGCCGCATCACCCATGCTGACCTGCCCCCGTCGCTGCTCAGGGTGATGGACGTTGCGGCGTGTCCGGCGTCATTGCAGACCATCATCATCGGTGGCGAGGCCACGGACAGTGACACCGTCAGGAAGTGGGCAACGAGGGTGCGGCTCATCAATGTCTATGGCCCCACCGAGGCCACCGTGTGTACCAGCCTGTGCCAGTATGGCAGCGACTGGTCGCAGCCTGTGGTGGGCAAGGAGCTGGAGGGCGTGGAATACCACATCTGCCGTGATGGCCGCCTGGATGCCGATGAAGGCGAGCTGTGGATTTCGGGTCCCTGTCTGGCCATCGGCTATTATGACAACCAGGCGTTGACTGAGGCCAAGTTCCCCGTGGTGGACGGAACCCGCTATTACCGCACCGCCGACCATGTGCGGCGCCTGCCCAATGGCGACATTGCCTACCTGGGCAGGTATGACCGTCAGGTGAAGATTCACGGGCAGCTCGTCGAGCTGGAAGAGGTGGAGGCCCACCTGAAGCGTCTGCCACTGGTGAGGAATGTTGCCGTGGTGAAGCGCCCGCTGTCAGGACACCACGCGAAGGAGGCGCTGGTGGCTTTCATTGAGGCTGAGGAGACGACTGACAACAGGCGCACCGTCAGCACGTCGTTGCGCCACCACCTGCCGACATGGATGATTCCCAGCCGTATCGTCTTTGTGGACCGTCTGCCGCGTGTGGCTTCAGGCAAGGTGGACCTCAGGGCACTGGAGCGCCTGCCCCTTGCCGTAGCCCCCAGGACAGCAGCGCCGTATGGCTCGGCCAGGGAGGAGGCCATAGCACGGCTGATGGCCGATGTGCTGAAGATGGAACGTGTCAATCCGCATGACGACTTCCTGGAGCTGGGGGCCGACTCGCTTGACACCCTGCTGCTCATCGCCCGTCTTCAGAATGAGCTGGGCATCAGCGTCACCCTTGCCGGTCTGCAGGCTGATGCCTCGCCAGCCGCGCTCAGCAGGATGGGGGACACGTCCATGACGATGGCTGTCGAGAGCAGTCAGCTGCAGGCAGAATGGGCGCAGCCCGTGGCCTCCTCGCCGTCAGGGAATGTGCCTGCCAACGACTTCCTTCTCATCACCGGGGCAACGGGGTTCTTAGGGTCGCACCTCCTGATGCAGGTCCTGTGCAGGTCAGACTACGAGGACCGGCGGGTGGTGTGCCTGGTCAGGTGTGACAGTCCTGAGCATGGCGAAGAGCGTCTTCGCAGCACCTTCCGCCGGTATGGCCTGCCGTGCAGCCAGTGGGGCAGGGTAGAGGTGGTGCCTTCGGACCTGTCAAAGGCGAAGATGGGCTTGGACGATGCCACCTATCAGTACCTGGCTGACCGTGTGACCGTGGTGTTCCACTGTGCGGCAACGGTCAACATGATGGCCGACTATGCTGCGCTGCGGGCATCGAATGTGTGGGGCACCCGACGGGTGGCTGAGTTCTGCCTGACGGGGTGCAGAAAGCAGCTCAACTATGCCTCCACGCTGTCGGTGTTTGTGTCCACATCGCGCTGCGAGGGCGTTGCCTGGGAGCACGACCGCCTTGAGGCAGCCTGCACCATCTATGGTGGCTACGGGCAGACCAAGTTCGTGTGCGAGAAGCTGCTCATGGGCATCGCGCCATCGCTGTGTGGCGTCAACATCATCCGCTATGGGCTGCTGTGTGGCGACAGCACGACGGGCATCTCTGCACCCAAGGACTTCCTTGGCATGTTCCTCAGGGGGGCGGCTGCCGTGGGCTCCCTGCCATGGGACGGCACGGGACGGATGGGCATTGACATCACCCCGGTGGACATGGCCGCCAGCATCACGCTCGACATTGCCACCGCCTCGCGGCATGGCATCTACCATGTGGCTGCTGAGAACCCGCTGAGGTATAACCACCTGTGCCGCCTGCTGTCTGCCACCCTGGGACTGACCGTGGTCAAGGGCTGGTCTGGGGACGGCGGGGACATAGCAACGGCGTGGCAGCCCGAGGGGCAGGAAACCCTCGGCGGCGCTGCTGCTGCCGAGGTGGCGGCGCTGCGGATGAGCCTCTGCAGGATGGATGCCGACAGCTATGAGCGCCTGCGACACATGGACCTGTTTCAAACCACCGACATCAGGTTCGACATGACCCATACCCATCGTGTCACCCCGCGTAGGATTTATCAGCATGACTCACTCATCAAGATGTATATAGAATATGAAACAGCACCTGACAGGCTTCGTGCTCGGCAAGTTCTGCCCCCTGCACAAGGGGCACCAGTATCTCATTGACACTGCCCGCAGGCAGGTGGAGCGCCTCTATATCGTGGTGGACAACATCATGGACGACGTGATAGCGGTCAGCCAGCGCATGAGATGGATGCGGCAGGAGTATCCTGACGCCATCGTCCTGACGCAGCCCTCGCCACTGCCGCAGGACCCCAGCGAGACGCCGCTGTTCTGGGACATCTGGCGCGAGGCCCTGCTCGCCCTGCTGCCTGAGAGGATGGACGTGGTGTATGCGTCAGAGCCCTACGGCGAGCGACTGGCCCGTGAGCTGCAGGCCGCCTTCGTCATGGTCGATGCCGCGAGGCAGCACGTGCCCATATCGGCCACCGTCCTACGCAACAGCCTGCTGAGCCATTGGGACTATCTCTCGGATGCCGCCAAGCGAGACCTGGTGACAACCGTGTGTGTGTTCGGGCCGGAGTCCACAGGTAAGTCGACGCTCACCAGGCAGCTGGCTGACCACTATCATGCCCCCTACGTCGCTGAATATGCCGAGAGCGTCATCCGTGCCAGGAACGGCGACATCAGGTTCGAGGACATGGAGCTGATAGTGAGGGGCCACCATGAGCGCATAGGTCAGGCACTGTCAGCGCTGCCCCCGCTGCTGTTCGTCGACACCGATGCCATCACCTCGAAGCTGTGGAGCGACGAGCTGTTTGGCAGACGGTCGCCCGTCATTGAGCAGGTCATTCGTCAGCAGCATTTCACCCATTATCTGCTTCTTGACGTCGACCTGCCCTGGGTGGACGACGTCCACAGGTACCGGCCCGGCGAAAGGATGGCGTTCTTTGACAGGTGCCTGCACGAACTGACGGTCAGGGGCAAGTCGTACGACATCATTCGTGGCCAGGGCGACGAAAGGATTCGGCAGGCCATGGAAGCCGTCGATAAACGATTGCTTCTATAGGCAAAACCGTGTTAAACCGTGTGAATATTGCTCATCTTGCAGAAAAAAGTATTACCTTTGCACCATGTTTCAAGTAGTACCAAACATTTTGGACTTTGTGTTCAAGGGCATGCTCATCGGCATCATCGCCTCGGCCCCCATGGGCCCGGTGGGCATCCTGTGTGTCCAGCGCACGCTGAACAAGGGGCGCTGGTATGGGTTGGCAACGGGTGTAGGGGCATCGGCCAGCGACCTGCTCTATGCGCTCATCACGGGTGTGGGCATGAGCTTCATCACCGATTTTGTCAACGACCCCACTTACCGTTTCTACCTGCAGGTCATCGGCAGCCTGGTGTTGCTCATCTTCGGTTTCTACACCTATCGTAACGACCCGCTGAAGAAGATGCACCAGTCGGGCAAGCAGAAGGGCACGCTGTGGTACAACGGCTGGACGGCCTTCCTGCTGACCTTGTCCAACCCGCTCATCATCATCCTCTTCGGTGCCCTCTTTGCGCAGTTCGCCTTTGCCCCCAGCCATCCCTTCGACATGCTGGTCAGCTTTCTCAGCGTGGCTGGCGGTGCGCTGCTGTGGTGGTATGGTCTGACGTGGCTCATCGACAAGATTCGCACCAAGTTCGACACCAACGGCATACGCATCATCAACCAGGTCATCGGCGTGGTGGTCATGCTCGTCAGCGTCATCATCCTCCTGGGCACCGTCACCAACCTCTTCCGCCTGTTCTAATCACATCTCTCATCTCTCATCTCTCACCTCTCACCTCTCACCTCTCACCTCTTACCTCTAAAAATGTTTATATCCCAGGAACTGAGAAAGACGAACATAGCCGAGTACCTGCTCTACATGTGGCAGGTGGAGGACACCATCCGTGCCTTCGGCTGTTCACTCCCGCGCATACGCAAGGAATATGTGGAGCGCTTCGACTATAGCGACGAGCAGAAAGACGAGCTCATCGACTGGTATGGCAACCTCATCCGCATGATGAACGAGGAAGGCTGTCGCGAGAAGGGCCACCTGCAGATAGTCCGTGCCACCATGCAGCTGCTCAACGACCTGCACCTGCAGCTGTTGCAGTCGCCCAAGTTCCCGTTCTATAACACCGCCTACTACAAGGTGCTGCCCTTCATCGTCGAGCTGCGCAGCCGGGGTGCGTCGAAGGACGAGAGCGAGATAGAGACGTGCCTGAACCTGCTCTATGGCGTGATGATGCTGCGCCTGCAGAAGAAGGAGATAACCCCCAACACCCAGCATGCCGTCAAGGAGGTCTCCACCTTCGTGGGCATGCTGAGCGACTATTACAAGAAAGACAAGGAAGAAGGATTAAAGCTTGACTGAAAAGAATGAATATACTGGTAACAGGCTGTAACGGCCAACTGGGCAACGAGATGCAACTGCTGGAACGAGTGCATCCCGAGCATACGTATTTCAACACCGACGTGCAGGAGCTGGACATCACCAACAGGCCTGCCGTGGAGCGTTTCGTCATTGACAATGCCATTGACGGCATCGTGAACTGTGCTGCTTATACCGCCGTCGACAAGGCTGAGGACAACCAGCAGCTGTGCGCCCTGCTCAACACGGCAGCCCCAGGCTATCTGGCCGCTGCCATCGAACAGCGTGGCGGCTGGCTCATCCAGATTTCGACCGACTATGTGTTCGACGGCACCCACCACACCCCATACGTCGAGACCGACAGCGTCTGCCCGAACAGCACCTACGGGCGCACCAAGCTGGCAGGCGAGCAGGAGGCACAGCGCCAGTGCAGTCACACCATGGTCATCCGCACCGCCTGGCTCTACAGCACCTTTGGCAACAACTTCGTCAAGACGATGATTCGCCTGGGCCGTGAGCGCTCTGAGCTGGGGGTCATCTTCGACCAGATAGGCACGCCCACCTACGCCCGCGACCTGGCCGTGGCCATCTTCGCTGCCATAGGGCAGGGGGTTAGGCCCGGCATCTATCATTTCAGCAACGAGGGCGTCATCTCGTGGTACGACTTCACCAAGGCCATCCATCGTCTGGCGGGCATCACCACCTGCCGTGTGCGTCCGCTGCACACCGCCGAATACCCCACGCCTGCTGCCCGTCCGCACTACTCGGTGTTGGACAAGACCAAGATAAAAGCAACCTACGGCATTGAGATTCCCTACTGGGAGGAGTCGCTGAGCGAGTGTGTAAAGGCGATGATGAGCGCTGAGACAGAACAGATAAACAATTGACAATGAACCAAGAAATAGAACGCAGGCGAACCTTCGCCATCATTTCGCACCCCGATGCCGGTAAGACCACGCTGACTGAGAAGTTCCTGCTCTTCGGCGGACAGATACAGGTGGCAGGTGCAGTGAAGAACAACAAGATAAAGAAGACGGCCACCTCAGACTGGATGGACATCGAGAAGCAGCGTGGCATCTCGGTCTCCACGTCGGTCATGGAGTTCGACTATAGCCCCCCCCAGGGGGGGACGGAGGGGGCCTACAAGGTAAACATCCTTGACACCCCGGGTCACCAGGACTTTGCCGAGGACACCTTCCGCACACTGACGGCTGTCGACTCGGCCATCATCGTGGTCGACGGTGCCAAGGGCGTGGAGACGCAGACCAGGAAGCTGATGACGGTGTGCCGCATGAGGAAGACGCCCGTCATCATCTTCATCAACAAGATGGACCGCGAGGGCCGCGACCCCTTCGACCTGCTCGACGAGCTGGAGCAGGAGCTGGAAATCAAGGTGCGCCCGTTGAGCTGGCCCATCAATCAAGGCGCGAAGTTCAAGGGAGTTTACAATATCTATGAGCAGAAGCTCGACCTCTTCACCCCCGACAAGCAGCGCGTCACCGAGAAGGTCAGTGTGGAGCTCGGTTCTGCCGAGCTCAATCAGCGTATTGGTGACCAGGACGCCGACAAGCTGCGCGAGGACCTGGAGCTGGTGGACGGCGTCTACCCTGAGTTCGACGTGGAGACCTATCGTTCCGCTGAGGTGGCGCCGGTGTTCTTCGGCTCGGCGCTGAACAATTTCGGCGTGCAGGAGCTGCTCAACTGCTTCGTTGAGATAGCCCCCAGCCCCCGTCCCACCAAGGCCGAGGAGCGCGAGGTGCAGCCCGAGGAGCCTAAGTTCACGGGCTTCATCTTCAAGATTACGGCCAACATCGACCCCAACCACCGCTCGTGCATCGCCTTCTGCAAGGTGTGCAGCGGCCGGTTCCAGCGCAATGTGCCCTATCTGCATGTGCGCCAGGGCAAGACGATGCGCTTCACCTCGCCCACACAGTTCATGGCTCAGCGCAAGTCGACCATCGACGAGGCTTGGCCGGGCGACATCGTGGGACTGCCTGACACGGGCGGCGTCTTCAAGATTGGCGACACACTGACCGAGGGCGAGCTGCTGCACTTCCGCGGACTGCCCTCGTTCTCGCCGGAGCTGTTCAAGTATATCGAGAACGACGACCCCATGAAGGCCAAGCAGTTGCAGAAGGGCATCGACCAGCTCATGGACGAAGGCGTGGCCCAGCTGTTTGTCAACCAGTTCAACAACCGCAAGATTATCGGTACCGTCGGACAGCTGCAGTTCGAGGTCATACAGTATCGTCTGGAGAACGAGTATAACGCCAAGTGCCGCTGGGAGCCGGTGCACCTGTACAAGGCTTGCTGGATATCGTCTGACGACGAGCAGGAGCTGGAACAGTTCAAGAAGCGCAAGTACCAGTACATGGCGAAGGACAAGGAGGGTAGGGACGTGTTCCTGGCTGACAGCGGCTACATGCTGCAGATGGCCCAGCAGGACTTCAAGCACCTGCAGTTCCATTTCACCAGTGAGTTCTGATGTGATTTGAGAATTGAGATTTGAGAATTGAGATTTAAAAGTGAGAATCAAGAAGAAACACTACATGCTGGGTGCCGTGGGCTTGGTGCTGATTGCCGGCGGCATCGTGGCCTATACGCTTTACAGTCGGATTAGTGCACCGCTGCTGGCCGAGGGACAGTCTACACATATCTTATATATTGACAACGACGACACACCCGACTCTGTCTATGCCAAGCTGGCCGATGTCAGCACCGAGAGCGGCATGAAGGGGCTGCAGCTGCTGGCTGGCCACTACGACTACGCCGTGCGCTCCGGCCGCTATGTCATTGAGCCGGGCAAGAAGGCGCTCGACGTGTTTCGCCAGCTGCGCAATGGCCAGCAGTCGCCCGTCATGGTGACCGTGCCTGAGGTGCGAACCATCGACCGTCTGGCGGGGCGGCTCAGCCAGAAGCTGATGATTGACAGCGCCACCGTCGACCGTGCCCTGCGCGATTCGGCCTACTGTCAGCAGCTGGGCTACGACACTGCCACCATCTTCTGTCTCTTCGTACCCAACACCTATGAGGTCTACTGGAACATCTCGCTCGATGCACTGATGCAGCGCATGAAGAAGGAGCACGACATCTTCTGGAACGAGGAGCGCCGACACAAGGCTGAGGCTCAGGGGCTGACGCCTGACGAGGTGGTGACGCTGGCCAGCATCATCGACGAGGAGACGGCAAACAACGCCGAGAAGCCCGTCATTGCCGGCATGTATCTCAACCGTCTGAAGAAAGGCATGCTTCTGCAGGCCGACCCCACGGTGAAGTATGCCTTAGGCGACTTCACCCTGCGTCGCATACTGAACAAGCACTTAGAGGTGGACAGCCCCTACAACACCTATAAGTATGCAGGACTGATGCCCGGCCCCATCCGTCTGCCGTCGCTGCAGGCCATCGAGGCGGTGCTCAACCCCGACCAGAACGACTATCTCTACATGTGTGCCAAGGAGGACTTCTCCGGCACGCACAACTTCGCCTGCACCCTGGCTGAGCACAACCTGAACGCGCGTCGCTATCAGCAGGCCCTCAATGAGCGGGGCATCAGGTGACGCGAGGAAATAAATAAGTAGAAAATTTGCATATATGCGAATAAATGCGTACTTTTGCGCTACAAAACACAAAAAAGACACACTATGAACTACGAGGAGATGCTGAATACGCAAGAGAACGTGGGCAACAACCGTGTGACCACGCCCTTAGGAACGTTCTATCGGAAGCCAGTGAGCCGCAAGTACCGCTATGTAGTGCAACTGCGCTATGAGCTGGCTGACAGTCTGGTGTTCTGCGAAGGCTTGCGGCGCGACCAGCAGCAGTCGGCAGCCGCTGAGGAGCCCTATCAGGTGAGCTACGTCTTGAACGAAGACAGCGGAGGCATCTATGAGATAGAGCTCGAACATGGCAACTACCAGTCGCTGGCGCAGCTGCTCTACAACCAGCCTGCCGTGGTGGCCGAGCCTGGGTTCGTCAGGAACTTCATCAGTGCGCTGATGGACGTCACCGAGCGGCTGCACGAGCGGGGCATCTTCCATCTGTGCTACTCGCCTGATAATATCTTCGTAAGGAAGGGCGAGAAGACACCCTTGCTGCTCTGTCACGGCTCGTCGTTCCTTGCCATGACCGACCAGCGCAGACTCTACCAGGGGTTTGAGGACGACGTGGCGCCCGAGGTGCTGGTGGAGGGAAGGGCCGACGAGCGCAGCGATGTGTTTGGCCTGGGCCGGTTCATCGAGCACCTGCTGGAGAGCGGCAATCTGGGCTACGACTATAAGGGCGTGGTGAAGAAGGCAACCGCCGAAGACCCCGACAAGCGCTATGCCACCGTGCACGAGATGCGCTCTGCCCTCAACGCCAAGCGTAACACAAGGCGGTCGATGTGGCTCTTGGCAGCGGCCTGTGCCGTGGTGGCCGTGGCGGTGATTGCCTTCTTCGGCATCATCAAGGAGCCGACCACCGTCGAGTTCGTCGATGACAATGGCATGAAGGCAAAGCCCGACCCCTTCCAGGAGGAGTTTGACGATGAGTATGTGGACGACCAGGAGCCGTACATGGACCCGGAGATAGCCCTTTACCTGGACTCCATCGAGCCGATGACGGACGAAGAGGTGAAGATGTTGTCTGACTCCATCCGTGTCAACGAGCAGCTGAACACCATCTTCCGCCGTCGCTTCGCACAGAAGGCAAGGGTGGCTCTGTCACCGCTCTACGGGACTGGCGAGAGCGGCATGACCGAGAACGACTACATAGCCAAGAGCGAGCAGGTGGTGAAGGACCTGTATGAATATGCCGAGAAGCTGGGCAAGGAGACAGGACTGAACATTGACGATGCGAACAGCGTCGCCGGACAAATCATCGCTCATCTGCAGGCAGAGCTGCAGGAGAACATCAAGCGCAACGGCACCCTTACGAAGCCCATGCCTGAGGATTGATTAGTAACTAATAAAAAAACAAATAAAAGACAATGAGAAGCAGAACAGCTGACTGGTTTGAGTGTAAGATAAGATACGAGAAGACAATGGAGGACGGTCTCCAGAAGAAAGTGTTGGAGACCTACGTCGTAGACGCCCTGTCGTTTACCGAGGCGGAACAGCGCATCATGGAGGAGATGTCGTCCTACATCAGTGGCGAGTTCCAGGTGAACGACATCAAGCGCGCCACCTACAGGGAGATATTCTTCAGCGACGAGGAGATGGCTGACCGCTGGTACAAGGCAAAGCTGCAGTTCATCACCATCGATGAGAAGACGGAGAAGGAGAAGCGTTCCAACGTGAACTACCTGGTGCAGGCCGGTACACTGAACGGGGCCGTGAAGAACCTCGACGAGGTGATGGGCGGCACGATGATTGACTATGTCATTGCTGCCGTGAGCGAGACGACGCTCATGGATGTCTTTGAGTACAAGAAGAAGGAACAGCCTGAGGAGAAGCCTGAATACGAATCATAGGATGATGTTCCCGGTAAAGGATAAGTTGCATAGCGTGCTCGACACGCTGCCTCGGCAGGTGCGCCTGGTGGCCATCAGCAAGTATCACCCGGCTGACTACATCATGGCGGCCTACGAGGAGGGGCAGCGTGTGTTCGGCGAGAGCCACGAGCAGGAAATCAGGGAGAAGCACGCCACGCTGCCCAAGGACATCGAGTGGCACTTCATTGGGCATCTGCAGACGAACAAGGTGAAGTACATCGTGCCCTATATCACGATGATTGAGGCCGTGGATTCGCTGAAGCTGCTCCGTGAGATAGACAAGCAGGCCGCAAAGGTGGGCAGGACGGTGAAGGCGCTCTTGGAGCTGCACATCGCCGAGGAGTCCACCAAATATGGGCTCTCGCTCGACGATTGCCGCCAGCTGCTTGCCGAGGGCGAGTGGCGACAGATGACGCATGTGCAGCTCTGTGGGCTGATGATGATGGCGTCAAACACTGACGACACGCAGCAGATTGCCCGCGAGTTTGACACTGCCGCCGCCTTCTTCGACGAGGTGAAGGCACAGTATTTTCCCGATGATGACGCCTTTTGTGAGCGTTCCTGGGGAATGAGCGACGACTATCACATTGCCATAGCGCATCGCTCTACCATGGTCCGCATCGGCACCGCTATCTTCGGGCCACGAGTCTATTGAGCTGGTGGGAGTTCTGGGGCTTCTGGGACTTCTGGGAGTTCTGTGACTTCTGAGACTTTTTTTGCTACTGGGACTGCGTACCAGCCGTGGCGGCCTGACTGTGCGCCCTGGCGGAGGCCGGCGGCGCGGAGGGCGGCCTTGAGCTGGCGCGGGGTGG
>CAMVKN010000045.1 GCA_947168045.1 uncultured Prevotellaceae bacterium
GAGAGAGAGCCTATTTGCCCTCCCAAGAAATTGCACTTCTATCTTGAAAGTTTATGACTTCCACAAGCCTTCTTTTTCCTAGAAAAGCGTCCATGGGCCAAGTGGTGAAAACCATTTTCTTTTGCTTTTCGCTCGCTTCTTCGTACCTTTGCAGCGCAAAAGCACTGCTGCGGTCTGCCGCCGGTCCCTTCATTGTCAGGAAGTGGCCAGCTGCAACAACATTCTTAACATTCTTAACATTAACAAAACGCTTCTACCATCATGTGGACCAACCGTGCCCTGACGGAGCTGGAGGCGCTGTACCCACTCTTTTGTTAATGTTAAGAATGTTAAGAGTGTTGTCGATGTCGTCCATTATTCAGCGCCCGGGCTGGGCGTATGCAGTCTCTACAGGGACGACGTAGTATAGCAATATGGTAGCCAGCAGTTATTTCTTCTGATAGACTTTCAGTGGCTTACGAGCTGACGAGCGTATGCTCAGCACCGTCAGCTTGATAGTGTTGTAACGAAAAATGATGGTGAAGCCCATCAGGTAGAAGAACCTGACGTCAGTTCGTGTAGAGGGGCTGCTGGCAGTGGGCGTTTGTGACAAGCGTTGCAACTCATCCAACAGACATTGCAGCAACTGGCGACTATACTTGGTCGACCCGTTGCGCTCGTCGTAGAACGTGAGTATCTTCTGCAACTGGCTGGTGCTGCGCCGACTAAACTCAATGGTTAGAGCCATTTGGCAAACATTGTTCTGAACTCCGACATTGAAACCACCTCGCCCCGCTCCACCTCGGCAATCTCCTCCTCGGTACTGGGAGCCACCTGCAGCACGCCGTCCACAATGTGGGCGTATTCCACATCGTCGGGAATGACAGGCTCTTCGTAAGCGTAGGCCACGTCAGCAACAGGCTCCCGGGCGGTCAGGCAGCTGCCGTTCTCTTCTTCCACGACGGGATAGGGTTTGCTTTCTTTCATTGTCAATGCAGTTTTTGATGCTGCAAAGATAGTGCAAAAAATCTAATTTAGAAAAGAAAAAAGGGATTTTTCTTTTGCTTTTTCGCCGCATCTTCGTAACTTTGGCTGTCGCCGAAGGTGCTGGCGGCCGTCCTGGCCCTGCCACTCGTTGCGGTCGGTGTACTCGTCAATGTGCAGCGGCAGCTGCTCTTCGATACGTGCAATAATTTCCATAACGTTTTGTCTTTTAAATAGTTAATAATTAAGTTGTCTAACCGGAAGTGCATTTAGCCTTTACATTTTTTACAATTTACATTTTACATTTTGGTACTCTCAACTCTCCTCTTTCTTTCCTTCGTCCTGCATCCCCTGTTCGTGCGCCCCTTATAGCAAGGGGGGGATTCATTTTATATATATTATTTATATATTCATTATATATTGTATATAATATAATAATGTACGCGATGTTCTTCTTTCCATTTTCGTCATCTTCATCTTGTCAAAATGTAAAATGTAAAAAATGTAAAGTCATCATCCCTGTCCAGCGGTGTCCACCAGTAGCGCGCACCCGCGCCCGTGTAACACATGCGCAAAGATAGGCACAAAAAAAACGCTACAGGCCGTCTGTAGCGTTTTGGTATTGCTGTGGTATGAAATTGGTAAAGTCAGCGCCCCGTCCTGGGCCCAACTTGTGGGCAATTGGATATTAAAAACTGCTTCCATACCGCAAAGGTAGAGAAGCAGTTACTATGGGAAAAGACACCCCAAATATTTAGATGCACTACTTTCTGATCACAGCGCGAACAGGAAACTGGAAGAAGCGGAGTTCGATTGACACGTTCTTGTAGCCCTCACTAAAGTTGAGACTTGTCGCGAAGAATGGGCGCTTCCCGTCGAGCTTCCCGTCGAGCGATGCCGACCAGTAGCGGCCAATCACCTGCTGGTACTCTTCCGTTCCGGCGATATCGCCGATTAACGGGCTCCACCTTCCGCTTAAATGCGATGTACTGCGACCTGCGGCTGGGAGGAATATAGAATTTCCATTCGTCTTGCTGGTAAACTTATAACCTTTTATGCCATTAACGGTCGTCCATTCAGAAGTAGTATTAGCGAGCAACTCATCTATCTCACCGGAAGTAGGCATCACCCATGAACCACCCCAAATTACGTGGGCTGCATCGTCCTCAAGGTCGAGTGTGGTCTTATTGTCTACCGTGCCGAAGCGGCTGTTAGTGTTATACTTGGTCAGCGATATATCGGTATAGGCGTCGTTGATCTTCATGTATTTTTTATAGCCAACAGTTTCGCCCCAGGACAAATAGAGACCGTACTCCTCGGGCTTCGTGGCACCCACGTTCATGTTAGCCCACTTCGTGCCGCTGGGCAGGCCCAGGTCGACAGCCACCACACCCTGGGGGGCTGTGCCGGGCTGAGGTTGGGGGGTGGAATTGTGGATGTTGACAGTCTTTGCTCCAGCTGCCATAGTCAATAGCAGCAAGGCTATGAGGGTAAGGGCTTTCTTTTTGTTCATAGATCGTTTGTATTTTGTTTAAAAAAAGTGAATTTCATCTGCAAAAATAGTCTTTTTCCACGAAACAACCAAACAATTCATCAAGGAATTGGCAAAAAGCAACAAATGAGGCACAAATTGTTGCGTTTCTCGAAAATAATGAGTATCTTCGCGACATAATAATCAACAAATATTCTTTTGTGATGGTAGCAAAGAATGAAAATGTGAAATGGACGCGCGAAGATATCCTTTCCCTCGTTGAGCGTGGTCGACAGATAAAGGCCAGGCGACAGAGGGAGGCAGAAGAATGGCTCGTAGCAGAGAAGGAGGCCGACCCAACACTTCTCACCAAGGAGGAGTTCTTTACCCGTATCGACAAGGCTGAAAAACAGATTGAACAGGGTGCATGTACCACCTTTGACAATGTCGACGATATGAACAAATGGCTGGACGCGCTATGAAGACGTACACCATCACCTTCAGACAGGAACTGGCCGAGTCCCTATGGGGTTGTCTGTTGGTGCAAAGATAGGCACAAAAAAAACGCTACAGACAGTCTGTAGCGTTTTGGTATTGCTGCATTACGAAATTGGCAAGTCAGCGCCCCGTCCCTGGCTGTGCCGTGGCATTTTTCAGCTCTTCTGCCAGCCGCAGGGCCACCTCGCGGCAGGCGGCAAACTGTGCCGTGTCGGCGCTGCTGGGCTGCACGGCGTGCATCTTCTGCGGGTCTTGCTCCATGAACGTCAGGGTGCATACCCGCCGTATGTCGTTGTACTCGCATTTCACGTCCAGGGCCTCGCTGAAGGGCAGCTCCTGCACGCGCCGGCAGAAGCGTGGCACGTCCACCGGCCACCCGCAGGCCCACCGCAGCCACCAGTAGGCCCCCGCCCACTTCCACTTCGCGTCGATGGGGCGCTCCTTGCCCACGATGGCCTCAAGGGCACGCGCCACCTCGGCATCGGTGTACCTGACGCCGCCAGTGTCGGTCATTGAGTTATAGTTGTTCATGGTGTTCGTGCCGTAGTTCAGCACCATGTTGTGAATGGTGGCCCCACCGAAGTAGTTTACGATACGGCCACCCATAAGTTCTCCGTTGTCTTGTGTTTCCATGTGTAGTTCATTAGTGTATTTAGTCAGGTTTATGTAAAAAAGGGCAAGGGCACGTGTCGGGCTTTACAGTCAAGGCTCAGGGCTCTCTACTTCCCCATCCAAGAACACATAAAGCGACCGTCGCCCCTGCTGTGTCTATAACGTCATTATTCCCCGTTTATTGTCAGATTGTCAATTTCTCCGTCAAAATGGTTGTGAATGGTGAGGTTCAGCATGCCCTTGCCGTTGTACAGCTCCTTCTGCATGTCGAGGAAGAAGGTGCGCATCTGCCCGGCATCCATCTGCAGCTGCCGCTTGGCATCGGCTATGCTGTGGTACTTCATGTCGATGAGGGTGCCCAGCTTCTCCATGCCCAGCTCCTTGAAGCCGTTGCGCACGTAGAGCTTCAGGATGAAGTCGACAAACTCCTGCTGCTGCGCTGACAGCTGTGCCAGCATGTCCTGCCTCAGGATGTCAGCCCGTCGCTGCCGCTCTATGGGCGTGGTCTCGTAGGCCAGGTAGCTCAGCACGTCGAGCATGTCGCACCGCTCCAGCTGCAGGAAGCGCCGCATCAGCTCCAGCTTGTCCTCCTGGAACCCTGAGCGCTCCAGCAGGTCGAGCAGCTGCTGGCGTGTCTGCGGCTGGCTCCACCGCAGGCGCAGGTCATCCTCGCCGTCGAGGAAGCTGGGCAGCATGCCGAACAGGCGCTTGATGTACTCGTCCATCGTAATCAGCTCGTTGCCAAACTGAACGCGCTCCGACCAATCGGTGTGCAGCGTCAGGGCACGCAGCGGCGACAGCTTCACCACTACCTTCTTTCGTTGTGGGCCAGGGCAGGTGCACGGCAGATGGCCGCACACGGGGCACGGCTCGGACTGTGGCGGGCACGTGCACGGGTTGTTGCCACACTTAGGGCACTTGTCAGTCTTGGGGGGCTTGCCACAGGTGCAGGGAATGTTGCCGCAGATGGAGCAAAACGGTTCGGGTTCCCATGTGAGGTCTTTAAACATTTCATACGCTCCCACAAAGTCGTAGAGCGTGAAGAAATACTTGCCGTCGAACAATCGGGTGCCACGACCCAGAATCTGCTTGAACTCCACGATGTTGTTCACGGGGCGCATCAGCACGATGTTCCTCACGTTGCGGGCATCCACACCCGTTGACAGCTTCTGCGAGGTGGTGAGGATGGTGGGGCGCAGCAGGTCGTTGTTCTGAAACTTCTTTAACGCCTCCTCGCCCTTGGCACCGTCGTTGGCCGTCACGCGCTCACAGTAGTTGGAGTCGGGCACGCGCTTCCACTGGTTAATCATCGACATCACCTCAAGGGCATGTGCCTGCGTGGCGCAGAACACGATGGTCTTGTCGTCGGGGTTGATTTGGCCCAGCAGCTCCTTCACGCGGTGCTCGTCGCGCTCGCGCAGCTCGATGTTGCCTGCATAGAAGTCGCGCTCGGTGTACACCTTGTCCTTGTCGATGTCGCCCTCCACGTCGTCGTTGGGGTTATACTGGTAGGTGTCGATGTTGCTCTCGGCTATCTTCACGCGGAAGGGTGTGAGGAAGCCGTCCTCGATGCCCTGACGCAGCGAGTATTCGTAGACCGGCTCGCCGAAATAGCGGTAGGTGTTGGTGTTCTCCTTGCGCCTTGGCGTGGCGGTCATGCCTAATTGCACGGCAGGCGCGAACCACTCCATCAGCTCGCGCCACTCGCTCTCGTCGTTGGCGCCGCCACGGTGGCACTCGTCAATGATGATGAAGTCGAAGAAGTCCTGCGGCCACTGCATGTAATAGGGCTGGCCAGTGGCGTCCTCGCCCATCACCGTCTGGAAGATGGTGAAGTAGAGGTGGCGGGCCGTTGGCAGGCGGCCGTTGTGCTTCTTGTCGTGTATCAGCTCGGGCGTGACGCGCTCCATCGCGTCCTCGGGGAACTGCTCGAAGTCGTTCTTCGCCTGGTTAGCCAAAATATTTCTGTCTGCTATAAATAATATTCTTGGCTTGCGCCCGTCACCGCGTCTGTTCCACCCCGTCTGATACAGCTTCCAGCAAATCTGGAAGGCGGTGTAGGTCTTGCCCGTGCCGGTGGCCATGGTCAGCAGGATGCGGTCTTGTCCGTTGGCGATGGCGGTCAGCACGTTGTTGATGGCTATCTCCTGATAGTAGCGGGGCTCGCGTCCGCCGCCACGGTTCAGCGGGCAGAGGTTGAACTTGTCGCGCCAAGGGTTCTCGTCGGGGAAGGTCATCTGCCACAGCTCCTGCGGCGAGGGGAACTGCTTGACGGCCTTCTCCGTGGACGGCACCACATACTGGCCCTGGGCATCCTTCACGCCCATGTCAATCATCCATATCTCGTCGCCGTTGGTGGCATAGGCAAAGCGGATGTGCAGCAGCTCGGCGTAGCGCTTGGCCTGCGGCACTCCCTCGAAGACGGTCTTCTCGTCGCTCTTCGCCTCGATGACGGCCAGCTTCTTCTTCCTAAACTCCAGGATGTAGTCGGCCTTCTTCGGGTGGCGGTTCTGCGGCAGCGCACTCACCTGGCCGGGCGCTATCTCGTAGGCGCGCTGCTCAGTCAGGATAACGCTTCCAGGCACATTTTCCCAGCCTACGCCATAGAGCGCAGGGTCAATCTTAGTGCGACGCGTTGCGGTTTCGTCCATAAGGGGGGTTAATTGATGGTATAAGTCATTTGACGAATTTTCATGGTTTTTTCTTTAGTGCTGTTCATCAGCGAACAAGGATCACAGGAACTTTGGTGCCCATGAATATATATTTGCCCAAGCCATCTCCCATTCCAATATATGCTGCCAGCCTTTCTATTCCTTCTTGTCCATCTAACTTTACCCAAAATACAGGGTGCTGAGCATAGGAACCTCTCTCAGCTTCATAGAGAATGCTATTATTGTAACAAACAAATTCTCCATTAATTCCATTGATGGTATAAGAACTAATATACTCATAAGTCGATTTGATGTGACAATTGTTAACAAGTTCTGCAAGCTGCTGAGCTGTTGGGATATTCATTTCTATGGCTTTTTCATATGGCATGTAAACAATGTTCCCATCCTTATCTTTCAGGTAATCCGCTGCCCACTTCGTGCCGCTGGGCAACCCCAGGTCAACATATTCCACACCATCGTCGAGGTCATCGGGCTTTTCACCTTCTTTGCTGGCCACGCCATCGTTGAAGCCTGCGTTGTAACCTTCGGCGTATGCCGATTCAATAGCTGCCGTGAGGGCATTGATGGCTTTACCCTCAGCATATTCTTTTGCTTTGTCTTTGATATTCATAATGTTTTACTGTTCTTGTGGTTGTTTATTAGATATACTTATTATCAATCAAATTTATTTTTATACTATACTTCTATCTCACCTTTTCCATTACAATTACTGCATTCTTTCTTATAATACCCATCTCCGTCGCATCTGTTACAATAAACATGTTCCTTTCCGCGACTATCGCAATCTTCACATTCAACAAATATTCTTCCATGGCAAAGGCGGCATAAAACATCCATATAGCCTTTCTGCTGACATGCCGTACATATTGCTTGGCCCGTACCCTTGCAAACATCGCAAACGACTATTTGATTTCCATAACAAACTTGGCATGTAGTCCCCAGATTTACGCCAGTGCCACGGCATACTAAACATGTCAAACATCCTTTAGACTTGCAATGCCAGCAATCATCTGAATGTCCCTTGCCATCACAAAAGACACAAATGCCTTTTTCGTATTTTTCACCATCACATCTTGGACAAATCATTTCATGGTCTCCTCCACATGTACGGCATATCCTGGTTGTGTATCCTTCACCATAACAATAATCACATTCATAATAAAGATAACCTTCCCCTTCGCAATCTCTGCATTTTTCGTGTTTTTTTTCTGAAGAAGAAGAACTTCCCGAATTTCCGTTTATATTACATGAGGTTAAGATACCCTCAACTAATACAAGCACAAAACAGACGGATAATAGATTATTCATAGAGGTCTATTTTTAATTAAAATATATAATGTGAGAAGGCTACGCTATAAAAACTGGGCGCAGCACTTTAAGACAGAGCGACGGCGAAGTGGTTCCTCAGACGTCGATGATGTCCATTTCGTCAGTCAGATAGACGCGGTCGAAGACCTCCCTGGCCTGGCTGAGCAGGATGGACTCGTCGGCGTAGCGTGCGCTGTAGTGGCCGAGCAGGAGCTTGCCTACATGGGCATCGCGGGCCACGGTGGCAGCCTGGCGCGCCGTAGAGTGGTAGTATTTCTCGGCACCGTCGGCCTTGTCGTCGGCATAGGTGCTCTCGTGGTAGAGGGTGTCCACGCCCATCACCGCCTGGTGCAGCTGGGGCATGTAGCGGGTGTCGGAACAGTAGGCGTAGCTGCGTGGCGCATCAGGTGGGGTGACCAGCTGCTCGTGCTTGACGACGGTGCCGTCGGGCAGCGTGTAGTCGTGGCCGGCCTTGATGTTGTTGATTTGCGAGGTCGGTATGCCGTACATGTCGATGGCTTCGCGGCGGATGTGCGGCAGCGTGGGCTTCTCGCGGAAGAGGAAACCGGCACAGGGCATGCGGTGGTCGAGGGGGAGGGTCTGGACGGTGAGCGAGTGGTCCTCAAAAATGATGGCCGACTGTGTGGTGTCGATGGGGTGGAACTCGACGCTGTAGCCGATGTCGTAGTTGAAGAACAGGTCGAGCTGTGCTTGGAGCATGGGCCCCAGGGCTGCGGGGGCATGGACGTGGAGCGTGGCGTGGCGGCCGAGCAGTCCGAAGGTGGAGATGAGGCCGATGAGGCCGAAGCAGTGGTCGCCGTGTATGTGGGATATGAAGATGTGGCCTAAGCGCTCAAACGAGAGCGACGAGCGCCTGAGCTGCAGCTGTGCTCCCTCGCCACAGTCTATCATGAAGAGCTTGCCGCGACACTCCACCACTTGCATGGATGAGAAATGGCGTGTGGTGGGCAAGGCGCTGCCGCAGCCAAGGATGTGAATACGGAAGGGGACCATGTGAGATGAGAGATGAGAGATGAGAGGGGAGAGGGTTGCTACCAGTTAATCATGTAGGCGTCGTCGTCCTCGTCGTCGAAGGTGATGCCCAGGTCCTCTTCTGGCTCAGGCACGAAGCGGCCAAACTCGAAGGTCTCGTCCTCGTTGGCGTTTGACAGGTAGAGCGAGTCGGGCGTCACCCTGACGATGTCGTAGGTGTGGGTGGTGTAGATGTCGGTGTCGTCGTCGCGCGTTTCGACTATCTGCAGCTGTCCGTTGAAGATGCGCCATGACTTGTACACGATGTCGCCCTGCTGGCCGAAGCTCTCTGCGTCGCCGTTGTCCTTGATGACGATGCCCGAGGGGGTGCTGCCGTCATAGGGGCTGGGTATGACCCACTCGCCCAGCAGGCAGTCCTTGTTGATGACCATCAGTGCGCGGGTGCGCGTGGTGTCGGTGATGACACAGAGGTTGGAGCCCAGCTTGTAGTCGGGCATGACCTTGCCGGCCTTGCGGGCATCGTCGACGTCGATGTAGACGGTGTCCTCGCTGTCGGTGATGAGCTGCAGGCGGGTGGCGGTTGAAGCGGAGCCGCAGATGCCGTAGATGGTGGTGTCGCGCACGACGGTGACGGTGGTGAGGTCCTCGAACTCGTAGTGGTTCGCCGGCTTGATGTTGCAGCTGGCCGTCAGGACGATGATGGCAGCGGCTGAGATGGCAGCACTGATACTCTTCATGGTGTTATGCTTTAATTGATGGGTTTAACTGTTCTTCTCCTGCTGCTTGGCCTCCTGCCAGAGTTGCTCCATTTCGTCGAGTGACATCTCGGTGAGGGGCTTGCCGGCACGGATGCTGTGCTGTTCGATATAGTTGAAGCGCCTGATGAACTTGGCGTTGGTGCGCTCCAGGGCGTTGTCGGGGTTGAGCTTGTAGAGCCGGGCGGCGTTGATGACGGCAAAGAGGAAGTCGCCCAGCTCGTTGGTGCTGGCATCACGGTCGTCGCGCTCCAGCTCGGCCTGCAGCTCGTCCAGCTCCTCGCGCACCTTCGGCCACACGTCCTCGCGTCGCTGCCAGTCGAAGCCTACGTTACGTGCCTTGTCCTGTATGCGGTAGGCCTTGATGACCGAGGGCAGGGCACGTGGCACGCCGCCCAGCACGGTCTTGTTGCCGTCCTTCTCGCGCAGCTTGATTTGTTCCCAGTTCTGCAACACCTGTTCGGCGCCGTCGACCTTTGAGAACTCGCGTTCCTCCTGCGACTCGCCGTAAGGCAGCGGCCGGGGGCGGTCGGCCCCCACCTGTGAGGGATGGTACACATGCGGGTGGCGGAAGATGAGCTTGTCAGCCTGCTGGCGCAGCACGTCGTAGATGTCGAAGGCATCCTGCTCGGAGCCAATCTTGGCATAGAAGCATAGGTGCATCATCACGTCGCCCAGCTCCTTGAGGATGTCATGCTGGTCGCCGCGTGCCAGGGCATCGCATAGCTCGTAGGTCTCTTCGATGGTGTTGGGCCGTAGGCTCTCGTTGGTCTGCTTGCGGTCCCAGGGGCATTTCTCGCGCAGCTCGTCGAGTACGTCAAGCAGTCGGCCGAAGGCCTCCATTTGTTCTTCGCGTGTATGCATGGTGTGTAATTTTTCGGCAAAGGTATGTAAAAAAAGTGAATCCGCCAAGCCTGACGCCTTTTTTTTCAGGTTGTCAGTCCCATCTCGCTGGCTTTCTGCATGAGCAGCTGCATCAGTGGCTCGCGCTCGTTCTCCACGCGGTTGTCCAGCACGGCGTCCTTCAGGCACTGCTTCAGCTGTCCCACCTGTGGCGACGGCTTGAGGTTGAAGAGCTGCATGATTTCGTTGCCGTCGATGACTGGCTGCAGCAGTCGCTTGTAGTCCTTCTCGACCAGGTCGGTCAGCTTCTCGCGGACCATGCGGAAATTCTCGAGGAAGATTTTTTTCTTCACCTCGTTCTTCGAGGTGATGTCGGCCTCGCAGAGCGTCATCAGGTCGTCGATGTCGTCGCCGGCATCGCTCAGCAGCCGTCGCACGGCTGAATCGGTCACCTCGTTGTCGGCAATGGCCTGCGGACGCATGTGCAGCTCGACGAGCTTCTCCACGTAGTGCATCTCCTGCCCCATGGGCAGCTTCATGCGCTGGAACAGGGGCTTGACCATTTTCATGCCTACATAGTTATGGTTATGGAAGGTCCACCCCGCGGCGGCGTCCCATCGCTTCGTCTTCGGCTTGCCAATGTCGTGCAGCAGGGCCGCCCAGCGCAGCCACAGACCGGCGCCATGGGCCGCCACGTTCTCCAACACCTCGAGGGTGTGGTAGAAGTTGTTCTTGTGGGCCCGTCCGTCCTTCTTCTCCACGATGTCGAGCGCGGCCAGCTCGGGCATGATGATGTTGAGCAGCCCTGAGCGCTGCAGGTCGACGAAGCCCTTGCTGGGGTGGGGTGACATGATGATTTTGTTCAGCTCGACGTTGATGCGCTCCATGCTGACAATCCTGATGCGCTCGGCCATGAGCTCCAGTCCGTCGAAGGTGGCATCCTCTATCTGGAAGTTCAGCTGTGTGGCAAAACGTATGCAGCGCATCATGCGCAGCGGGTCGTCGCTGAAAGTCACCTCGGGGTCGAGGGGTGTGGCGATGATGCCGTCCTCGAGGTCAGCAAGGCCGTTGAAAGGGTCTACGAGCTGTCCGAAGCTGCTGCTGTTCAGGCAGATGGCCATGGCGTTGATGGTGAAGTCGCGCCGGTTCTGGTCGTCCTCGAGTGTGCCGTCCTCTACGATGGGCTTGCGCGAGTCGTGGCTGTAGCTCTCGCGGCGTGCGCCCACGAACTCCACTTCTAACGGATACTGTTCTCTGATGGTGACCTGTGCCGTTCCGAAGTTGCGGAACACGCTGAGGTGAGCCTTTCGCCCCAGTCGTTGCTTCAGCCGTGTGGCCACTTCGATGCCGCTGCCCACGACGACGACGTCGATGTCGTTGCTGGGCCGTTCCAGGAAGATGTCGCGCACATAGCCACCCACGACGTAGCAGTCCACGCCCATGTCGTCGGCCACTTCGCCTATAAGGCGAAAAATGGGCTGGTCGAGAATGTCGGCCAGCTCCTTGTCGCTGTATAGTTTCATCGCGGCTGTATTAGTCGTTCAGTTCCACTACGTAAGTCTTTTTCTTGCCTGAGGGGTAGATGCCCTTGATGATAAGCGTGGGGTCGTTTGACACGCTCACCTCCTTGACGATGTTGTCAAAATCCTCGACGGTGCTTATCGGCTGGTCGTTGACCTGTCGGATGACGAAGCCCCGCTCGATGCCGGCATCCTTCAGCTTGCCGCCCTTGACCTTGATGACCTCCAGGCCGTACTGTATGTCGAGCTGCTCCTTCTGCTGCTGTGTCAGCTCGCGGAAGTCGGCGCCGAGCACGTCAATGTCAGCATTCTTCACCACCTGGGTGTTGCCCTGTTCGTTGCGCAGCGTCAGCGTCTTGGTGTACTTCTTCTTGTCGCGCAGGTAGACGATGGTCACCTTCTCGCCGGGCCGCTTCTGTGCGATGAGGCCTGTCAGGTCGCCGAACTTCGTCACCTTCTGGCCGTCCATCTCAATGATGACGTCGCCCTTCTGCAGACCTGCATCCTGGGCAGCGCTCTCTTCCACGACCTTGTCAACGTAGATGCCCTCCATGGTGCCCATGTCCACCTCGCGGCCTTCCTCCTTCTCCTTGTCCACATAGTTCTTCACGTCGGTGCCCATGATGCCGAGGATGGCGCGCTGCACGGTGCCATACTCCCTGATGTCGTCCACCACCTTGTTCATCATCGCCGTGGGGATGGCAAATCCATAGCCACTGTAGCTGCCCGTCTGCGAGTAGAGCATGGCGTTGATGCCGACGAGCTGTCCGTTGGTGTTCACCAGTGCACCACCTGAGTTACCTGCGTTGATGGCGGCATCGGTCTGTATGAAGCTCTCCACACCGTTGGCACCCAGCGTGCGTGCCTTGGCCGAGATGATGCCTGCCGTCACGGTGTTGTTCAGTCCTAAGGGGTTGCCTATGGCCAGCACCCACTCGCCAACCTTCACCTGGTCGCTGTTGGCAATCTCGATGGCGGGCAGGTTGCGTCCGTCAATCTTAATCAGGGCCAGGTCGGTGGTCTTGTCCGTGCCAATGACGCGTGCCGAGTATTCTTTGTTGTCTGACAGAGTGACAGTCAGTTCGTCGGCACCCTCCACCACGTGGTTGTTTGTCACGATGTAGCCGTCACTGCGAATGATGACGCCACTGCCAGCAGCTGTGCGCTTCGGGGTCTGCACCTGGCGACGCCGTGTGCCACCGTTGCCCTGACCACGGCCGAAGAAACCGCCGAAGGGGTCGCTGAAGAAGTCCTCGAAGGGGTCGCTGTACTCAACGGTCTGCACCTTCGAGTTCTGTGTGTTCTTGATATATACCACTGAGGGCAGGGCCTTTTCGGCAGCGTAGGTCAGGTCCACGGGCTGAGCCACGGGAACGGCCTGAACGTCGGTCATCGACAGCGTCTCAGGAGTCGTTACGGGCATGGGGTGTGTAGCGGCATTGGTGCTGGTGAAGGCAGCAATGGCGAAAACGATAGCAGCGAAGCTGGTGCCAGGGACCAGATAGTTAAAAAGCTTTTTCATGTTCATATTGTTTTTGTTAATATTCGTTTCTATGACTGAAAACAACACTGCAAATATAATGGCAAAAAATGGGAATCTGACAATTTGTCTCATTCTTTTCCGCCAATTTAACATTTCGCCTTTTCTCTTTAAACTCCTTTTGCGGCTCACCGCCTTTATTTTACATTCGTAAACGTTAGCCGCTCCCGTTAAAAGCCGTTAACCATGTCGTACCCTCGCACCACCGCACCTACGAATCGTCCCTGGGAACTTACTCTGCGACTCTGCGCGAGAATAGAGAGCTTCAGAAACTTGAATGATTCGGTTCTTTTGAGAATGAGTAGGGGGCAGCCTCGGGGCTGATGCCACGCTGACGGTTGGGCGCTGACTGCATGGTGTAGACAATGGTGCCACCCTGCATGAGCACGTCATGGTCAAGATAGTTGCGGTCGTAAGGCTGACCGTTGAGCTCCATGCGCCCGATGTAACGGTTGACATCCGAGTTGCCACGGGCCTGGATGGTGAGCGTCCGGCCCTGCTGCAGGTGAAGGGTCATCTCGGGGAAGTAAGGCGTGCCCAGCGCATACTGGCCGCTGCCGGGACAGACGGGGTAGAAGCCCATGGCCGAGAACACATACCAGGCTGAGGTCTGACCGTTGTCCTCGTCGCCGCAGTAGCCATCGGGCTGCGCGGTGTAGAGACGGTCCATGGCCTCACGAACCCAGTACTGAGCCTTCCACGGCTGCGCTGCCCAGTCGTATAGGTAGATCATGTGCTGGATGGGCTGGTTGCCGTGGGCGTAGTTGCCCATGCCCATGATCTGCATCTCGCGTATCTCATGGATGACACCGCCGTAGTAGCTCTCGTCGAAGAGCGGCGGCACGTTGAACACCGAGTCGAGCATCTGCACGAAGACCTCGTTGCCACCCATGAGGCGGATGAGCCCCTCGGGGTCGTGGAACACCGACCACGTGTAGTGCCAGGCATTGCCCTCGGTGAAGGCATCGCCCCACTTCAGCGGCGAGAAGGGCGACTGGAAGGTGCCGTCCTCGTTGCGGCCACGCATCAGGCGCGTCTCAGGGTCGAACACGTTCTTGTAGTTCATGGCATGGTCGCGGAAGGGCTTCAGCTCCTTCTTCGACTTGCCCAGCGCCTTGCCCAGCTGGTAGATGCACCAGTCGTCATAGGCATATTCCAGGGTGCGTGCCACGTTCTCGTTAATGCCGACATTGTAGGGCACATAGCCCAGACGGTTGTAATAGTCATAGCCCAGACGGCCCGTAGACGACACACTGGGGTGGACGGCGTTGGCACCATGCACCACCGCCTGCCAAAGGGTCTCGATGTCGTAAGAAGGCGTGAGTTTCAAGTAGGCATCGGCCACCACTGAGGCGGAGTTGTTGCCCACCATGCAGCCACGATGGCCGGGACTGGCCCACTCAGGCAGGAAACCGCTCTCCTTGTAGCAGTTGACCAAGCCCTCCTGCATCTTCGCGCTCATCTCAGGATAGAGCAGGTTGAGCAGGGGGAAGAGCGAGCGGAAGGTGTCCCAGAACCCTGTGTCGGTGAAGTAATAGCCCGGACATACCTCGCCGGTGTGTGGGCTGTAGTGTACAGGCTTTCCATCGGCACCGAACTCATAGAACGAGCGGGGGAAGAGCACGGAACGGTAGAGGCAGCTGTAGAAGGTGCGCAAGTGGTCGATGTCCTGACTATTCACCTCGACACGCCCCAGCACGTCGTTCCAGCGCTGGCGCCCGTCGGCACACACCTGGTCGAAGGAACGACCGTCCACTTCCTGCAGGTTACGCCACGCCTGTTCCTCGCTGATGAACGACGAAGCCACGCGGAGGGTGACCTGCTGCCCCTTCTTCGTGGGAAAGCCCACCATGGCCAGCACATGGTCACCCTCGGCTGCGCT
Organism: uncultured Prevotellaceae bacterium; assembly: GCA_947168045.1. Classification (GTDB taxonomy): domain Bacteria; phylum Bacteroidota; class Bacteroidia; order Bacteroidales; family Bacteroidaceae; genus Prevotella. The sequence continues at coordinate 15,058 of CAMVKN010000045.1, forward strand.
GCCTGCGAACTGCTTGCCATCCTTCTGTATGCCCCAGAACTGGAACTGGGTGTCAAACTGGAGTACGAAGTAGTTGCGGAAGTTGTCTGGCACACCGCCGCTGTTGCGGGTGGTGTAGCCCGTGATGGTGCGCTTGTTGACATCGTACTTGATGGCTGAGCCTTTGTCGAAGGCATCGACGACGATGCGCGAGATGCCATTGGTGCTTTCGGGAAACGTGAAGCGCATGACGGCGGCACGCTCCGTGGGTGCAATCTCGGCCCACACGTCATAGTCGGCCAGATATACCTTATAATAATACGCGCGCGCGTCTTCAGTCTTGTGCGAGAACCAGCTGGCACGCTTCTCCTCGTCAAAGATGAGGTCGGGCGTCGGGTTGGCCACGCGGTCCACCACAGGCATGATGGAGAACTGTCCGTAGTCGTTGATCCATGGTGACGGCTGGTGGGTCTGCTTGAAGCCGCGAATCTTGTCCTCGGTGTAGACATACTGCCAGCCATCGCCCATCTTGCCCGTCTGCGGCGTCCAGAAATTCATGCCCCACGGCAGGGCAATGGCGGGGTAGGTGTTGCCCGTGGAGAGCGAGTGCTTGGACAGCGTGCCAACGAGAGGCGACACATAGTCGACGGGTGAGGCTTCGGGTGCCAGCATGTCGACCAGCACGCGCATCCAGTAACCACCGATGACGCTGCGAGCCTTGAAACCCACCATCAAGCCAGTCTTGGTGTCATACCAGTCGCTCGTGGGCACGCGGCTCTCCGTCTCGTTCATATAGTCGTAGAGCGGGCCGACGAACTTCATGAAGGTCTTCTTGTCGCTGCTCATGGCTGCCGTCCACATAATCCAGTCGCTCTTGGTGTAGTCGCGACGGATGTCCAGGGGCAGGCCATATTTGTTCTGCTTGGTCAGATAGTATTTTATCTCGCGGTCCATGGCACCGTTGGGGAAGAGGTTCAGTCCCCACAGCTTGTCCCACACCATGTTGTACTTCTGGCTCCATGTGTCCTTGCGGTCGAAGGCCAGACGGTAGTGGTCGCCTTCGCGGGCATCCTGTTCCCACTTCACGGCCATCTCGCGTGCGCGGTTCATATATTTGTCATACACTTCGTCCAGTCCCTTCTGCTGTGCCATCAGTGCATAGCCGGCCACACCCATGATGGCCTTGATGCTCAGGTTCGCATTGTGTGCCCAGTGCCCGGCAAAGTCGTCGGTGCAGAGCTGGTTCGAGGGGTCTTGCCCGTTCTCCGACAGATAGTCAGCCCAGGTGGTGATGATGTCCCAGTACTTGTCCACATAGCTGGTGTTGCCGTCTATGCGGCAGAGCATGGCAGCCAGGGTAATCATGTTGCCGGCCTCCTCCAGCGGCATGTCGCCACCGTACACCTGGTGGTTAGCCTTGGGATACTGTCCCAGGTCGTGGGCGGCGAAAGGCTTGGTCCAGCGGCCAGTATAGCTGTACTCGAAGATAGAGGTCATCATGGCCTTCTGCAGCTCAGGGTTGTAGATGAGGAACAGCGGGGCCTCGGGGTAGGTCAGGTCGACGGTGTTCACGCAGCCGTTGGAGTTGTTCTCCTTCGAGAAGAAGAGCAGGTTGCCCTCGTCGTCGCGGAACAGCTTGTGGGCGGCAATGACGTGGCGATAGCTGCCCGACAGAATCTCGGCGTAGTTCTTGTCGCCAGCGCTCATGCCGTCGTCGTAAATCTGCTTGTCCAGTGCACGACAGCGTTTCATGATGCCGCTATACTCACGGTTCATGCGGTTCACCATGTCGAAGATGCTCACGCTGCCCTCATGTGCCCAGTAGCCTTTATAGCGCTTGTAGAAATACTCTATGTCCCAAATCTCGTCATAGGCCAGCATGGCGTAGGAAGCGGCCTGGCGGGTGCTGCCGAAGTCGTGGCGATAGGCCAGCACAGGCTGTTCGTTGGGCTTGCTGGCCACCACACGCTGCTCGCCTTGGGGCAGACGGCCCGTGCTGACGAAGGTGCTCCTGATGCGCTCGCCGTCGCTGAGGGCCACGTCGCCGTTCAGGGCGGGCAGATACAGGTAGCCCCAGTCGATGCAGATGCCATCGCCGGTCTTGGCCAGGATGGGCTGCTCCACGGTGCCCGTCTTCAGGTAGGTAGTGCCGTGGTGCGTCTCAACGCTGCTCACGGTGGGCTGTCCGGCCTTGTTCACTGCCAGCAGCGACGAGGCCGTAAGCAGCAGCTGTGCCTGGTGGGCGGCGCCATCGGTGGAACGCACCTGATAAGAGATGTAGTTGACAGGAGCCGACAGCAGGTCGTAGTCGTCCATCAGCATGGGGGCTGTGAACACCACGTCGAGTTCCACTGGTCCGCACGCGAAGGTATAATAGGTATTGGTAGCCAGCACCGTGACCGACTTCTGCACGGCCTGCACCACACTTGAGTCCTTCGGCTTCATGTTCTTATAGAGACCGAAGTCGGTATAGGCACCGCCCGTGGTGTTATGGCAGTGTGCGGCAATGACGTTGCGGCCGGGCTTCAGCAGTTTCTTCAGCTTCTCGTCCAGCGGCAGACGGATGCCTTCGCGCCATGTCTCGCCCGTGTCGGCCACCTTCGTGCCATTGATGAACAGCTCAAACACGTCGTCGTGCGAGTAGATGAGCAAGAGGTCCTCCTGCAGGTCGGCAGCCTTCACATCGATGGTGCGGCGCACATAGAGGTCGCTGTTCTCCTCGCGCCACTCGGTACGAATGAAGCTCAGGTCGGGCGAGCCGAAGGCGGCTGTGCCCTCGCGCCATGATGCATCGTCGAAGTCAGGCTTCTGCCAGCCATCCTGCTGCACCTCGCGGCTGTAGCGCGCCTTCCATCCGCCCTCGTCGGCCATGGGGGCGATGGCGTCAAGCACGTCGCGGTCGGCACCCATGAAGCAATAGGTCACGCCGTCCACGCGCAGCCAGCCCTGGAGCGGCTTCTCATCGTTGGTCCAGTGGCGGGTGGTGCCCTCGTTCAGCTTGTCGTAGGGCGACCAGATGGAGAAGTAGGGGTCGTTGACCACCAGTGGCACCGAAGGCACGCGCAGGGCAGTGGTCTGGTAGGGCTGGAACATCTCAGCCGTCTGTGCTCCGGCTGTCATCGAGCCGAGGAGCATTGCGATTTGTAACACTGTTGACTTTTTCATAAGCTTCACTATTTACATTATAATTATTTAGCGCGAGTATTGGCACCTACGATGTAATCACTGCCTGGAAGCAGGGATAGCAGACGGGTGGTGACGGCACAACAGATGAACGTCAGGATGGCAATGGCGGGTATGGCCAGCCATGTGGGCAGCAGCGGGTCGGCCACGTTGCCGCCGATGAGCCATGTGGCGATGGGGGCCAGGAAGAACAGGTGCATGAGGTACATGCCAAACGAGAGACGCGACAGCGTGACGATGAGGACAGGGGCCTGCCGACGGCGGATGCAGGTGAAGAGCAGGAACAGGCCGAAGGTGGCCAGCAGCACGTTGGGCGTGCAGAACTCCCACGACCATTCGAGCATGGGCGTCTCAATGAGCTGGCCCGGCTCGCCCTTCCACCAGAAGCTCCAGGCGGTGAAGGCAGCGCCGATGACGAAGCAGGCGGTGCCTACGCGTAACCGCCGGTCGCGTGTCCAGTGGGCCAGGTGCACGCGGATGTAGTGGGCCAGCACCAGATAGCCCAGATAGCCGGAGCAGTACCACAGCATGCTGAACTGATTCCAGAAGCACTCGCCCCACAGCTCAGGCGACACAAAGCGGTGCAGCCAGGGAATGAGCGTGGAGAAGGCGAAAAGGTAGAGGAATACGCGCTCGTCGCGGGCCGAGGCTCGCTCCAGCCAGGGGGACACCACGGGGATGATGAGGTAGAGGCTGATGAGCGGGTACATGAACCACAGATGGCCACCCATGGAGGGGAAGTTGAAGGGCAGCAGCCGGAGGTCGGCCTGTGACTGCTCCCACGTCATGCCACCCCACAGCAGGGGCAGGAAGGTGTAGAGCAGCAGGAAAAGCACAAACGGGGGCAGGATGCGCAGGAAGCGGCGACGATAGAACTGCGTCATCGTCAGTCCCTGACGCATGGGCACCAGGAGGAAGGCAGAGACAATCATGAACAGCGGCACCGACACACGCCCCAGGGCGCCGTCGTAGAAAGCCACCCACAGGCGGTTCTGCTCAGTGGCCAGCATCGACATGTTGCCGGCAAGCCCCGACGTGTCGGCAGCGTAGAAGTTCTCACTGGCGTGGACCAGCATCACCATCAGGCAGGCCACCACGCGGATGTAGTCAATAAATGCTATTCTCTCTTTCGTTTCCATCATTTTTAAGCAGAAAATGAGTCTTTAATGTGATGCAAAGATACAAAAAACGCGGTCCCGCCCCAAGCTTTCAGATTTTCTTTTTCGCCGTGCAGAAGCGATTTGAACAGCTATTTTCGTTATTTGAACAGATGATGGCCTAAGTGAACGTGCTTATTTCGTACCTTTGCGCACGTGTCAGGAAGTTGAAAACGACCGCAACATGGGGACGAAACCAGGCTTCAGCGCGTTTTTCGCGGCGTCAGTCTAAAAAAAAAACAGGCAGACGTATGCGTTTTCATATTTTATCACTACATTTGCATTCCGTAAAAGTAAGATGTTCGTATTTCATGATGAACAGAGAGAAGGAAATCTATAAGGTAACGCTGGCAGGCAGTGCAGGAAATGCCGCACTGTGTGCTTTCAAGTTTGTTGCCGGCATCGTAGGCTGTAGCTCGGCCATGATTGCCGATGCCGTTCACTCGTTGTCGGACTTTGTGACCGATGTGCTGGTGATTGTGTTCGTGCATATCAGTGCCAAGCCGCAAGACCAGACACACGACTACGGCCATGGCAAGTTTGAGACCATTGCCTCGTTCCTCATAGCACTGGCACTGGTGGCAGCGGCCACGTGCATCGTGGTGTCGGGGGGACTGAAGCTGTTGTCGTGGCTGAACGGTGCACAGCTGGAGTCGCCAGGCTGGATAGCCTTTTGGGCGGCGTTACTGTCCATCGTCGTCAAGGAACTGCTCTATCGCTATACCGTGTGGAAGGGTAGGGCGCTCGACTCGCAGGTGATGATAGCCAATGCCTGGCACCATCGCAGCGATGCTCTCTCGTCCATAGGGGCTGCCATCGGCATTGGCCTGGCCATCTGGCTGGGACAGCGCTGGGCCGTATGTGACCCTCTGGCCTCCATCGTCGTGGGACTGATGCTGGTCCGGGTGGCCTACACACTGTTGAAAACAAGCATCGGCGAGTTGACTGAGTGTTCGCTTCCCAAGGAGACGGAGGACGAGATTATGCAGATTATTCAGTCATTCAGTGATGTGCAGCAGCCGCATAACCTGCGCACTCGCCGAATAGGCAGCCGTATTGCCATTGAGGCTCATGTGCGCATGGACGGCCGACTGACCCTGGACACCGTCCATGCACGTGCAACAACCATTGAACGCAAGCTGAAGGAACGCTTTGGGGCCAACACGCATGTCACCCTGCACATGGAGCCGGTCAAGTCATAGGAGGCATGACAAACACTCACCCCTACCATTCCTGCTGTGAGGAAGGGTAGGGGTGACTGCTTTTTATTGCTGGGGTAGAAAGGGGACTTAGTAGCTGCGGGCAATGATGACGCGGGCCTTGGCGGGCTTGCCTGAAACCATGTCGGTGCCAGGTGTCTGCTCAACGCCGAAAGGCACGCAGCGAATGGTGGCCTGCGTCTCCTCCTTGATCTGTGCCTCGGTCTCGGCCGTGCCGTCCCAGTGGCAGAGGAAGAATCCGCCGTCCTTCACGCGCTCCTTGAACTCCTCGTAGTTGTCGCACTCGTAGATATGTGCATCGCGATAGGCCTTTGCCTTCTCGAAGATGTTCTGCTGAATGTCGTCCAGCAGCTTCTCCACATGCTCCACGATGCCTTCCAAGGGCAGTGTCTCCTTCTCCAAGGTGTCACGGCGCATCAGCTCGATGGTGCCGTTCTCCAGGTCGCGCGCACCGAGGACGAGACGCACGGGAACACCCTTCAGCTCATAGTCGGCAAACTTGAAGCCAGGACGCTTGTTGTCGGCGTCGTCGAACTTCACGCTGATGCCCTTCTGGCGCAGACCCTCGATGATGGGCGTCACTTCGCGGTTCACTATCTCCATCTGCTCCGGCTTGGTGGCAATGGGGATGATGACCACCTGGATGGGAGCCAGCTTCGGGGGCAGCACCAGACCGTTGTCGTCGCTGTGTGTCATGATGAGGGCACCGATGAGACGTGTGCTGACACCCCACGACGTGGCCCACACATACTCGGGCTTGTTCTCTTTATTAAGATATGTGACGTCGAAGGCCTTGGCAAAGTTCTGCCCCAGGAAGTGGCTGGTGCCGCTCTGCAGGGCCTTGCCGTCCTGCATCATGGCCTCGATGGTGTAGGTGTCCAGAGCACCGGCGAAGCGCTCGGTCTCGCTCTTCACACCCTGAACCACGGGCACGGCCATCCACTCCTCGGCAAACTTGGCATACACCTTCAGCATCTTCTGTGCCTCCTGCTCAGCCTCCTCACGCGTGGCGTGGGCGGTGTGGCCCTCCTGCCACAGGAACTCGCTGGTGCGCAGGAAGGGACGGGTGCGCATCTCCCAGCGCATGACGTTGCACCACTGGTTGCACATCAGGGGCAGGTCACGCCATGAGTGAATCCAGTTCTTGTACGTGTTCCAGATGATGGTCTCCGAGGTGGGACGGATGATGAGTTCCTCTTCCAGCTTGGCTGCCGGGTCTACCACCACGCCGCCGTCGGCTGCCTTCAGACGGTAGTGCGTCACCACGGCGCACTCCTTGGCAAAGCCTTCCACGTGTTCAGCCTCACGGCTCAAGAACGACTTAGGGATGAGCAAGGGGAAGTAGGCGTTCTGTGCACCCGTCTCCTTGAACATCTTGTCCAGCTGCTGTTGCATCTTCTCCCAGATAGCGTAGCCGTAAGGCTTGATGACCATGCATCCGCGCACGGCGCTCTGTTCTGCCAGGTCGGCTTTCACCACCAGGTCGTTATACCATTGGCTGTAGTTGTCAGCCCTCTTTGTCAAATCTTTCAGTTCTTTTGCCATTGTTTTTGTTCTTTGTTTTCCAATTTGGGTGCAAAGGTACAAAGAAGCGAGCGAAAAACAAAAGGAAATCACATTTTCTTTTGTTTTTCCGAGCGGGAGCGCTCGGCTTTGCCGCTTTTACCAAGCGAATGCGACTAAAAGAACCTTCGGCGCAAGCCAAAGGTACAAAGAAGCGAGCGAAAAACAAAAGGAAGTTAGGATATCTAGCCGTTCCAATAGCTTAATTTTTGTTAAGCGGGGGTAAATAACTCCTGCATCCTGCTTCCTAAATCCTAACTTTTACTTATCTTTGCAACGTGAATTCAAAGATTGTTTAACCATTTAATAAGATTACAACATGAAAAAAATGAAAGCTATGGTTCTCACGCTCTGCGCTTGCATCGTGATGATGGGTTGCAACAACCTGGGTAAGGGTACTGCAATCGGTGCTGCTGGTGGTGCTCTGCTGGGTGCCATCGTTGGCAAGATGACGGGTAACACTGCTGTGGGTACCGCCGTGGGTACTGCTGTGGGCGCCGGTGCCGGTGCACTCATTGGCAAGCACATGGACAAGGTGAAGGCTCAGGCTGAGGCTGTGCAGAACGCTCAGGTCCAGACTGTGACGGACGCCAATGGTTTGCAGGCCGTTCAGATGACCTTCAACGAGACTGGTATCAAGTTTGCTTCTGGCAGCGCAGTGCTCAACGACGCTTCGAAGGTGTCGCTCATGCAGCTGGCTAACCTGCTGAAGAGCAACATGGAGTGCGACGTGGCCATCCAGGGATACACCGATAACGCTCCTTGGAGAAACTCCACCGCCGCACAGAGCCAGCAGAAGAACCTCAACCTGTCGCAGCAGCGCGCTCAGTCGGTGACCAACTATCTGCAGTCACTCGGCGTCAGCGCTTCGCAGATTCGCAGCACCATGGGCTACGGCGAGGCTAACCCCGTGGCTGACAACAGCACCGCTGCAGGCAAGGCTCAGAACCGTCGCGTTGAGGTGTACCTCTACGCTTCGCAGGCTATGATCAACGCTGCTGAGCAGGGCACCCTCCGGTAAGCTGACAGACAGCAACCAAATCTAAGAAGCCAGGAGTCCATCGACTCCTGGCTTCTTTGCGTAAAAAGTTGATTTATCTTACACACTTAAATGTAAGTTAGTTGTAAGCTTACACATTGATAATCAATATAGAATGTAAGTATGTAAGATAATAGTTTTCTTATGCAAGGGAGTGAACGCAGTTAAAAAAAAGTGAAATGCTTTGCGCATTCCACTTCTTTTTGTACCTTTGCACCATGATTGCATTTCCACAGGCGAAGATTAACTTAGGACTGAACGTAGTGAGCCGTCGGCCTGACGGCTACCACAACCTGGAGACGGTGTTCTATCCCGTCCCCTTGTGTGACGTTCTGGAGGTGCAGCCCATGGATTCTGCCTTTCCCTGCGACACTGGCTGTGACCTGAAGGTGACGGGGCTGTGCATTGAGGGCGACGAACAGCAGAACCTGGTGGCCAGAGCCTACCACATGCTGAAGGCCGAGCGCAGTCAGATGGGACGTTTCCACATCCATCTGCATAAGGTCATCCCCTCACAGGCGGGCATGGGCGGCGGAAGCAGCGACGGCGCCACGATGATGCTGTTGCTGAACGAGATGTGTGCCCTGGGATTTACACAGGACGAGCTGAAGGAGCGTGCCGCCCGTTTAGGTGCTGACTGCGCCTTCTTCATCATGGGGCGTCCGGCGTATGCCGAGGGCATCGGCGACAGGCTGACACCAATAGACCTGAGTCTGAAGGGTTGGTATCTGGCTGTGGTGCGGCCTAACGTGGCTGTGTCGACAAAGGAGGCCTATTCGTTAGTGACGCCGGCGGCACCGCGGATGAACTGTCGTGACATCGTCACACAGCTGCCTGTAGGGCAGTGGCGCGATGTGCTGGTGAACGACTTTGAGAAAAGCGTCATTGCCCTGCATCCAGTCATTGGCCAAGTGAAGGAGCAACTGTATGCCCTCGGTGCTGAATACAGTGCCATGAGCGGCAGTGGCAGTGCGGTGTTTGGCCTGTTCCGCCATGCTGTCGACGTGTCTGAACACTTCCCCGGCATGTTCACCGCACTGATGACATTATAGAGTGAGTACACTATTATTTATATGTATAACTAACTATATCTACGATTAAAGAAATGAAGAAAATGATGATGGGAGCTGCATTGGTGATGTCGCTGATGATGGCTCAGAACGTACAAGCACGTATGGACGCTGAGGAGGCAACTCCTACAGTAGGTGTTGACCAGGATCTGAAGGCTGCCGCCGATGCCAAGAAGAAGGAGGCTAAGATTCTGCAGAACGCCGTGAAGGCCAAGAAGAATGTTGAGAAGGCCGAGAAAGCCCTTGACAAGGCTCGTGACAATGTGAAGAAGGCACAGAACGCCGTTGAGAAGGCCGAGAAGGAGCTGGAGAAGGCTCGCAAGAAAGCTGAGGAAGCTCAGGCTGAGGCTGACAGAATCATGCAGGCTCAGTAAAACGACAAGCACGAAAAAAGTGATGAGCGCCTAACGCTCATCACTTTTTTTCGTGTCTTCTGACGTTTTTACTTGTTCACCTGGAAGCGCGTGTCGCCGTCTTTGAAGAAGGCGTTGATCTGGCGGGCAGCAGCGATGCCAGCGTTGATGTTGGCCTCAGCGGTCTGTGCACCCATCTTCTTCGGGGTGGAGAAGTAGCGACCCTCCAGCTGGACAAAGTCGGCGTTCAGGTCGGGCATGATGTCGGTGACGAACTTCAGGTCCTGGCGCTCCTGCATCAGTTTCAGCAGCTCAGGCTCGTTGATGACCTCCTTGCGGGCGGTGTTCACCAGGATGCCACCCTTCTTCATCTTGCCCACGAGTGCGTAGTTGATGCTCTGCTTCGTCTCGGGTGTGGCTGGAATGTGCAGGCTCACCACGTCGCACTGCTCGAAGAGTGCGTCCTGGCTGGCCACGGCGTGCACGCCGGCAGCCTCGATGACCTCAGCAGGGCAGTAGGCGTCGAAGGCATAGACATCCATACCAAATCCCTTGGCAATGCGGGCAACATTGCGTCCCACGTTGCCGAAGGCGAGGATGCCCAGCTTCTTGCCCAACAGCTCGCTGCCGCTCTTGCCGTTGTAGAAGCCGCGGACGGCCATGACCAGCAGACCGAACACCAGCTCGGCCACGGCGTTGGCGTTCTGACCGGGGGTGTTCTCGGCCACGACGTTGTGGGCTGTGGCGGCGGCCAGGTCGATGTTGTCGTAGCCAGCACCGGCGCGCACCACAATCTTCAGCTGCTTGGCAGCGTCGAGCACTTCGGCGTCCACCTTGTCAGAGCGGATGATGAGGGCGTCAGCGTCCTTCACGGCATCCAGCAATTGGGCCTTCTCGGTATACTTTTCCAGCAGGGCCAGCTCGTTGCCGGCTGCTTCTATCTCTTTCTTGATGCCCTCAACAGCAGCTGCTGCAAAAGGCTTCTCGGTTGCTACTAATACTTTCATATTGGGTGAGCTTTTTGTTATTAATGCTTTGCCTCAAACTCCTTCATGCAGTCCACAAGAGCATTGCAGCCCTCAATGGTCTGGGCATTGTAGCAGCTGGCGCGGAAGCCTCCGACCGAGCGGTGGCCCTTTACGCCGACCATGCCCTTGGAGGTGGCGAAGTCGAGGAACTCCTTCTCCAGCTCCTTGTATTCGTCGGCCATGACGAAGCAGAGGTTCATCAGCGAGCGGTCCTCCTCCTTGGCGGTGCCCACGAAGAGCTTGTTGCGGTCAATCTCGCCGTAGACAATCTCGGCACGCTGCTGAGCCAGCTTGTCCATAGCCTCAACGCCACCCTGACGCTTGATCCAGCGCAGGTTCTCCAGTGCGCAGTAGATGGGCACCACGGGAGGTGTGTTGAACATAGAGCCCTTCTCAACATGTGTGCGGTAGTCGAGCATCGTGGGGATGGGACGCGGGGCACGGCCCAGCTTCTCGTCCTTCACGATGACGATGGTCACGCCGGCCATTGACAGGTTCTTCTGTGCACCGGCATAGATAGCGTCATATTTGCTCACATCAACGGGACGGCTCATGAAGTCGGACGACATGTCGGCAATGAGGGGCACATTGACGTCGAGGTCCTTGCGAATCTCGGTGCCGTAGATGGTGTTGTTGGTCGTAATGTGCAGATAATCGGCATCCTCGGGCACCGTCCATCCAGTGGGGATGAAGGTGTAGTTGGCGTCGGCTGATGAAGCAACCTCCACCACGTCACCGAAGAGCTTGGCTTCCTTCATGGCCTTCTTGGCCCACACACCGGTGTTCAGATAGGCAGCCTTCTTGATGAGGAAGTTATAAGGAATCATGCAGAACTCCAGCGAGGCACCACCGCCGAGGAAAATGACCGAGTAGCCGTCGGGCACCTGCAGCAGCTCCTTGACCAGAGCCACGGCCTCGTCAACGACGGGCTGGAAATCCTTTGCACGGTGGCTGATCTCCATTAAGGAGAGACCTGAGCCGTTGAAGTCTAAACACTGTTGGGCGGTAGCCTCGATGACCTCACGCGGAAGCATCGACGGGCCTGCATTGAAGTTGTACTTCTTCATAATCATTAAATGATGTTTATTGAATAGAATTGATTATTCTGAAAAACGGTGCAAAATTACACTTTTATTTCCAAATAGCCAATTATTTCGCCATAAATTTTGTTGGATATGGAAAAATGTTTATCTTTGCAACTGTTACTAATAAAAAACGTTTCATTATGCCAAAAAAAACATTGACGCTGCTGGCATGCCTCTCCATGGCAGTGCTGGCATTGGCCGCTGAAAAGCAGACGGCTCCTGTTCAGCGGGTAACGGTGTTTGCCAATGGTGCACAGGTGGTGCGCAGCAAGAGTGTACAGCTTGCGCCTGGCGAACAGGTGGTCACCTTTACTGGCATGTCGCCCTACATGGACCGCAAGAGCATGCAGCTGAAGGCACGCGGACGGCTGACCGTACTCGGCGTCAGCCATCGCACGGTGCATCCCGACTCGGTGGCGCAGGTGAAGCGTCTGCGCGAGGCGGAAGAGGCTGTGAAGGGCGTGCAGCGCAAGATTCAGCAGGCTAAGGACGAGAAAGAGGTGCTGGCATCACAGCTGGAACTGGTGAAGACCAACTGCTCGGTGGCTGGTCGCACCGTTGCCACGCCGCTTGCCAACATCAAGGAGCTGAACAACTACTATTCGCAGGAGCTGCTGTCGCTGAAGAAACGTACGCAGGACATTGACGACCAGCTGCTGAAACTGACCGACGAGCTGACTAAGAAGCAGGAGGTACTCGACTCTATCTCGCGCATAAAACTGACTGCTGCCACCGAGGTGGACGTGAAGGTGGATGCGCAGCAGGCCGGGCGGGCTGACTTCGACATTACTTATTATGTCAAGAACGCCGGATGGTTCCCGTCCTATGATGTACGCTCTGAGGGCACGGGCCAGCCGCTCATGCTGTCTTATAAGGCCAACATCTTCCAGAACACCAAGGAGGAGTGGAAGAACGTGCCCGTGCTGCTGTCGTCGGCCAATCCTAACCGCAGTAATGTGGCACCGCAGCTGAAGACCTACTGGCTCGACTATGGCTTGTCGGCACCCACCTACAACCTGGATGCTGATGGCAACACCGTCAGCGGACGCGTGGTGGATGCCAGCGACGGCTCGCCCATCATCGGTGCCGCTGTCATGGTGAAGGGCACACGCTTGGGCACTGTCAGCGATGTCGATGGCAACTTCTCCATCACGCTGCCGCAAGGCTCACGCCAGCTCACCATCTCATTCGTGGGCTACAACAGCCAGACGCGTACCGCCACGCCGGGCAGCTCGCTCATCGTTAGCATGAAGCAAGACCAGGCCGCATTGGACGAGGTCGTGGTCACTGGGTATGCTGCGAAGAAGAAGAGCAATGGACGAGCCAGAGCCGTGGCTGCTGCACCCATGGCCGAGATGGAAGAGCGGATGGTGATGAGGGAGGCTCACATGGCTGAGATGGACGAGAGCGATGTCGTGGCTGTGGAGCAGCAGCAGGCACAGTTTGGATATGAGTTTGAAATCAAACAGCCGCTGACACTGCCTGGTGGCGGCAAGACAACGACGACGGAGATTGCTCGCTATCAGCTGCCGGCCACTTACGAGTACCGTGCCATACCGAAGATTGACAAGGAAGCCTTCCTCGTGGCTGATGCCACCGAATGGCAAAAGCTGAACCTGATGGAAGGCGAGGCCAACGTCTATTTCGACAACTCATTCGTGGGCAAGAGCATCGTTGACCCCGCCGTGTCAACTGACACGCTACACTTCTCCTTGGGGCGTGACCAGAGCATCAACGTGCAGCGCACGAAGGTGAATGAGACATCGACGCGGCGATTCTTTGGCAGCAATCAAGAGCAGACCATGACGTGGCGCATCACCGTGCGGAACAATCGCAAGCAGGCGGTGTCCATCACTGTCTTCGACCAGACGCCAGTGTCGCGCAATAACGACATCACTGTCACCGTCGAGGAGCTGAGCGGTGGTCAACGCGATGATCAGACTGGCGTCGTCAGCTGGCCATTGCAGTTGCAGGCCGGTCAGCAGCAGGAACTGGTTCTGCAGTACAAGGTGAAATATCCCAAGAGCCGCCGCCTGACGATAGAGTAGTGTGGCCTTCACATGTCCGTATTTTTTCACAACAAAAAGGCGCAAAGCTTGGAGCCTTGCGCCTTTAAAATGTCTATTGGGGTAGGGTAGCGATTACTCGCCCTTCTCCATCTGAGCCTTCAGCTGTGCCAGCACGTCGAGGTCACCCAGCGACGTTGAGGCAGCGACGTTCTCAATCTTCGGAGCGTCGTCCTTCTTGGCGGCACGCGGAGCAGCAGCCTTGCGGGCGGCACGCTCTTCCTTACGCTTCTCGTCCTCGAAGGTGCGGCTGTGCGAGAGAATGATGCGCTTGCTGTCCTTGTTGAACTCGATGACCTTGAAGGGCAGCGTCTCACCAAGCTGAGCCTGCGAGCCGTCCTCCTTCACCAGGTGCTTCGGAGTAGCGAAGCCCTCGACGTTCTCCTCGAGTGCCACCACGGCACCCTTCTCCAGCATCTCGGTAATCTTACCCTCATGGACGCTACCAACGCTGTACTTGCCTTCGAAGGCATCCCAGGGGTTGTCCTCCAGCTGCTTGTGGCCAAGGCTGAGGCGACGGTTCTCCTTGTCGATGTCGAGCACCACCACGTCGATGGGTTCGCCAACCTTCGTGAACTCTGAGGGGTGCTTCACCTTCTTGGTCCAGCTGAGGTCGCTGATGTGGATCAGACCGTCGACACCCTCTTCCAGCTCGACGAATACGCCGAAGTTGGTGAAGTTGCGCACCTTGGCATTGTGCTTCGAGCCAACGGGATACTTCACGTCGATAGCCTCCCATGGGTCTTCCTTGAGCTGCTTGATGCCGAGCGACATCTTGCGCTCGTCGCGGTCGAGGGTCAGGATGACAGCCTCCACCTCGTCGCCCACCTTCAGGAACTCCTGGGCTGAGCGCAGGTGCTGGCTCCATGACATCTCGCTGACGTGGATGAGACCCTCTACGCCGGGCTGAACCTCGACGAAAGCACCGTAGTCGGCAATGACCACCACCTTGCCGTGGATATGGTCGCCCACCTTCAGGTTCGGGTCGAGTGCATCCCAAGGATGCGGAGTGAGCTGCTTCAGGCCAAGGGCGATGCGCTTCTTCTCCTCGTCGAAGTCGAGAATGACCACGTTGATCTTCTGGTCGAGCTCGACCACCTTCTTCGGGTCGTCGACGCGGCCCCAGCTCAGGTCGGTGATGTGCACCAGTCCGTCCACACCGCCCAGGTCTACGAACACGCCGTAGCTGGTGATGTTCTTCACGGTGCCCTCCAGGATCTGACCCTTCTCGAGCTTCGAGATGATCTCCTGCTTCTGGGCCTCGAGCTCAGCCTCGATAAGAGCCTTATGCGACACGACGACGTTGCGGAACTCCTGGTTGATCTTCACAATCTTGAACTCCATGGTCTTGCCCACGAACTGGTCGTAGTCGCGTATGGGGTGAACGTCAATCTGTGAGCCGGGCAGGAAGGCTTCGATGCCAAAGACGTCGACAATCATGCCACCCTTGGTGCGGCACTTGATGTAGCCCTGGACAATCTCCTCGTTGTCGAGTGCGGCGTTGACGCGGTCCCAAGCCTTCGACAGGCGAGCCTTCTTGTGTGAAAGCACCAGCTGTCCCTTCTTGTCCTCGGCGTTCTCAACGTAGACCTCAACCACGTCGCCTTCTTTCAGCTCGGGGTTGTAGCGGAACTCGGTGGCGGGGATGATACCGTCGCTCTTGTAGCCGATGTTCACGACAACCTCTTTCTTGTCGACGCTGATGACCTTGCCCTCAACAACCTGATGGTCGGCCACCTTGTTCAGGGTCTCATCGTAGGCCTTGTCAAGCTCTTCCTTGCTGACGTTGGCCACGGTGCCGTTTTCATACTCGTCCCAGTTGAAGTCCTGGAGCGGCTGAACGTTCTTTGTTAATTCTGACATTTTTACTTGCCCCTGTCTTAGGGGTTTAGGTCTGAACAGACGTTTATCAGACCAAATTTAATGATTAATAATAGCAGGAGTGGCGCCTGTTCCAGCCCCTGTTTCCCTGTTTAGGGTCAAAAGTGGGCGCAAAATTACTCAAAATATTTGATAATGAGCACTTTTCTATGGGTTATCTACGTCTTGTTTAATAATCTTTAACGACACGAGCGTAATTTGTGCCTAATTGCTAAAAAAACAAAAATGTAGCTACGCGCGTGATGTAGTTAGCAAAAAAAAACGTAACTTTGTAAATTAGAAATCTACAGAAGCAGAAATCTAAAACTTTTAATTCGGAAACACATGGAAAACAATGCTCAGCTTATAGCTCAGTGCGAGGCACGGGCTAAGCAGTGGCTTACTCCGGCCTTCGACGAGGAGACACGTAAGGAAGTTCAGGCAATGCTCGACAATGAGGACAAGAGCGCCCTTATCGATGCTTTCTATCAGAACCTGGAGTTTGGTACGGGCGGCCTGCGTGGCATCATGGGGGCTGGCACCAACCGCATGAACAAGTACATCGTGGGCATGGCTACACAGGGTTTTGCCAACTACATCAACAAGGCGTTCCCCGACATCCAGCCCGCCGTCGTGGTGGGGCATGACTGCCGTAACAACGGACGAATGTTTGCTGAGAGCGTGGCTGACATCTTCTCGGCCAACGGCATCAAGGTCTATCTCTTCGAGAGCCTCCGCCCAACGCCCGAAATCTCCTTTGCCATCCGTCAGCTGAAGTGCCAGGCCGGCGTGAACGTCACCGCCAGCCACAACCCACGCGAGTATAATGGCTACAAGGCATACTGGGACGACGGTGCGCAGGTGCTGGCTCCGCACGACAAGGGTATCATTGACGAGGTGAACAAGGTGAAGATTGAGGATGTGAAGTTTGAGGGCAACAAGGACCTCATCATCCCCATCGGCGGCGAGATGGACTGGGACTACATCCAGGCCGTGAAGGAGGCTATGGTCGATCAGGACGTCATCCTGCGCCAGAAGGACCTGAACATCGTCTATTCGCCCATGCATGGCACGGGCCGCGTCATCATCCCGATGGCACTGCGCTCGTGGGGCTTCCAGAACATCCACGTAGTGCCTGAGCAGATGGTCATCGATGGCAACTTCCCCACAGTGGTCAGCCCCAACCCCGAGAATCCTGAGGCCATGACCCTGGGCATGAAGCTCGGCACGAAGCTTAACGCTGACCTCGTCATTGCCAGCGACCCCGATGCTGACCGTCTGGCCATCGTCTGCCGCAACGCCAAGGGCGAATGGGAGATACTGAACGGCAACCAGACCTGTATGATGTTCTGCTGGTATATCATCGCCAACAAGAAGAAGCTGGGACAGCTGAAGGGCAACGAGTTCCTGGTGAAGACCATCGTGACGACCGAGGTCATCGCCAAGATTGCCGAAAAGAACGGCGTGGAGCTGAAGGACTGCTACACGGGATTCAAGTGGATTGCCAACGAGATTCGCATCAACGAGGGCAAGAAGAAGTACATCGG
>CAMVKN010000046.1 GCA_947168045.1 uncultured Prevotellaceae bacterium
TAATGTAACTCATTGATTTTCAAACGATTAAATGTATAATTAACTAAGTATTGTTCCACCTATTTCAATGCAAAAAGGTCCCAAACCGACCTCCAAGCTGACAGTGGGTCCTTGCAGGCCAACGATGCTATACCCTGCTAAAACACCGAAAGAGAAAGGGCTTGGATGAGTCGTGTCATGCTCAGTTGAAGAGGCGGCCCTTTCTGTTGTTATGCTTTCAATGTTGACGTTGTTGACATTCGTTATGGGCAATTGTACTCCTTCATTACCTTGGGCCGCCTGTTTCATGAGGCTATTCAGGTAGACTTCGTTGGTAATGGTAATGGTGGCGTCATAGGTGGTTTTTGCTTTTATAACTTCAGGCAGTTCATAGCCGCGCAACACTCCAAGAACGGGGTGGCTGATGGTGATGCGGCGAGTACCTTGGGGAACGAACAACCAGATCTCACCTGTTCTTTGCTCTTTCTTCAGCACACCAAGGTTGGCATCGAAGTTGAACTTGTCATCGCGCACAACGAAACGGATGAGGGCTGCCACATTACCGTTGAGGTCCTTCACACCACTAGTGGCAGCTGCCATGTCCATTGTGTTCTCGCGGAAGTGGTCAATGCGGAAATCCTGGGCTTCTGCGAAGCATAACGACAAATGATATATGATAAATGAAAAAAGCAGGCGTCGAATCATAAAACTTATGCCTCAAACTCGAAAACTACTGAATGTCAAAATCGCTTAAACTAAATACCTCGTCCTTAGGCAAGGCCTTGCCACCGATTTTGTCTGGCTGCCAAGTGCGGACATGAATCTGTGGGGCATTTTCGTCGCGGAAGTCCCAAAGGAGGAAGAGGTAGCCCTCGTCGTGGTAGTCGTTGTTGGTCCAGCCCTGATGGAGGGTGACACCATAGAAGTTCGGATTAACGGGATGGCGCATCACCTCGATGTCGTCGAAGGTGACCTTGAAGTAACGGGCATTCTGGAAGATACGGCGTAACTTTGTGATGTACTCCTGCTTGGTCTGCTTGTTGTAGCGAATCTTCTGCGAGGTGAAAAGCTGGTTGTCCCTGTAATGTTTCTGTACCGTGACATGACCAGTAATGATGAGAGCATCATCGCTGTATATCTGCTCCAAGAACTTGATGTCCTTCTGGTTGTAGGCCGTGCGGAACTGCTCCACATAGTCGAGAATCATCTGGCGACGGCGAAGGTCGGTCAATTCAAGGTTGCTCTTCACCACATTCATATAAAGGTTCATAGAGATGGAGAGGTAGAAACTCTCCACCTCGCCCTGACGGTCGAAGCTGATGACGGCCTCCTGATACTCTTCTTCATTGAAGGCACGGGTGGCTGTGGGCTTCATCATCAAGGGTATGTTGCGCACCTGATAGCCCGTACCCGTGGTGATACAATGCTCCACGATCTCTTCGTCAGTGCACATAAAGGGCGTGTTCTCCCACAGCATCGCCATCGACTGTTGTACACGCGTGTTGACCCCCATCGCCGCAAAGTTGAGATTGCGGTCAGCAGCCTGGGCCGCATTGATCTCATTCAGGATGGCAGCGATGCTGCGTTCCATCTTCGCCTTCACAGCCTGATTGTCGATGCCGTCGGTAATGGTAACGGAGATTTGCGCTGCGCTAAATGAGAAATGAAAAATGAGAAATGATAAACTGAAAAGTATCCGTTTCATAATGGTCAATGTTCAATGGTCAATGTTTCAGTCGGAACCAGATGGCACCGCAGTTCCTGTAATTCTTAACATTATCTTCTTTAAGGGTTTTTAAATTGACTTGAGCGGCAGGAGACTTTCGCAACACAGCCTTCACCAGTCCTTGCTGGTCGTAGACGAAGAGGTAACAGGCAGAGTCGGCAGGCATCGTGGCATATTTGCCATAGGCCTCCAGTTTGTTCTTGTCTCGCATCCCCTTGATATAGGGTTCTATATCGTAGAAGCTGGTGATAGCCACCATCTGCTTCTCATCCGGGGTCAGGGTGACAACTGGGGCAGGTGCCTCTACAGGCGTTTCCTCTGAGATAACTTCTTCTGGTGTGGTCAAAGGCTTGATGCTGTCTGGCTGGACTTGAAACACCACCACCTCGCTTTTATCTGCAATGGGCATGATGTCTCTTTTTCTAACATAGACAAAGGCACGGTAGTAGTCGCCACGACGCGTCTGTACCTCGAAGAAGTGCTCCTTGGCCTTGGCGATGCAGACCTCAATACCCTCATCAGGATGCTGCGAGCGTACCCAGTCGCCGACCTTCACCTCCAGAATAGACTTGGCCCCAACGATTGCCTCGTTGACATCCTTCATGGTGGCCTCGGCATAGATGCAGGTGGTGTCGCGCTTGATGGCGTTGATTTCCTTCGTGGCGACAGGTGTTTGCGCTACGCTAAATGAGAAATAAGAAATGAGAAATGATAAACTTAGCAGAAGTCGTTTCATTGCCATTTGATTTTACGGTGGGTGGATGATGGTTGCTTATAGAGATTCTTCAGATTATGAGTGGGGATATAGGGTGTCAGTCGCACCTTCAGCACAGCGTTCTTGTCGGTAGTAAACTTGTCGGGGATGACCACTGACAGCAGATGGTTGAACCCAAGCTCCGCGCTATGGGCAATGACGATGGCCAGCAGGCCGTCTTCACGCTGTTCCTCTATGGCGAAGAAGGTCTTCAATCCCCATTCTGCACAGTAGTTGAGCCACTGGCTGAGCATGATGCTGTAGCTGACAGTCTGCAAGCCATATACCGACTGCTCCACATAGATGCGGTAGTCAGTATCAGGCATCAGCCCGGCAAAGAGATTGGCGGCAGAGTATTCCAGATGCGTGTCATCGAAGACGGGCTTCACATTATTATAATAATAGGTGCCGTTGTGAAGGCTGGCCAGCTGAAAGGTATCGGTCTTCAGCATCCAGACGCCAGCCTCCTTCAGGCGGAGGACTTTCCTGTCAGGAGCAGTCCATATAGAATCTCTGACAGGAGCCGCCAGCATGGTCTCCTTCAGCTTTTTCTGGGCCTCCTCCTGATTCATGCCGAGCAAAAGGTCATACTGTGCAGGGAAGACGATGTTGACGAATGGCTGACCGTTGCGCAGCCACTTCACATCATAGTAATTGCCACACAGGTCGAAGGTATAAGGAATGGTGTCGCTCAGCTTTCTCAGGTCACTGATACTGCCCTTGCGGAAATACACCTTGTCGTCCTTCATCTTTCGCTCTATGGCCACATTCCTTTGTGTCAGCAGGTCAACGAAGTAGCGCTCCAGGAACTCCATCGCGTAGCGTTGCCCACCAGCAGCCTTGCGTGTCTCAAGACTGAACAGCTGGGCAGAGGCTATGTCGCAGCACAGCCCAAAGAAGCAAAGAATGAAGAAACGCCTAACCATGAGCTGATGCTGTCTACTGTCCTATAATGATACTACCCTTCACCACGCCATCGGCACCATACCAGATGCCCTGTATCAAGTGGCCTTCGGAGAATTCACCGATGACATAGTCGCCAGCCTCGGCCATACGCGCCTTCGGATCGCGGCTGTCTATCTGATGGTCTGTCTTAAAGACAAGGCGTCCGTTCACATCACTGGGCCAAGTGCCCACAAAGGAGGCATAGCCCAAATCCTTGGTTCCTGAGCTTCGGCCGGTCGTGGTCTGCTGACTTGGAGCAGGAGTTTGCGCCTGTGGCTTGGCCGTATTGGCAGCCAAAGCAGCGAGTGAGTCAGCTACTGCTTGCAGGCTGTCTCTCACATGCTGTTGTTCAATTGCCAGCTGTGCGGCCTTGATGCTGTCGCTATCAACAGGAGCAACAGCCGTTTCCTGCTGGGATGGAGCTGCCTTGTCGCCACTGCCGTCCAACAGAAGCACTGCACCAACGATAGCCAAGGCAACAACGCCCAATATGATACCTATCCATTTTTTGTTCACTCCTTTCTTGGGAGGCGGGCACTCGCGGAGGGGCTTGCCACACTCAAGGCAAACGAATTCCTTGCGGGCTGGAATCTCCTGCACTTCCTTACTCTTGCATTTCTCGCAATTATCATTGAGACAGATGCCGTATCTGAAACGCACACTGTCAGTATGTCTTGAACTTGCCATCTTATTACTTTGACAACGAATTTAACTTATCAGACAAATTAGTTTACATGATTGGCGGTGGAGTCGCACCACCCATTGGAGGAAGCGGTGGCATTGCCGGTGGCATAAACAAGGATTGCAATGCGGGAACCTGACCGGCAGGAGCCCATGCTGGCATACCTTCCATCCACACCTTTGTCTGTAAGGTTAGCTGTCCACCCTGCACCATTTGCTTACACATCTCTCTATTATAGGGACCATACTGCTGACCATTAATAGCGAGGAAGAGATTAATCTCCTGCTGTGGTGCAATTGGTGGCGGGACCGGGGCAGCCCCAGGGATAGGCGGCGGAACTGCCGGGCCTGAATGAGGCATCGGAGCAACAGTTTGGGGATTTGCTATCGCTTGTGCAGCCATTGCAGCCTGAGCAGCTATTTCCTCAGCATTGTCAACAGCGAAAAGCGACGGCAGTTGTTTTCCGTCGCCCTCACAATGCAGGAGGATGGCATTTCCAGCATCCGTAGCCGGATTGCCAGTATTCAAGAAGCGTTCATAGCGCTCTTTGTAGGGCTTCATCCAGTCAATGGCACGGATGGGGAAACAGTAGGCAACGGTGATGATAGAAAGCTCGTCCTTGCGAGGACTCTTTCGATTCACAACAATCGTAGTACGTGCTGTGCTCTGGTTGAACGAGTTTTTGAAGGCATCCTCCAATTTGTCCGCAAATTTCTTCAAACCCTCGTTGTCATCAGGCGAAGGAATGGAAACAAGAATGGTCTTCTTGTTAATACTTGCAGGATTGGTTGGACTCAGATTGCCCTCGTTGTTACGGAGGTGTAACTGGATCTGATCGTTATTCAACTTAAGATAGACACCACTCTGATTAACAATCTTCGAGGCAAAAGCCTTGATGTCGTCTTCCGTCTTCAGCTTCTGCTGTAGCTGTGTGAGGATATTCAGGCCCAATACTTTCTTCTCGCTCTCTGCCTTTTCGTCATGCTTGGTCTTTACAATCTGGGAGAGCTTGATGTCGAAGGCATCTTTGATATCGTCTACATTGATATCTGTAGCCAACCGGCCAAAATTGATGAAATCACCCTCAGGCAAGATACTTTCACGGATCTGGCGGGCAATGTTTGGCATATCCACCTTGTCAACCTTGAGCTCGACCTCAAACTCACTCATGGTCTCATCTTCGCTGACCTCAATGATGGCACCCTTCATGTCTTCCAGTCCCTTGTTCACCTTGCGCTGGGCTGTCACCAATCGTTCCGTCTCATCGATGGCATCGTTTATCTTCTGGCCGAAAGCGGAGATGTCAGCATCCATCTTGCCTAATTCCACATAGACACGAGCAGCCAGTTTCTTAGCAAACTCCCAGGCAGCAAGCATCGTCTTCGAGGTGTAGTAGTCTGTGAGGATTTCCTGATGCTCAGCATACCGGCGAGCACCCGCACCCACCATGCGTTGAAGCACATTCAAACGGCTCCATTCCGAAACATTGCTGGTCCTGTCCAAATCAAAAGCCTCATAATTCTCTTTCTCTGCTTTTGACTTGTTTTCCAGTTCTGCACGTATGTCCGAGACTATCTCAAGCAAGAGCTTGGAAACCTTCTGAAGCTCAACAACTGAGACATCCCCCACCTTCCATTTCTCATACAGTTCATTCTCGACAGTATGGCGGATTTCCTTGGCAATCTCCGGGAGAGCCTTCTCCTTGCTATTAAAGAAGGTTTCAACACCTTCTTCGCGGAAGTGGTTGGTATAGAAATCGTTCATGATACTGTCAAGGTCGTTCAGCGGGTTGCTGGCTTTCTTTGCCTCCTCGGCATAGCCAATTGCCTTGCCATGCCAGTAGTCGTTGAAACGAGGATAATCAGTATCCGACTCCAGCACCTTCAATTCGTAGGTAAGATGCAGGTCGTCGAGCATCCATTTCTGCAGATTGTCGCTGTTCAGATAATCCCTGCGATAGTCCTTATTGCGCTCTTCGTTGATATATCCCAGATTCTCGCGCCAGTTGTTGTACTTAAACTGATAGAGCACACTCTCGCCAACAGTATAGGTGATATGCTTCAGGACGCGGAGCTCAGGATACATTACACGCTTAATGCCGAAAGAACTGACTTTTTTTGTACGAGCAACGGGAATACGCCCGTCAGGCCCAGGATTAGCCGTTTCATCATATTCCAAGGCGAAGTCATCCATGTTCTCGAAGTTGCAGGCACGGATGATGTCGCTGTTAATCTGGTCTTCCTCGTTGATGAAGAAAATGCGGGCAAAGATGTAGTCACTGACAATCTTGGGCAACTCTTCCAGGGAATTGATGGTTAGGCCGTTCTCATTGACATTACTATAAATAGTCAGGCCATCGGCCACACCTTTAATGCGGTCGTTATAATAATGGGCCTCCCCCACACCTGTCACGTCTTGTGGGAACCAACGGCCAGCCTGCAAGGCATTCAACTCGTTCAAAGCGGCATAGCCATTCTGATAATAGCGTCCCTGGTCCATGTCACTTTTAGGCAGATTCATCTCAGGAATCATGGCATAGACAGAAATCTTGGCTTCAGGGAATGCTTTACGACTTTGGATGATTGCATCTACGACAGCACCTGAACCTGTTCCACCGCAAAGGCCTGCAAAGATGTGTATATTGGTTTTGCTGGCATCGCCTGAAATCTTCTCACAGCGGGCGTAAGCATCGCGGAGGCTGTTGACATAGCCCACAGCATTGGCGGCAAAAAGCAAACGACCGGCTCGTCGTTTCTGTCCCGCAGCCTGCCCTAAAGAACCTATTGCCGATTTGACGGCTGCCACATTATTTATAATACCCTTCACTGAAGGATAGTTCCCAATGTGGTCGAGAATGTGTTCTACATCTACAGCCTTGATGTTTAGGAACTCATTACGAGTGAAGGAGGCATCCTTTCCCATCACACGGAAATCAGGACGGGCCTTACCGTCTTGTGGCATCATCTCGTCTGTTGAATCCACATAGAGAAGAGCCACGGGCTGTTTCTTTCTTTCTTCATCGTCGTGGAACTCTTCGAACATTCTCATCTTGAAAGCACGGAGAATCTTACCTCCTGTACCACCCAATCCGACCAAAATGTGGTTGCTGTTACAGAAACTTGATTTGTTCATAGTTTTATTGTGAATAGTTATCTTCTTAAATACCCTAGTCATTAGATAGACAGAAAAAGAAAACGTGGACTTAACTTCGTTCACGCTTTCAGATGGTATTGGGGAAGACCTTATGTACGCATTTACGAGTAAAAGCCCACGCCTAGGCGTGAGCATCAACTTTTACTCTTACGTACTTTCTTCTAAATTCCCCAATTCGTCTGAAAGTAAGAATCAAAAGCTAACGCTTCTATTTCAATTTTTTTCTCTTGCGAGTTATGTCATACGCATTCCGTTTTTAAGTTATACTCGGCTGCAAATATACACATTATTTGTTATTGGAGCAAATAAAATGTAGATATTTTTCACCCAGCTACCTAGTTTTTGCACAAAACAAGTATAAAAGGACTGAGTTGTATGCCACAAAGCAGTTGAGTTCAAGACAAAGCACACGCAGTTGCCCCATATAATGACTCATAAATATTATTCATGGAACATTACATGGGCATTAGTGGACATTATATGTTCTTGGACTATCCAAGTGAGCATGCCCGAGCGGCTTCGCAGTCATATTCTTGTCCACACTCATTCTCGTAGAACCTATAATAAGGAAACCGAAAAAAATGGTGTACCAAGTGCACCTATGAGCCTTAACAAACTGACTTGCAAGTCGTTGTCTGGTGCACCAACAGCCCAGATCGACCACCTGATGGTGCACCAGCCCCACCAGCCCCACCCCCGACCCCTCCCGCGGGGGGGAGGGGAGTTGATAGTTCTGCTGCGACGGTCAGCCCTCGGCACTTTACGGAATTATCTCCATGAGTTATTGCAACAAAGCGGCACTTTACGGAATTATCTCCATGAGTTATTGCAATAAAGCGGCACTTTACGGAATTATCTCCATGAGATAAAAAAGTCCCACAGCGTGGGACAAAAATCCGAGGCCGTCGGACTTTTCTGGGACATGTCTTGCCGGCCTTTCTCAGCTGGTGCACTTGGTGCACGATCTGGTGCACCAAAAATAGCGTTGGCGCACCAACCAACAACTTGTAACCCAACTGGTTAAGCCCCAGAGGTGCACTTGGTGCACTATCATTTTCAGCTTCTACAACCAATCAGCATCGTACTGGTAGCCATATGCCCTCTCAGTCCTCATAGACCGTGGGGTCGTCGATGCCCGCCTGGGCCATGGCCTCGCGCCGTTCCCTACAGGTGCCGCAGCGGCCGCAGTGGTGCTCGCCGCCACGATAGCACGACCAGGTCTCACTGTAGTCGATGCCCAGCTCGCGGCCGCGCATGGCTATCTGCCCCTTGGTCATGTTCGTGTAGGGGGCCACCAGACTCACACCCTCGAAGGTGCCAGCCTGGGCGGCAGCGTCGAAGGCACTGACGAACTCAGGACGGCAGTCAGGGTAGATGGTGTGGTCGCCGCCGTGGTTGGCCATCATCACATGCTGCAGCCCGCGACTCTCGGCCATTCCTACGGCCACGCTGAGCATGATGCCATTGCGGAAGGGCACCACCGTCGACAGCATGTTTGACTCGGCATAGTCGCCCTCGGGGATAGCCTCGTCGCCCTCCAATAGCGAGCTGTGGAAATACTCGCCCATGAAGCTAAGGGGGATGACGAGGTGCTCGATGCCTAACCGCTGGCAGTGCAGGGCGGCAAAGGGTAACTCGCGACTGTTGTGGTTGGAGCCATAGTCGAACGACACCGCCAGGGCGATGCGCTCCTGGTAGTCGTAGAGCAGCGTCACAGAGTCCATGCCGCCACTAAGAATCAAGATGCTGTCTTTCATTTTTCTCGCGTTATTATCTGTTAGCGCCTGCAAAGGTAGTCATTTTGTGCGAATAACGGAAGGGGAAAAAGATAAATTATCGCTTTTTTATCACAAGTAAGCGCTCACGCCGTAGTTTACGCCGTAGTTTTTCACGGGCATGGCTTATTTTTTTCACGGAAAAGATAGTTATTAAAAAAAAAGTTGTACTTTTGCACTCATTATCCGATACATACCATCAGAAACTATAAATATGACAACCATCATCGACGCGCACGCGCACCTATGGCTGAAGCAGGACACATGGGTCGACGGCAAGCGCATACTAACCCTGAAGGACGGACGCAGCATCTTCCTCGGTGAGGAGGTGCAGATGCTGCCGCCATTCATGATTGACGGCGTGAACTCAGCCGAGGTGTTTCTCTCAAACATGAACTATGCCCAGGTGGGCGCCGCCGTCGTGGTACAGGAAATCATTGACGGCAATCAGAACGCCTACCTGACACAGGTGCAGCGGCAATACCCCGACCGTTTCTTCTGCATGGGCATGACGGAGTTTCGCCATGGCAGCGACTTCATGGCGGGGGCGCAGGCCGTCATTGACAGCGGGCTGAAGGGGCTGGCCATACCGGGCCACCGGCTGCTGAGCGTGCCCACAACGGCGGCCGAGGACCACTTTGAGACGCTGCACCTGAACACACCACGCATGATGCAGCTGTTCAAGCTGCTGGAGAGGAACGACATGGTGCTGTCGATGTGTCTGGGCGACGACGCACAGCAGATAGCTGAGATGGGCGAGGTCATCCGCGAGTGCCCCAGGCTGCGCATCGCCATCGGCCACTTCGGCATGGTGACGACGCCCTCGTTTGAGCAGCAGGTGAAGCTGGCCCTGCTGGGCGAGAACGTGATGGTGGAGAGCGGCGGCATCACCTGGCTCTACAACGCCGAGTTCTATCCCTACCCCACTGCCGTACGCAGCATACGCCAGGCCGCCGACTGGGTGGGCTGGGACCGCCTGATGTGGGGCAGCGACTACCCGCGCACCATCACCGCCATCACCTACCGCATGTCGTACGACTTCGTGAGCAAGAGCGGCGAGCTGACTGACGAGCAGAAGGCCCTGTTCCTGGGCAAGAATGCAGAGCGCTTCTATGGTTTCCACGACCTGCCCCAGCTGCCGTATGTCAAGAACATGTCAGAATAGAAACAAAAAGCCTAAATACCATGAATACTGAAGAGACAAAAGAGAAGGGGAAGCTGATTCCCAGGAAGTATCTCGTGACGTTCATCCTGGTGACGTCGCTGTTTGCGCTGTGGGGCTTTGCCAACGACATCACGAACCCAATGGTGGCCGCCTTCCAGACGTTGATGGAGCTGACGGCTGCGAAAGCCTCGCTGGTGCAGTTTGCGTTCTATGGCGGCTATGCCACCATGGCCATCCCCGCCGCACTGTTCATACGCAAGTACAGCTACAAGAGTGGCATCCTGCTCGGCCTGGCGCTCTATGCCACGGGGGCCTTCCTGTTCATCCCCGCGGCGGCACAGCAGAGCTTCACGTTCTTCTGCCTGTCACTCTATATCCTCACCTTTGGCCTGGCGTTCCTCGAGACCACGGCCAACCCGTTCATCCTGTCGCTCGGAGCGAAGGAGAGCAGCACGCGGCGTCTGAACCTGGCGCAGGCCTTCAACCCCATGGGGTCGCTCTGCGGCATGGCGGTGGCCTCGCTCATCGTGCTGCCACAACTCATCAGCGACAAGCGCGACGCCGCCGGACAAATCATCTTCAGCACGCTGAGCGAGGCTGAGAAGGCCGACATCCGCGTGCACGACCTGGCCGTGATACGCAACCCCTACGTGGCCATCGGCCTGGTGGTGCTCATCGTCCTCGTGGTGATAGCCCTGACAAAGATGCCACGCACGCAGAGCGAGGAACAGAAGGCCCTGGGCCAGAGCCACACCACACGGCAGACGCTGCACAACCTGTGGCACAACACCATCTATCGTGAGGGTGTGCTGACGCAGATGTTCTACGTGGCAGCGCAAATCATGACCTGGACGTTCATCATCCAGTACGCCGACAACCTGGGCATCAACAAGGCAACGGCACAGATGTATAACATCGTGGCCATGTCGCTGTTCCTCAGCAGCCGTTTCATCTCAACCTTCCTGATGAAGTATGTCAACTCACGGCGCCTGCTGGCCATCTTCGGCTGTGGGGCTGCCCTGTGCACCATCGGCGCCATCAGCATCGTCGGCATGGCCGGCCTCTACTGTCTGGTGGGCATCAGCTTCTTCATGTCACTCATGTTCCCCACCATCTATGGCATCGCCCTCGAAAACGTCGACAGCCAGGACACCACGCTGGGGGCTGCGTTCCTGGTCATGGCCATCGTGGGCGGTGCGCTGATGCCACCCCTGCAGGGCATGATTATAGACCAGCACACCATCATGGGGCATCCAGCAGTCAACGTGTCGTTTGTGCTGCCGCTCATCTGCTTCCTCCTCATCATCGCATACGGCTACCGGTCGTTCATTAGAGGTGAGAGGTAAGAGGTGAGAGGTGAGAGGTGAGAGGCTACCTCAAGCCTCATATCTAAAACCCAAATCTCAAATCTCAATTCTCAAATCTCAAATCAAAAAAGAATATGAAAGCAATTCAAATCACACACAACCAAGAGCTGCGCGTCATCGACCTGCCTATGCCACAGGCTCCCGGCGCCGGCGAGGTGTTGCTGCGCCTGCGCTATGTGGGGTTCTGCGGCTCTGACCTCAACACCTTCATGGGCCGCAACGGCATGGCCCTGAACCCTGTCATTCCCGGCCACGAGGTGGGCGCCACCATCGAAGCCGTGGGCGAAGGCGTGCCCGAGGGCCTGAAGAAAGGCATGGTGGTGACCTGCAACCCCTACACCAACTGTGGCAAGTGTGCCTCATGCCGCAACGGGCGCGTGAACGCCTGCCAGCACAACGAGACATTAGGCGTGCAGCGCGACGGCGCCATGCGCGAGTTCATCATCCTGCCCTGGGAGAAGGTCATCCCCGCCGGTCTGCTGTCGGCCCGCGAATGTGCGCTCATCGAACCCATGAGCGTGGGGTTCCACGCCGTCAGCCGTGCACAGGTGACTGACATCGACGTCGTCCTCGTCATCGGCTGTGGCATGGTGGGCATGGGTGCCATCGTGCGCTCTGCCCTGCGCGGCGCCACCGTCGTGGCAGCCGACATCGACGACGAGAAACTGGCACTGGCCAAGCAGCTGGGTGCTTCCTACACCGTCAACACAAAGAGCGACGAGGTGCACCAGCGACTGCTGGAGATGACTGGCGGCTTCGGTCCCGACGTGGTCATCGAGGCCGTTGGCAGCACGCCCACCTACCAGATGGCCGTCGACGAGGTGGCCTTCACGGGCCGCGTGGTGTGCATCGGCTATGCCAAGTCAGAGGTGTCGTTCCAGACCAAGTATTTCGTGCAGAAGGAGCTTGACATTCGCGGCTCGCGCAACGCCATGCCACAGGACTTCCGCGCCGTCATCCACTATTTGGAGCGTCTGAGGGGCAGCCAGCAGCCCGCCGGGGCAACAGCTGGCGAGGCCGTGGTCAGACAGCCATCGCTCACTGACCGGCTCATCACAAGCGTCATACCACCCGAGGAGGCACTGAGCACCATGCGCTGGTGGAGCCAGAACCCGGGCAAGGTGTTCCGCATACTGGTGGAGTTCTGAATGATTGACTGAAGCAAACGGCGGCTTGGCTGAACATTTTTGTGCTGTCAGGGGGATTCACACTATCTTTGCACCAAGATTATGTGAAACCCCTAAAAACAAGACAGCCATGAAGCAACTGACCAAACTATTCCTGCTGATGCTCAGCATTGCCATCATGCAGTGCTGCGCCAGTGAAGACCCGTTTGAAGAATATGTCACCAACAACAGCGGTGGCACGTATGGCGGTGCGAGCAGTAGTGCCGCCTTTAGTAGCAATGTGCAGCTGACCACCTTCGACGTCAGCATCGACAAGACCAGCACCGAGCCCTCCACCACGGCAACGGCCTACCTGCCTGATGGCGACGACAGCTTTGAAGCCACTGACTTCGCCACCGTTGTCGCCATCAGCTTCGACGCCAACAGCGCCACCGTCAGTGCTGTTGACGGTGTGACCGTGAGCACCGACGGCGCCCACGTCACCGTGGACCATGGTGAGACAAAGGGCATCTGCTATCAGGTGACGGGCACCACCACCAACGGCTCGCTCACCATCAGTGGCAGCAAGAAGTATGAGGTGATGCTGAACAATGCACACATCAGCAACCCCGACTCAACAGCACTGAACATGCTCAGCACGAAGCGTGCCTTCCTGGTCATGGCCGATGGCACGACGAACAGCCTGGCCGACGGCTCCACATCGAAGGCATCAGACCAGAAGGCAGCGCTCTACTGCAAAGGCAAGCTCATCGTCTGCGGCGGCTCCGGCACACTGGAGGTGACCGGCAACTATAAAAATGCCATCCACTCAGCTGACTACATCGTCTTCTACCCTGGCACCAACGTCTACGCCAAGTCTACCGCTAACCATGGCATCAAGGCCAACGACGGCATCATCATCAACGGAGGCATCATCAACGTCGAGGTGACGGCAGCGGCTGCCAAGGGCCTGAACTGCGAGAGCAACATCACCGTGAACGGCGGTCGCACCACCATCATCACCACTGGCGAATCGGCCTGGGACAGCGACGACGAGGAGCTGAAGGGCTGTGCTGCCGTGAAGTGCGACTCGGTGTTCACCATCAATGGCGGCGAGATGTGGCTGAAGAGCACCGGCGCCGGCGGCAAGGGCATCCGCGCCGACTGGGAGGCCTACGTAAACGGGGGCACCATCGCCATCCTCACCACCGGAGGGCAGCACACCTACAACCGTGACACGGTGTCGCCCAAGGGCATGAAGATTGGAACGAAGGGCACTCACGGCGTGCTCAGCATCAGCGGCGGCAGCCTCATGGTGCACACCACCGGCAGCGGCGGCGAAGGCATTGAGAGCAAGGGCACGATTGACATCAACGGCAGCAACGCCATGGTGGCCGTAGCCTCTACCGACGATGCCATCAACTCAGCCTCGGACATGACCATTGCTGCTGGCAACGTGCTGGCCTACGCCACGGGCAACGACGGCCTGGATGCCAACGGCAACCTCTATATCAAGGGCGGCACGGTCTACGCCATCGGCAGCCAGCAGCCAGAGGTGGCCATCGACGCCAACAGCGAGGGGGGCTACAAGCTCTACCTGACAGGTGGCACTCTGGTGGCCATCGGCGGACTGGAAAGTGGCAGCAGCTTGAGCCAGACCTGCTACAGCACCTCGTGGACACCGAACACATGGTATGGGCTGAGCGGTGGAGGCAACACGCTGGCCTTCCTCACTCCTGCCTCCGGGGGCAGCACGCTCGTGGTGTCGACAGCCTCCACCCCTACCCTCTCATCAGGCATCGCCACCACTGACGGCACCTCACTCTGGGGCGGCATGGGACTCAGCTCGGCCACATGGACGGGTGGCAGCCAAGCCTCGCTGTCAGCATATTCCGGCGGCAACGGCGGCATGGGCGGCCCCGGTGGCCCCGGTGGCGGCATGGGCGGCATGGGCGGACATTGGTAATTCCGGGACGCCGGTCCTTTTCGGACCACGCCGTAACAACAGTATCCCCACAAAAAAGACTCACACAAATCGCCTCGCAATGGAGGGATTTGTGTGAGTTCTTTTTCAGTTGCCTTCAGCGGCTGCGACTACATGACGGTAGGCAGCTCAACCCACTTGACATAGCAGAAGTCCTGACGGTGAGGCAGGTCCTTGTGCTTGGGATAGATGCGCACGGCACTCCTGTACTCGCCAGCCTGGCGGGGTGCGAGCGTTGCCTCGAAGGTGTAGTTGTTGCCCTGGTGGCCGACGAGCTTGAGCGGCTCAATGCTGTAGATGCGCTCCTCGCCGTTCTTGTCGGTGTAGATGTTGACCTTCTCCAAGCCAATGGCATCGTCGAGTCCCTGCTCGTCGATGACATAGCGCAAGGTGTACTTCAGACCGGTCTCCAGCCCTGAGAGGGGGATGTCCCACTCTGAGCTGACCACGCGGATGCCATCCCAGCGCTCAGCCACAGCTTCCTTCCACTGAGCGATGTCCTTGGCCAGACGGTAGCCGTCCTTGGACACCTCCTTGAAGCGCTTGGCCTCCTTCTCATAGAACTTGGTATAGTAGTCATCCAGCTGGCGCTTCATGGTGTAGTGAGGCGCAATCTGGGCAATGGAGTTCTTGATGACCTTAATCCAGCCCTCGCTGATGCCCTTCTTGTTCTTCTTGTAGTAGAGGGGAACAATCTCGTTCTCAAGCAGCGAGTAGATGGTGGCGGCATCGAGCTGGTCCTGATAGCCCTGGTTCTGGTAGGTGCGCTTCTCGGTGAGTGCCCATCCGGCACCCTCGCGGTAGCCCTCAAGCCACCATCCGTCCTTGACGCTGAGGTTGACCACACCGTTCATCTCGGCCTTCTCGCCGCTGGTACCGCTGGCCTCCAGCGGACGTGTGGGTGTGTTCATCCAGATGTCGACGCCAGAAACGAGACGGCGTGCCAGCAGGAAGTCGTAGTCCTCGAGGAAGATAATCTTTCCAAGGAACTCGGGACGCTGGCTAATCTCGTAAATCTTCTTGATAAGCCCCTGGCCGGCACCGTCGGCAGGGTGTGCCTTACCGGCGAAGAGGAACTGAACGGGACGCTCGGGGTCGTTGACAATCTTGCTCAGACGGTCAAGGTCGGTGAAGAGCAGGTGTGCACGCTTGTAGGTGGCGAAGCGACGGCAGAAACCAATGATGAGCGCGTTGGGGTTGATGCGCTCCAGCAGGCTGAGCACACGCGAGGGGTCGCCCTGGTTGCGCAGCCATGTGTCGCGGAACTGCTCCTTGATGTAGTCGACGAGCTTCTGCTTCAGCGCCATGCGCGTAGACCAGATTTCCTCGTCGGGCACCTGGTAGATGGCCTCCCAGATTTTCTGGTTCGACTGGTCGCCCATGAAGCTCTTGTCGAAGTACTTGGCATAGAGCTTGCGCCACTCAGTAGCCGACCATGTGGGGAAGTGGACACCGTTGGTGACGTAGCCCACGTGGTTCTCTTCAGGATAGTAGCCCTTCCAGATGTCTGAGAACATCTTCTGCGACACCCAGCCGTGGAGCTTGCTGACGCCGTTGACCTCCTGACAGGTGTTGCAGGCGAAGGTAGACATGCAGAACTTCTCGCCGTGGTCGTCGGGGTTGGTACGGCCCATGCCGATGAACTCGTCCCAGGTGATGCCCAGGCGCTGAGGATAGGCACCCATGTACTTGCCGAAGAGGCCCTCGTCAAAGTAGTCGTGACCGGCAGGCACGGGGGTGTGTACGGTGTAGAGACCGCTGGCACGCACCAGCTCCATGGCCTGGTTGAAGGTGAGATGCTCCTCCTCGATGTAGTCGCACAGACGCTGCAGGTTGCACAGGGCGGCGTGGCCCTCGTTGCAGTGGTAAATCTGCTTCTTGATGCCGAGCTTCTTCAGTGTGAGCACACCACCGATGCCAAGCAGAATCTCCTGCTTGAGGCGGTTCTCCCAGTCGCCACCATAGAGGCTGTGGGTGATGGGCTTGTCGTAGTCGGAGTTCATCTCGTTGTCGGTGTCGAGCAGGTAGAGCTTGATGCGACCGACATTGACACGCCACACATACGCGTGTACCATATAATTAGTATAGGGCACCGACACCACCATGGGGTTGCCGTTCTCGTCGAGCTGGCGCTCGATGGGCAAGTGGAGGAAGTTCTGTGCCTCGTACTTGGCTATCTGCTGTCCGTCCATGGAGAGGCTCTGAGTGAAGTAGCCGAAACGATAGAGGAAGCCGATGGCACACATGTCGACATTCGAGTCGCTGGCCTCCTTGAGGTAGTCGCCGGCAAGCATGCCAAGACCGCCACTGTAAATCTTCAGAGCGGAGTGCATGCCATACTCCATGGAGAAGTAGGCCACTGAGGGACGCTTCTTGTCAGGCTCCACATCCATGTAGGCACGGAAGAGCTTGTACACCTCGTGAATGCGCTTCATCAGAGCCTTGTCCTTGACAATCTCCTCCTTGCGGGGCAGCGAAAGGCGCTCCAGCAACAGCACGGGGTTATGCTTGACATCGTGGTAAAGCTCGGGGTCGAGGTCGCGGAAGAGGTCGCGTGCCTCGTAGTTCCAAACCCACCACAGGTTGTGGGCAATCTCGTCGAGGCACTTCAGCTCCTCAGGGAGACTGGACCTCACAATCAGCTCCTTCCACTGAGGAGCGTTGGTGTAATCAGCTTTAATTTTCATCTTTTTGATTTGCAATTGTATTATTTACTATTATAATTGTTTCGTTGAGCATCGCTCCTCCGCCTTCCTCAGCGCTACGTCGTAAGCCTCATAGTAGAAGTCAATGAAATGACTCCACAGGGCCTTCTTCGACAGCTCGGCGGCAGCCTTGCGACATGCCTCCACCTGCTTCGGGGTGAAGTTGGAGTAGGCAGCGACGGTGTCCTTGATGACATCGGCCACCTCTGAGTAGTTGTAGTCAGTACGGTGAATGACCTTCACACCATCGGCCAGCTCGCCGGCATGGCCAAACTCCTTGTTGGCCCACAGACCAAAGCCCGCCAGGTCGGTGGTGATGCACGGCACATGGAAGGCAACGGCCTCCAGTGGCGTGTAGCCCCAAGGCTCGTAGTAGCTGGGATAGATACAGAGGTCGTTACCCAGCACCACGTCATAGTAGGTCAGGTCAAGGATGCCGTCGCGCCCGTCAAGGTAGCAGGGAAGGAAGATGACCTTCACCTTGTCATCGGCATGGTTGTGCATGTCAAAGAACTTCAGCATGTTTAGCACATTGTCGTGACCCATGTTGTGCAGCCAGTGGGTAATCATGGGGACCTCCAGGGGCGAGTCATACACCTTGTCTCCCTTGGTCAGCCGCTCCTTCAGGTCCTGCCTGGGTTCGCCGGTCCATCCAGGCACATCAATAAATGCCAGGACGGTCTTGTTGAGCTCGCGGGTACGCAGCAGGCGGTTCATGGCCTCGATGAACACATCGATGCCCTTGTTGCGGAACTCATAGCGGCCACTGGTAGAGACAATCAGCGTGTCCTCGTCCTTCAAGTGCTCGCCCAGCAGTGCGTTGGCCACCTCCAGCATCCTGCGACGGGCCAGCTTGCGCTTCCGTCCGAAAGACTGCGGCCGTGGCACGAAGCTGTCGTCGAAGCCGTTGGGCAGCACCACGTCGACAGGCTTGTCAAGCAACTCCACACACTCGCGGGCCGTGATGTCGCTGACAGTGGTAAAGCAGTCCACATGGTGAGCCGTCTGTTTCTCAATGGAGTGCTTTGACTGCATGTTCAGCTCATCAGCCATCTGGTCGCCGTTATAGGCAAAGAGATAGTCGTAGAGAGGCTTCTGGTTTCCGGCAATGCTGCGCCCGATGCTGGTGGCATGGGTGGTGAAAATGGTGGCTATCTGCGGCACCTTGTTGTTAATGTAGAGGGCGCCGAGGCCACACATCCACTCGTTGGCATGGTAGACAACCTTGATTTGAGGTTTGAGGTTTGAGATTTGAGATTGTTCAATTACCTTATCCTCAAGGCTATTCCTTTGTTGGTGACCATAAATCCCGAATCTCAAATCTCCATTCTCAAACCAATGATACAGGCTCTCCACCACCAGACCGGCAGCATACGAGAACATCGAGGCTTCGTCGTAGTCGCCATAGGCATGGAGCGAGTCGACGCCATATTGTTCCCAAAGCCAGGTATAGATGTCGTTCTTTTTCTCAAAATATGGACTGAAGTCCACCAGGATGGCAACAGGCTCGCCCGGCACCGTCCAGCGCCCGACACGCACCTTCAAGCCCTCTTCCTTGGCCTGCCACTGCCATTCTGCCAGCAGGGCCTTTTCCTCACGGAAGTAAGGACTTTCCTTCTCTTTCCAGAAATCAGGGCCAATAAAAAAAATTCTGTCAGGAAACGCTTCCTGTAGGGTCTTGGCCCTTGTAGAAAGGACGGTATAGATGCCGCCCACTTTATTGCAAACCTCCCAGCTTGACTCAAAAATGAAGTCTGGAGTTAACTTCTTTTTACCCATTAAAATACGCATGTTTATAAACGGCTGCAAAGGTACTCAAAAAAAATATAAAATCAGCACACCAATGGCAATATTTTTTTCGCAGCCGTCTTTTATTGACATATAAAGCGCTGAACGAGCTGGCCAAAACCACTTTTTAAGAAAAATAACAATAAAAAAAAACGCTGTTTCGTTTTTTATTCGTACCTTTGTAGGCTGTATGGGTGTGACAGGCCCCAGCGAGAGCAAGAAAACAAAACATAAACAGCATAATGAACTCTAAATGGAACTATCAACCACCTTCACCCGAGCGACAGCAGCAGGCTAAAGAGCTGGCCGAGAAGCTGAACACCAGTCCGGTGATGGCCAGCCTGCTCATAGGGCGCGGCATACGCACCGAGTCGGCCGCCAAGCGTTTTCTCAGGCCCCTGCTAAGCGAGCTCATAGACCCGTTCCTGATGAACGACATGGACATTGCCGTTGACAGGCTGAACGACGCCATGGGACGCAAGGAACGCATCATGGTCTATGGCGACTACGACGTTGACGGCTGCACGGCCGTGGCACTGGTCTACCGCTTCCTGCAACAGTTCTACTCGAACATCGAGTACTACATCCCCTCACGCTACGAGGAGGGCTACGGCATCAGCCAGAAGGGACTGGACCACGCGAAGGAGGCTGGCGTGAAGCTCATCATCGTGCTCGACTGCGGCATCAAGGCTATCGACGAGATACGCCGCGCCAAGGAGATGGGCATCGACTTCATCATCTGCGACCACCACGTGCCTGACGACGAGGTGCCTTGTGCCGTCGCCATTCTCAACCCGAAGCGCACCGACAGCACCTATCCCTTCAAGGAGCTGTGCGGCTGCGGTGTGGGCTTCAAGTTCATGCAGGCCTTTGCCAAGAACAACGGCATACCCTTCTCGCAGCTCATCCCCCTGCTGGATTTCTGTGCCGTGAGCATTGCCGCCGACATGGTGTCGGTGATGGGCGAGAACCGCATCCTGGCTTTCCATGGGCTGAAGCAGCTTAACCAAAGCCCGTCTACGGGACTGAAGGCTATCATTGAGATTAGCGGCCTGGCAGGGCGCGACATCACCATGAGCGACATCGTATTCAAGATTGGCCCACGCATCAACGCCAGCGGCCGTGTGATGAACGGCACTGAGACTGTGGACCTGCTGGTGGAACGCGACTACAAGCGCGCGCTGCAGGAGGCCATACACATCAACGAGTATAACGAACAGCGCAAGGACATCGACAAACAGATGAGCGAGGAGGCCAACCTGATTGTGGAGCGCCTTGAGAGCCAGGAGCACCAGCCGGCTATCGTCCTCTACAGCGAGGGATGGAAGAAGGGCGTGGTGGGCATTGTGGCCTCCAGGCTGACTGAGATGTACTACCGTCCCACGGTGGTACTGTCGTGCCAGGACGGCATCGCCACGGGTTCAGCCCGCTCGGTGGCCGGCTACGACATCTACAGCGCCATCAAGAGCTGCCGCGACCTGCTGGAGAACTTCGGAGGTCATACCTACGCCGTAGGACTGACGCTCAAGACGGAGAACATTGCCGAGTTCCGCCGCCGCTTCCAGGACTATGTCAGCCAGCACATCATGCCTGAGCAGACAGAGGCCGCCATGGAGATAGAGGCACAGGTGGACTTCCGCGACATCACGAAGAAGCTGCATAACGACCTGAAGAAACTGGCCCCCCACGGACCTGACAACCCCAAGCCGCTGTTCTGCACACGCAATGTCTACGACTATGGCACGTCGAAGGTGGTGGGACGGCAGCAGGAGCACATCAAGCTGGAACTGGTCGATTCGCGGTCGAGCAATGTCATGAACGGCATCGCCTTCGGCCAGAGTGCAGCAGCACGCTACATCAAGTCAAAGCGTTCCTTCGACATCATCTACACCATCGAGGAGAACATCTACAAACGCAGCGAGGTGCAGCTGCAGATTGAGGACATAAAGCCATCAGAATAGATGTGAGGTGAGAGGTAAGAGGTGAGAGGTGAGAGGTAAGAGGTGAGAGGTAAGAGGTGAAAGGTGGGAGGTGAGAAGTAAGAAATCTCAAATCTCAAACCTCAAATCTCAAATCAAAATAAAGGAAATAGGTGGATATTATCAAGCGTAATTTCTTCAGGCTGCTCCGTGCCGGCGTGTACGGCAGCGAGGAGCAGGTAGAGCCCATGTCGGCATGGAAATGGCGGCAGCTCTACATGATGGCCACACAGCTCAGTGTGGCCCCCTTCGTCCTCGACGGTGTGCAGGCCTGCAGCGCCCAGTTCTTCATGCAGCTGCCTGCCGACCTTCAGGTGCTGTGGGAGGGCGAGGTCACGAAGGTTGTGCAACGCTACCGCCAGGCCAGCGCTGAGGTGGCCGAGCTGATGACCACCCTGAGCATGATGCAGCTACGCCCCGTGCTGATGGAGCCTTGGACGACGAGCACCCTCCACCCCCATGCCGAGCACCACTGCGTGGACACGGCATGCATCTACTTCCCCTTTGAGACCCAAGGCAAGAAGGCCGACGAGTGGGCCAGGGCCAACGGTGCCAACTGCGACGACTCGCACCGCCATCTGTTGCGCTATCAGTGGAAGAGCCTGACCGTGGAGCACCGCCACCGTCTGCTGCAACTGAACAACCGCCTGACCAACAGCACCCTGAACAACATTGTGGAACAGGAGCGCTTGGAGGGTGGCACCGCACACATGGAGCTGTCAGGAGTGCGCGTGGAGACAACAACGGCAACGCTGGCCATGCTGGTGGCACTGCTAAACATTGTCAGGAGGTCACTCGACGAGGGCCTCAGCCTCTGGCAGATGGTCGACGTAGGCGTGCTTTTGCGGCGACAGGGCGACCGTGTGGACTTCGTGAAGCTGCAGGAATGGATTGAGCGCCTCCACTTCACGCGCATGTCACAGCTGGTGGCTCGCATGCTCACCGGCCTGCTGGGCTTCAGCGCTGACGAGGTACCCTTTGTGCAGCCATCGAAAGCCGGAGGCGACGTCGACGACATCGTCGACAGTCTGCTGCGCCCCAGCCGCAGTGCCAGCCGCTACCTACGCTACAACCCAGGCGAGGGTCTTGCCAGCATGGTGGCATCCATCACCCACAGGTTAGGCAATGTGAAGGAGTAGGCAGGCATCGTCCTAAATGACAAATGATAGATGACAAATGACGCCCATAGATGCTACAGTGGAAGCGATACGAGCCAGATGCTTAGCCGGCTGCTTGGCTTTACGCTTGTCATTTGTCTGTTGTCAGTAGGCACCGCCCGGGCCGAGAGGCCAGACTCACTGCTACAGCGGGTGTACAGCTATGCCAACGACACCACACACAGCCTGGAGGGGTATAAATCTAACGTCTATATCAAGCACCTCTATCAGACCCATCAACGCAACTTCACCCTCTGGTGCGTGCCGTCGATGTACGCCATTGCACGTGGACAGCGCTCCTTCGTCAGCGAGCAGTACAGCCGCCTGACCTTCAAAGAGGACGGCACCTACGACAACCACCGACAGGTGTACTACACCACCATTCCCCACAACCGCCGCACCATGCCCACCCTGCTGGAGTTCATCACCCCGCAGATTTATGGCGAGACCATCTACGGCGACCACATCCTCTCACCCTTCAACCGCTACAACCGCGTGTTCTACCGCTACCGTGCCGACACCATCGACCAGCAGGTGGGCCGTGTCTACTTTCGTCCCCGCTATGTCAACAACACACAGCTGGTGAAAGGCAGCGCCATGGTTGACCTCAGCAGCGGGCGCGTCATCAGCATGGAGATGGCCGGCGAGTTCGACATGCTCCACTTCCACACCCTGTCACACCAGGGGCCAGGCACCTCACGCCCCCTGCTGCCACAGTTCACCCGTACTAACGTCGACTTCAAGTTTCTGGGCAACCACATCTCATCGGTATTCGAGGCCGCCTATAACTGTCCCATCACCCTACCCGACAGCGTCAGCGTGCGTGGCGACCGCCATCTCATCGACTCAGTGCGCCCCTATGCGCTGTCTGACGAGGAGCAGGCCGTCTACCAGCACCGCGACTCGCTGCGGCAACGCTCATCCACGCCAGTGGGTGAAGTGGACACGCTGC
The DNA here is from genome assembly GCA_947168045.1 of uncultured Prevotellaceae bacterium. GTDB lineage: Bacteria > Bacteroidota > Bacteroidia > Bacteroidales > Bacteroidaceae > Prevotella. The sequence goes on from CAMVKN010000046.1 coordinate 23,218, forward strand.
TCCAGCAGGAACCCGTCAGGCGCAAGCATAACTACCTGCGCAACATTGCCTGGGAGAAGCTGGGCGAGAGCCTCATCAGCAGCCTCAAGGCCAGCAACGAGTCGGGCTCCGTGCGGCTGTCGCCAATCATCAACCCACAGTACATCAGCTACAGCAAGCGCAAGGGCTTCAGCTACCGCTTCAAGCTGGGTGCCGAGTACCATTTCACCGACAACCTGTCCATCGGCATGAACACCCGCTTTGGCTACAACTTCAAGCAGCGTAAGTTCTACTTCAATCTGCCCGTCCGTCTGGACTACACCTACCGCAACCGCGATGCGTGGGCCGAGGTGGCCTGGGGCAGCGGCAACCGCATCTACACCTCCACCGTCATTGACGAGGTCAAGCGCAACACCGACACGGAACAGGAGCTGCCATCCAACCTTGACCAGTTTGACGACATGAACTTCCACGCCATCAACCACCTGCCCCTGAACAACCGCCTGGCCATTGTGGGCGGCGTGGTGTTCCACCAGCGCAAGGCCGTCAACCATCATGCCATGACAAGCCTGGGCATGCCGACGGTCTACAGGAGTCTGGCACCCGTACTGTCGCTACAGACACGTCCCTGGCGCAAGGGACCGCTCTTCACCATTGACTACGAATGGGGCATGCCAGGCAAGAAGGGCTACCTCAACTATGAGCGATGGGAGTTTGACGCATCGCTCAAGCACCGTCTGCACCGTCTGCAAACGTTCAACCTGCGCGTGGGCACCGGCTTCTACACCAAGCGCGACCGTAACTACTTCATGGACTACTCCAACTTCCGCGATGAGAACTTGCCCGAGGGGTGGGACGACGACTGGTCGGGCAACTTCCAGTTATTGGAATCACATCTTTATAATATGAGCGACTACTACATTCGCGGCAACGTGTCCTTCGAGTCGCCGCTCATGGCCGCCTCCTTCGTACCCCTCGTCGGGCGCTATGTGGAGCGCGAGCGCATCTACCTCAGCTCGCTGGCCATTGCCCACACACGGCTCTACAGCGAGCTGGGCTACGGCTTCACCTGCCGTTACTTCTCCGTCGGCCTCTTTGCCAGCTTCCTCAGCACCCACTTCCAGGAGACGGGTGCCAAGTTCACCTTCGAGCTGTTCCGTCGGTGGTAGAGGCAAATAGATGACAGAAAATGAAAAATTATTTATATCTTTGCCACTTGTTTGAAGAAAAGAAAAGTCATGGCGCACTACCCACTCACCGTCTATAAAGCCAGTGCGGGCAGCGGAAAGACCTTCACGCTGGCCACCGAATATATCAAGCTGGTGGTACGTAACCCGCAGAACTACAGGCTGATTCTGGCCGTTACCTTCACAAACAAAGCCACTGAGGAGATGAAGATGCGCATCCTCACACACCTCTATGGCATCTGGCGTGGACTGCCCGAATCGCGCAGCTATGCCGACAAGGTGTACAAGGCGCTCGACGGCGAGCTGTCGCAGCAGCAGATAGCCGAGCGTGCCGGTCAGGCCCTCCACCTGTTGCTACACAACTACAGCTACTTCCGCGTGGAGACCATCGACTCGTTCTTCCAGAGCGTGCTGCGCAACCTGGCTCGCGAGCTGAACCTCACCGCCAACCTCAAGGTCGAGCTGAACGACGTACAGGTGGAGGAGACAGCCGTCGACCAGCTCATCGACTCGCTGTCAGCCTCCGACCTCCTGCTGCAGTGGCTGATGAAGTATATCATGGACAACATCAGCGACGACCGCTCGTGGAACGTCATCGGCGGCATCAAGCGCTTCGGGCGCACCATCTTCCGCGACTACTACAAGCGGCACGGCGATGAGCTGCACCGGGTGATGGGCCAGAAGGACTTCTTCGACCACTACCAACAGCAGCTGCGCCGCATCCGTCAGCAGGCGCGCCAGCGCATGACCGACATCGCTGACCGGTTCTTCAACGCCCTCGAAGAGGAGCAGCTCACCGTCGGCGACCTCAGCTACGGGCGCAGCGGCGTGGCATCGCTCTTCCTGAAGCTACAGAAGGGCATCTTCGACGAGAGCGTGCTCACCAAGCGGGCCCTCGACTGCGCCGGCAACGAGGAGGCGTGGTGCAAGAAGAGCCATCCCCGCCGTGAGGCCATCTGCCACCTGGCCAGCACCACCCTCGACCAGCTCCTGCGCGAGGCCATCGACGAGCAGCCCCGCCAGTGGAAGCTCTACAAGAGTGCCGACCTGACGCTGGCACACCTCTCACAGCTCAGGCTTCTGGGCAGCATCGAACAGAAGGTGCGGCAGCTCAACGACGAGCAAAACCGTTTCCTGCTGAGCGACACCCAGCAGCTGCTGCACCAGCTCATCGACGGCAGCGACACGCCCTTCATCTTCGAGAAGATGGGCACGCAGCTGGAGCACATCATGATTGACGAGTTCCAGGACACCTCCACCGTGCAGTGGCAGAACTTCAAGGTGCTGCTGCAGGAGACCATGAGCCGCCATGGCTCTGAGAACCTCATCGTCGGCGACGTCAAGCAGAGCATCTACCGCTGGCGCAGCGGCGACTGGCGCCTGCTGGCTGGCATCAAGAAACAGTTCGCCCACTCGCCGACCATGGTCGATGTCAAGGACCTGTCAGTCAACTACCGCTCAGCCCCCCGCATCGTCTACTTCAACAACGCCTTCTTCACCGTGGCGGCCAAGCTGGAGCTGGCTGACCATGACAGCGCCGAAGGGCAGACGCCCACCGACGAGACCAGGGCTTACGACGACGTATGCCAGGAGGTGCCCGACGATGCTGACCACGACAAGGGTTCCGTCAGCATCACGCTCCTTCCCTCCGAGGGCTACGACCAGCGCACGCTCGACCTGCTGAGCTCACAGGTGGCCGAGCTGCTCGAAGAGGGTGTGAAGCCCGCCGACATGGCCATCCTTGTCCGGGCCAACAGCTACATCCCCCTCATCGCCCGCCACTTCATGGAGCAGCTGCCCGGTCTGAAGGTGGTCAGCGACGAGGCCTTCCGCCTCGATGCCTCGCCCGCCGTCATGGCCATCATCCACGCCATGCGTCTGATGGCCAACCCTGCCGACACCATTGCGCAGGCTTGCTTGGAGAAGACCACGGGCATGGCGTTCAAGGACATCCTCGACAAGATGGCCGAGCAGCGCCTGTCGCAGCTGCCGCTCTATGAGCAGGCCGAGACGCTCTATGCGCTGCTCGGGCTGGACAGCATGGAGCAGCAGAGCGCTTATCTGTGTGCCTTCTTCGACCAGGTGACGGCCTTCGCCACTGACCGTGGCTCGTCCATCGACGCCTTTCTCCGTGCATGGGATGACGACCTCTGCGGCAAGACCATCCAGAGTCCTGAGAACGACGGTCTGCGCATCATCTCCATCCACAAGTCGAAGGGGTTGGAGTTCCCTGTCGTGCTCATCCCCTACTGCGACTGGCGCCTGGAGATGCCCGACATCCTGTGGTGTGCGCCCACCGAAGCGCCGTTCAACCAGCTTCCCCTGGCCCCCATCGACTTCTCGCAGAAGGGCATGAAGGGCACCATCTATGAGGCCGACTACAACGAGGAGCACCAGCAGAACATCGTCGACAACCTGAACCTGCTCTATGTGGCCTTCACGCGTGCCGTCTCCCGTCTGTATGTCTACGGCAGGCGCAAGAGCAGTGCCATCACGCGCTCATCGCTCATAGAGCAGGTGTTGCCCCAGGTGGTGGAAGTGCTTAACAGCCCCAACAGCCCCAGCAAACCAACCAGCCCCAACAAACCAACCTGCCCCAGCAGCCCCACCCCCAACCCCTCCCGCGGGGGGGAGGGGAGTATATACTCTCAAGACAGAAATGACGCGGCAAAACTAACCACTCCCCTCCCCCCCGCGGGAGGGGTCGGGGGTGGGGCTGGCCAGGCCATCCTCACGGGACAGGAGGACGAGCAGCAGGCGCTGGTATTTGAATACAGCCCCACCCCCAGCCCCTCCCGCGGGGGGGAGGGGAGTATATACTCTCAAGGCGGAAATGACGCGGCAAAACTATACACTCCCCTCCCCCCCGCGGGAGGGGTTGGGGGTGGGGCTGCTGGGGCTATTGGGTCTTCTCCCAACCCCTTTCTCCTACCCTCCACCCCCATTCGTGTGCCCATCAACATCCACCCTTCGAAGGCCGACTTCAAGCAGAGTAACCAGAGCCGCGAGTTCACGAAGCCGGAACAGACGGATGGTGACAGCCCGCATACGGATGGTGGCAACCTGCGACAGAACGGTGACAGTCAGCAGCATGACAGCGACAGCCAGCAGCAGGCTGCCTACATCCGTCTGGGCAACGTGCTGCACCGCGTGCTGGCATCCATCGGCAGCACGGATGACATCGACGATGCACTGAGCCAGCTCGAGAGCGACGGCATCCTCGGCAGCGACGAACCGCTGTCCCGCCGCCATCTCAGCCGTCTGCTGCGTCAGCGACTGCTTGACGCCAAGGTGAGTGACTGGTTCCAGCCCGGGCGCTGGCAGCTGTTCAACGAATGTACCATCCTCACCATCGACCCCTCCAGCGGACGCGTCGTCAGTCGCCGTCCTGACCGTGTGATGACCGACGACACCCAGACCATCGTCGTCGACTTCAAGTTCGGCAACGACCGCCCCGCCTACCATCAGCAGGTGCAGCAATACATGAGCCTGCTGCAGGCCATGGGACACACGCAAGTGAAAGGCTACCTGTGGCTCGTATATACCAACAAGATTATTGAAGTATGAAGTCATTCCTCGAATATGTAGCTGACGACATCCTCAGCAAGTATGGCACCGACCTGTCACGCCTCACCGTGGTCTTCCCCAACAAGCGTGCCGCCCTCTTTCTCAACGACTACCTGGCACGCCAGGCTGGCAAGCCCGTCTGGAGCCCTGCCTATATCACCATCAGCGACCTCTTCCGCCGCCACTCCACGCTGAAGGTGGCCGACCCCGTGAAGCTGGTGTGCGAGCTGCACAAGTCGTTCACCACACAGACTGGCATCGACGAGACCCTCGACCACTTCTTCGGATGGGGCGAGCTGCTGCTGGCTGACTTCGACGACATCGACAAGCAGATGGCCGATGCCGACCACGTGCTGGCCAACATCACAGACCTGCACGAGATGGACGACAACACCTTCCTCACTGAAGAGCAGCGGCAGGTGCTGCGCCGTTTCTTCAGCAACTTCACCGACGACCGCCAGAGCGAGCTGCGTCAGCGCTTCATCAGACTGTGGGCACACTTGGCCGACATCTACCACGACTTCAACAAGCGTCTCGCAGCCCAAGGACTGGCATACGAAGGGGCACTGTACCGGAAGGTGGTGGAGGACTTAGGCAGAGATGAGGATGCAGCGGTAGCAAACTCTAAACCCAACACTCCAAACTCGAAAATCTATATCTTCGTCGGCTTCAACGTCCTGCTCCGTGTCGAGCAGCAGCTCTTCACCCTGCTGCGCCGCCAGGGCCAGGCGCGTTTCTACTGGGACTTCGACGACTACTACATGCCGCATGGCTCACGCCCCTCACAACAAGAGGCAGGCCACTTCATCAGCCAGTATCTGGCAGACTTTCCCAACGAGCTGGACTCCACCGACCACGACATCTACCACAACTTCCTGCGTCCCAAGCGGCTGCACATCGCCTCTGCCACCACCGAGAACATCCAGGCGCGCTATGCCGCCTCTTGGCTCCAGGCCGACCCGCAGCGCATCAGCGACGGTCGCCAGACGGCCATCGTACTCTGCAGCGAGGCACTGCTGCCTGCCGTCATCCACTGTCTGCCCGAACAGGTAGGCAGTGTCAACATCACCACCGGCTACCCACTGGCCCAGTCGCCCGTGGCATCGCTCGTCAGTCAGCTCATCACCCTGCGGCGCGACGGCTACGACCGTCAGCGCGGCACCTTCCGCTACCGCTACCGCACGTCCTTGCTGCGTCACCCCCTGCTGGCCGCCGCCTCGCCAGAGCTACAGGCGCTTCTCTTCCAGCAGCCCACGCCGCTCTATCAGAACGAGGAGCTGCTCGTGTGGCTCTGCCAGGTGCTCCAACACCTCGCTCACCACAGCAGCGCCGTGCAGGGCGACGACCAGACAGCCGTGCTCAACGCCGAGTGTCTCTTCCGCACCTACACCCTGCTCAACCGCCTGCTCACCCTGACGCGTGGCGGCGACCTCCAGACTGACATCGTCACCCTCAGCCGCCTTGTCACCCAGCTTCTGCAGACAGCCTCGGTGCCCTTCCACGGCGAGCCTGCCGAAGGACTGCAGGTGATGGGCATCCTGGAGACGCGCAACCTCGACTTCACCCACCTGCTCATCCTCTCGGCCCAGGAGGGCAACATGCCGCGCGGCGAGACCACCACCTCCTTCATACCCTACAGCCTGCGCCGCGCCTACGGCCTCACCACGCCCGAGCACCACACGGCCATCTACAGCTACTATTTCCACCGCCTGCTGCAGCGAGCCACCGACATCACCATCGTCTACAACAACGCCACCACCGACGGGCAGAAGGGCGAGATGAGCCGTTTCCTGCTGCAGCTCATGGTCGAATATCCCAATCCCATCAGCCGTCTGACGCTGCAAGGCTACCTCAGCCACCAGCTGCGCCTGCCCCAGCCCGTGGCCAACGAGGCCAAGCCACCCAGTCTGCTCACACCTACGGCCATCAACACCTACATGCGCTGTCCGCTGATGTTCCACTATCGCTATGTGCGAGGGCTGCAGGAGCCTGACGACCCTGACGACGACACCATCGACAACCGCATCTTCGGCAACATCTTCCACGAGGCGGCATGCACCATCTACACACGCATGACGCAGGCCAACCCCGTCATCAGTGCCACGGCCATCGACGAGCAGCTGAAGGACCGCGCTGCCATCGAGCGTGCCGTCGACGAAGCGTTCCGCCAGGAGGTGAAGCACCTCCACGAGGCCGGTCTGGTACTCATCAACCGTCAGGTCATCATCCACTACCTGCGCCAGCTGCTCACCCTCGACCGCCAGCTCACGCCGTTCACCATCCTCTCGCTCGAAGGCGACGTCAGCATGCCGCTGGATGTGCCGTCGCTGCCAGGAGGAAGCGTCACCATCGGCGGCCGTGTAGACCGCATGGACATGGTCACCACACCTGATGGCGACAGCCTCGTCCGTGTCATCGACTACAAGACGGGACCGCACCGGCTGAAGGCGCTCAGCGGTGTGGACGCGGTGTTTGCGCAAGAGAGCCTGAAGGACCACTCCGACTACTACCTGCAGGCCATGCTCTATTCGCTCGTCGTGGCCAGCCCCCATCCTGACCGGAAGGGTGTCTCAGCCAACGGGCTGCCCGTGGCCCCGGCACTGCTCTTCATCCAGCATGCAGGTGCCGAGGGCTATGACCCCTTGCTTCACTTCGGGCCTGCTGCCATCAGCGACGTCAGTCTCTACGCCCAGCCCTTCACTGAAAAGCTGCACCAGACCATAGCCGCAATGTACGACCACGACACGCCGCTGAAACCCACCGAAGACCGCCAGCGCTGCCGCTACTGTCCCTACCGCCAGCTGTGTTACTAAACACAATTACTCAAGTTACTATGTTTGCACCAGCAAACGCGACTGAGGCGAGAGCGC
>CAMVKN010000047.1 GCA_947168045.1 uncultured Prevotellaceae bacterium
CCTTCAAGGGGAGGGGCTGGGGGTGGGGTCTGTAAACAGCTGACGGGCATTCTGGACGAGAATCATCTCGCGGAAGGGAGCGAGGTCAGGCTCGTCAGTCAGGTACTGCTTCATCCTTGCGAGCCCCTGCGTGAGCACCTGCGGCGCAACGTATGGATAGTCGGAGCCATAGAGCAGATGAGCGGGCGTGGTGATGGTGAGCAGCATGCGAATGACCTCGGGCGAGTGGGCACCCGCCAGGTCGTAGTAGAGGGTGCTGAGGTTAGCCTCCCAGTCAATCTCACCCACCATCTTGTTGGCCTGCATCACGGCCGTCAGCGACTTCATCCGAGGTACGGCCAAGGGCAGATAGGCACCGCAATGCGGCACCACCACCTTGAGGCGATGATAGCGAGCCAGCACATTCCGCGAGATCATGTTCGCCACGGCACGGGTGGTCTCTGAGAGGTATTCCTGCATGGCCAGCGGCGTCTGCTGCATCACCTGACGGTTGACGGGCTCCGGACGATGGGGATGCAATATGACGACTGCCTGACGCTCATCCAAGAGCGAGAAGAGCGTGTCAAGCTCTGGTGCGCCGAGATACTGTCCCCCTACGTTGGTGGCCAGCTTGATGCCGTCGGCCTTCAGCGTGTCGAGCGCATAGATGGCCTCACGCATGGCGGCATCCACGTCGGGCAGCGGCAAGGCCGCACAGAACAGGAACCGGCCAGGATGCTCGGCCTTGAGGCGGGCCGCCGCCTCGTTGGCCTGTCTCACCACGATGGCTGACGATGGCTGAGGAGCCGCCAACGTCAGCACTGAGGTCTGCACGCCGGCTTCGTCCATCCACTGCAGATGACGCGTCACATCATATTTAGGCAAGGGGAATCCCTCGTCCATCAGCCGTCCCTCACCTTCGAGCGACGATACGAACTCAGGGGTGATGATGTGGCTATGCACATCCGTCACGCCCTGGGCGAAGCTGTTTGCTGCTGTCACGAGTGCTAAGATGATTGTTTTGTATTTCATTTGTGCTACTTTTCACACCATGTTCCTAAGGGGCGACTGCGGGTGCAAAGGTACGAAAAAAATGTCATACTCAGCCTATCCCTATCACTGATAAATCAACCTTTTTTACTGATTTTGCTTTTTTTGCCATAGAAACCAGGTGACAAGGGGGACAGGTCTTTTTACGCTTTAGCGTATCATCCGTTTCCTATATATATAATAAGGGAAACAAAAAAAATGGTGCACTAAGTGTACCTATGGCCCTTAACATATTGGCTTGCAAGTCGTTGGTTGGTGCACCAACGGTTCAGATCGTGCACCAGATCGAGCACCAGCAGCCTCACCCCCGACCCCTCCAGCCTCCCCCCCGACCCCTCACAGCCCCACCCCCGCCCCCTCCCGCGGGGGGGAGGGGAGTATATAGTTCTGCCGCGACGGTCAGCCCTCGGCACTTTACGGAATTATCTCCATGAGAAAAAAAATCCCACGCCGTGGGACTTTTTTATCTCAATGACTTATTCCAATAACTCATTGACTTATTCCAATAACTCATTGACTTATTCCAATAAGTCATTGAGATAATTCCGTAAAGTGCCGACTTATTGTCAAATTCTCGAGAGAATTTATCCAAAAACCGCGGTTTCATCTGTGCCAAGAGTCCCTCGGCTGAACCCTGGTGCACCATTAGCAGCCTCTGGTGCACCATCAGGTGCTCGATCTGAACCGTTGGTGCACCAGCCAATGACTTGCAAATCAGACGATTAAACCACTTCAGGTGCACTTGGTGCACCATCTTTTGGGGTTCCCTTATACGTGCGCGCGCATTACACGCGCGCACGCTCGCAGGAAGACTGGCACGTCGACTACATCTTGAAGTCTGGGTCAACGGTGCGCCAGATGCGCCAGGTGGGCCATACGCTCTTCACCCCAGACTCATTATACGAGTTTGCGAAGGTCTTGTAATATACTGACAAGCCATCCATTAGGTCACCGAGATTGTCTTCATCGTACATTTCCCAGTCACGTGCATGGAGGAGCGTCAGCGTATGCCCGTCCACGGTCTTGGTCGAATAGTTGGTGTCGCCAAAGTCCCTGGCAGCCGTCATGCGCAGGAAGAGCACGGGTTCGTTCCACATCGAGGTGTGATTCTGGAAGGCGTTCCATGTGGCCTGGTCATAGTAGTAGTTGGTCACGTCGTTGGCCATGGGGTCTGCCTGTGTGCGGGGCTGGCGCTCAGCGCCTACTGTGCCAAATGGGCCCTCTAACGACGGATAGACCAACGGCTGGCGCGCATAGTGATCCTCGCCATACGTGTCTACCATCGCCTGGTTGGCAACATCCTGCAGCAGTATCGGCTGGCTGGTGAACGAGCGCTGGAACTGCTCAAGGGCAGAGGGATTCTGCGGGTAGCTGTCCCACACCCAGAAGGTCATGTCGTTCGCCTCGTTCTGGTTGTTCACAATCACACGGAGCAAGTGCTGCGTGATGTCGAAGTTGTTGTTGGCCTCGTCATAATAGGCGACACAAGCCGATTGCGAGCTCTGTCGGGGGTCGTTGCTGTAAGCCTTGGTACGCTGGAAGAGCTTGCGGATGTCCACATGGGCATATTCACGGATGTTCAGGTAGCAAGCCGGACGTCCACTAGGATTTCCGAAATCGTCGCCAGCAACGTTAATCACGGCGTTAAAGATGTTCCAGAGGTGGGTATAGGCACGCACGGCCTGGGCACGTGTGGGCAGATTTTCCACAAAGCCCTTGTTGATGTCGGCTTCCAGTCCATCGAAGGAAATGAATTCAGCATACTCAGAGCGCTCAATGGTATGGCCACTCATGTTGACCACGAACCATTTATTTCCCTTCTCATCCTGGTAGACATCGCCCAGACGGTAGTGCGGGCGGTGCACACGGCCAGCCTTCTGAGGTTCCAGGGTGCGCAGGTCGTTCACGTCAAGTCCCATTTTCTGGTTATACACGACAACATCCTCACAGTTGGTCAGCCGAGCACGCTTGTCATACTTGGCAGCCTCCTGCGTGCCCTTGCACAGCTCCTTGCCCGTCTTGTAGCGCACAAAGAAGCACTTGACATCTGTCGACACGCCGTTAGGGAACTTAATGGGAGCCTTGATGGTCGCTGACTTTTCAGTGCTGTAGTCGCCGATGTTGAAGGCGTCGCCGTTCAGGCTCAGGGTGAACGAATCGTCCATGACCGTCTTCAGGTTATCGCCGTAGAACGTCTTTCGCTTCATCGACACCGCGTCATTCTTCAGCGACACGTCATAGATGAAGCTGATGCCATAACCCTTTACTAATGCGTTCGTGATGTCACCCGAATAAGCGCACATGGCAACCTTGCACATGTTGGGAACGCCTTGTAAGTTGGAACTCAGTCCCCAGTTGTCATACTGGTCGGCAAAGAAGCCGCTGCTGTTCAGTTCATAGTGCTTCACGTAGTCGAAGTCGGTGAAATACTTCAGCTTCTTGTAGTTCTTCGCCAGGTTGGCGTCATAGTCGGCTGGCCTGAACATGGCGTAGAGGAGCTCGGCAAAGTTCTGCATGTGCTCCTTGTTGGTGTAGAGATTCACCGGCAGGCGGTGCTTGACGCCACCTTTGGTCACCTCCTTGATGTAGCTGTCGTGCAGGGGGCTGACGGAGATCCAGTGGCTGTCCTCCTTGCCCTCGGGACCGAAGGCGGGGCGCACGCAAATCCAGTAGTCGGTATGGCCGTTCTCCACCTTCTTCACGATGTCGCCGAAGCGGTAGTAGGCGGTACCGGTGAACTCGCTGTTGTTGCCTGCCTGGTCAGAGGTCTTGTACACCAGCTGCGACAGGCCGGGCATCTGCTTGATGTCCACGTCGACGGTGGCCAGCGACGTGCCGCCCGTGGGCTTGTAGGTCAGCGTGCCGACGTTCTCGTTTGTCCACACATACTCCTTGTTGGCATCGAAGCCCTCAGAGCTGATGCCCACCAGGCCGCAGAAACGGGCTGCTGCCGTCTCCAGGTCGCCGGTGATGATGGTGCGCACGGCCTCGTTGCTGTTGGTAGCCTCGCCGATGATGGGGGCAAAGGTCTTGCCCTGGTAGTCCTCGGTGTAGCTGTCACTGCCGGCGAGCTGTCCCACCACGTTCCAATACTGTGTTGTCACTGACAGCTGGTCGATGGCCTGCTGCTCTTTCTGCTCCGATGTGAGTTCCTTGTCGTCATCGTCACTGCACGAGACGAATCCCTGGGTGAGCCCCAGGGTGAGGAGCGCTAATAAAAATACTTTCTTTTTCATGTTATAAATTATAGTATATAAAAAAAAGGTTGTCAAATCTGCCTACACTGTATCTTATTATTCATGTTTCCGTTATCGAAATGGGGTGCAAAAGTATAAAAAAACAGCCAATGGCGCAAAAAAATCATAAATTAGTTTGTCCTAAGTCGAGTTTTCTTATCCCAAAAGTCAAAATACCGAAAAAAAAAGTTGCGGATAACCAATTTTTTTGTACCTTTGCACCGACTTAATGAAAGAACAAACTATCTATGAACAGAAAGACATACACCAAACCAGAAACACGCCTTATCCCGACCGCCACGGCCTGCATCATCTGCAACTCAAACAAGATGACAAACATTGACAGCAACGTCAACCTGCACTACGATGGTGGTGGCCATGGCGCTGCGCAGTCGCGTGGCAGGAACAGCGAGGAGGACGACTGGGAGTAACCACTGGATAGACTATCGAAAAACAAGAAAGAAACGACAAATGAGCATGCGAGCTAATGAATCCTGCATGGCGGCAATATCAAAGAAGATGCTGCCACTGATTGCCGCGTTACTATTGCTGCCGGCAACAAGTGCAAGGGTATATGCACAGAATGGATTTTGGATTGACGAATATGGTCAGGGGAAAACTCTCTGGCAAGACTTTTTTCCCAATGGTTCAACAAACGATGAAAAGGGTACCTACCTTGGGGATGCTACTGACTTGGAAAGGATTGAGCTTTGGCCACCGGGTAAGTCATATTCAAACTATGCCGTTCTTACTGAGTCACAACCATCATGCCACAGCGCAATCACCTTTACGTTGCCATATGGCACCCTCAGCAGAGTGGTGGGAAGCTGTACCAAGAATGATTATAATTCCGCAACAATCAATTGGACAGATGTCACAGGAAATTTTGACTTCTATATTTTTGGTGAAAGCATATCTTTTATCCAGGATTGGTGGTCTAAACAGATTGGGGAAGATTATTTTACTGGCTGGGCACCATTCAACGCCATCAGCATTGAGGTCTATTCGCCTCATAAAATCTTTAGCGAAGAGCGGCTCAGGCTCTTTCTGGAACATGCCATCGATGATGTAGAACTGACGCTGACGGACAACATCAACTTGAAGCAGGGTCCCCTCATCATCAAGAATGGCCAGGACATCACCCTCAACCTTAACGGTTACAGCATCGACCGCGGACTCACAGACCAAAGTGCCGTTGCCAACGGCAGTGTGTTCATCGTTGAAAATGGCGGAAAGCTCACCATTAAAAAATACGGCTTGGGAAAAATTACTGGCGGCAACACCACCGGCAGTGGCGGAGCCATCTACAACAGTGGCACCTGCGTCATCAGCGGTGGAACGATAACGGGAAACAAAGCCAAGGACGGCGGTGCCATCTATAACGCCGCCACTGGCACGCTCACCATCGACGGAGGCCGTATCGAAGCCAACAGCAGTTCAGACAAGGGTGGCGGCATCATGAACCAAGGCAAGTGTACTATAACCCAAGCCGACGAATATACCAGCGGCTCAGTAGCCAACAATACTGCGGCCTACGGCGGCGGCATCTGGAACGACGGCACGATTGAAATGACTGGCGGCGAGGTTAGAATGAACAGTGCTGGAACTGCTGGCGGCGGCATTTACAACAAAGGCACGACCACCGTCGACGGAGTCAGCATAGGGTTCAACCACGCACACGACGGCGGCGGCATCTATAACGAGGCTGGAGCCAACAGTACTGTCAAAGTTTTAGGTGGCAGCATTTACAATAACGGAGCTACGGTGAATGGCGGCGGCGGCATCACGAACAAAGGCATACTGGTGGTGGGTGGCGGAAGCATCACTGGCAACACGTCGGCCGGCCGTGGCGCTGGCATCTATGTGGGCGACGACAGCGGCAACAATGCTGCCTCCATCACTATGTATGGCAACCCCGTGATAAAAGGCAACATCAGCAGCTATAGCCCAAAAGCCGCCCACGACCTCTATCTGAACACAGGGAAAAAGATCAAGCTGTCGTCTGCGTTCACCACGGGAGCCGACATCCGCATCACCTGTGAGGACGGATACTCAGTGCCCATCACCGACGGAGGCACGAAGAGCTACGTGGAGCTGCACGCCCTTGCCCTGGCTGATGCATACATCCGCTATAGCAGCGTAACGGGTAATAAAGACGACGCCCCATCCTGCGGCATGATTATCTACAACAATGAGTTGGCACGCCTGCCGTACACAACGAATGATGTTACCTATCTTGACAAAAACGGCAGCAGCAACAGCCGTCAATGCTTGGACTTGTCCGAGCTGAAAGACACTCCAAGCGTATCCTTCGGCTTGGGGTACAACGACCCTCAGCATCCAGACGCCAACGACACTAAGGGATGGTTCGTGTTGCCCGCCTCCAAGAAAGTGACAAATCGTCTGAACACTGTCGGCGACGTAAACATGATTCTTGCCGACGGCGCCACGCTGACTGCCGAACAAGGCATTGACGTGTCAGAGGCTTCCAGCCTGACGGTCTATGCGCAGAGTCTGACGGGCGATCATGTAGGCAAGATTGTGGCCACGACAAAAAACACTTCTGGCATAGCCGCCATCGGGGGTGGCAGGAGCGCCAACAAGTGTGGCGACATCAGGCTTTACGGCGGCAACATAACGGCGACGGGCAACAACCTGGGCGCTGGCATAGGCGGCAATAGCGGGAAATTGTTCTCTACCATTGAAATCTGGAATGCCACCGTAAACGCCACAGGAGGCGAATATGCTCCTGGTATAGGATCAGGTGCTGGTGCAACTATTAACATCTATAATAATCATAACCAGCTGGAAGATGTGGACGAATGTCAATATAAGAACTCCATCATCATCCACAGCGGCAACGTGACGGCCACTGGCGGCAAGGGCGGTGCTGGCATCGGTGGTGGCTCAAACGCCTATTTCCTTGGCAACATTCTTATTGAAGGTGGCATCGTGACGGCCAAAGGTACTGACGGCACACAAGGCGGCGGCGCTGGCATTGGCAGCGGCGAAGGCGGCAGCTGCTACCTGTTCCGATACCCACAGGCTACCCCACGCGAGCGCCAGGCCAACATCACCATCACCGGGGGTGAGGTCTATGCAGACGGCGGCAAATATGCTGCTGCTATCGGGGGCGGAGCACAACTGAGAGAAAACCCGGACTTGACATCGCCTGGCACATACGAAGGAATAAACCTTCCCCTTTATCAGGGCGGCGGGGCTAAAGTCAACATTACAGGTGGCAAGGTAAGGGCTATTACTCAATCACGAATCTATCCTGGCGCGCAAGCCTTTGGCCACGGCGGCCAAGTAAGCACATTCAGCAACCTGCCCGTCAGCGGCCCAATCACCCTCTTCGACGAAGCCATGGTGGAATTTTATAATCCTGATGCAACAAGTGAACTAGAATATAAGGCACGGGCCAATGAACGCATCAACAAACTGCGTGGATGGGCTGCCATCGTAGAGCAGTGTGACCACTATATATCAAGTGACTACGAACTATACCCCGCTGCCATCATCAACGCAGAGTATCACTCAAAATGTAAGTTCTGTCTGACAAGTGACAAAAAAGTGGAGCACGATTTCAACGATCCCAACAACTACAATAAGTGTGCTGCCTGTGGTCTCGTGAGCCTGCCCGATGATAAAGACAACACCGATGTGCTGGCACATTATGCTGATGGCGGCGCTAACTTATTCGTGCTAACGGGTCGCACGTTCAAGAAGAATGGCACCTGGCACACCCTATGCCTGCCCTTCCCAAACCTGTATACCCCGGATCCCCTAAGCGGTGTCATCGCCATGGAACTCACTGGAGCCAAGTTCAGCAAAGGCGTGCTGACACTGAACTTCACTAAGGCTACAAAAATAAGTGCTTTAAAGCCTTACATCGTCAGATGGGAGAAGGAGGTAGACGATGAAGGGAATCCAAAAACTATCGACTCCCCTATTATCCAGGGTAGTGTCGCATTTAAGTCAGGCTCCACTGGCACCTTGGCAGACCCTGAGGATGTCAGCATCGTCGTTACCGACGAGGATGGCGGCCAGCTGACCGTCACCGACAGCAAAGGCAACCAAGTGACCGACCCGAAGATTCACTTCAAGGGCAGCTTCAAGCCCATCACCTGGGAAGCAGGAACACCCGCCAACAACATACTGCTGTTAGGCGCCGATAACGGTCTGTTCTATCCCGATGGCTTGGAAGTCAGCTACCTGAACTCCTTCCGCGCCTACTTCGAGCTGGAGGGCCTTGTTGCAGGCGATATCGGTTTGGCCCCCTTCGTCCGCTCGTTCAGGCTTGACTTCGGCGACAAGGAAGAGACGGGCATCATGGAGACAACAGCTGACCACGCACCGCGTGCCCGCAACATGCAGTGGTACACCCTCGACGGCCAGCGGCTCAGCCAGCGGCCCACGCAGCCCGGCCTCTACATCCATCAAGGACGCAAAGTCATCATCAAATGACAAGCATATACATTATTATTTTTAATCAACATTAATTTATTAACTCAACAAAACAACAAGTAATGAAAAGTAAGTTTTTCTGGGGCAGCGCCATTCTCTGCTGCGCACTGGGACTCGGCACCGTCAGCTGCTCAGATGACGATGACAAGGAGTTCAGCATTGAAGAGACCTTCACCAAAGAAGGTATCACCACCGACTATACTGGTGGCATCTACAAGATTAAGGTGAACGGCAACAGCGAGTGGGAAGCCTCCGTACCCGACAACGCCAAGTGGGTGAACCTGGTGGTGAAGAATGGCAAGGGCGGCCAGCAGGTCGTCATCCTCGTGGAGCCGAAATATGACGGCATCTCGCGTAACACCGAGCTCACTGTCAAGAGCGGCAGCGACAGCTTCAAGATTCCCGTGAAGCAGATTGTGTCAAGGGATAACGCTACAGACGGCCTTGACGTCGTTGTCAGTAAGGGTCTGGGGAACGGCTACAATGTGGAAGATTACACCTACACTTCAGCCTCAGTGCTCAACGTGGCAGCTATTAAGGCAGTCATGGAGACCGACCCCATCAAATACAATCGTCTCCTGAACGAGGACTATAAAAACGTTCTCAAAGCCGAGGATGCACAGGGTGACAGTCTGGAGGACAAGACCGACACGCTGGGTGTAAAGATCAGCTGCAACATCTCCTACGGCAAATTCGCATTTGGCGTCTCTGGCGAGATATCAACTGGTGAGAAGCGCGTCTCAAATGCTAAGTCATACCATCTGTCAGCAAACTATCCTCTCTATATCGGCACAGTGAACCTGCGTGCCGTGCTCAGTGCCTATAACGAATGGCTGGATGAAGGCAAACCCCAAACGGATGCGAAAGGCAACGCTGACTACCGTAGCTGCTTGATTCAGAGTGATTTCCTTAAAATATCCAATGAACTTGAGGAAATCATTACCGCGGATCAGGTTAACTACACGAATTACATGGACAATTGGGAGGTCATGACCATCTGCAGCGAGATTATGGAAAACTATGGTCCCGCCATCATCACTAAGTCAACAATTGGTGGTTCCTACGTACTGGATTGCCAGTATGACTCCACGTACACCAACGAGACATTTGACATTAACAAAGCAACCGTAACAGCAAAGATTAAGGCGGCTGTATTCGAACTGGATGCCAAAGTCTCAGTTGACTACAATAAGCAAATGGAGGAGACTTTGAAGCACGCAAACTTCAAAGCTGAAATCTATGGTGGCGGATTGACTGAACGTCAAAATGTTTACAGTAAATTTTTGGCTAGGGAATTCAACGACAAGACCGCCATCAATACTTGGGCTCAGAGCCTTACGATTGACAAAGACCTTAACAAGAACAAAACCGAGTTGATTAATTCGGAAATTAGTGGCATCTGGTCGTTTCTTGGCAGGAACAGCCAACGCGTTGTGATGCAGTATATTGCCGACCAGACCGATTATCCCAAGTATCCCATCGTCAGGAAACTGCTGGTACGTTCAGGTGTGATTAAGGAAACAGTGACTAAATAATAGTGATTACTAAACAGAACATCCATTCTGCCTCCTTCCTGCTGGGAAGGGTGGCTGTCATTCTTCTCATTGTTGCAGCTACCGGCTGCAACAGTGAGGAGTTTGACCATTTTCCTGCAGACTCCGCATTACAACAAACAGGGTTGCCTGACGGAGCCATTGAAATATCTCCCCTCGACCAGACGCTCGACATGGCCGTGTGGGGCAGTGACAGCACCAAGACACTGGCTCCGGTGAGCAGTGTCAGCGTGACATCACCCGAGGCTGACTTCGTGATGCCCATCGGCACACAGCACCTCTATGTAGAGCAGAACGACGACCGCCAGTGGCGCACCGCCACCGTCAGCGTCACCCGTGCCGACGGCACACAGCAGCAGCTCACCCTGGCACAGCCACCCGCCACGCGAGCAACTGAACAAGAGATACACCGCAGCTTCCTGCGCCACCATGCCGTGGGCTACAGCTACGATGCCGTGGGTGGCGAATACTGCAACATGAACTACGTGCGCTGCCAGCTGTTGAACCGAATGGTGCTCGACGAGGTGGAGAAGACCAGCATGGTCAAGTTGGTAAACGTGGACTATCTCAACCGATCAGAGTATTCACACATTGTGTTCAGAAGCCTTGTAGACTATGCACAGAACTCCAACTTCGAAGCCAGTGTCAGCGGGCAGATATTGTTTGCCTTCAGCGGCGATATGGATACGAGGCTGCACGCCTTTGAAGACGGAACCAATGAAACCTACATACTACGCGATGAGAGAAAATTGCCTAAGGTGCGCTACACGCTGAACTCGCCTGGCATCGCATACCAGATTGAAAAACACCCCAACCTGCTCACCAGCAGCTTCAGGAAAGCCCTGAAGCAACTGGCCGCCACGTCGGTAGACAACTGGCGTGCCATTGACGAATTCTTAGAGGTCTATGGCTCGCACGTCGTGGTGGATGCCGAATTAGGCGCACGCCTGGACCTCGACATCCAGGTAGAGACACATAAGTTCCACGAAACAATCAATGAGGACCTTCTGGCCAATGTTGCCATAGCCACGCTGTTCAAAGCACACTTTGAGGAGCATCGGGAAGACGCATACTGGGAAGTGCTGCGCAACTGCAAATGCAAGTTCGACGTCACTGGGGGAGACACGAGGATTCTTGACGACCTTATCGGCATGACCACTTTCGCAAGTGACGGCATCAACATCTCAGAAGCCACCTTGGACGAATGGCTCAAGTCAGTGTATTTCAACGACAACGACTTGGAGAACAGCAATGTGGAACTGACAAAGATGCGCGTGGTGCCCATTTGGAATCTGGTGAGTGACAGGACACTGAAGGATCGCATCAGGGCGCGTGTCTACAACAATGCCGCAATCATGCAGAAGCTGCTGGGCAACCGTAACTTCATCAACGTCAAAATCCCCTACTCCACCACCGAATACGTGTGCCGCGTGGGCAACATGAAATACAAGTTCCCCAACCCCGACGTGACAGACATCATCTATGCCGGCCGTCATGTGGCCACCATCTGCTTAGAGCCGGTGCCGGATATTACAGAAAAAGAAAAGGTGCGGGTGGTCTACCCCATCTATGAGGGGCACGTCAAGCTGAGCAAGGGCCTCTGCGTGTATAACGGACACAGCTATAGCGTGGACTGGAGCAACAACAAACTGCAGGTGAACGACCTGGGGGCGCTGGACGATGCTTATGACGGCAACATCTATATGAACTTCGGCAACCTGTCCACCACCAAAATGCCCTACGCCGAATACAGGGAGGGGCACCCCATCATCGGCATCGAGCGCCCGGGCAGCATCGGCATTGACGGCAGCCTGCAAGGAACGCCGGTGAGGGTGGTGAAATATTTCAATCACTTCTATCTGAACGACAAGAAACAATACGACAACGTGCCCAACTGGAGCTATGCCACAGAGCTGCCCGAAGAGGCACCTTACTTCCCACAATACTTCAAGGACGACACCTGGAAGAACAGGATGCGTCGTGACAACAGCTATGTATACTTCTATAATTCCACCGAGATAGGCTATGAATAAGGCTACCCTACTTCTGGCCATGGCCCTTGCCATGTTGATGAGCATGTCGTCGTGCCATGACGACTCACTGTCCGAAAGCGACTGGACCGTGACTTGGAGCGACGGTACCAACGAGGCGGTCATCGACATCTACGGGCGCTACTACAGCCTGTACAGCACCTTCAAGGGCGAGACGGACTCCACGCTGACGCTGACCTGCGACGCCGACTGGCTGCAGCTGCAGCACAACAACCTGCCTGCCGACGGCATCATACAGCTGCTGGCCACGGCCAACGAGAATGGTGCGGCACGCACGGCCGACATCGTCGTGCGCAGCCAGAAGCACCCCGACCACGACGTGACACTGCACGTCAGACAGCGTGGACTGAGCGAGGACCGCACCAACGACGATGACAACGCCGACCCTATTTCGGACTACCGCGTGGGATGGGGCTTCAACGCCTTCGACGAATACAAGTCGCTGAACAGCCTCAGGGGGAAAATCATCGACCCTGTGAAGCTGGAGAGGTTTGACAGCGACACCACCTTCAACAGCATGCAGGAGGCCATGCGCTCACTGGAGACCTTCCAAGTCACGTCGGCATGGTCACTGCAGGAGATGTCCATGAAACTGACCAAGGAGATGACCACGCAGACCGACGTGCTCTTCGTGAAGAAGACCACGAAGCGCTTCACCGAAATCAACAAGAACTCCTCACGCGAGTCGGCCTGCAGCTACGCCCGCCTGCAGAAGACGGTGGCCACGCGCAGCATGGACGAAGGGGCTATCCGCTATCTCATTGGTGAGAAGCCTGAGGATGAGCTGCCGTTCACCAACGCCTTCCTCAGGGCCCAGCAGAAGGTGCTGCAGAGCAGCGGTGCCCAGCGCGAGGAGGCCATCCGCCAGCTCATTGACACCTACGGCACGCATGTCATCATCAGCGCCTCGGTGGGCTGCAAGATGGACCTGTGCCTGACCTTTGAGAAGAGCAGCGACTACGAGTTCCAGAAAGAGACCGAGGAGACCAGCAAGAAGGTGTTCGGCCGGTCGAAGAAGATGATGACGGAGAAGGTGAGCGAACACCTGAACTGCGACCTGACGAACTCGAACAGCATCCAGGTGTCCGGCGGCTCGACTGAGACACGCGAGCGGCTCATCAAAGCCATCCGCTCGCTGACCGACATCAACGTGCTCGACGGCGAGCTGGTCATCTTATGGCTGAACAGCGTGACGGCCAGCGACCTGAACGACGCCCAGCGACGCAAGGACCTCGACGTGGTGGACTTCCGCTTCATGCCCATCTGGGACCTCTTCGCCGACACACAGGCCAAGGCCGACGTGCTGACCTATGTCATCGACATGTCGCACCGCAGCGACTGCGACTTCACTGACCGTGAGCTGGGCATAGACAACTATCACATTGACCTGAGCAACAGGAGCCTGTCCAACTTCAGCACTGACCAGAACGCATCGCTGGTGCGCCTGGTGCGCCTGGGCAGCGACAATACGCCCATCTTGGAAATCTGCGAGGAATACGTGCCGAAGATACGCACCGACAAGCGCGTCGTGGTGTACTACCCCATCCTCGAAGGCCGCACCAACATCGGACAGGGACTGTTCAGGGGCGACGGCGAGCTGCCCCCCTGCAACCTGTCGTACAGCGACGGTGATGTGTATGTCAACCCCATCGACGGCTATGGTGCGGGCGACATCATCAACGACCTGTACTACATACACGGCAACCTGTATCCCGAAAGCTTCGGCATAGCCATGCAGGAGCAGCCGCTGACCGCTGAGAACGAGGTATTCCGCGTCAGCAGGGTCAGCATACCGATAGTGAAGATAGGCGCGGGCTACTGGACGCGGCGCAACATGAACGAGAGCCTGGAGTTTGGCACGCCCAAGGACAAGAACAACCTCGACGGCGACTACAACATTGAGGAGCGCTTCCGAGACAACATGCTCTACACCAATGTGCTGTATGGCAACTCGGGACCCTTCCGAAAGCAATATCCCGGTCTGTTTGACAACGAGAAGGAAGAGCAGACGGGAAAGGCCATCCACTGGTATCTGCCCATGTCCAAGGACATCTCCGCCCTGAATGACTACATCGGGCTGAACACCAAGTCGCTCTTCATGGGCCAGGTGTCAGGCTTTGACGCCCAGTTCGCCGGTCTCTGGGGCCAGTGGGACATTTTGAAGAACAACCAGGCGTTCACATCCACCGGCTATCATTATGTGAACGAATGCTGCTTCATTCCCGCCAAGAACACGCAGACCAGCGGCAGTGTCCTGGCATTAGGCAAGAACTACACGACACGACTCATAAACATAGACAGCGACAAGGCCGACTGGTTCCCCGTCCGTGCCTTCCGCACCAGCTACTACAGGCACAAATGAAAAAGCGCTTTTATCACATAGCAGTCCTCTGTTTAGCAGTTTGCTGCCTCGCCGCCTGTCATGACGACGACGGAGGTGAGGACAATGTTGGTGTGAAGACCAGCCATCACAATGTGGCGTTCTTCAATTCGTTGAATGGGCCTGGCGACAATGGCTACAACGACATGATTCTCAAGGCAGAGATGTACTTTATCATGCAACATCCTGAATTGAATTCCACTTTCATCACCCCTTCCTCAGATCATTCTTCGTTAGATGATCGTTACAGGATTAACTTACTTCTTCCTTTAAACGGCGACTCTACACTTGTTGTGCTCAACGGCTCTGACTATACCGAGCTTGCGAGGAGCATTGATTCCATTCCCCTTACAAATGAAATGATGGGGACAACTGCGGCAGACATTCGCGTGCTGACCTTCGAGGATGACGGGCATCAGCTGCCAGAGCGTGTCTACTCGTTCAAGGTTCAGCGCTATGGAGCCTTCTATGTGGCTGGTCGCCTGCTGGGCAAGACGCCAGCCGTGGTAGTGGCCGGCATGAAGGGGGACCCGCAGATAGAGGATGCCGTCCAAGGCTTCATTGACGGCTATAGCCTGGAGAATCCTGACGGTCCCATCGTGCACTATCTGGCTGATGACTATTCAGGCTTCGACAGTCCTGATAAGGCCGTCTATGTATGCGACAGCATACTGAAGACATTCCCAACGGAACAAATCCAAAAGAACAGTTCCAACTATGCCAATGGCGTATGCTTTGTGCCCCTGGCCGGTGGTTCCAACGTAGGCATGTATGCCAGTGTACACAGCATGTCTAACCTATGGGATGTCAACATCATCGGAGTCGATGACAACTATAACAGGAATTCCATGTCCATACCTTTCTCAATAGAGTTACCTATATGGGAGATTCTTGTCGATTACTTGGAGGACTGGCATGATAACAAAGAATGGCCACGATGGCAGAGTTTTGGCCTTGACAGCGAATACCCGATAAACATCATACTGTCAGACTATACTTTCGCTAATTTTCTCAAGAGGTATTCAAACGGCTACATCTTGCATAACGCAGGCGAAGATGAGACATTGGAAGAGAAGGTGAAAGAACTGACGAAGGAAGCCATAGAGAAGGAGAGAGCCTATATCAACACTAAGACATAAAATTGCTGAAGCTGACATGAGAAATCTATTCAGACTGTTCGTTCTATTAACGGCCATTGTCATTCCGACGTTGTCATCGTGCAAAGATGACGATGCAGACGACGACAGCCAGACCTTCAAGAAGGAAACCTATACCTACAAGGTGGCGGTCATCATGCCCGGTTCACAGCAGGCCAGATGGGATGCCATAGCCAAATGGGCGCTTGAGAACCTGAAAAGAGGACAAGAAGGAAAATATCTTGAGGAAGTCGTCAAGCTCGACTTAGAGTGGTATGACGAAGACAACACGGAAGGGCTGGCTGAATTTGT
Organism: uncultured Prevotellaceae bacterium; assembly: GCA_947168045.1. Taxonomy (GTDB): domain Bacteria; phylum Bacteroidota; class Bacteroidia; order Bacteroidales; family Bacteroidaceae; genus Prevotella. The sequence continues at coordinate 16,165 of CAMVKN010000047.1, forward strand.
GACTCGCGTGGAAGCCGACCCTGAGTACAAGGCCATCATTGGCCCGCTGCGCACGGAGAATGCCTACACCGTGGCCACACTGTGCGAAAAGCATCACAAGACGCTCATCCTGCCGCAGTGCACCTCGACCGAGGTGCAGCGCATCTTCTCCGAGTCGCCCAACGTGTTCAACCTGACACAGAGCGACATTGGCCAGGCAGAAGTGATGGTGTCGATGGCCCTTGCCCGCCATGCGCCCTCCATCAGCCTGCTGGTGCACTACGGCGACGCGTCGACGACCGAGGCGCAGCTCAGCTATGGTGCCACCTTCCGCAACTGGGTTGGCTTCCTGGCCAGTGAGGCGGGGCTTCCTGTAGACACGGTGTGCACCTACGACGACACCGCATCGCTGAAAGAGGCCATCGCCGGCCTGGACTATTTCTATAAGTGTCGTTACGAAGAACTTGAAGACCAGATGGAGCAAAGCGTCTTGCTGTTTGTGCCGGAAAAGCCACATGAGCTTGTTGAATATGATAGTATCATGAAGGCGGATATTGACCCTACTGACAGACTCATCTACCATCCCTTCACCCTCTGCAGCAACACTGCCGTGAACGAAGGTCTCAACAACGCCACCTATCATTTTGACCAGGACTATGAAGGCATCGACATTGCCCCGTCACCCACATCTGGATTCACGGCAGCCTATCAAACTCGCTTCGGACACAACCTATCCCCTATCGGCGGCGAGCCACAACTCTTTGATGCGCTCTACATGGTCAGCTACGCACTCGCCCTCAACCCTGACGATGTCAGTGGTGCCATCGTCAAACTGTCAGATGCCACCAACAATGATTTTTACACGTCATGGCAACCAAGAGAAGTGAATTTCCTCATGTCACTGTTACGAAAAGGCTATGTTTTACCTACCGGCGGGGCGCTGGGGACATGGCAGTTCGACCAGCGTTATCATGCCTCACTGATGAACACGACCTACAGGCACTGGCGGATGGCCGACACCGACGGCTCACTGTGTACACTGCAATACATCAGCCTGGCTGATGGAAAACGCTCAATGAGCAACGAGCAGCTGTGGCGGATGAACGCCAGCGTGACCGACGAATTTGGCAATGACTTAGATACCTACATCTATCCGAAAAAAGAAGGCAACTATGCCGTCTTGGTGGCTGCCTCAACGGGGTGGCGCAACTATCGTCATCAGGCTGATGTGCTCGACATCTATCAGACGCTGAAGAAGCACGGCTATGACGATGACCACATCATCCTTATCTGGGAGGGCGACATCCTGACCGATACGAACAACAAGTACCCCAATGAAGTGCGGGTGAAGCCCGACGGTGAAAACCTGTACAAGGACGTGGTCGTCGACTATCGAACATCCACGCTGCAGCCTAAGGACCTGATCAACATCATGAGTGGAATAGAGACTGAGCGCACACCCAAAGTGCTCAAGGCCACGTCCAAAGACAACATCTTCATCTTCTGGAGCGGCCACGGCAACGACGGAGTACTCTGTCTCGACCGCTACAATCTCTATGACAATGCCATAGACAATGCCTTCAAAGACATGTTCCTTAAGAACAAATACAGAAAGATTTTCTGGGTCATCGAGGCCTGCTATTCTGGCAGCATCGCCGAAGCCTGTGTGAACACGCCGGGACTGCTGATGCTCACTGCTGCCAACGCCTCTGAGACGTCGAAGGCCGACATCATGGACCCGAAGATGAACATCTGGCTCTCCAATGGCTTCACGCGTGCCTTCTGCGAGGCCATTGAGCAGAACAGCGACATCAGCATGCGCGACCTCTACTATCATGTGGCCCAACACACCGTGGGCTCGCATGCCACGATGTACAACTATGAGTTCTACGGCAACATGTTCACCAATACCATGAAGGAGTATTTACCTTAGGTGAGAGGTGAGAGGTGAGAGGTAAGAGGTGAGAGGTAAGAGGTGAGAGGTGAGAGGTGAGAGGTGAGCCCCAGTGACGGGGGCATTTCCCCCCGTGGTGCTACACAATCTTGAAGCGGATGCGGAAGGAGCGCTCCTGCTCGTCCCAGTTGGTGCCGAGCAGCTCAAAGCGGCCTATCTGCGAGGTGCTCTTCACGTGCTTGCCAATGCAGGGACAGACGTCATAGTCGCCGATACGCACCAGGCGCACCGTGTCGCCAGCATCAGCCGGCAGACGGCTGGTCGATACCTCCGGCGGCAGCTCATCGCGCTTCACGATTTGGAAGGTCACAGGCAGGTCAGCCTCAATCAGCTGGTTCATCTGGCGCTCTATCTCCTTCTCTTGCTTGCGGTCAGGCTTACGGTCAATGTGAAAGCTCATCTTGCTCTTCTTACGCTCGATGTGCGCGTTGTAGCTACGCTCACATCCGAACATCCTAATCATCGTCTGGTTCAGCAGATGTTCGGCCGTATGTGCGGGGGGAAAAGACACTTCCCTTTCTTCCAGGTCTTCCATATCCTTTTATGTTATTGGCGTATAATCTCTGCGTTCAATTTGTCTACTTTAGGGCCTATGCAGCCTTCTTCTTCCGGTAGTGGCGGATGACGAAGAAGGCGATGGCCACGACGACGATGACAACGATGCCAAGGACGATGTACTTGTTGTAGTGTTTGATGGTGTCTTCGAGCTGGCCGGCAGGCACCACACTGTGCAGATACCACCCGAGGACGGCCAGGATGGTGTGCCAGACACCCGCACCAATGGTGGTGTAGAGCAGGAACTTGCCGTAGTTCATGCGGGCCAGGCCAGCGGGTATGCTGATGAGGTGGCGTATGCCGGGAATGAGTCGCCCGGTGAGCGTGGCAGCCACGCCGTGGTTGTCAAAGTACTTCTCGCTCTTCTCCACCTTCTCCTGGTTCAGCAGGCACATCTTGCCCCACTTGCTGTTGGCGAACTTGTAGATAACGGGACGCCCCACATAGAGGGCCACCACATAGTTGATGGTGGCACCAATGGCAGCACCGATGGTGGCAAAGAGCACCACGAGGATGACGTTCCGCTCGCCACCGGCAGCAAGATATGCCGCAGGCGCCACGACGAGTTCAGAGGGCACGGGCACGACGGTGCTCTCTAACAGCATGAGCAACAGGATGGTGCCATAGTTCAGGTTATGCAACAGTGATGAAATCATTTCTTTAGCCTTTCAACAGTATATTTGTAATAATCCTTAGGGTCCACGGTGTCGGGGAAGAGATGGCTCAGTGCTATCTTACATTCATAGGGACAGCACTCGCAAGCCACCTTGAGATAGTCGAGGAACTCGGTATATTTCTTCAGGTCATAGCAGCACAGGGCCATGTAGGCATAGCCCTCGGGGCTGTCAGGTTGGGACATACGAAAGAACTTCTTGAACAGGTTGTAGGCTGCGTCAAGATAGTGGTTGTCGTAGACGGAGACGATGATGCGCAAGAGCGTCTGATGGGGCTGGTCGCTCAACACCACGGCCTGGCGGAACACCTTCTCGGCCTCCTTCACCTGGCCCGAGGCCAGCAGCACATGCCCCCTGACGAGCAGTGACTGCACCTTGTCGCTGTCATAACGGTCGGCCAGGTCGAGCATCTTTAACGCCTGCTGCTCGTCGCTCACCTCACTGTAGGCAAAGGCCAGCTCCTGATAGATGTCGCTCAGGTAGCCTGAGTCCTCGCCAGCGATGTCAATGGCTTTCTTCAGTATGTCGATAGCCTCCTCGTTGCGCCCCATGTTGATGAGGCACACACCCTGGTGCATCAGGCCATACTCGTCGTCGGGCATGCGCCCGGAGTAGCGGCGGAAGTATTCGAGGGCCTCTTCATAGTTGCCCAGGCGGTAGAGGCCATTGGCCTTTGAGACCAGTGCCTCGGGGTCGTCAGGGTCGATGGCGATGGCATACTCGCTGCTCTCCACTGACGCGCTGTAGTCCTCGTTCATGTACTGCGTCGAGGCCAGCGCGTTCCAATAGTGCTTTGAGAAGGGGTCCCTGTCGATGAGCTCTCCCCAGAGTTTTTCGCTGTCAGCATACTTGCCCAGTCCGAAGAGCGTACGGGCCATCAGCTCCTTGAACTCCGGCGAGTCCTCCTGGCGTGCCCTGGCCATCCATTGCATGGCCATCTCGGGATAGTTGTAGTCGGCATAGATATTGGCCACGTCGACCACATAGTCCTGATACTCTTCGGGGGGCACCTTCTTCAGCTCATGTCGCAGATAGCGGTCAGCCTCGTCGACACGCTCCTCGGCCAGCATAATCTCAGCCTTGTCGTAGACGTAGTCGGGCTCGTCCTGCTCCGTTATCTGCTCCAGGAAGTGGCGCGCCTGGCTGATGTCGCCCTTCCACAGCGCCTCATGAATCTTGTAGGTCAGCGGTCCTATGGCTCCGGGCGACAGGCTGAGGGCAAGGTCGATGGCAGCATCGGCCTCGTCGTAGCGCTCCTCCATCTGGTAGAAGTCGGCAATTTCTGACAGCTCGTCAGCATCCATGAACACGGGCATACCCATGTCCACGGCGTTCTCATATTCCGCAAGCATCTCGCGGAACTCGTCGCTGTCAAAGTATTCGTCGCCCGTCTTTTTCACTCGTTACTTGTTCTTCGTGTCCTTCAGACTGACGGTACGGTTGAAGATGGGCTTCTGCGGCGTTGAGTCTGGGTCGACATTGAAGTATCCGATGCGCTGGAACTGCAGGTAAGCCAGCGGTGCCTGCTGGGCAGCAAACGGCTCAATATAGCAGTTGTTGAGCACCTTCAGGCTGTCGGGGTTCATCATCACGCGCATGGCGTCGATGCCCTTCAGGCCGGTCTCCTCCTCAATGCGCTTCAGCTCGTCGCGGGGGTTCTCCACCTTCCACAGGCAGTCATACAGACGCACCTCGGCCTGCACGGCGTTATGGCAGCTGACCCAGTGCAGGGTCTTGCCCTTGATTTTCCTATTAGCACCGGGCAGACCACTACGCGTCTCAGGGTCGTAGGTGCAGTAGATGGTTGTCACCACGCCGTTCTCGTCCTTGTCGCAGGGGTGCTCAGCATCGCACATGATGATGTAGGCATTCTTCAGGCGCACCTCCTTGCCGGGAGCCAGACGCATGAACTTCTTGTCGGCCTCCTCCATGAAGTCGTCGCGCTCAATCCACAGCTCGCGGCTGAACTCCACCTCATGGGTGCCGTCGGCCTCGTTCTCGGGATTGTTCACGGCGCTGAGCATCTCGGTCTGACCCTCGGGATAGTTGGTGATGACCACCTTCACCGGGTCCAGGACGGCACTGACGCGCAGTGCACGGGTGTTCAGGTCGTCGCGCACGGCACTCTCGAAGAGACTCGTGTCGTTCAGGGCGTCAATCTTGGTATAGCCTATCTTGTCAATGAACTTCTTGATGCCCTCAGGCGAATAGCCCCTGCGACGGTAGCCACAGATAGTTGGCATGCGGGGGTCGTCCCAACCGCTGACCACACCCTCGCTGACCAGCGTGCGCAGGTTGCGCTTTGACAGCAAGATGTAGTTCAGGTTCAGCTTGTTAAACTCAGTCTGGCGGGGACCCTGGAATGTTGAGAGTGTAGAGTGTAGAGTGTAGAGTTTGCTACCGCTTTCTGCCTGGCTGCCACAGTCGGCGGCCCACTCACGCATCCACTGCACGAACAGGTCGTACAGGGGACGGTGCTCGACAAACTCCAGCGTGCACCACGAGTGGGTGACACCCTCCAAGTAGTCGCTCTGCCCGTGGGCGAAGTCATACATCGGATAGGCATTCCACTTCGAGCCGGTCTTCACGTGCGGGATGTTCAGCACACGGTAGATGAGGGGGTCACGGAACAGCATGTTTGGATGGGCCATGTCAATCTTGGCGCGCAGCGTCAGCGTGCCAGGCTGGCACTCGCCACTGTTCATATACTCAAACAGGCGCAGGTTCTCCTCCACGGGACGGTCGCGGAAGGGCGAGTTGGTACCCGGACTGGTGGTGGTGCCCTTCTGCTTGGCTATCTCCTCGGCGCTCTGCTCGTCGACGTAGGCACGGCCCTGCTTGATGAGCCACACGGCAAAGTCCCACAGCGACTGGAAGTAATCGCTGGCGTAATAGACGTGTGCCCACTCGAAGCCCAGCCACTTGATGTCCTGCTCAATGCTCTCAATATATTCGGTGTCTTCCTTCTGCGGGTTGGTGTCATCGAAGCGCAGATTGCACTCGCCGCCATACTTCTTTGCCAGTCCGAAGTCGAGGGCGATGGCCTTGGCGTGGCCAATGTGCAAGTAGCCGTTAGGCTCGGGCGGGAAGCGCGTTTGCAGCCGCCCACCGTTCTTGCCTGCTGCCAGGTCGTCAATCACCATCTTCTCAATGAAGCTCACTGACTTCTTCTCTTCAGTGTTCTCTGTCAATGCTTTCTCTGCCATATTTCTTTTCGTTATACTTAGTAACTTGTTACAGCCTGCAAAGGTAGTAATTTTTCTTCATTATACGAACAACTTTAGTTCTTTTTTCAAAAACGTGGCCAGAATGATTCCAATTATTCTCATTCGTTTCTCATTTTTTCCGAAGAATCCGAGCAGCGCGGACGAAAATCCGAGCAGGGCGGATTTGCTTGACGACCGTCCTGACTGCTGCAAAAAAGGGGAGGCAGAATGTAAGATTATGTAAGACGAATGTAAGATAAATGTAAGATAGCTAAGAGCTAACACACTGATAATCAACAACGAATGTAAGTATGTAAGATAACACCGCCTGCACTGCATGAAAAAAGCAGAAGAAAAAAGGGGACAGTGCTGCGCTGTTTAATGGATTTTTTGTACCTTTGCACCATATTATGGCAACGAAAAAGCTGAAACATCAATACATACAGGGGCTTGGCATCATCATCATGGTGCTGGCCCTGGTGCGCTGCGTCTTCCCCGGCATCGGCACTTCAAGACAACAGGAGGCGCCCCTTGCCTCCCACCCTGACACCATCATCCCAAAGATCAGCGCCGTCACTCAGAGCGCCCCTGTTGCACGGGATGATAAAGCAGAGAAGGAGGAAAAGGCGGAGAAGGCGGAAAAGGAAGAAAAGACGGAGAAGGAAGAAAAGACCGTGACTCGTTTCATACCCTTTCCCCCACTCGACTATGCTACGGTGTTCAACGACAGCAACCACGTGCAGTTAGAGGCAGCTCAGCAGTGGGGCGTGCCACCAGTGAAGGACCGCAGCGACGCCGAGCAACGCAGCCACGAACTGGTGTTCATGGGCAGCTCGCCCTATTACGACATGGCGCACTTGGACTCGAGCATCCCCTACCTGGTGCCGCATGCCGCACTGTTGCTACAGGACATCGGCATCGCCTTCACCGACAGTCTGCAGGCCCGCCACATGCCGATGTACCAGATGGTTGTCAGCAGTGTGCTGCGCTCCGAGAAAGACGTGGCACGGCTGCGCACGACCAACAGGAACGCCACCGAAAACTCATGCCACCTGTATGCCACTACCTTCGACATCAACTATTCGGCTTTCACGCCCGTTGGCCGTACCCGCCCGATGGACGAGGCCACGGAAATAAAGCTAAAGAACGTACTGGGACAGGTGCTCTACGACATGCGGAGCCAGGGTCGCTGCTATGTGAAACACGAGCGGCTACAGCCCTGCTTTCACATCACCGTCAGGTAACAGCCGAAAATTGTGATTTAAAATAACTTAAAACGGTGGTGATTTAAAGAAAAATGACTACCTTTGCACCTGAAACAAAAGGGGCTTTTTGCAATAGCGGCCTTTAAAATGGCCTTTACGGCGATAAAGCCCAAAAACGAGTGAGTTGGGAGTCTGAACAAGCGCAGGCACCAATCTTAGTAAATAAAGTATTGAAAAATGGATCAGACGTTTGACAACGACAGAATCTTGAAGATTAACATCGAGGAGGAGATGAAGAGCTCCTACATCGACTACTCCATGTCGGTGATAGTGGCGCGTGCCCTGCCCGATGTACGCGACGGATTTAAACCCGTGCACCGCCGCATCCTCTACGGTATGATGGGCATCAACAATGTAAGTACACAACCTTATAAGAAATGCGCGCGCGTGGTGGGCGAGGTGCTGGGTAAGTATCACCCCCACGGCGACAGCTCGGTCTACGGTGCACTGGTGCGCATGGGACAGGAGTGGAACATGCGCTACATGCTGGTCGACGGCCAGGGCAACTTCGGCAGCGTCGACGGCGACTCGCCGGCCGCCATGCGATACACAGAGTGCCGCCTGTCAAAGATGGGCGAACACATCATGGACGACCTGGACAAGGACACGGTCGACATGGAGCCGAACTTCGACGACTCGCTGAAAGAGCCAAGCGTGATGCCTACAAAGGTGCCCAACCTGCTGGTGAACGGCGGCAACGGCATTGCCGTAGGCATGGCCACCAACATGCCCACGCACAACCTGCGCGAGGTCATCGACGGATGCTGCGCCTATATCGACAACCCCGACATTGACACCGAGGGTCTGATGCACTACATACCCGGTCCCGACTTCCCCACGGGTGCCTATATCTACGGCCTGCAGGGGGTGCGCGACGCATACGAGACAGGACGCGGACGCATCGTCATGAGGGCAAAGGCCGAGATTGAGGCCGGCGAGCAGCATGACAAGATTGTGGTGACGGAGATTCCCTACGGGGTGAACAAGGCTGAGCTGGTGAGCTACATCGCCGAGCTGGCCAACCAGCACAAGCTGGAGGGCATTGCCAACGTGAACGACGAGTCAGGACGCCAGGGCATGCGCATCGTGGTGGACTGCAAGCGCGATGCCAACGCCAATGTCATACTGAACAAGCTGTTCAAGATGACGGCCCTGCAAAGCTCGTTCTCAGTCAACAACATCGCGCTGGTGCCCATACCTGGCACGCACGGCAAGCTGCGTCCGAAGCTGCTGACACTGAAAGAGTGCATCAAGTACTTCATCGACCACCGCCACGAGGTGACCATCCGCCGCACCAAATATGACCTGAAGAAGGCACAGGAGCGTGCACACATCCTCGAAGGCTTAATCATTGCCGTGAACAACATCGACGAGGTGGTGCACATCATACGCAACTCGAAGACCCCCACCGATGCACAGCGCAACCTGGAGGCTCGCTTCAACCTGGATGAGCCACAGTCGAAGGCCATCGTCGACATGCGTCTGGCACAGCTCACCGGCCTGCGTGTTGACCAGCTGCACCAGGAGTATGACGACCTGATGAAGCTCATAGCTGAGTTGCAGGAGATTCTGGACAACCCCGAGCGCTGCAAGGAGGTGATGAAGCAGGACCTGCTGGAGGTGAAGGAGAAGTACGGCGACGACCGCAAGACGGAAATCATCCCCTTCGACCACGAGTTCAACGCTGAGGACTTCTACCCTGACGACCCCGTGGTCATCACCATCAGCCACATGGGCTACATCAAGCGTACACCGCTCAGCGAGTTCCGCGCCCAGGGACGCGGCGGCATGGGCAGCAAGGGAGCCCGCCATCGCGACAACGACTTTACGGAATATATCTACCCTGCCACCATGCACAACACGCTGCTGTTCTTCACACAGAAGGGACGCTGCTACTGGCAGAAGTGCTATGAGATACCCGAGGGTGACAAGAACTCGAAGGGACGCGCCGTACAGAACATGCTGAACATTGAGCCCGACGACCAAATCAACGCCGTGCTGCGCATCAAGAAGTTCGATGACGACGAGTTCCTCAACTCACACTACGTGGTCTTCGCCACCAAGCAGGGCATCGTCAAGAAGACCGTCCTCAGCCGATATAAGAACGTGCGTGCCGCCGGTGTCAACGCCATCAACATCAACGAGGGCGACCAGGTGGTGAGCGTGCGTCTGACCAACGGCAAGAACGAGCTTATCCTGGCCAACAGAAACGGACGCGCCGTACGCTTCAATGAAGACCAGGTGCGCGACATGGGTCGTATCGCCACTGGTGTCAGAGGCATGCACCTGGACGGCGGCGACGACGAGGTCGTGGGCATGGTGTGCGTCAACGACCCGCAGACGGAGACCATCATGGTCGTATCAGAGAACGGCTACGGCAAGCGCTCCGACATTGAGGACTATCGCAAGACGGCACGCGGCGCCAAGGGCGTGAAGACGCTGGCCATCACCGAGAAGACGGGACACCTGGTGGCCATCAAGGTGGTGACCGACGAGAACGACCTGATGATCATCAACAAGAGCGGTGTGCTCATCCGCTTGAATGTCAGCGAGGTGCGCGTCATGGGCCGTGCCACACAGGGTGTACGTCTGATTAACCTGACGAAGAAGAACGACACCATAGCCAGCGTGTGCAAGGTGCAGAAGGCCACCGACGAGGAGCTGGCCGAGGAAAACGAAGAACTGTCAGAGACCCCAGAGGCCCCCGAAGTCTTAGAAGTCCCAGAAGCCCCAGAACTCCCAGAAGACTCAGAGCTCCCAGAAGACTCAGAGTCCCCAGAAGCCCCAGAACTCGATTAACTAACTATAACCCTTTAATCAATCAACAACATGAAAAAGATTCTAATGATGACCATGATGGCAGCAGCTGCCACCACAGTCTTTGCCCAGGACGCCCTGGTGAAAGAAGCTACTAAGCTCTACAAGTCGGGCAGCCTGAGTGAGGCCATTGAGAAACTGACACCGGCTCTCAGCTCTTCGGAGACTGTTGACAAGGCAAAAGCCTGGAACCTGATGAACGACATTCAATACAAAGTCTACACCGATGAGTACCAGAAGATGATGCTCCATCAGCCTGCCGACACGATGAAGGCCGTCACCGCTTTCCTGGAGGGATTCAAGGCCGCCACCGAGTGTGACAAGTATGCCCAGCAGCCCAACGAAAAGGGCAAGGTGAAGAACCCCTATCGCAAGACCAACGCTCCGCGCTATCTCAACGAGCGCCATCTGATGTACAACATCGGCGCCATGTGCTACAACAACCATGACACCAAGGGAGCCGTGAAGGCCTGGGAGTCGTACATCGGAACAGGTGCCTCGTCAGTCTACGACGACACGAAGCTGGCTCCCGACACACTCATTGCCGACGCCGCCTACAACTCAGCCTACCTGAGCTATCTCGACAAGGACTACGACACGGCTTTGGCACTGGCCGAAAAGGCACTGACCTATCCTGGCAAGGAGGAAGGCACCACCGACCTCATCCTCTATACCATGAAGGACAAGAGCAAGACCCATGCTGACTCGCTGACCTACCTGGCCCGCCTGAAGGAGGCTCACAGCGCCAATCCCAGCCGCGACCTCTACTTCAACCTGCTCCAGGACTACTACGCTCGCTCAAACGACACTCAGGCCATGATGAAGTGGGCCCAGGAAGAGACAAAGATCAATGCCAACAACAAGATGGCATGGGCACTCTTAGGCGAGGCACAGATGAACAGCGAGAAGTGGGACGAGGCCATCGAGGCATTCAAGAAGGCCATCGAGCTGGATCCCAACTGGGTTCCCGTGGTGTTCAACACTGGCATCTGCTATAACTCGAAGGCCATCGTGCTGAACGAGCAGCTCATGGACAAGAAGACCATGCGCATCAGCAATGAGAACGCTGAGAAAGTGAAGAATGTGCTGCGCGAGGCTCAGAAGTACCTGGAGCGCACCAAGGAGCTGGACCCCAACCGCGAGAGCGCACGCTGGGCCTATCCCCTGTACCGCATCTACTATTCACTGGACATGAAGGACAAGATGGCTGAACTGGAGGCTATCGATCCTTCACTGAAAGACATTTAATCAATGCATAAGCTTTTTGCATTAAGCATTATTATCCTATTCCTGGTGCCGTGCCTGGCGAGTGCTCAAAAGAAAGAGCTCTCGCAGGCACGCACCTATTTGAAGGAACGCAACAAAAACTACACACAGGCTGAGCAGCTGATGACAAAGCTGCTCAAGGACTCGGCCAACCGCGACGACATCCGCATCTACTCGGTGTTGCTCGATGCCGTGAAAGGACAGTATGCCCAGGCCAACGAAAGACTCTACCTGAAGCAGAATCAGGACACCGCTGCCTTCTTCAACCTCGCACGGCGCATGTTCACCGTGGCTGAGACGCTCGACAGCATCGACATGCGCCCCGACAAGAAGGGACGCGTCAACCCCGTGCACCGCAACCGCAATGCGGCCATGCTACACACCTACCGGCCTAACATCTACAATGCCGGCACCTTCTTCATAAGAAAGAACAAATGGAGCGAGGCATTCGACTTCCTCAGTACATATATTGACTGTAAACACCAGCCGCTCTTCACCTCATACGACTACGCCAAGAACGACCCCAAGCTGCCCGAAGCCGCCTACTGGGCTACCTACAGCGCCTACAAGATGGGCGATGCGGACAAGACCCTGCGCTACCAGCCCCTGGCACTGCATGACAGTGCTCATGCCGACTTCACCCTGCAGTTTACCGCCGAGGCATGGCGACAGAAAGGCAACGACTCAGCCTATGTGGCAACACTGGAGCAGGGTTTCGACAATTTTCCCTTCTTCAACTATTTCTTTCCAAGACTCGTCGATGCCTACACCGCTCACGGTGACTACGACAAGGCATTGGCACTGGCCGACAGCGCACTGGCACTGTGCGACTCATGCGAGATATTCCTCTTTGCCAAGTCGTCAGTGCTGCTGAAGATGGAGCGCTGGAAGGAGAGTGTGGTCTACAGCGAGCGACTGATCCATCAGAACGACAGCCTTGCCGAGCCATTCTTCAACGCGGGAACGGCCTTCACCAACATGGCCGAAACGCAAGAGGCCCTGAACGACAAGAGCCTGCGGCGCACCTACTACCAGAAGGCGCGCACCTATATGGAGTACTACCGACAGCTGATGCCCAACGAAAAACGCAAATGGGCACCCGTGCTCTACCGCATCTACCTGAACCTGAACCTGGGCAAGCAGTTCGACGAGATGGACCGCTTGTTGAGATAAACTACCATGAACGAGATGGACCGATTGTTGAGATAAACTACCATGAACAACACAGATTAGAGGGAGGCTCGCCTGATGACATCAGACTGACCTCCCTCTTTCATGGTCGTAGCGGCTTGTGACCGTCCTACCCTACTACTGCTCGTCCAGCAGAATCTTCATCATCTGTACTGCCGAATAAGGCACGGGGGTGCCGGGGCCGAAGATGGCTGCCACGCCTGCCTTGTAGAGGAAGTCGTAGTCCTGGGCAGGGATGACGCCACCGGCAGTCACCATGATGTCATCACGTCCCAGCTTGTGCAACTCCTCGATGAGCTGCGGGATGAGCGTCTTGTGACCAGCGGCCAGCGACGAAGCGCCGACGATGTGCACATCGTTCTCCACTGCCTCACGAGCAGCCTCGGCAGGTGTCTGGAACAGCGGTCCCATGTCCACATCGAAGCCACAGTCGGCATAGCCCGTTGCCACCACCTTTGCTCCACGGTCGTGAC
>CAMVKN010000048.1 GCA_947168045.1 uncultured Prevotellaceae bacterium
TCCTTCGGAGGGGCTTGGGGAGGCTCTTCCTTCGGAGGGGCTTGGGGAGGCTCTTCCTTCGGAGGGGCTTGGGGAGGCTCTTTCTCAGTTTCGTTGTGAAGGAGTCACGGCACATCCTGCGCGACCGCCGCACAATGCTCATCCTCTTTGGCATGCCCATCGTGCTGATGCTGCTCTTCGGCTTTGCCATCACCAACGACGTGAAGGATGTGCGCACCGTGGTTGTCACCTCACAGATGGACCACCAGACGCAGCAGGCCGTGGCACGGCTCAGCGCCTCGGACTATTTTGACATCGTGCAGACGGTGGGCACCCCGGGCGAGGCTGAACGGCTCATACGCAGCCAGAGGGCGGACATGGCCCTCATACCCGGCCCGTCGCCGGGTGGCAGGGGGAGCAGTCACCGCAGCTGGCAGCTGATGGTCGACGGCTCCGACCCCAACATGGCCCAGCAGTGGACGACCTACGCCCAGGCCATCCTCTCATCCCCCACCAGCAGCCAAGACCATACACTCCCCTCTCCCATCGGAGAGGGGCCGGGGGTGAGGCTTCCAGAGGTGAGGCTTCTCTACAACCCCCAGATGCTGTCGGCCTACAACTTCGTACCCGCCATCATGGGCATGCTGCTCATGCTGGTTTGCGCCATGATGACCTCCATCAGCATCGTCCGCGAGAAGGAGCGGGGCACCATGGAGGTGCTCCTCGTCTCGCCCGTACGCCCGCTGCTCATCATCGTTGCCAAGGCAGTGCCCTATCAGCTGCTGGCCTTCGCCATCCTGGCCAGCATCCTGCTCATGGCCCACCACGTGCTGCAGGTGCCGCTGGCAGGCTCCGTCTTCTGGATTGTCATCGTCAGCGCCGTCTACATCCTCCTCGCCCTCTCCGTCGGGCTGCTCATCTCCAACGTCGCCACCAGCCAGCTCATGGCCCTCCTCCTCTCAGCCATGGTGCTGCTCATGCCCATCGTCATGCTGTCAGGCATGCTGTTCCCCATCGAGTCCATGCCCCCCGTGCTGCAGTGGCTGTCGGCCGTGCTGCCGCCCCGCTACTACATCGCCGCCATGCGCAAGCTGATGATTATGGGCGTAGGCATCGGCGAGGTGCTGCCCGAGGTGGCCATCCTGTCGGCCATGACGCTGGTGCTGCTCGCCGTGTCGCTGGCCACGTTCAAGAACCGTCTGCAATAACCCTTTAACCCCCCGCTCCAGCCATGCTCAAGCACCTCCTGCGAAAAGAGTTCCTCCAGATGCGCCGCAACGCCTTCCTGCCCAGGCTCATCGTCGCGTTCCCCATCCTGATGATGTGCGTCATGCCGTGGGTCATGAACCAGGAAGTGAAGGACCTGCGCGTCAGCGTGGTCGACCACGACCGCTCCGTGGCCAGCCGTCGGCTCATTCACAGCATTGCGCACAACAGCCATCTCGTCCTCAGCGGCCAGCAGCCGTCCTACGCCGCGGCGCTGAAGGAGATAGAGAAGAGCCGCACCGACCTCGTCCTCGTCATCCCCCCTGACTATGGCCGCACCATGGCGTCGGCCGCCGCGGGCCACCCCCTCGCGGCGAACCGGGGCGGAGGGCAGCTACTCATAGCCGCCAATGCCGTCAACGGCACGAAGGGCGCCATCGGCAGCGGCTACCTCGCACAGCTATGTGCCACAGCACACAAGAGTGTAGAATGTAGAGTGCATAGTGTAGAGTTTGCTTCCGCCGTCCCGTCAGGTGAAGGTATGGCGGTAGCAAACTCTAAACTCAACACTCTAAACTCTAATCTCTCCCCCCTCCCCCTCTACAACAAGCACCAGGACTACAAGGTGTTCATGATTCCCGCCCTGCTGGCCATCGTCATGATGCTGATGTGCGGTTTTCTGCCCGCCCTGAACATCGTCGGCGAGAAGGAGACGGGCACCATCGAGCAAATCAACGTCACCCCTGTCTCCAAGTGGTCGTTCATCCTTGCCAAGCTCATCCCCTACTGGCTCGTCGGCCTCTTCGTCGTCACCGTCTGTCTACTGCTGGCGTGGCTCGTCTATGGCGTCACGTGCCAGGGTCCCCTCTGGCTGGTCTACGCGCTGGCCATGCTGCTGGCGCTGTTCTTCTCGTCCTTCGGCCTGCTGGTCAGCAACCACAGCGACACGCTGCAGCAGGCCGTGTTCGTCATGTGGTTCTTCGTCGTCAGCCTGCTGCTGCTCAGCGGCCTCTTCACCCCCACGCGCTCCATGCCCGGATGGGCCTACGCCACCACCTATGTCAACCCCATGCACCACTTCATCGACGCCATCCGCACGGTGTTCGTCCGGGGCGGCACCCTCCACGACGTGGCCCCACAGGTCCTTGCCCTGCTCGCCATCGGCCTCGCCATGGCCGTCTGGGCAGTAGCAAGCTACAGGAAAAACAGCGCATAGGCCCCACCTGGCGGCGGCGCTGTCACCCCATGCCCTGCAAGACCGCGTAGGCCGGTTTGACGGTCGCCAAGCCTGTGAGGACACTCGAATGGCCCCGCTCAACAGACGCTACGAAGGACTGCAGCTCACTGTAGTAGCCCTGCGAGTAGATTTGGTTGTTAGGGAGCGTGGGGGTAAAGCTGTTTCGCATATAGAGGTATTCAACGGTTTTGCCATGAGTGCGGACTTTCTCTATAGGGATGCCGAGAAGGGCGGAAGGTCTTGGTTCAAAGGTCAGCTCTTCCATCTGCGTGAGGCGGTAGACGCCTTTCGTCGTGCAGACCCTCAGGGATTCCTCAGCGGCGGTCCATGTGTAGGCTGTGGAGAGTTCGAGGGTGCCGACGATATGGGGATGCTGGAGCATGAGGAGACAGGATGCTGGGGTGACCTGCTTACACGCCATTATTTCGGGCTTGCCAAAAAGATATGCGACAAGGTCTAATGGATGGATGTAAAGGTCGAGCAGGGCATTGCCCTCAGGATATGCGCCAGTGAGGTAGTGAAGGTAGTAACTGATGAGGTGCTCTTTGCACAGACGCTTTTGAAGCATCTGCACAGCGGGGGCATAACGCTTCTGCAGGCCGACCATCGCGATGGGCGAACCATAAAGCCGCTGTTTGCCTATGAGGGCTTCCAGCTCCTGTAGCGACTGGCAGGGTGGTTTCTCAATGAACAGTGACTTGCCACTTGTTAGTATCTTTGAGGCAAGAGAGAAATGAGCAGAGGGAGAGACTGAGACAAAAACGCCCTTTACTTCTTCGTCATTCAATAAGGTGTCGAGTGAGGTGGTAGCTTTCACGCCAGGGAACTTCCGTTCTATCAGGCTGGCTTTCCGTTCAGACGTGACGCAGATGTATTTCAACGGCACACCGAGGTAGTGCAAAACGGGATAGAGATTGGTCAGTGAGTGCTGTCCCATGCCTACGAAGGCATATTGATATTGGTACGTTTGGCACAGATAATGCGCTGTACGCATCCGCTTGTATCGGTTGATAAGTTCCTGTATCATTGTATTGCTTTTAGATGTTTGCGATATGTCTGTTTAGGGTCTGTCGCCCATTGATATGGACCATAGAACTTCTCAATGAGCCATTTGGGCAGCAGTCGCTCAAGGTTGCGCACGAGGATGATGTCATACTTGCGATGGAAGTTAATCCAGCAGTCGTTGCAGTGACGAGAGTAGTGACACTGGATATGACAGGCTGATGGTCCGTTGAAAATCTCGTCGAGCGATTGCTCATGGATATTTCCCAGCACCACGTCAAGATTCTGGCAGAGCGGTACGTCACCGTTGCTGTGCACCACAAGGCAACTCATAATACTCTGGCAGCGGAGCCGCAAATGTCCGTTCCGCCATTCGTCGTAGAGAGCCACAAAGTCGAAGTTCTCCTGAGTCTGTGAAAGAGCCCCCCATACGGCCCCCGAGGGGGCTTCAATACACTTTTTCATTGATGACGAGACATTTGTGTCCCCCTCGGGGGACGAAAGGGGGGCTTTTGAGGCCATCATGTATGCCATCGTTCCGTAGATGCCGATGCGCACGTCCACGCCGTAGTGCTTGGCCACATCTATGACATAAGCCATGTCGTCGGATGTATTCCAAGGTGACAGACAGAACATCAGCGACAGCGGCACTTCATCTTTGAGCGCTTCCACCACCTCAATCACTCGGTCGTAGCCATCGCAACCCCGCATCTGCAGATAAGTCTCACGCCCGCCGTCGAGAGAGACATACAGATGTCGGGGCTGATAGCGACGGACGGCATCAATAACACGACGGGACGCGAGACAGTTTGACAACAGCGTATAGTTAGGGTGATGCTCACGGAACCATGCCATGATTTCATTGGCTTGCGGGTGCAGGATGAACTCGCCGCCCTCCAGTCCTACGGTAGTCCGTTTGGTGACACACTTGCTCTGCATGATTCGCTGAATGTCTTCGAGCGAAAGATGCTCCACAGGCCGTTTCTGCCAAATGTTGCAGTGTTTGCATTTTGACTGGCAGAGCGTGGTTGAATAAATCATCAGTTGCGAGAGCCGCTTGTGTTTTGGCCTCATCATGTTGTTCAGATAGAGTAGCCCATTATAGGCATAATCATAAATGCTATACATACTATTCGTTGCAATTTTGGACGATTGGTACTCACCATCGGCTTCTACTCATAAAGTCCAAAACTGCAACGAATGACTGCACAAAGATTAGTAAACCTTGCCCATTATTGTAAGCGAAATGTTAAAAAACAGCTTTGGGAGTAATATATTTACGAAATAATTTGGTTTATAACATAAACTTATCTATCTTTGCATCGTGAACCGGACACAATGGGCCAAAGCCGTGCTTTCTGCAGGAGCGCGGACGAGGCCAGAGAGTAGTAAACAAAAGTAGACATCACTTAAAAATGAAACAACAATGGAAGAAAACAATAACATGACTGCCGAGCGCAGTCTGGAGATTATCAGAGAATCAATAGAGCGCAGTCAGCGCACCATCAACAAGAATTCGGCCATACCACTTATCTGGTGGGGACTTTGTGTGGTCATATTCTCGTTGCTCATCGCCTACCTATGGAATAATCATGGCGGGCCAGGATGGAATATGCTGTGGGCTGCGTTATGGCTGATAGGATATGCAGGCGACCGGATTATTGGCAAACGAAGAGGAAGCATCCCGACTACTTTTGTTGGGAAGACCATCGGTCATGTGTGGGCAACATTCGGCGTCTTCTGCTGTGGCATGGGCATGATACTTGGTTTTATCGGCAGCGGAATGTTGCCAATGGAGCTGGTTATGCCAAAGGTATATGTGTTTGGCTGCATCACCAGCATCATCTCGCTCTGTTTCGGAATGGGAACAACGATTACTGGCCTCGTCATCCGCAACCGTACCATTCAGGTGTGTGGACTCTTGGCCGGTCTCGGAGGATTCTTTGGCGCATTACATTTCCCCGATCATACACAGCTTTATGTGATGGCTGTCGTAGCCTTGATTGGTCTGATTGTGCCTGGTGTGGTCATTTTCATTCAAAACCAGAAATAAGGAGGACCAGCTCATGTTCAAACCATTAGACCCCTTGCTGCACGCCGAGTTGCGACTGGCCGTGATGTCGCTGCTCATCAGTGCCGAGGAAGCCGAGTTCCCCTACATCAAGGAGCAGACGGGAGCCACGGCGGGCAACCTGAGTGTGCAGATAGACAAACTCTCGGCGGCAGGTTACATAGAGGTGGAAAAGACCTTCAAGGGCAAGAAGCCCTGCACCCTCTGCCGCATCACGCCTGTGGGTCTGAAAGCCTTTGAGGATTATGTGAAAGCACTGAAAAGCTATCTGAATGTAAAAAGGACATGACAGACAGATAGTCTTCATCACTCTATCATATCAGTTCGGGTGTCATTTGGTCTGTTTCCCCAATTTTATACCCGAACTGATAACCCTTCCTCGATGGCAGGCGCCCATCACCCGGGCATCTGGTGGTGACTCGTACGCAGAATGTTGACTCCACCAGGGCGGTTGGAGCGCCTCTGGGCGAGAACAGAAGGTGCTTTGCACTCGGAAATGAAAGAAAACCATGCTTTTCTTTTTCGTTTCGCTCGTTTTTTCGTACCTTTGCAGCCGATAAGTGAAACAACGACCAAAAAGACAATGAGTTTTATAAGCAGACTATTCGGAAAGAAAGAACAGGAGGAGACAAGAATCGGCGGCATGGAGGACTTCATGACCCTCATCCGCGTCTACTTCCAGGCGGTGATGGCTGCCGACCTGCACATCACCAACCTGGCGGCGCTGCCCGACCTGCGCACGTTCAAGGTGACACTGAAGGTGCCCACACAGCAGGGCCGGCTGGGCGTGGGCGAGAAGGCTCGGTGCCGCAAGATGCTGAAGGACATCTACCAGATGGACGACGTGTTCTTCAAGGAGATTGACCAGAGCATCAACCGGCGCTGCCGCAAGCTGCAGGACGTGCAGCCCTACCTGCTGCAGTTCCAGGCTTTCGTCCAGGACATGATGATGCTGACGGGCAACCTGATGAAGTTCAAGCTGCGCATGCCCAGCTTCTTCAAGAAGGCGCTCTACGCCATGACGGAGAAGACGGTGCACGACATCTACACAAAGAACGACTATAAGGACGCGGGGGTCATCAAGACGGTGGTTGCCGTGCGCGAATATAACAAGCGTCTGAACTTCTCGGAGAAGTGGAGCACTGACTTCGTCTATCGCGTGGTGATGCTGGCCAAGAAGGAGAAGGTGAAAAAGTAAAAAATGGTGAAAAGGTGAAAAAAGGGGCTGAAAAAGTTAAATAAGTCAAAAAAAAAACGGTTTTCAGTTTTTTCTTTTCACTTATCACTGCATTTTACCTACCTTTGTGGGATAATTGACAAGTAGCCATGAATCAGAACGAGAAAGATTTGGCTGTCTTCCAGACCAGGGTCAGGCAGATGATTCTCCAGTATCAGGAACTGAAGCAGGAGAACAAGGAGCTGTATGCCATGGTCGACGAGAACGAGCAAATCATCAGCCAGCTGAAGGCTGAGCTGGCTCAGAGGGACCATGACTACCAGTTGCTGAAGACGGCGCGCATGCTGGAAATCACCGACGGCGACCTGGACGGCGCCAAGGAGAGGCTGGCCTCGCTGATACGCAGCGTGAACAAATGCATTGCCATGCTGAGCGACGAGAAGGAAGAACAGGAATAAAAAAAAACTGGCTGACGGCAGACGGCCCCTGGGGTTACGTCTGAAAGGAAGCGACAGAAAAATGGCAGAAGAAAGCAAAGAGAAACTCAATATAAGGTTGCACGTCTATGACGAAGACATTGCAATGGTGCTGCACAACCGTGAGGATGAGCAGTACTATCGTGCAGCTGCCAAGCTCATCACCGAGCGCTACGGGGCCTACGCACAGGTCTACAAGGGGCGCAAGAGTGACCATACGATAGCGCTGATGACGCTCATAGAGATAGCGCTGAGGTATGAGAAGGAGCTGGGCAGGAACGACACGGCCCCCTACGATAATATTCTCCGACAGCTGACTTCTGAGATAGAGGATGCCATGAAATGAGATGCTGCGCACACCCCTGCCCCTACTCTGTCCTCCAATGACCTTCAGCTGGGAAAAGGAAGAGAATATTAACAACTATATATGTTTTTATGATTAGCACTATTTTAGCAATTATTGTGGCCGTTGTCGCGCTGGCTATCGGCGTGGCATGCGGATACTTCTTATTCCTCAAGGTCATCAAGGGGAAGTACAATGAAATGATTGACGCTGCCAACAAGGAGGCGGAGGTCGTCAAGGAGAAGAAACTGCTCGAGGTGAAGGAGAAGTTCCTGAACAAGAAGAGCGAGCTGGAGAAGGAGGTGCAGCAGCGCAACCAGCACATCCAGCAGAGTGAGAACAAGCTGAAGCAGCGCGAGATGTCGCTCAACCAGCGCCAGGAAGAACTGGGACGCCGCAAGAACGACCTTGACAATCAGCAGAACCGCATTGAGAACGAGAAGAAGGCGCTGGCGCTGAAACAGGAGGAGCTGGGCAAGATGCAGCAGAAGGAGCGCGAGAAGCTGGAGGAGCTGTCGGGGCTGAGCGCCGAGGAGGCTCGCAACCGGCTGGTGGAGAGCCTCAAGGACGAGGCTAAGACGGCGGCGGCCAGCTACATCAACGAAATCATGGACGAGGCTAAGCTGAACGCCAACGCACAGGCCAAGAAGATTGTGATTCAGACCATTCAGCGTGTGGCCACTGAGACGGCCGTGGAGAACAGCGTCAGCGTGTTCCACATTGACAACGACGACGTGAAGGGTCGCGTCATTGGACGTGAGGGCCGCAACATCCGTGCCCTGGAGGCTGCCTGCGGCGTGGAGATTGTGGTAGACGACACTCCCGAGGCTATCGTCATCAGCGGCTTCGACCCCGTGCGCCGCGAGACCTGCCGCCTGGCGCTGCACCAGCTGGTGGCCGACGGCCGCATACACCCCGCTCGCATCGAGGAGGTGGTGCAGAAGGTGAAGAAACAGCTGGACAACGAAATCATTGAGACGGGCAAGCGGACGGCCATCGACCTGGGCATCCACGGTCTGCACCCAGAACTGATACGCATCATCGGCAAGATGAAATATCGCAGCAGCTATGGTCAGAACCTGCTGCAGCACGCTCGCGAGACGGCCAACCTGTGTGCCGTGATGGCGGCCGAGCTGGGTCTCAACCCGAAGAAGGCCAAGCGTGCCGGACTGTTGCACGACATCGGCAAGGTGCCCGACGAGGAGAGCGAGATGCCACACGCACTCTATGGTGCCAAGATTGCCGAGATGTACAAGGAGAAGCCTGACATCTGCAATGCCATCGGCGCCCACCACGACGAGATGGAGATGCAGACGCTGCTGGCCCCCATCGTGCAGGTGTGCGATGCCATCAGCGGTGCACGCCCCGGCGCACGCCGTGAGATTGTCGAGGCCTACATCAAGCGTCTGAACGACCTCGAGGCCATCGCCATGAGCTACCCCGGCGTGACCAAGACCTACGCCATCCAGGCCGGACGCGAGCTGCGCGTCATCGTCGGTGCCGACAAGATGGACGATGCTGAGACGGAAGCACTGAGCGGACAGATAGCCTCGAAGATTCAGAACGAGATGACCTATCCCGGACAGGTGAAGATTACCGTCATACGCGAGACACGCTCAGTGGCATACGCGAAATGATTTGAGAATTGAGAATTGAGAATTGAGATTTAAATATAGTTTGGGCTGCGCAATCCTATGGATAGAAGGCGCAGCCCAAATCTTTTGTTCAGAAATGAGACTGTCTATAAGAACAATTCTCAATTCTCAAATCTCAAATCACTCTGTCATCGTGCCGTCGATGTAGATGCGGGTCATCTCCGGCTGACCGTTGGTCCTGACGGTGATGCTCTTCTTGAAGAAGCCGAGGCTCTTGCCAGCGCCATTGTAGGTCACCTCGATGACGCCCTTGCCACCAGGCAGGATGGGCTCCTTGGTGTAAGTGGGAACGGTGCAGCCGCATGATGCCACGGCCTGATGGATGATGAGCGGCTCATCGCCCACATTGGCAAAGGTGAACTTGCAGGTCTGCTTGGAATTCGTCTTTGAGAACTCGCCGAAGTGATGCGTCGTCACGTCAAACTTAATCTCGGCTGGCTTCTGGGCCATTGCCGTTGTCATGCCGCAGATGAGCAACATGGTGAGAAGTAATAGCTTTTTCATATCATCTGTCTTTTAGTGTTTATATTTATGACGCAAAAGTACAGCTAAAATTTAACTTAAAGACAAAAGACGGCCCACTGGAGCCGTCTTTTATGCTTTTTTAACCGACAACCGGACAAGTTCCCGATTATTTCAGCTGGTCATAGTAGTCGTCAGCGACAGGCTCAAGCCACTCGTTGCTCTGCTCGCCACCCACGGCCACATGGTTGGTGACATGCTGGAACCAAGAGTCCTTCTGGGCCCCATGCCAGTGCTTCACCTCGTTGGGGATGTCGATGACCATGCCGGGCATGAGGGCCACCGGCTCTTTGCCCCACTCCTGATACCAGCCACGGCCTGACACGCAAATCAATATCTGGTGAGCGCCGTGATGGACATGCCAGTTGTTGCGGCAGCCAGGCTCGAAGGTGACGTTGACATAGTTTGCCACGGTCTTGTCCGTTTCCGACAGGTTGGCGGGCTTGACGGGTGCCAGATAGCTTTGGCCGATGAAGTACTGTGCATAGCCATCGTTGGGGACGCCCCTGGGCCAGGCTCCGGCCTGGGCATCGGCGGCGCAGTCCACCTGCGAGTAGCCATTGGCCGAGAGCCATTGGCACAACTCGTCCACCTGCTCCTTGGTGTTGCCAAAGTTCAGGGCACCAGCCTTGTGCGCTGCCAGCTGGGGCTCGACGCCCTTCATGCCGCTCAGGGCAGCCACGGTGACGAGTTCGCGGTCAGCAGCCGTCAGCTGTTCACCGGCAAAGATGTCGCCAAAGAGATGTGACTTCAGGTAGTAGTCGTCCTGCGGACAGAAGTCGTAGTTGAAGGGCGTGCCGCCGGTGAGCCGGGTCTGCACCTCCGTCCCCTGCTTCAGGGCCTGCCCCGCATCGTCCCAGAGTCGAGGACGGCTGAAGGGTTTGCCCTCGTTGTCGCTGATGCCCTGTGCCTGGCGCGCTGCCAGCACCTTCTGTAGCGTGCCCAGGGCGTTCAGCGAGCGGGGAAAGCCCGTATAGGCATAGAGCTGCGAGAAGGCCTCCTTCAGCTCGTTTGTCGTTACGCCGCCATCGAGGGCCTTAGCAATGGCAGGGCCAAGCCGCCCTGTGTCGCCCTGTGCCTCGAGCGATGCACAGGCACAAAGCAGCAGTTGACGCTCACTGAGCGTACTTTGTGCAGATGTTTTCATAGTCATCAACATTATTATTACTAATACAGATAATCGTCTCATCGTTGTTTGAAATTTAAGTGAATGACGGTGCAAAGATAGTGCAATTTTCCACAAGAGCCTTTGCACATTTTACGGATTTTATTACCTCTTTTACGGAATCGTCCATTCCCTTTTCATCAGAGCGCCCACCGTCAGCGCGATGTTCTGCCTGGCCACCTCCTTCCGCATGGCCTCCTCGAGTGCCATGCCAGGTGGGTTGATGCATGCCACCTGTGCAAAGCCGGCATGGAGCAAGGCATCCCTGTCGGCTATTCTGCCAGCCACGAGCCAAACCGGCGTGCCGCCCGACTGCTGCAGGATGCCCATGGGCAGCTTGCCCATCAGCGTCTGACGGTCGGCGGTGCCTTCGCCAGTGACGATGCAGTCAGCATGTTCCTTCAGGTGGCTGAAGCCGATGGTGTCGAGCAGCAGCTGGATGCCCGACTTACACTCAGCATCAAGGTATTGCAGGAAGGCATAGCCCAGGCCGCCAGCGGCTCCGGCCCCTTCGGCCTGCGAGCGGTCATAGCCGAAGTGACGGGCTGACACCTCGGCAAACATCCTGGCACGCCGGTCCAGCACGGCGACATCAGCCTGCGTGGCTCCCTTTTGCGGTGCAAAGACATGGGCAGCGCCCGTAACGCCGTAAAGCGGGTTGCTGACATCGGTGGCAATGGTGAAGCGTACACCACGCAGGGCGTCGACGTCATCCCACCGGCCATTCCTGGCAAAGCTGTCGATGAGCGCGTGCAGCATGCCCATGCCGGCATCGCTTGTGCCACTGCCCCCCAGTCCGACGATGATGTGGCAGGCACCTCTGCGCACCGCATCGGCCACCAGTTGCCCTACGCCATAGCTGGTGGCCACCAGCGGGTTGCGCTCGTCCACCCCTGACGCATCGTCATGCCTCAGCAGGGTCAGCCCGCAGGCCTGCGCCACCTCAATGACGGCCATCGGCAGTCCCTGGTCATCCGTCCCCATCAGATAGCGGGCGGTGACGGGACGCATCAGAGGGTCGCGCACCGTCAGCTCCACCACCGTTCCACCCATGGAGCCGTGGAAAGCCTCGAGGAATCCCTCGCCGCCATCGCTGACCGGCACCTGCACCACCTCGGCATCGGGACAGACAGCCATGATGCCCTCAGCTGCCGCCTGGTTGGCCTCTTTTGAAGCCAGGCAGCCCTTGAACGAGTCTATAGCTACGACAATCTTTTTCATCGCTGCAAAAATAATCATTTTTGGCCGAAATAACAAATGTTCACTATCGCGACGCCCTTTTTTTGAACCTTTTTTCGTACTTTTGTAGCTCATTTAGTCCATACCGTGCAGGAACAGCGGACCTATATAGCCATTGACCTCAAGTCGATGTACGCATCGGTGGAGTGTGTAGCCAGGGGGCTTGACCCACTGACCACCAACCTCGTGGTGGCTGACGTGTCGCGGACGGAGAAAACCATCTGTCTGGCGGTGACGCCGTCGCTGAAGGCCTACGGCATCGGCGGACGGGCAAGGCTGTTTGAGGTCATCCTGCGGCTCCGCGAGGTGAACTATGAACGACAGCTGAAGGCACCCCAACAGCGGCTGACAGGCAAGTCCTGTTCCGACACCGAGCTGAAGGCGCACCCTGAGTGGGCCGTCGACTATATCGCTGCCCCACCCCGCATGGCACACTACATCGAGGTCAGCAGCAAGATTTACGGCATCTATCTGAAGTACATCGCCCCGGAGGACATCCACGTCTATTCCATTGACGAGGTGTTCATGGACGTGACGGCCTACCTCGGGAGCTACAAGCTGACGGCTCACGAGCTGGCCATGAGGATGATTCGCGACGTGCTCGCACAGACGGGCATCACCGCCACGGCTGGCATCGGCACAAACATGTATCTGTGCAAGGTGGCCATGGACATCGTTGCCAAGAAGGCGCCTGCCGACAAGGATGGCGTGCGCATAGCCGAGCTGGACGAGATGGCTTACCGTCGACAGCTATGGGACTATCGGCCGCTGACCAAGTTCTGGCGCGTGGGTAGGGGCATTGCCGAGAAGCTCGCCATGTATGGCATAGACACGATGGGCAAGCTGGCACGCCTGTCTCTGCACGACGAGGACCTGCTCTACCGTCTGTTTGGTGTCAATGCCGAGCTGCTGATAGACCATGCCTGGGGCTGGGAGCCCTGCACCATGGACTATGTGAAAGCCTACAGGCCCGAGACCAGCAGCTTCAGCAACGGCCAGGTGCTGCAGTCGGCCTACGACTGTGGCAAAGCCCGCGTGGTGGTGCAGGAGATGGCTGAGGCCATGGCGCTGGAGCTGGTATCGAAGCGGCTGGTGGCCGACCAGCTGGTGCTCACCGTGGGCTACGACCGCGAGAGCCTGACCAACGCTGCGATTCGGGCCACGTACCACGGCGAGGTAACCACCGACTACTATGGCCGGCAGGTGCCCAAGCATGCCCACGGCACGGCAAGCCTCGGCAGCCCGACGTCATCCACCAGACTCATCACCAAAGCAGTGGCAGAGCTGTTCGACCGCATTGTCAACAAGGACCTGCTGGTGCGACATCTCAACCTGACCGTCAACAATGTGGTGGACGAGACATCGGCCAGTCAGCATCCGGCTCCGCAGCAGCTTGACCTCTTCACTGACTATGAGGCACTGGCCAGACAACAGGAAGCGGAACAGGCAGCACGCCAGAAGGAGCGGCGCATGCAGGAGGCGCAACTGGCCATCAAGCAGCGCTTCGGCAAGAACGCCATCCTACGCGGACTGAACTTCGAAGAGGGTGCGACGGCGAAAGAGCGTAATGAACAAATAGGAGGGCATCGTGCCGGAGAATGACATGGAAGAATACGAAGACATCATCAACCTGCCACACTACGAGCCGAAGCGGCATCCACGGATGCCGATGATGGCCCGTGCCGCCCAGTTTGCACCCTTTGCGGCCGTGGCCGGACACGACGAGGCCATCAAGGAGACCTGTCGCAGGCATCAGTCTGAATGACTCAATCAGGGCAGCAGCAGCTTATAGTATTCCGTCGCCCCCAGCAGGAAGCAGCCTGTGCCGTAGTCTTCGAAGTCAGGAATACGGGTATAGCTCAGCGGCTGACCAGCCGAAGGGTCTTTGCCGGTGCCCTGCATCCAGCCTAAGAAGCCATTGTCGTGGACGGCGTCCTTCACCATTGCCTGCCAGGCCTTGTCACAGGCCGGACGATACTGCTCAGCCTTCAGATAGCCCTGCTGTATGCCCCAGGCCATGCCATAGAGGAAGAGGGCCGTGCCACTGGTCTCAGGCATGGCATAGTTCGTCGACACCAGACTGGGATTCCAGAAACCATCCTCGCGCTGACACTTCAGCAGGGCCTTGCTCATCAGCATGAAGTCCTTCTTCAGCTCCTTGTAAGCCTTCGACTTCGGGGGCAGCACGTTCATGCAGCGCACCAGTGCGGCATACACCCACCCGTTGCCACGGCTCCAGTAGCACTGTGCACCGTCGGGCTCCTTGTAAGGCGGCACGTAGTCGGCATCGCGCCACCAAAGTCCTTCCTTCACGTTAAACAGTCCGCCGCCGCACTCGTTACGGCTCCAGCGGTACATCTCCATGCCATGGTCGACATACTTCTTATCGCCCGTCAGCTGTGCCATCTGCATATACAGGGGCATGGCCATCTGTATGGCGTCAATCCATGTCCACCAGCCATAGAGCGAGCCATTCTTCGGGTTGGCAGTCACCATCTGGTGGTCCAGGTTCTCGCGCAGGTTCTTCGTCAGCTGCACGTCAGTCATGTCGGTATAAGGCAGCAGCTCCACGTAGGTCTGTCCGCAGCACTGGTCGTCGGCATCGCAGGTGTTCACACCGTTGCGGGGCATCCACTGATGGAACTTAGCCCAGGTGAGCGCATAGTCCACATAGCGGTCCTCTGGGTCGACGGCCTGCAGCGCCATCAGCCCCTCATAGTAGACGGCACGCGTCCACAGGTTGCTGGGTCTGATTTTTTTCACATTGGTGGGTACAGTGGGGTCCTCATACTTCTGCATGAAGTAGTCGTTCACTTTGCGGGCAATGCCCAGCACCTCGTCGGCCGTGGTCTGAGCCGTGGTTGACAGTGTCAGCGCTGCAAGGAAGAGCAGCAGTGAAAGTCTTTTACTCATAGCTATTTGTTCGATTTGTTTTAGTTTCGAGTTTGTCGTTTACGCTATCTGTTCATTCGTCAGCGTGCAAAGTTACAAAGAAGAAAGCAGAAAACAAAAGGAAAAAGCACATTTTTTTCTTCGTTTTTTACTTTGGTATACAAAAAAAATGCGTACCTTTGCACATTGTAATCAAAACACACATATCTTTTAAATAATGTATAGAACAAATACGTGTGGCGAGCTGCGGCTCGCCGATGCCGGCAGCGAGGTAACGCTGGCCGGATGGGTACAGCGCACAAGGAAGATGGGCGGCATGACGTTTGTCGACGTGCGCGACCGCTATGGACTGACCCAGCTGGTGTTCGACGAGAGCGACGACGCCGAGCTGACGGCACAGGCCAACAAGCTGGGACGCGAGTGGTGCATTCAGGTTACTGGCGTGGTACGCGAGCGCGAGTCGAAGAACGCGAAGATGCCTACTGGCGACATCGAGATAGTGGTGCGTCAGCTGAACGTGCTGAGCGAGAGCCTCACCCCACCCTTCACCATCGAGGACCAGACCGACGGCGGCGACGACATCCGCATGAAGTACCGCTATCTGGACCTGCGCCGCCAGGCCGTGCGCAAGAACCTGGAGCTGCGCCACAGGATGACCATCCTCATCCGCAACTTCCTCGACTCACGACAGTTCATCGAGGTGGAGACGCCCATCCTCATTGGCTCCACACCCGAGGGTGCACGCGACTTCGTGGTGCCCTCGCGCATGAATCCCGGACAGTTCTACGCCCTGCCCCAGAGCCCGCAGACGCTGAAGCAGCTGCTCATGGTGTCGGGCTTCGACCGCTATTTCCAGATAGCCAAGTGCTTCCGCGACGAGGACCTGCGCGCTGACCGCCAGCCTGAGTTCACACAGATTGACTGCGAGATGTCGTTTGTTGAGCAGGAGGACATCCTGGAGGTGTTCGAGAGCCTGGCCCGCCATCTGTTCAAGGAGGTGCGTGGCATCGAGCTGCCGCCGCTGCAGCGCATGACATGGCACGAGGCCATGCGCCGCTTCGGCAGCGACAAGCCCGACCTGCGCTTCGGCATGGAGTTCGTCGAGCTGATGCCCCAGCTGAAGGGCACCGGCACCTTCAGCGTCTTCAATGATGCACAGTACATCGGTGGCATCTGTGTGCCGGGCTGCGCCGACTACACCCGCAAGCAGCTGGACCAGCTGACCGACTTCGTGAAGCGTCCGCAGGTGGGTGCCAAGGGTCTGGTCTACGTCAAGTTCAACAGCGACGGCACCGTGAAGTCGTCCATCGACAAGTTCTACGCCCCCGAGGTATGGCAGCAGGTGAAAGAGGCCTGCGGTGCCAAGGATGGCGACCTGGTGCTGATTCTCAGCGGCGACAATGCCAACAAGACGCGCACACAGCTGTGCACGCTGCGCCTGGAGATGGGCGACCGCCTGGGCCTGCGCGACAAGGACAAGTTCGTGTGTCTGTGGATTGTCGACTTCCCGCTCTTTGAGTGGAGCGACGAGGAGCAGCGCCTGATGGCCACTCACCACCCCTTCACCCTGCCCAATCCGGACGACATTCCTCTGCTGGACACCGCCCCGGAGAAAGTGCGTGCCGTGGCCTACGACTTCGTGTGCAACGGCGTCGAGGTGGGCGGCGGCTCACTGCGTATCCACGACGGCAAGCTGCAGGAGAAGATGTTCGAGATACTGGGCTTCACCCCCGAGCGCGCCATGTCACAGTTCGGCTTCCTCATCAACGCCTTCAAGTACGGTGCTCCTCCTCATGGTGGCCTGGCCTTCGGTCTCGACCGCTTTGTCAGCCTCATGGCCGGCCTGGACAGCATCCGCGACTGCATCGCCTTCCCGAAGAACAACAGCGGACGCGACGTCATGCTCGATGCTCCCGGCGAACTCGACCCGAAGCAGCTGGAGGAACTCAAGCTTGAACTGAAGAAAGAAGAGGAGTAGAATTATGGAAGAACAGAAGAACCAACAAGAGCAGACTGCTGAGCAGATAGCAGCACAGCAGCTGAAAGCACAGCAGAAGGACATGGCCACTGAGTACGCCAAGTCATCAGCCAAGCAGGAACTAAACCGCGCCGTGTCACAGGCACTGCCCGACGAGGTGAACCAGCTGCGGTGGTCCGGTGCCAGAGCCATCCCCGTCGTTGGCTCCATCATCCAGTGGCTTGACAACATCAACTGGATACGCAACCTCTTTGGCGGTGGCAAGAAGTAGTGTGCGTGCACATTGATTTGCGTCAAGAAATGTCAAGAAACAGGAAGAATCTGTGAGTCTACGGTTAGCTGAATAAGGACAAAGCAGTAATTTTGCCGAAGAATTGCAAAACAACCACTTCAATAGTATTATAATTTTAAGCAATTATGGCAGAAAAGAAAACAACTAAGAAGGCTGCTGAGCCCGTAGCTGAGCCCGTAGCTGAGAAGAAGACCACCAGAAAGACCGCCGTGAAGGCAGAGAAAGCTGTGGTGGCAGTGAACGCCGAGAACATTGGCTTCAAGGCTGGTGACGTTTATCAGGCTCTGGCCGCCGCCGAGAAGGCTCTCACCGTGAAGGAGATTGCCAAGGCTGCGAAGATTTCTGAGGAGGAGACCCTCCTTGGCCTGGGCTGGCTCTTCAAGGAGGGCAAGCTGCAGAGCGCCGAGGGTGAGAAGATTGCATTGGCTTAAGCACCTTGTACGAAGCACAGATTCTAAGAATACTTTTGGATGTAGGCGTGTCTGGCATCAGCCCCAAGAAGCTGGCCAAGCACGTCTACAACCATTATTGCACCCTTTTCTTCCAGCCCGACTTCGACGAGGTGTACCGCTACGTGCAGCAGTACCTGAAGAGCCACTCGCAGAAGCCGCAAGACACCATTGAGCGTGCTGACCGCTGGGGATGCTACCGTCTGAACACGCACAGCACGGAAGGCCAGCAGCTGGTGCTGCAGTTCAGCGACGAGAAGGAAGAAACAAACCAAGAGGACGAGAAACCTCCGGTCGACCACTCGCTGCCACTTTTTCCTGATGACTGAGAGATGAGCGGTCATCAAAGCCTCAATAAAGTGCCGATTTCATCGTTAGAAAGTGCCCATTTGGCAGAATAAAGCGGCACTTTATGAGCATAACTCAATGCCTGGCGAAATTATCTCCATGCCTGGCTGTCATAACTCAATGCCTGGCTGAATTATCTCCATGCCTGGCTGTCATCAATCGCGATTTTTCTCGCGTGCGCGCGCATAAGGATACACCTGCCGAAAGGTCTTCTTCTGTATTAAGCCTACATGATTCATCGCCTCGTCTTCAACCTCAAAGCGGTCTTACAAAAACAGAATAAAACCAGAAAAACAAAATAAAACTGGTTTTTATTGTTTTCTTTTGTTTTTTGGAAGACGCGAAGCGTACAAATACTGTTGCTATGAATGATGTAGGTTAGAAATTGCTCTAATGACTTATTTGGGTTTAAAGTGCGATGAGTGTAAAAGAAAGTAAATATCGGTCCAAATGCTTGGAGCTATCAGAAAAAAACATTATCTTTGTGGCGGATTGCATCATATCATTTAAGACCATAATAATACAAATGAGAATGAAACAGACAAAACTTTTGATGGCTTTCCTGCTTGCCCTGTGCGCAGGTCGGCCGGCCGTGGCCAGCGCGCAGCAGGAAGGACTGCCCGACGGCGTGGAGGTGATTCACGAGTGTGACACCACCTGGAATTTCGGCTATTACGGCATCAGCCTCTACAGTCGCCCGATGCACCGCATCGACATCGCCTATCCAACGGTCGATGCCCATGGCAACGCAGTCCGGCTGAGCGGCAGCATCGTCATCCCCAGCAATGTCTACGACGGCAGCAGCCCCGTTGACGGCGTGGTGCTCTACAACCGCTACACGCAGATGACGCCCGAGTGCTGCCCCACACGCGGCTATGCTGAGGGCGAGTTCGTATTATTGAGCAATCCGCTGAATCCCAACTGGATTCTGGTGGAGAGCGACTTCTACGGTTTCGGCATCACCGGCGAGCACGTCTCTGACCAGTACTATGTCTATGGCGACGCCAACGGGCATGCCAACATCGACTGTCTGCTGGCTGCCCGCAAGGTGCTCGACGCACGCGGCATCTCGCAGGGCAAGTACCTGTTCAACGTCGGTGTGTCGTCGGGTGGCTACGACTGCATTGGCACACAGCGCGTGCGCGACATGTACTACGCAGACCAGGTGAAGTTCGATAAGACGATGATTGCCGCCGCCCCCTTCGATGTGTCAAAGGCTTACGGCGAATATATCGACAAGAAGGACGACCCCACGCAGGACATCATCTTCGCGCTCATCGTGGTCAACTCCTTCAACCGTCAGGACAAGCTGGGCTTCACGCCGCAGCAGCTCTTCACGGAGAAGCTGGCCGAGAAGTTTGACACGTGGTTCAACACCGGCAGCTACACCACGAGCGAGCTGCGCGACTCGCTGAAGAGCATCGGCATCACGACGTTTACCGAGGCCGTGCAGCCGCAGCTCCTCGACCGCTCCTCCGACGAGTTCAAGAAACTGGACAATGCCATCAAGGCACACAGCCTGAAGAACGGCTGGCATCCCGACCCCAACCAGAGCTACTACTACCAGCACTATGCCCACGACAAGGCTGTGCCTAAGGTGGCTGGGCGTGCGCTGCTCGACTTCCTCACCAGCGAGGGCGGCTACAAGAAGAGCCTTGTGCCAGAGCTGACCAACCTCACAACCTGCATGTTTATCATGTCTGAAAGCCACAGCATCAGCGGCATACAGTTCATGCTGCGCGTGGCTGCCACCCTTGCAGCCTACCCCGTGCTCTACTACGACGGCGAGCTGAACACCTACTACTATGACCTGGTGAAGGTGGGCACGCCGATGGGCATCGTCAAGCTGCTTGAGGAGAAGGGCATCGACCTGGGTAAAGCCTTCAGCGCCATCACGGGCGGCGACGGCAGCGGCAGCATGGACTTCTTCAGTGTGATGGCCACCCTTGGCAACTTCGACGAGCAGCTCCAGGGGATGGGCACCAGCCTCACCGAGGTGTTGCAGATAGCCGACGACAGCGGTCTGTCATTGGCTGACCTGATGGAAATCATCCAATACATCAACAGCAAGAAGAACGCACAGCCCCAGGGCGATGCCGCTGGCAGCCGGGCCACGCGCCGGGAGGTCAACGAGCAGCTCGTTGGCGACTACTACTATGGCAACCTGCTTGACTGGCTGAAAGAGAACAACGTAGAGCTGGACAAAGTGCAAATAGGGCTCTGAGCATTGACCATTATTAAAGACTGAACATGTTATGAAACGTATAAGCATATTATTCCTCACGATAGCCCTGGCCCTTGGCGCTGTCAGGGCGCAAACCAATTTCAGCGTGATGACGCTCAATGTCGACGGACTGCCAGGAGAGTTCCTGGTGTTCGATGTGAACAAGGAGGGCCCACTGTCGGCAGGCAGCGAGCGCATCAGCGAGTACATTGCCTCGAAAAACTGCGACATCGTCTCCATGCAGGAGTGTTTCAACTACCGCTGGGAGATATGGTCACGTCTCTTCGCCGGATACCAGCACGACGAATGGACGGGGGGCATTGACAACGAGACCTATCGGCTGGACTACTTCCACCTGCAGAACGACCGCTACCCCTGCGACGGACTGAACAGCGCGTGGAAGAAGGCCGTCACGTCGACAGCCTACGAGCGTGTGGCCCATAAGCAAAACTTCGGTAAGTTCAGCCATGAGTTCGACGACCTCATCACCAAGGGCTTCCGCCGCCATGAGTTCACCCTGGCCGACGGCACGCAGATTGTGGTTTACAACACCCACTTCGATGCCAGCTCTGAGCGTGACGAGCTGCTGGGCAACGACACCAAGGACCGCGAGGCAAGGCTGGCTCAGTGGCAGCAGCTGCGCGACCATGTCCTGGCACACCTTGACAACCGCCCCGTCATCCTCACCGGCGACTTCAACAGCTACTATCACCGCGACGACATCGTGGCTGCCTTCATAGAGCCCATCAAGGCTACGGGGCGTGCCACCGTGGGCGATGTGTGGGTAGAGCTGTGCCGCAATGGCGTCTATCCCGAAAAGGGTGAGCCAAAGGATGCCGATGAGCTGCTTGACAAGATTCTCTATATCAACCCCGCAGGGGGCATCGCACTGAAGCCTGTCAGCGTGACCATCGACGTGGCCGGCTACCAGTATGACGGCAAGCCGCTGGGCGACCATTTCCCGCTCATCGCATCGTTTGCAACTGATAGCAAGGCTGTGACAGGCATCAGCACCGTGCAACAGTCGGAGGAGGGTGCACAGCAATACGACCTGCTGGGCCGTCCTGCCGATGCCACATCCCAGAAGGGCATCCGCATCACGAATGGCCGAAAGCACATCGTCAAGTAAGACGACCCACCATTCAGACACCATACAGGGCTTCATGGCTTATCGATTCCTCGATACCATGAAGCCCTGTAAGGTGATGACGCCTGCCGTGGTAATGCCCTGTCAGCAGGTCATTTCACCAGGTTGTCCGCTGAGTCCTCATAATGGTCGGTCTTGTGGAAGATGCGGCCTATGCCTTTCAGCTGCTGGCGGACATGGTGGCAGAAGGTCTGCCAGATGCTCTGCTGCCCAATGGTGCCATAGCCGGTGAGGGCCCGGCACTGCTTGTTGCGCACGAACTTAATCTTTCCATATTTCTTTAGTGCCAGCGCCATGGAGCCGTCCTCACCACGAATGATGTCCACACGGTAGGGCTCCTTCCTGCCGTAGTCGGCATTGTAGGCGAAGACAAGTCCACGCACCGACAGCTCGGGACGCTTGAAGTGCTGCACCCAGAGGAAGAGGTCGCGCACCATCTCGAACAGTCGCAGGCTGAGCTTGGAGTGATTCTCGTCAGGAATGAAGCCATAGCGTGCCGAGACACAGCTGACACCCGGCTTCAGCAGCTCGTCGAGCATCAGCTCATAGTAGCGGGGCGGGTAGAGTGTGTCGCTGTCGACGTCAAAGTAGAAGCGTCCCTTGGCATGTTGCAGTCCGCAGCGGCGGGCATAGCCACAGCTGTGCTGATACTCGGTGTACCAGGGTATGCCCGACTGCTCGTAAATCTCTGCCGTGCGGTCTTTCGAGTCGTTGTCAACGCCGATAATCTCAACGGGATATTTGCATTGTATCTCGCTGATG
The DNA here is from genome assembly GCA_947168045.1 of uncultured Prevotellaceae bacterium. Lineage (GTDB taxonomy): Bacteria > Bacteroidota > Bacteroidia > Bacteroidales > Bacteroidaceae > Prevotella. Next base: position 22,165 of record CAMVKN010000048.1, read on the forward strand.
GCCCACAGGCAAGCCTGCAGATGGCGTTCCTCATTATAGCCGATGACCACGATGCTGGCCAGCGGCTCGGGGCTTTGCAGGGCGGCCAGCCGTGCGCGCGTACCGTCTATTACGTCCTGGGGCACCTCGCTGAAGGGCTTACCATAGATGCTCAGATATTTGTCGTACCAGTTTGCCATAGGCACATCTTTTTTTCGATGGTTAAATATTCCAGCTGCCCGTTTTCCATGGTTTACCACTGGGCATAGTAGGCGTCGGTCTTCTCCTTTCCCCATGCGGGGTGTTAATCGAACAGTTACTTAGCTGCAAAAATACTGATTTTATTTGAGCTGGCAAAAAAAATAGTGGAAAATATTTGGGCGTATGGAGATTATTCCTTATTTTTGCATTCGTTAGCAGAAAGAATACCATAGCCTTTGCGACATATCAGTGAGAATCATTTTTATTATCAAGGCCTTTGCCATGAAAGCCGGCGTGGAGCGGCTGATGAGTGACAAGATGAACTACATGGCCGAGCAAGGCCACGACATCACCTTAGTGACCTACGAACAGGGAGCACACCCCCCGGTGTTCCCCCTGCATCCGAGTATCAAGCACTTTGACCTTGATACGCGGTTCTTTACGCTGCAGAAGTACAGCCTGCCACAGCGTCTCTGGAAGATGCACCAGCTGCAGAAGCTCTTCGGCAAGCGTCTACAGCAGGTCGTAGACGAGCAGCAGCCCGACATCATTCATGCCACGACCTATTCACTGGGTCTGGTGAAGCAGATATTGGGATTGCGCACGACGGCGAAGCTGACCATGGAGTCGCAGGTGAGCTATGAGTCTGAACTGAAGGAAACCATTTACAAGGGGCGTGGCATACTGGAGACCTTAGCTCGCAGGTACGACCGCAAGGTGCTGAGCCAGCTGCATCGCTTCGACGCCTTCTTTACGCTGACCAAGGGGGACACGGAAAAATGGAGGCAACACTATGACCATATTACGGTCATCCCCAATCCGCTGACCCGCTATCCTGAAGAGGTGAAGGGCCATGACAAAGAGCTGCGCCGCATCATCTGTGCCGGACGCTTGGTGTATCAGAAGGGCTTTGACCTGTTCGTCCAGGCTTTTGCCGACATCGCCAACCAGTGTCCAGACTGGCATGTGGACCTCTTTGGCAGCGGTGAGGATGAGGCCATGCTACGTAAGATGATTGGCGAGCGTGGCCTGGAGCAGCGCATCATCATGCACCCCGCCACCGACCGCATCTACGATGAGTTCCAGGACAGCGACTTCTTCGTCTTCCCCTCACGCTTTGAGGGATGGGGGCTGGTCATCGTCGAGGCCATGTCGTGCGGCATCCCCGTGGTGTCGTTCCGTTGCGACTATGGGCCTGAGGACATCATCACGGATGGCAAGGACGGCCTCTTGGTCACCAATGGCGACACGAAGGAGCTGGGCGAGAAAATACTTTGGATCATCAATCACCCGGAAGAGCGCAGGGCAATGGGACAGGCTGCCCGCATGACTGCCAGGAAGTACAGGAAGGAGATTATCTCTCAGCAGTGGATTGACGTGTTCAGCTCTTTGCTGACATAAGCGACTGGTATAGCGCGGCCCACTGCTGCATGATGTTCTCGGCATGGTAGCGCTGAGAAGAGGTCAGGCCTTGGGCTCCCATCTGGCGGCGCAGGTCAGCATCTTCGATGAGCTGTAGCACACGCTTCACATACAGCTGCTCGTCGCGATTAGGGATGAGGAAGCCGTCCTTGCCGTCACTGATAATAGAGGCAGGACCGTAGGGACAGTCGTAGGACACCACGGGAATGCCGCACGACATCGCCTCGGGCAGGACCAGGCCGAAAGACTCGAACTTTGAGGTGAGCAGCAGCAGTGAGCTCTCCTTGTAGCGCTCAAAGGGGGTGGCTGTGGCAGGGTGTACAAAGAGCTGAATGTCGGGCACTGAATTCATGGTCCCCTCGCCATAGAGATGCAGCTGCCAGTCGGGATGTTGAGCGTTCACCTGTCGCCAGATGCTTGTCATGTCGTCAAGCCCCTTCTCTTTCACAAGACGCCCTATGAATACGGCCTTCTTGCTGCTGCAGTCGCTGATGCCACCCGTATCGTTCAAGTGAACGAAATTGGGAATGACATGCACGTTCTTGCTCACCTTCCTCCAGTTTTTGGCATCGCCATTTGTCAGCGTCACCACCGCGTCGGCTTTGCCCACATAGTGGTTGTTGTAGCGTGTGAGCAGCTTGTTCCATAGCGTCCCATCGTGCGCGAAGTTGATGTGCGACTCCACGATGACCGGCGTGTTGCCCCTCAGTCGCAGCAGCTGCCGCATGTCCTGCGTTGATGTGCACACCAGGATGTCGGGACGCACGTCGAGGAGCAGTTGCCTGAGTCTTTCCTCATACTGGCGCGACAGTTGGCGGCGCTTCTGCAACCGTCGCAGGCCGCTGTACCTGTACTGTGTGTGCATGCCGATGTTCATGTCTATGTGGCGTACGCGCTCGTCAACAGGGAAGGACATTGGATGACTGCCCTGGTCGGATGTCACCATGACGATGTCGTAGCCGAAGTGCGTGGCCAGATAGTTCATCTTCTCTATCCAGACGCGCTCAATGCCGCCACATGTGGCAAATGATGTGTGAAGGAAGGCTATTCTCATGGTTTCTTTAGGCTCTCAAACAGTTCTATCCATCGGTGCATGATGTTCGCTTCCATGAAGCGGGTGGCACTCTGGCGTGCTGCCGCGCCCATCGCCTTGCGCAGGGGCTCGTCCTCTATCAGGCGGCAGATGGCGTCGGCCAGCTTGGCGGTGTTGCCGTTGTCAACCAGCAGGCCATCCTTGCCGTCGGTGATACAGTCACGCGGGCCGCAGGGACAGGTGAAGGCCACCGGGGGCAGACCAGCTGACATGGCTTCGATGAGTACCAGTGGCAATCCCTCATAGCGCGAGCTGAGCACGAAGATGCTGCTCTCGTCATATCGGGCATAGACATCGTTGGTGGCACCTTCGCAACAAACGCAGTCCTCCAGGTGTTTGTCCATGACCAGCTGGCGGTAGGCCTCGGGCTCACCGGCACCAAAGATGCGCAGCGTCCAGTCAGGGTGCCGCTCGCGGACTGCCTCCCAGGTATTGATGAGCAGGTCGAAGCCTTTCTGGTAGGTGTAGCGTCCCACGGCAATGACCTGCTTGCTGCTACACGGCGACCCGTGGTCGGGATAGACATAGATGGGGTTGGGGATGACGGTGATGTTCGTAAAGCCCTGCCAGAAGGCGAAGTCCTCATGGGTGAGCACCACGAACTTGTCCAACCGCCTGATTTCCTTTTCCAGCTTCTGTTGCCACTTGCGGGTGATGTAGCGGTTGACGAAGCCGGGCAGCCATCGCTTCTCGAAGACACGGTATGTCTGCTTGTTGAAGTGAATCTCGCCCACCTTGCGGCTGCCATCCTTGATGTCGTTGATGAAATTGATTTCCCTTCGCATCACTGAGACGGTGATGTCGGGGCGCACCTCCATGAGATAGTCGGTCAGCAGACGGCGGTACTGGCGCTGCTTCTTCCTGTAGGCCAGCAGGCGGCGGTGCAGGGGCAGCTGATAGAGGTCGTCGAAGTTCAAGTCCAGGTTTACATGCTGCACCTTCGGGTCCAGCTGGTAGTACCAGGGCAGTGACGCCTTCTCAGTGAGCACCACGAACAGCTCATAGTCAGTGTGGCGGGCCAGGTAGTTCACCTTCTGGCTCAGCACGCGGCTCATGCCGTTGGGGTACGACAGGTCGCCAACAATGTACACAATCTTTTTCATTGCAACTCCTAACTTCTCGCTTCTAACTCCTCCACCACTCTCTGCATCTGCCGTTGCCACGACAGGTGCTCCACCGTTTGGCGAATCTGCTGCGGTGTCATCTGCTGCCCGTCGAGGAACGACAGCAGTCGTTCTATGTCTATCGCACTCTCGTCGGCAGGCGCTTTCAGCACGTAGGGCTGGTGGTCAAAGTCGGAGTCTTGTTCAGAGTAAATGAAGGGCAGACCGCGACTGGCATACTCGCGGTTCTTCAGCGTCTTGATGACGGTGATGCCGCTGCGGTGACGCCCCAGGCTGCCCACGGCAAAGGTGCAGAGGTTGAACACCTGGTCCAGCTCCTTGCCGAAGAGCTTGCCGTGGAAGACCACTTGCTCCTCAATGCCATACTCCTTGATGTAGGGCGTAAAGCCCGGCGACCGCTGCGAGCCGTTCATCTCTTCGGGCCACACGTCGCCGACGATATGGAAGACGACCTTGCGTGGCGGCTGTCCAGCGTATTTCCGGTAGTACTCGCCCAGTCCGTGAATCAGGCGGTCGAAGCCATGCCAGGTGTGCACCTCGGCCACGGCGATGAGGTGTACCTCATTGGAGGGCTGAGGCGTGGGGTGAGCGACGAGGGGTATGCTGTCCAGGTCAACGCCGTTACTGATGCGTATGGTACGCTGCCCGAAGATGGTGTCCTCGTCTGAGAAGGTGACGATGGCCTCCATCTGTGCTGCCAGCTGGTGACGGAAGCGCTGGTCAATGAACAGGCGCATGCGCTGGTTCCAGTCGTAGCCAATGAACTCCTGGTCGTAGGGGTAGGTGGGCACTTCCATGACGCTTCTCACGCCGGCCTTGCGCAGCCGTTTGAAGAGCTTCACCAGCCAAGGCGTGGCGTTCATGTAGCTGCGTACATAAATCAGCTCTATCTTCTGGCTCACACAGTAGTCCAGCACGCAGCTATAGTCCAGGCGCTGCACGATGGCTGCCCGTTTGCCCCGCCCATAGTCGCGGATGACCTGGTCGTCGACAAAGCGGCACATGTGTCCCTCGGCGTTGCGGTCGTAGCTGCACACGTGCACCTCATGGCCGTTCTGCCTCAGTCCCTTTATCTGGGCCAGCATCTTCTTGCTGATGCCACTGGCGGGGTCAAAGCCGTGAAATGTCAGAAACAGGATTTTCATGCGGTGAGCATTTAGTTTTCTGCAAAAGTACGGAAAAGATTTGACTATTCCAAATAAATTACGTATTTTTGCAGCCGATGAAGAAAAAAATCTGCTTTTTGATGGACTCGCTCTTCACCGTCGGTGGTGTGCAACGGGTGACGGCGGTCATTGCCAAGGAACTGGCGAAGACCGATGACGTGACTATTGTCACCTTCGATTCCCCACAGGCGAAGGACGTTGCGCTCTATGGCCTCGGCGAGGCTCCTCTTGCCTATCGTTTCTTCAGCTATCCCCGTGTGGGGTGGCTCAGGAACGTTGTGTGCAAGTCGTACAGTGCCTTCTACAAGATGCTGCGGCCGCAGGGGCGCCGGGCCTCTCAGCTCTATGCTCGCAGTTCCTTTCCCGCCCCTCGCCGCCAGGCGTTGGCGCGTTTCCTTGCCGAAGGCCATTACGACACCATCGTCGGTGTCCACGCCCCCTTGGCGGCGCGGCTGGCCACCATGCGGCCCCTGCTGCCTGGCGTGCGTTGCATAGGGTGGGTGCACAACTCCTTCGAGGCCCTCTTCGGCCCTGACTCCTTGTATATAGGGCCTGCACTGAAGCGGCACTATGTGCATCAGTTCATGCGTCTGGACCAGACGGTGGTGCTCTGTCGCCATGATGCGCAGGCTTATCAAGACTACGATGCACGTTTCCTGCCATCGGTCATCTACAACCCCCTGACACTGCAGCCGGGTGCCCCCTCCGACGGCACGACAAAACGTTTCCTCGCCGTGGGTCGCTTCTCGGCACGCCACAAGGGCTTTGACTTGCTCATTGATGCCTTTGCACGCTTTGCACAAGAGGACAGCCAGTGGGTGCTTGACATCGTGGGCGAAGGTCCTGAGGAGGCGCTCTACCGGCAGAAGATTGCTGCTGCCCATCTGGAGCAGCGCGTCCTGCTGCACCCCTTCACCAACCACGTGCAGGACTACTATTCACAGGCGCAGGTCTATGTGCTATCCTCACGGTGGGAGGGGTTCGGACTGGTGCTCGTCGAGGCCATGGCCCACGGCCTGCCCGTGGTGTCGTCCGACCTGCCCACCAGTCTGGAAATCATGGGGGACTTTGCGCTTTATTTCGAGAACGGCAACGTGGCACAGCTGGCTGAGCGCCTGCTGGAGGCCACAAAGATTGACTGGAGCAAGAAGTCGGCTGAAGCCCTGTCGGTGGCCCGTCGCTTCAACCTGTCTGCCATCATCAGCCAGTGGAAAGACATCTTATAAGCTATGGATAAGGAAGGATTGAGAACACGAATGAAGGACAGCCCTCGCTTGAAGAGGCTGCTCAATACCATCATCATGAACCAGCGCGACGCACGCCCGCGATGGTACATCCGTCTGTTGGCCCCACTCTACCAGCGGCGTGGGCGTGGCTCGAAGATATATCCGAGCGTGCGCATGGACACACCACCCTTCCGCCGTTTCTCCTTGGGGCGGCAGAGCGTCGTAGAGTCCTATTCGTGCATCAACAACGCAGTGGGCGATGTGCTCATCGGCGACCATACGCGCATCGGTCTGCACAACACCATCATTGGCCCCGTCACCATTGGCAGTCACGTCAATCTGGCACAGGGCGTGGTGGTGACGGCCCTGAACCATAACTTCGCTGATGCTTCCACCGCCATCGACCAGCAGGGCATCGACACCCGCCCTGTCGTCATTGCCGACGATGTCTGGGTGGGGGCCAATGCCGTCATCCTGCCTGGTGTCACCATTGGCCGTCACAGCGTGGTAGCCGCCGGGGCGGTGGTCACGCACGATGTGCCTGAGCACACGGTCGTGGGCGGTGTACCTGCCAAGGTCATCAGGCGCATCACATAGGCAAAAGGCATAGTTTTTAACTTGGTTCAAATGAAATACGATATGACACAAGTAGAGCACATCACAGAGATGGAACAGCGTTTGGACAAGGCATCGGCAGCAGTGATGCAACTGTCGGCAGCCCTTGACGGATACATCGCAGCCCAAGAGGCTATCCGTGAGTTGGATGCCTATTATGGCAGCCGGGAATGGAAGAAAGACTTGGCTGATGACGAGGCAGGGCGCTTGCCGCAGGGCATGAAGCGCGGCGTGCTGTCGGAAGACAGCATCTGGAACCTTCTTGAGGACAACAAGGAGATGCTGGCCCGAATCAAAGCGTTGACATCAGAAGCTTAAATTACCATCAGGTGCACGCCCATCCCGATAAATGATAATGTCTTGCTGTTCGTCAATACATTATATACTCAAGTTACTATGTTTGCACCAGCAAACGCGACTGAGGCGAGAGCGCCCCGC
>CAMVKN010000049.1 GCA_947168045.1 uncultured Prevotellaceae bacterium
AGCGGCAGTCACAGGTGGCCCTTCACCTGCTGCTGTTCCTTCAGACCTGCGCCCTAGGAAACGCTCAGTTATTGAGACTGTGAATGACGAGTTGAAGAATGTATGCCAGATTGAGCATACCAGACACCGCTCCATCGACAACTTTGCCACAAACTTGTTCGCCGGACTTATTGCCTACAACCTGCAGCCAAAGAAGCCTGAAATGAATTTAGAAATCATCGACAAAATTAGACTTATTGCGTAAGGCTTACGTCGAACTCACGTTAAGATAATGTAAGATAAATGTAAGATAAATGTAAGTTATTTTTGCGTAACTGCCTGTCAATCAGTGACGAATATAAGTATGTAAGATAAATGTTTTTTTTTATATGGCCTTGAAGGTGACCTCCTTGAATCCTACGAGGCGCCAGGCCCTCTCGCCCGTTCCACGGTAGTAGACCAGACACTGGTACTTGTTCTCGGTCTGATAGAACGACCCTTCCTCAGGCAGTGGATGGGTGGTGCCGTCGAGGTCGGTGAGGAGTAGCTGATAGTTGTAGTAGCCCAGCTTCTGCAGCACGACGGCATGGTACAACTGGTCGCTGCTGTCGTACTGCATGGCGTAAGTGGACGACGGCTCGGTGGTCCAACGGCCCTCGATGGCTACGGTGGCGTCGGCATAGTGGCGGGCGGCCTTCGCCTGATAGTGGACGTAGACATAGTCGGAGGTGTAGTCTATCTCGGCGTTGTCGAAGTTACGGATGAGGAAGGCACCATCGGCATCCTCATCGTAGACGTAGTTGCGGCGAGGCTCCACGACGAAGGGGTAGGCGTGGAAATGGCGCTGCTGCTCGTCCCAGTACAGGTGGTCGATGCCCATGGTGGGGTGGCTGGGGTCGAGCAGCTCGTATTTGTGATATTCATTGCCACCCTCGAAGATGAGGCGGCGGTTGTGCTCCCAGCTCATGCCCCGAGGCGTCAGTGAGTTGGGCTTGACGTTCACCTTCATGTTGTCCTCGCGCCCGTTCTGTAGCACGAAGGTCTGCAGCTGGCTGGCCGCGTCGGTGACACGCAGCGGGCCGTAGCCCACGTTCAGCGCCACCTGCTGGTAGCGACCGTTGAGGTCGATGTCGGTATTGGTGGTTACCGAGATGCCGATGTCGGCCTGCTGCTCGACGACGCGCAGCTCGATGACGATGACGTCCTGGTTGTCGTTGTCCTCATCGACGATGTGCACCTTGTAGTTGCCGCTCATGGTCAGCCGTGTGTCGTCGTTGGGCAGCTGCAGGCGGTAGTGGGTGTAGAGGACGGTGGTGTTCAGCGAGTTCTGGTAGTCCTCGATGGGCCGGTCGTTGAAGCCTTGCAGCCAGTCGCTCTCGAAGAGGCCCTCGGCGGGTGTCCAGTCGGGGTTGCACGGCTCGATGTGGTAGACGAGGCGGTGATAGTCGTGCGACAGCTGGTCAAAACAGATGCTCACCATGTCGGTGGAGCCGAGCTCCATCACCGGCATGGCGAGCCAGTCGTCATTCACCGTTACCTGCAGGGACTTGTAGTCAGGCGCCAGAATCTGGTGACGCGCCGTCATGGTCATAGGGATGACCGCCAGCAGGAGAAATGAGAGATGAGAGATGAGAGATGAGCGGTGAGAGTTGATAGCGTTTATTGTTTATTGGTTATTGGTTATTGTTTATTGTTCACATGAGCGTGTTGAGGAGGCCGTAGGCTTCACGTATGTCATCCTCGTCAATGAGGTCTTCGGGCTTGAGGTCGAGTTCCTCCAGACGGTCCTTGGCTGTCTCGAAGGCGTCTTTCAGCCTGTCGCCCAGGTCGTCGTCTTTCTCTATGCGCTTCATGGCGGAACGCAGCGCCTTACGGGCGTCACGGTCATCGACGCTGGCGATGGCCTTTGCGATGTCGAGGCATGCGCTGGCAAACTCCTTCGCCTGGTCCTCGGTGAAGTCGCTTTCGCCGATGGTGATGCAGTTCTCGAAGAAGTCGCGCGCTGCGTCTTCCCACTGGTCGGCGTCAGTCCATTCGTTGCCGTTCTTCTCAATGTCGCTGGCAAGGCTTTCCACCCTGCTCGTGGCATTTCCGCAGGCAGTGAGCAGCAGGGCCGCAAACAGTGCGGGAATCAGGGTTGATAGTATGCACTTCATTCTTCCTCCTCCTCGTCTTCTTCGTCGTCGTCCCTGTCTTTCTTTGAACTCTTCTCGGCGGCCTTGCGGGCACGGTTCTCAGCCTTCTTGGCGTCTTTTGCCAGCTTTTCGAAATCGTCATCCTTGTCCAGCGCCTTGAGCGCCTTTTCGTACGCCTTCTCAGCCTTATTTGACTTGACGGCCTTGTTCAGCGCTTTCTTGAAGCTCTTTCCAATCTTGTCATACTCCTTGATGTCTGCCTTGGTAGGTTCTGACTCAAAGAAGGCCAGCTGGACCTCGGTAACGTCGCGCAGGAAGCTTTCCCACTGGTCGGCATCCCATCCCTTACCGTTCTCGGCCAGGTCATCGGCCATACTCTGCAGCTTGTCAAGATGGTTTCCGCACGAAGCCATCATCACGGTGGCGAGCATTACGCCTAAGTAATAGATAATCTTTTTCATGGTTTAGTCGTCTTCAAATTTTCTTGATATTTTCCTTAGTTTCTTCTCGGCTTTCTCCATCTCCTTCTTCAGGTCCTTATGGTTCTTGTCAAATTTGTCGGAAGCCTTGTCGCGTGCCTTCTTGGCCTTCTTGTCGTCGATGTCGCTGACGGCCGAATAGCAGTCCTCTAAGGCCTCCTTGAACTCCTCGTAGGCATCCTCGTCGGGGTCGGAGTTGGCGAAGTCAATCATGGATTCGGCGAGTGTCACCATGGCATCGTCCCACTGGGCCTCGTCGGTCCAGTCGTTGCCGTTCTTCTCAATGTCCTCGGTGAGGCTCTTCACCCTGCTCGTGGGGTCGCCGCAGGATGTCATCATAAAGGCCATCAGGATGGCGCTCAGCGAAAGAATCAGTTTCTTCATAGTTCTTTTTGGGTTTGTTATTGATGTTTTTTATACTATTGTTCGCTCGGTATTTTGTTTGTGTCTGCTGCGTTCTGACATAAAGTCTGCTGCAAAGATATGTAAATAATTCGCAACGGCCAAATTTTAGTGCAATTATTTTATGATTTTGTGGCCATTGACAATGTATACGCCTGCTGGCAGTGTACTGAAGTCGCCGACGGTACCTACCTTCTTTCCGTTCAGGTCGTAGACGTTGTTGGTGCCGATGCCTGACTGCTGGATGGTGATGCCGGTGACCTCGCTGGGCAGCTCGTCAATCTTGAAGCGGATGTTGTCGAGGTAGTTCATGCGGCGGGTGAACCAGTCGGTGAGGTAGTCCATCTCCTCGTCGAAGTTGAGGGCGTGTCCAGCCACGTCGCTGTCGTAGCTCCAGCGGTCGTACTCACGCTGTGCGGCTCCGCAGCGCTTGAACTCGTCGAGCTGTGTGCGGAAGCGACTGAGGATGCGCTCGGTGGCCAGGTGGTCCTGTCGGAGGTCACGATAGCGCATGCGTACACGCATGTTGAAGTCATCGGCGTCGGTGTTGCGCAGTCGGCGGAACAGGTTGTAGTCGCCATGTTCGTAGGTGGTGATGAACTGGGCATAGTCCTGCTCGGGGCCGAGGAACCACTCGTGGTAGTAGGCGTCGCTCCAACGCTGGCCGCTGGTGGCGTCCATGTCCCAGACGGCGAGGGTGATTTTCTTGTCCTGCTGCTTGTCATAGTTGGCGAAGAACATGTTCTTGCCGTGATTGTCGGTGGCAAGGATGGTCTCCATCAGGATGTAGTAGTCGATGACGACGGGCAGGTCGAAGTATTCGCCGATGTGCTGGCTGAACTCGTTGTCGGTGGAATGGCACACGAAGTCAACGGCGTCGTAGAGCGTCTCCCAGTTGGTCTGGTAGCCATAGTCCTCGAAGTCAGGATACTTCACCTGGTACTGGTCCCACATCTCGCTGCCCTCGTAGGGGGTGGTGAGGTAGTCCTTGGGCTGATAGCCACCGTCAGGACTGTAGCCCATCATGGTGGCGTAGGTCCAGTCCTTCGACTTCCACAACTGTCCGTGTACGGTCATGGTTGCCTCGTCAATCTTCTTCAGCTTCAACTGCTTGCGGTCCATGTTCTCCGTCATGCAGTAGATGCCGCGGTAGTCATCGTTGAGGATCAGCTCGACGAAGCGTCCGCGGGTGCCGCTCATGGCCTTCTTCTCCTGGCTGATGTAGTAGGGCGGTGTGCAGAAGTCGTTCCACAGGTCGGTCAGCACGCGATTGCGTATGCGGCTCATGTCCACCTGACAGCTCTCCAGAATCCAGCTGTTGTCGTTGCGCAGCCCGAAGAACGACTTCTCCAGCTTCTCGCCCTGAGCGTCCTTCAGCTTCAGGTGGTAGTTGCGCTTGTGCTTGTCGCCGCTGTTGGTGATGCCGCCGCGCCACTTGGCTTTCATGTCCATCAGCTCGGGCACCCCTTCTTTTGTCTCGTTCACGATGACATAGCCGTCGGAGTAGTCGTTGCTGAACGAGCCGTAGAGCCTGACCACGGGTAGCGAGGTGAAGGTGATGTCGTGGCTGATGGTGTTGCCGCCGGCGTCAGTGACGCTGAACGTGTACTTCCTGTTAGCGGTGATGCTGGGGAAGAAATAAGTGGAGCCTGAGGCCACCTGGCGTGATCCGATGCTCAGGTCGCTGCATCCCTCGCGCTTGGTGTAGCTGATGGTGGCAGTGTGCACTGCTCCGAAGAAGTCTAAGGGCACTGAGCACAGGTACAGGCCTAACGACGGTGCATACTGCAGACTGTAGCCGTCGATGGTGAGGTTGGCCAGGCAGCGGCCCAGCGGGTCGGCCCCCGGCATCATGGACGCTCTTCGGCGCAGGGCCTCCATGGCATCGAAATCATCGCCGCACTGCGCTAACATGGCCTCAGCCTCCTGGGCGGTGTAGTGGGCCAGAAGCTCGTCCATCAGCTTCTCTTTCTCAGCCTCCATCAAGGTCTCCCATGAGGCGTCGAGGCGCAGCACGATGTTGTCGATGGCCACCCAGTTGGCGTTGGTGCCACGGACTCTAACCCCCAGCGTGACGGTGCCCTTCTGGTCCAGCGTGAATGGCAGGACGAAGTGCTCGGGCGGGTCGTTGTTCGTGGAGATGGCAACCACGGCGTCGTTGGCATAGAGCTCCACGCCGTAGGCAGGCTCGTTGTCATGGCGGCCACCGCCCCACCAGTCATTGTAGGCCTGGCGCACGGCCATCATGTCTGCCTCCAGGATGTACTTGCCGGCAGGCATGTCACTGAGAGTCTGTGTCAGTGTGCAGTCGTCGAGGGGACCATTGTTGCTGCTGTGCCAGTTCTCGATGAAGGGTGCCACGAGCGAGGCGCCGTCGGCGTTGTAGTGTGAGCCGCCACCGCCGGTGTTGACCATCCATGGCCCTTCGGCGTTCCATGTGTCCAGGGTGGTTGCGTCGGCCTTGAGCCATGAGGTGACGTCGTAGCCGTCACCCACGACAGGCTGCACGGTCTGTTCCTGCACGGCATTCCGCTTACTGTCGTAGAAACGGAACTGCTGGTTGTTGCTGGCCATGTCGGTCTTGGAGTAGGTGCCCACGCAGTAGCTGTCGGTGCGCACGTCCCAGAGATGGTCACTCTGTTCGGCGTTGCGTATGGTGTAGACGGTGCCCCCCTCGTTGGTGATGGTCCAGAGCGAGTAGCGCCCGTTCATCTGGTCGGTCATGCTGATGTAGCGTCGCAGCTCGCCATCGGGGTCGATGTCGCTCCTCACGCCGTCGTAGGTGACGTATCGGCCCGACTCGGCATTGCGTATGGAGTAGAGACCGTTGCTCTCTTCGGTGATGACCCAGAAGGAACCTGCCGCGTCGGAGTGTTGCTGATGATGATAGAGTGGGGTGGGCTGGCTGTCGAAGGCTCCCTCCACGATGCAGCCTTGGTCATACAGGATGCAGACAATCTGGTAGCGGTCTGAGATGCTGAAGTCGGGCTTGGCCCAGGCTGTGGCCACCACGATGGTGAATAGGTTTAGTAGATACAGTCGTTTCATATAGTTGTTAGCTTGAAAAAAGGCTGTGTCCTGGCATGACGCCTGGACACAGCCTTGATATGGTAAGAAATTAGTAGGCGAAGAGAGGATACTCCTTCATCTTGTCGTTGACGCGCTGGCGGACGCTGGCGATGACCTGTTCGTTCTCAGGGTCGTTCAGCACCTCTTCTATCCAGGCGGCTATCTGCACCATCAGGTCCTCCTTGGCACCGCGTGTGGTGATGGCGGGCGTGCCCAGACGGATGCCGCTGGTCTGGAAAGCAGAGCGGGTGTCGAAGGGTACCATGTTCTTGTTCACCGTGATGTCGGCTGCCACCAGGGCGTTCTCGGCCACCTTGCCCGTCAGGTCGGGATATTTCGTCCTGAGGTCAACCAGCATGGAGTGGTTGTCGGTGCCGCCGCTGACGATGCCGAAACCACGCTTGATGAGCTCGTCGGCCAGCACCTTGGCGTTCTTCTGCACTTGGCTTGCCCACTGCTTGAACTCAGGCTGCAGTGCCTCGCCGAAGGCCACGGCCTTGGCGGCGATGACATGCTCCAGGGGACCGCCCTGCTGTCCGGGGAAGACGGCGCTGTTGAGCAGTGCCGACATCATCTTCACCTCGCCCTTCGGCGTCTTCAGACCCCAGGGATTCTCAAAGTCCTTGCCCATGAGAATGATGCCGCCACGTGGGCCACGCAGCGTCTTGTGGGTGGTTGAGGTGACGATGTGTGCATACTTGACAGGGTTGTCGAGCAGTCCGGCGGCAATCAGTCCGGCGGGGTGTGCCATGTCAATCATCAGCAGGGCACCCACCTTGTCGGCAATGTCGCGCATGCGCTTATAGTCCCACTCACGGCTGTAGGCTGAGCCGCCGCCGATGATGAGCTTGGGCTTGTGCTCCAGGGCCAGGGCCTCCATCTCGTCGTAGTCCACGCGGCCTGTCTCCTTACTCAGGTTGTAGCCCACAGGCTTGTAGAGGATGCCGCTGGTGTTCACTAACGAGCCATGGCTCAGGTGTCCACCGTGAGCGAGGTTCAGACCCATGAACGTGTCGCCGGGCTGCAGCACTGCCAGCAGTACGGCGGCATTGGCCTGGGCACCGCTGTGGGGCTGCACGTTGGCATACTCAGCATCGAACAGCTTGCAGACACGCTCGATGGCCAGGCGCTCCACCTCATCCACCACTTGGCAACCGCCGTAGTAGCGCTTGCCAGGGTAGCCCTCAGCATACTTGTTGGTGAGGCACGACCCCATGGCCTGCATCACCTGGTCGCTAACGAAGTTCTCGCTGGCAATCAGTTCAATACCCTTCAGCTGGCGCTGATGCTCACGCTCAATCATCTCGAAGATGGCGTTGTCTCTTTTCATGTTTTTGTTCTGGTTTATTTGGGTGTAATAATGATTCGTGCTGCAAAGGTACGAAGAAAAACCGAAACGGGCAAGTGTTTAGCCTGTAATTTCATTTCTAAATAGCATAACTATGCCTGGTCACGTTTCAGATCCTCAATCATCTGGCTGATGCGCTCCAGCTGAGCTGGGATGCGGATGTTCTGCGGACAGTGTTTCTCGCTGATGCACCGCCCACACTTGATGCAGTGGTCGGGCTGGCGCTCGCGCTCAACGGTACGGTCGAGGCTGATGAGGTATTCGCGGCGTTGCCGGCGATATTCGGCGCTGCCTTTGTCGCTGGGCAGGCGCCCTTCGGTCTTCATTTTGTTGTAGTGGGTGAAGATGGCGGGAATGTCAATGCCATAGGGGCAGGGCATGCAGTACTGACAAGCGTTGCAGGGAATGTACTCCTCCTCCATCATCTGATGCGCAATCGTGGTGTCGAGCAGCAGCTGCTCTTCTTTAGTCAATGGTACTAATGGGCAGTAGCTTAGCAGGTTATCCTTTAGGTGCTCCATGAAAGTCATGCCGCTTAGAACGGTCAGCACACCTTCTGGCGTGCCAGCATAGCGGAAAGCCCATGAGGCGACGCTCTTCTCAGGCAGGCGCTGTTTCAGCTCGTTGGCCACATACTGCGGCACGTTGGCCAGACGGCCACCCAACAGGGGCTCCATGATGACGGCCGGGATGTTCAGCTTCATTAGCTCGTCGTAGAGGTAGCTGGCGTCAACATTGCGGTCGTTGATTTCGTTGGCATAGTTCCAGTCCAACCAGTTCAGCTCTATCTGTACAAAGTCCCAATGGTATTTGTCGTGCAAGGCCAGTACCTCGTCGAACACGTCCTGGCGTCCGTGGAACGAGAAGCCGAGATTGCGGATGCGTCCAGCCTCGCGCTCAGCCATGAGGAAGTCCATGATGCCGTTGTTGACGTAGCGATTGTAGAATTCCTCCATGCTGCCTCCTATGGCGTGCAGGAGATAGTAGTCGAGGTAGTCGACCTGTAGCTCGGTCATCGAGTCGTGGTACATTTTCTTGGCGCCCTCAGCCGACTGGAAGTCGGGGCTGAAGTTGGATAGCTTGGTAGCCACGAAGAAGTCCTTGCGCTTGTCCTTGTGGCGTGCGAGTGCGATGCCCGTGCAGCGCTCGGATTTGCCTTGGCAATAGACAGGCGACGTGTCGAAATAGTTCACGCCGTGCTCTATGGCGTAGTCTATCTGGCGGTTGATCATGTCCTGGTCGAACTCCTCGGTGCCTTCTATCATCGGCAGACGCATCATGCCGTAGCCTAGCAGCGACACCTTGTCGCCCGTCGTGGGGTTGGTCCTGTAGGTCATCTTCCCAACGGGTGGCTCCACCTGGTTCTTGTAGTCATCGGCCACACTGCTGTTCCCTTTCTTGCCAGCACAGGCAGCTAAGGCAGCGGCACCTCCCATTCCCAGCATTTTCAGAAAGGAACGGCGGTTTATATTCTTGTCATTCTTCATCTTGCAATTCAAATATAAATCTCAATTCTCAATTCTCAAATCTTCCTGTGTACCTCGTGGCCTTCTACGTGGATAGCCGAGAGAGGACGGACGGGACAGACATATTCGCAGGCGCCGCAACCGATGCAGGCGGCTTCGTTGACGGCAGGAACGTAAGGCGACATATCGTCGTCAGGATCGGAGGGCACCATCTCGATGGCACCGACAGGACAATGGCGCTCGCAGTTGCCACACTGGTCCTTGCCTTGGGCCGAGATGCACTCGCTGACCACCACGATGGCGTGGCCTATCTGTATGCTTGACTTCTCTGCCTTGTCAATGGGTTTGATAGCACCGGCAGGGCAGACGTCGGAACAGCGTGTACACTCAGGACGGCAGTAGCCCCGCTCGTAGCTCATCACGGGCTGCATCAGACTCATCAGGTCAGTAGAGGGGCGCAGCACGTCGTTGGGGCACTCAGTGACGCAGAGCTGGCAGCCAGTGCAGTGCTGGGCCATGTTTCGTGCTGAGAGCGAGCCGGGAGGCGTCAACGGCGTCAGGCGCCCAGGGGCCTGCTTCGCCGTGATGGGAGCCAGACCACCGTCGACCAGCTTCTTCTGTGCCAGGGCCGTCGTGGCCAGGGCGGAGGCAAGGAGGAATGAGCGCTTCGTCGCATCGGTGGGGGCGGTGGCTCTCGCATGCAGGTGGGCGTTGTCATAGCGCAGCGCACCAAACTTGCAGCTCTTGACACAGTCGCCACACACCACACAGCGAGAGTAGTCGACAGTGTGCGTCTTGTAGTCGATGCACGATGCCTTGCAGTTCTTCGTGCACAGCGAGCAGTTCTTGCACTTGTCAACGTCGAAGTGAATCTTCAGCAGTGAGTGTCGGGCCAGCAGCGACAGCACCGTGCCCACCGGGCAGATGGTGTTACAGTAGGTGCGTCCCCCACGCCATGCCAGTATGAACAGAATGACCATCGTGGCCGCGGCGATGATGAGCACGGGTAGCGACTTCATCCATACGTCGACGCTGTAGAACGTGTAGCTGTCAGCCCTTTCGGCAATGCCAGCCAGCACGTTGTTGCCCAGCATGTAGAGGGGCTGGAAGATGCTGGCCATGATGCGTCCGAAGGCGCTGTAGGGGGCCAGCAGCTGTACGAGACTGCCGATGCCAGCTATCAATGCAATGAGGAACAGGGCCAACACAATATAGCGCAGCCATGTCTTTGCGGGCGAATAGGTGTAGCGGTTCTTCTTTGCCTTCTTGCCGAACCAGCCGAAGATGTCCTGCATGATGCCCAACGGGCAGATAACAGAGCAGTAGATGCGGCCGAATACCAGGGTCAGGACGACAAGCAGGAGGATGACCACCACGTTCAGGGCCAGTACGGCCTCCAGGGCCTGCACCTTTGCCATCCAGCCCAGCCAGTGGTGTGCCGTGCCCGTGAAGTCAAGGAATAAAAACGCCAGTCCCAGCAGGAATACGGTGGCCATTGTGATACGGAGTGGACGAAGAAACCTACCCCCAGCCCCTCCTGAAGGGTGGGGAGTCTGGTTAGTTTTGCTGTTATTGTTACTCATTTAAGGGATAGTTTATAATGTCTAAATAGCTGTGTCGTGCCTTTGCTTCGGTACGATGAAGATGCTGACTTCGTAGAGCAGCCAGATGGGCAGCGACACCAGTACGAGGGTGAAGATGTCAGTGGTAGGGGTGATGATGGCGGCCACCACGAGGATGGCTACGATGGCATGGCGGCGGTAGTGGCGCATCAGCTGGCCTGACAGTAGGTGCATGCGTCCAAGGATGAAGCTCACCACGGGTAGCTCAAAGACCAGGCCGATGACCAGGCACATCGACACCAGCGTGTCGGTATACGATTGTAAAGTCAGCATATTGGTTACATCTGCAGAAACCTGATAAGTACCAAGGAATCGGACGGTTATGGGAAAAATGATGAAGTAACACACTAACGTTCCGACCAGGAACATGACATAGGCGGCCCCCACGATTCTGCAAGCAGCCCGACGCTCGTTCTGGTACAGTCCGGGCGAGACGAAGCCGAACAGCTGGTAGAGCACGTAGGGCGAGGCACACAGCAGTCCGGCATACGCTGCCGTGCGCATGTGTGTCATCAGCTGTTCCGTCAGTCCGGTGTTGATGAGGTGCAGTTGAAAGGGTGGGGTGTGCATCAGCCTGAATGTAATAAAGTCGCTCGACGTGGGAGCCAGCACTACCATGAAGAGCCAGTCTTTCATGCAAAAGGCAGCAACGGCAAACACCACCACTGCAACCAGTGACCTGAGGATGGTCCAGCGAAGCACGTCGAGATGGTCCCAGAATGTGGCCTTCTGCTCACTCATCGGTTTTCTTCGGCTCGTCGTCAATGTCCTTCATGCCCTCCTTGAAACTCTTCACACCTTTGCCTAATCCTTTCATCAGTTCGGGAATCTTGGCACCGCCAAAGAGCAGAAGTACCACCAGTGCAATAAGCAGTATCTCCTGGGTGCCCAGTCCAAACAGGAGGAGCGTGTTGATTGTTGTCATATTGATGTCTTTATGGGGTGGTTTATGTTACGCTTGCAAAATTACACATTTTCCGCCAATCAAAAGCATTTTCAGTGTTTTTTAACAATAGGCAGTCATTTGAGGTGGTCTCAGCCCTATATTAGGCAATATTCAGAGACGGAGCATCAGGAACCAGTCGCGCAAGATGTTCTTGTAGCGTTGCTGAGAGTCCGCCACCAGTAGCAACCAGTTTCTTGACAGTGCACACATGCCTTCGTAGTTGGCAAACCTCCGGTTAGTGATGGTCAGCCGTGTCTTGAAAGTGGTGAGCAGGCGCTTTGTCAGCATGGCGTCATTGCCAGGCCATACTTCGTAGATGCTGATGACTGTCTGTGCGTTGAGCTTCGTCCGCGGCACCATTACCTGACGTTCCAGTACTAACAGCCTGCCATCGCCCATGGCGCAGAGTGCTGACACGCCATACTTGTGCTTGGCACTGAGAGGTGCGTCGGGACGGTAGAGATACTGTTTGGAGGGCTGCAGGTTGTCGCCGAAGGCTTGTATGCGCAGCAACGTGTCGCCGGGCATCGGGTGCTCGGTGGTGACGTAGAACTGATGTGCCGTGGGGTCGTAGGTCAGCGCTTCCATTCGCAGGTTGCTGCGCCCCCTCTTCATGACTGCGGGCATGTTCAGTTGCCGGCCTGTGCGGTGCCCGTCGAGTGAATACTCGAAGACCTCGTTGTCCTTCTCGCCACTGATGAACACGGTGCCCGATGGTGGAAAGAAGCAGATGCCCTCCATGTCGCGGTTGGGCAGTCCGCTGCTGCGGTAGCCCAGATTCTGCGCTTCCGTGATTTTGCCACTCAGGGTGTCCACGTCGAAGCGGAACACGTAGAAGCCATCCTCAGCCCCCTTGTCATCGACGACGGCAAAGCACCCATTGCCGATGGCACATATACCGCTGTAGTTGCCAGGCGGCAACTGGTCGTGGAAGTACTGTTGTGAGCGGGCTGTCGCCGATAGCAGAAGTATCGCTGATAGAGTGGTTAGAAGGCGTGTCATCTCTTGTTGTTATGGCTTGTTTGCACTGAACGGTTCGACGTCGAGCGGTGAGCGGAGGATGGTGCCCAGCTGGTAGCCCTCCATGGCGGCGGCCTGTTCTAACTGTGCTCGGAAGAAGAAAGCCACGCTGCCCACGGCGTTGATGGGTAAGTCGGTACGATGGTAAGGTGCCAGATTGCAGGTTATGAAGTTGCGGAAATTCGCCACTACAAGCTGCTCGACGGCAGACTGGTCCAGCTGTTCGTGGATGTAAGGACAGAGTGAGGCCAGCCATCGGTTGGCCATCGGTTGGCGGTAGACACGGTCGATGACATCAGCTATGGTGATGTTGAAGCGTTGTTCAAATTTCTCTTTAGCATTTTCTGACAACCTATTCTTGTATAGTGCGTTAAGGAATAGCTTACCCATGACGGCACCACTGCCCTCATCGCCCAGAATATATCCCATGGGCGGGGTGTTGGCTATGATGTCATGTCCGTCGTAGAGGCAAGAGTTAGCCCCAGTTCCAAGGATACAAGCCATGCCAGGGCTGGTGCCGCAGAGAGCACGCGCCGCACCCAGCATGTCGCTCTTGGCTTCGATGTGCTCCACATGGGGGAACACGGTGGCAAGCAGCTGCACCATGCGCTCTTCCTGGTCCGGGCGCACGCCGCTGCCATAGAAGAGGATTTGAGATTTGAGATTTGAGATTTGAAATTTGAAATTTGAGAGGTGAGTTTTTAGATTCTTTTCTAATAGTTCATCCCTCAGGATGGCGAGGATGGTGTCGTCGTCCTGATGGATGGGGTTGATGCCCTGTGTAGTGAAACGCAGCTCGCCATTGACGAGCCAGTCCGTCTTAGTGCTGCCGCTGTCGGCAATGATGGTGTCTATATTCATAAATAAAACAATAATTAGTCCTAACCTCTTGTCTCTCACCTCTCACCTCTCATCTCTCATCTCTTACTGTCTCACCTTGCGAATGTACTCCTGGTGGCGCGCCCTGATTTTGTCTACGTAGTCGGCCGTCTCGGTGCCACGCATGTAGCCGTAGTGCACCAGCGTGTCCTGATAATACTGAGGGTCTTTCAGCTTCAGTACATACTCACGCACTGTGCTCCACTGCTGGCTGTTCCTGTTATCGCGCTCAGCCAGCCGCATGGCATCCTGTATGTGGAAGATGCCGCCGTTGTAGCTGGCCAGTACCATGTTTTGCCGCTCGGTACGGTCGTGGATATAGTTGAACGAATGTTCCAGCTCGTGCAGGTAGCGTGTGGCCGCGGCAATGTTCTGCTCGGGGTCGGTCATCTGGTCGCGCGGCAGGCCCAGGTGATCGGCTGTCTTGGGCATAATCTGCATCAGCCCCTTGGCGCCAGCCCATGACTCTGCCTCGGGGTCGAAAGTCGACTCCTGGTAGCATTGTGCCGCTATCAGTCGCCAGTCCCAGCCTATGCCCCGGCTGTAACGCTTGAACAGCTCGTCATAGTAAGAGATGACGCCACGTGAGAGCATGGGTGCGTGTACACGTCGTGTCACGCGGCGTCGTGTCAGCATTTGCCGCTCCGTCTCACGGGCATCGGCCATCATCTGCGGGCGGTACCACTCGTGCAGGGCGGCAAGGAGCTGTGGCTTACCTTCGCCCACAACCCAACCCATCCAGAGGCTGTCGGCTAGTGAGTCGTCCTGATGCAATGGCAGCACACCCAGGTCGGCATCGGTGCCGGCATGGAGCCGCTGCAGTAGCTCGGTGGTGTCGCGACATACCTCCATGCGCAACCTGACGCCCAGTGATGAGGCAAATTTCTCGGCCAGCAGGTAGTGCAGCCCGAGGTGTGCCCCCTGGTAGTCGTAGTAGGTGTCAGGGCCGGTTAGTGTCAGTGCAATTATCTCGCCCGTCTGCTCAATCTGCGGCAAGTCATAGACATCAGTGACTGTGCCTTGGCTCAGCCAAGGTGGCACCGTATTGGCCTGGCGCTGAGTGCACCCCCAGATACAGATAAGCAACAATGCCGGTAGTATTCGTCTCATGCTTATGTTGATTTGGCGGGCAAAGGTACGAAGAAGTGAGCGAAAAGCAAAAAGAAATCCGAATTTCTTCAAATAATTGGCGGAAAAGTTGTACCTTTGCAGCCATAATGCAGGTGTGGGACACCGCGCCTGCACCAGAACCAACAAAACAACAAACAAAGAACAATGGTAATTAGAATTGCTGTTCAGTCGAAGGGACGCCTCTTCGACGACACGATGCACCTTCTGGCCGAGGCCGACATCAAGGTGGGCGGCTCAAAGCGGACACTGCTCGTCGGTGCCCAGAACTTTCCCCTGGAGGTGCTCTATCTGCGTGACGACGACATACCGCAGAGTGTAGCCACCGGGGTTGCTGATATTGGCGTGGTAGGTGAGAACGAGTTTGTGGAGCGAGGGGCCGAGGCCGACATCGTCTCGCGTCTGGGCTTCAGCCGCTGCCGCCTGTCGCTTGCCATCCCCAAGGACATTGACTATCAGGGACTACAGTGGTTTGAGGGAAAGAAAATTGCCACTTCCTACCCAGTCATACTGCAGTCGTTCTTAGACAAGAATAATATCCATGCTGAGATTCATGTCATCACGGGCAGTGTAGAAATAAGCCCCGGCATCGGATTGGCTGACGCCATCTTCGACATCGTGTCGTCAGGCTCCACACTGGTGAGCAACAACCTGCGCGAGGTGGAGGTAGTAATGCAGAGCGAAGCGCTACTTATTGGCCATCCCGGCATGGAGAAGGAAAAACGTGACATCCTGGAACAGATGCTCTTCCGTTTTGAGGCAGTCCGTCAGGCCGAGGACAAGAAATATGTCAGGATGAACGTGCCGAAGGCGCGCCTGCAGGACATTATCAACGTGCTGCCCGGACTGAAGAGTCCCACCGTCATTCCTCTGGCCGACGAGGGGTGGTGCTCCGTCCACACCGTGCTCGACGAACATCGCTTCTGGGAAATCATAGGACAGCTGAAGGACCTGGGGGCGCAGGGCATCCTCGTTACACCCATTGAGAAGATGATTCTTTGATTTGAGAATGGAGATTTCCTTTGATTTGAGAGCTTATGAAGATTTACCGTTATCCTGAGCGTGCGCAGTGGGTAGAGATTATAGCTCGCCCGCACTTGGACCACTCACAACTACAACAGACGGTGGTCACGGTGCTTGACGACGTGCGCAGGCGTGGCGACGAGGCCGTGCTGGAATACGAGGAGCGCTTCGACCATGTTCGCCTGTCGTCGCTAAGTGTGACGGAGGCTGAGATGGACGAGGCCGAGACGCTGGTCAGTCCTGAGTTGAAAGAAGCCATCCATCTGGCCCACCATAATATATATGTTTTCCATGAGGCGCAGCGCTTCCATGAGGTGCGCGTCGAGTCCCAGCCTGGCGTGACCTGCTGGCAGAAGAGCGTGCCCATTGAGAAGGTGGGCCTCTACATTCCTGGTGGTACAGCTCCCCTGTTCAGCACCGTGCTGATGCTGGCCACACCCGCCAAGATAGCCGGCTGTAGTGACATTGTGCTCTGCACCCCTCCCAGCCGCGAGGGCAAGGTCAACCCTGCCATCCTTGTGGCGGCTCGCGTCGCTGGTGTCAGTGCCATCTACAAGGCCGGTGGTGTGCAGGCTATTGGCGCCATGGCCTACGGCACGCAGACCGTCCCCAAGGTCTATAAGATTTTCGGCCCGGGTAACCAGTACGTCATGGCTGCCAAGCAGCAGGTGTCGCTTGGCGACGTCGCCATCGACATGCCCGCCGGTCCGTCGGAGGTATGCGTGCTGGCTGACGACACTGCCAACGCCGCCTTCGTGGCTGCAGATCTGCTGTCACAGGCTGAGCACGGTATCGACTCACAGGTGCTGCTCATCACCACCAGCGAACGGTTGCTCGACGCTGTGCAGAATGAAGTAAGCCGCCAGCTGGACGTTCTGCCCCGCAAGGACATAGCCCTAAAGGCACTTGACAACAGCCGCAGTGTGCTCGTCGGTTCTCCCGACGAGATGATGGCCCTTAGCAATGCCTACGCCCCAGAGCATCTCATCATCCAGACCCGTGACTACGAGTCCCTTGCCGCCCAAGTGGTCAATGCCGGTAGTGTGTTCCTCGGGGCGTACGCCTGTGAGAGCGCTGGTGACTATGCCAGCGGCACCAACCACACTCTGCCCACACATGGCTATGCTACGGCATACAGTGGCGTCAACCTGGATAGCTACTGCCGCAAGGTGACCTTCCAGCATCTTACCGCCCAGGGCATCAACAGCATCGGGCGTGCCGTAGAGCTAATGGCTGAGGCCGAACAGCTGCACGCCCACAAGAACGCCATGACCTTAAGACTTGCTTCAATATGAAACCCCTGAAAGAACTTACCCGCCCTAACATCTGGAACCTGGCACCCTATAGCTCAGCACGCGATGAGTACTCAGGCCATGAGGCCCATGTGTTCCTCGATGCCAATGAGAGCCCGTACAATGCTCCGATGAACCGCTATCCTGACCCTTTGCAGCGTGAGCTGAAGGAGGAAATCGCCACGGTGAAGGGAATACCTGCTGACTACACCTTCCTGGGGAACGGCAGCGACGAGGCCATCGACCTGCTCTATCGCTGTTTCTGTCGGCCGGGCATCGACAATGTGGTGGCTATAGAACCCACCTACGGCATGTATCGTGTATGTGCCGACGTCAATGACGTTGAGTATCGTCCTGTACTGCTTGACGACCACTACCAAATGCAGGCCGACCGGCTGCTGGCCGCCTGTGATGACAATACGAAGCTGGTGTGGATATGCAGTCCCAACAACCCCACGGGCAACGACATCGACCGCGAGCAGGTGCTGCGTGTTATCAAGGCCTTTCAGGGACTGGTCGTCGTGGACGAGGCTTACAGCGATTTCTCACGACAGCGTCCCCTGCGCTTTGAGTTGCCCCAGCATCCTAACCTGGTGGTCCTGAACACCATGAGCAAGGCGTGGGCCAGTGCTGCCATCCGGCTGGGCATGGCTTTTGCCGCACCTGCCATCATCAACATCTTTAACAAGGTGAAGTATCCGTATAACATCAACCTGCTGACGCAGCAGCAGGCCATGCAGACGCTCAAGGCTCGCTTTGACATTGATGCCTGGGTGCAGCTCATCCTGCAGGAGCGTGCGCAGATGATGGGGGCCTTCAGACAGTTGCCCATCTGCCGCGAGGTGTTCCCCTCGGATGCAAATTTCTTCCTGGCCAGGGTTACTGATGCACAGGCTATCTATGACTATCTGGTGCAACAGGGCATCATTGTGCGCAACCGTAACCGCGTAAAACTGTGCCAGGAGTGTCTGCGCATCACCGTTGGCACACGTGCTGAAAACACAGAGCTGCTCAGCGCACTGCGAAAGTTTGCTGAATGACAGAAAAATGAAACTAAGGTTTTCCATACATTATCGCACGGAGTGGGGGCAGCAGCTGGTGGCGCTCATCACCTACTACGCCCACGACGGCGCATCACGTCAGGACAGGCTGCCCATGCTCACAGAAGACGGCGATTACTGGTCGGCCGAGACAGTGGTGTTGGAGAGTAGGCGCAGTCCGGTCGAGGCTTTCTCATATATATATATTGTAGAGGGCACTGACGGCTGTGAGCTGCGCCGCGAGTGGAACGGCGTGCCCCGTCTCTATGCGTTCGACACCACAAAAAACTACACCCTTGACGACTGCTGGCGCGATGTGCCGCTGCCCGCCCATCTCTATACCTCCGCCTATCAGGTAACAGTGGGGCTGACGCACACTGACGTGACGGCCCTGCGTCTGCCACTGTTCCGCAAGACCGTCCTTTTTCGTGTGTCGGCACCTCAGGTCATGCCACACCAGCAGGTGGCCGTCATCGGTAACCATCCAGCACTGGGCGCTTGGAATCCCTCACGTTACATGGTTATGGAGCCAGCAGGGCAGGGTGACTGGATGCTGACGCTCAATGTGGACTGGGGCGGACTGCCATTTGAATACAAGTATGTGGTGGTAGACAAGAAAAAGCATGAGCTGGTCGCTTGGGAGGAGGGTGAGAATCGGCAAACGCCCGACGAGCTGGCCGATGGCGATGTCTACGTGGCCTATGGCGAGCCGTTGCGTCTGGCAGAGAAACCTTGGCGTGCCGCCGGCGTTTGCGTCCCCGTCTTTGCACTGCGCTCAGTGCAGAGCTGTGGGGTGGGGGACTTCGGCGACCTCTACCGCTTCATCGACTGGGCGGCAGCCGTAGGGCTCAGGGTTATACAGCTGCTGCCCCTGAACGATACCACCGACACCCACCAATGGGGCGACTCCTATCCCTATAACATCATGTCGGCCTTCGACCTGCATCCGCACTACATCGACCTCAACCAGCTGCCAGCGCTGAGAGACAAGAAGCGCCTGACGGCTTTTCGGCGGCAGCAGACGGAACTGAACGCCCTGCCATATACAGACTATGAGGCAGTGGACCGCGTGAAGTTCGACTACCTGCATGCCCTCTACGACGAGCTGCAGTGTGCCGAGAAGTTACCCTTCTCGGACTATGTGCAGGAACAGTTGCACCACCAGCTGAAGCGTGCCGCCGACCATGCACGTGAGCTGGGCATAGTACTCATGGGCGACCTGCCCATCGGCGTCAGCCGTAACAGCAAGGAGGTGACGCTCCATCCCACCTTTTTCCATCTCGATGGACAGACGGGAGCACCGCCCGATGCCTTCGCCCAGCAGGGGCAGAACTGGGGCTTCCCTACCTACAACTGGCAGGCTGATGGCTTTAGTGAGTGGATGGAACGGCGTCTTCAGCGCATGGAGGAGTATTTCGATGCACTTCGCATTGACCACGTACTGGGCTTCTTCCGCATCTGGGAGATTCCCACCGAGCAGCTCTACGGCACCATGGGCCATTTCTCGCCGGCACTGCCGCTGACGGCGGGCGAGATAGAGTATTTCGGTCTGCCCTTCCGTCGCGACTTCCTCACACGCCCGTTCATCAATGACCGTGTCATTGAGCGGCTGTTTGGAATCCATGCCAACTACGTGCGCGACACCTACCTGAAGAAGAAGGCCTACGGACTGTATGACTTGAAGGACGAGGTGCTCACACAGCGGCGTGTGATGACCCTGTTTGCCGGACAGGGCGATGAAAACAGTCTGTGGATACGCGACGGCCTGTGCCGTCTGGTGGCCAACGTGCTCTTCTTGGAAGACCCACGCCATCCTGACATGTTCCATCCTCGCATTCAGGCCTGGCAGGAGCCGGTCTATGAGGTGTTGTCCGATGATGAGAAGGACGCCTTCATGCGCATCTACAACCACTTCTTCTATCAGCGTCACAACCTGTTCTGGGGAAAGACGGGTTATGACCGTTTGTCAGCACTGTCACAGCACACACACATGCTGCTCTGTGCCGAGGACCTGGGCATGCTGCCCGACTGTGTGCAGCCCGTGCTCGACAGCCTTCGCATCCTGACCCTTGAGATTCAGCAGATGCCCAAGCAGCCTGGCGTTGAGTTTACCCATCTTGATGGCAATCCGGTGCGCAGTGTGGCCACCATCACCACGCATGACATGGCTCCTTTGCGCCTGTGGTGGCAGGAGCAGGCTGAGCGCGCCCAGCGTTTCTATACCACCATGCTGCAGAAGCAGGGACGTGCCCCAGAACAGTTGCCTGCCCATCTGGCCGAGGAGATTATAGCCCGCCATCTCTATTCGCCCTCCATGCTTTGCATCCTGTCACTGCAGGATTGGCTGGCCATGGATGGCGAACTGCGGTGCCCCAACCCACGCCAGGAGCGCATCAACACACCCAGCGATGCCTACAACCGTTGGCAGTGGCGCATGCATCTGACCATTGACCAGCTGCTACAGGCCGACCGTTTCAACAAGAAACTCAGTACAATGATAATGCGCAGCAAGCGTCGCTAAACGGCTCTTGCTGCGCATCGTCACTTTACTCCATCTGGCTTATTCCTCTTTGGCAGCCTTCTTCGGAGCAGCCTTCTTGGTGGCTGCCTTCTTAGGTGCTGCCTTGGGCTCCAGTTTCTCCAACTTAGCCTTTAGACGCGTAATCTCCTTGTCCTTCATCTCAATCTCGTCGCCCTGGTTGCGGATGGTGGTGAGCAGTGAGTTCAGCTCCTCGTTCTCAATCTCCAAGGGATAGAGGGCGTTGACGCGGTTGATGAAGTCGCCCAGGATGTTCATGTAGTTGGTGAATGCATCGAAGGGACCGCTGTAGATGCCACGGTCCAGGCCTACGTTGCTGGGCTTGGTGGTCATGAAGCGGAAGTTGTTCGAAGCCTGCAGGTAGTCCCAGTCCTGCATAATGCGCGGGTCGTCAGCAATCAGCAGACGGTCGGCCACGCTGTAGAGTTTCTGGAATGCCTCGCGCTGCATAGCGTTGCCCAGCCAGCAGCTCACGTCGCGTTCCTCGTCCACCCAGCTCAGTGTGTCGGGCACGTCGAGCTGGCTGACACTCTTCACCTTCATGCATATCTCCGTAGGTGTGCTGAAGGTGATGCCACGCTCCTTGGCACAGGCGGGAAGCGCCTTGATGAAGTCGAGGATGTTCGAGCTGAGCGGCTGTGCGATGCCCAGTGCCGACAGCTCCATGAAGATGTTGATGATTTGCTCTTCCTCTGGCAGACGGGCAATGCGGTCGATGTAGGCATCGGCGAACAGTGGATAGCCCTCCCATTCAGCATTGTTGAAGCGCAGTGAGATGTCGTCTGAAAGCTCGACGTCGCGCAACAGAAGCTTCAGGTTGGGTGCCATGTTGCAGTGGTAGACGTAGTGTGGCGACTTCCATCCCAGCACGTGTTTGGCCCCCTCGGTGAGCATGCCCTTGAAGCCCAGTGCGGCTATCTGTGCGCCGATGTCGTCGCTGTAGATGAGCGATGAGTTGCGGGCCACCTTCGGTGTCTGTCCAAAGTACTCCTTGATTTTGGCCACCTGCTTCTTCATGTCGCGGGCGAAGCTGTCTGGGTTGGCCAGCGAGGACAGTCCGTGGCTGTACGGCTCGGCCAAGAACTCCACGCATCCCGTCTCGTTCAGCTGCTGAAGCTTCTCCAGCACCTGTGGGGCGTGCATCTCAAGCTGCTCGATGCCGGTGCCGCTGAGTGAGAAGGCAACCTTGAAGTACTGGCCGTTGTCCTTGATCATCTGTTCCAGGGTGTTCAGGGCAGGCATGTAGCTGCGCTCAGCTATGTCGCTGATGCTGCGCTCGTTCTCATAGTCATCGTAGTAGTAGTGGTCGGTGCCGATGTCGAAGAAACGATAGCGCTTCAGATGTATAATCTGATGTATCTCAAAATATAAGCAAATTGTTTTCATAATTAGGCCCCCCCTCTTATCCCCCCAAAGGGGGAAGACCATGCGGGGAGCATTGGGTCTTTTTAATTTGATTACTGTTTTAGCTATACACTCCTCCCCCCTCGGGGAGGTAGGGAGGGGCCTAAGCTTCCCACCCAAGGGTCCTTCGGTAGAGTGTGCGAATCCAGGTGCCAACCTTCTCCCATGTTATCTGGTCCACCTCCTTTTTGCCCTCCTCCTTGAGATACTGGAAGAGGCTGTCGTTGGTGCAGATGCTGTAGATGGCGTCGGCCAGGGCGTGTATGTCCCAATAGTCCACCTTGATGCAGTTGTTAAGAATCTCAGCGCAGCCCGACTGCTTGGAGATGATGCTGGGCGTGCCGCACTGCATGGCCTCCAGCGGCGAGATACCGAAGGGCTCCGAGACGGACGGCATGACGTAGACGTCGCTGTCTTTCAGACACTCGTACACCTGCTTGCCGCGCATGAAGCCCGGGAAGTGGAAGCGGTCGGCAATACCGCGCTCAGCAGCCAGGTAGATCATCTGGTCCATCATGTCGCCCGAGCCAGCCATGCAGAAGCGGATGTTGCGTGTGCGGTGCAGCACCATGTTGGCGGCCTCGACGAAATACTCGGGTCCCTTCTGCATGGTGATGCGTCCGAGGAAGGTCACCACCTTGTCCTTGCCCGTGTGGTCGGGACGCGGTATGGCCTGATACTCCTCAGGCAGCGGGTAGACGGCGTTGTGCACGGTGAAGCACTTCCGCGGGTCCTGGTGATACTGGTTGATGACCGTCTGGCGCGTCAGCTCAGAGACGCACATGATGCAGTCTGCCCAGTCCATGCCGTTCTTCTCAATGCTGTACACCGTGGGATTCACCTTGCCGCGCGAGCGGTCGAAGTCGGTGGCATGCACGTGTATGCACAGTGGCTTTCCGCTCACCTGCTTGGCATGTATGCCGGCAGGGAAGGTCAGCCAGTCGTGGGCATGGATGATGTCGAACTCCTCTGTGCGGGCCACCTGCCCGGCTATGATGCTGTAGTTGTTGATTTCCTCGTGCAGGTTGCCAGGATAGCCGCCGGCAAACTCCATGGCACCCAGGTCGTTGACGTTCATGTAGTTGAAGTCAGCGTAGATATGGTCGCGGAGCTTGAAGTAGTACTCCGGATCCATGATGTTGCCAACGCGCTGTTTCACATAGTCGTAGCTCACGTCTCGCCATGCTATGGGCACGGCGTTCATGGCCACGATGCGACAGGCATGCTGGCTCTCGTCGCCGAAGGGGTGGGGCAGGCAGAGCACCGTCTCGATGTCGCCCTGTGCCTTCAGGCCTTCTGATATTCCGTAATTGGCCGTGGCGAGTCCTCCGAACACATGTGGAGGATACTCCCATCCAAACATTAATACTTTCATATAGAAGCCCCCCTCTTATCCCCCCTGGGGGGGAAGACCAAACTGGGGCTTGGGTCTACATTATACATATTTACTACTGCCGTTCATCCCCCCAAGGGGGGATTGAGGGGGGCCTATTTCTGATACGAATACTTCTCCAGCAGCTTCATCGTGCGCAGGATCTCGGCCACGTTCATGGCAAACGACATGGCACCGCGGCCGTGGAAGGGCGGGTTGCCGTCGAAGAGTTCCGAGATGGTGCCGATGGCGTGGTAGTCTATCTCGTCCTCGTAGCCCACCATCTGCCGCTCTATGAACGACAGTCGCGAGCGCTTGTACAGCTTCAGGCATGCCTCCATGTAGAAGCCGCCCAGCCATGGCCATGCCGTACCCTGGTGGTACGCATAGTCGCGCTGTGTCTGCGGGCCGACGTACATCGGGTTGTAGCCGCCGCTCTTCGGCGACAGCGAGCGCAGGCCCTTCGGCGTCAGCAGTTCGCGTGTGCAGATGTCTACCACGCTCTTCATCTGCTGTTGTGTCAGCGGCGAGTAGTCCAGCGCAACGGCGAAAATCATGTTCGGGCGCACGCTCCAGTCAATCATGTTGCCATCGACATAGTCCAGCAGGTAGCCATACTCGTTGACGAAGGTGTCGACAAACGATGTCTTCGCCAGCTGCGCCCGCTGCTCCAGACTGTCTGCCGTGGCCTGGTCGCCGTTGTCGGTGGCCAGCGATGCGCAGAATTTCAGGGCGTTGTACCACAGGGCGTTGAACTCTACGATATAGCCCGAGCGCGGCACCACGGGCCGCCCGTTGGCCGTCGAGTTCATCCATGTCACGGCGTGGTCGCGTCCGTTGGTATACAGCAGGCCGTTGTCGTCGAGGCGCAGGTTGGGATGGCGCCCGTCTATGATATACTGCATGATGGTGCTCAACAGGTCGCCGTACAGCTGTTGGCACCTGTCGCGCCCCGCATATTTGGCATACTGCTGGATGGCCCAAACCGCCCATAGCGGCACGTCCGGACGCTCAATCTCGTAAATCTTGACCGTCAGCTCCTCGCCGTTCATAAACTCGCGTAGGCCGCGCTCAGCCGTCTTCATCACCAGCTCAAAGTAGTCCTGCTCGTCGATGGCCAGCGTCAGGCCCGGCAGGGCTATGAACGTGTCGCGGGCGCGCGCCTTGAACCACGGGTAGCCCGCCAGCAGGTAGCGGTCATCGTTGGGCTGGCGGTTGTGAAACTGGTGAGCGGCGGTCACCAGGCAGTGGTAGAAGTTGTCGCGCGGCACCCGCACGTCAATCTCCTGCTGGAACAGCTTCTTCAGCGTCGTCGTCTTGATTTGCGACGTAGAGGCGCTGAACACAATGCTCTCACCCTTCCTGATGGGCATCTCGAAGTAGCCCGGCACGTACAGGTCCTCGTTGGACGCATAGCCGCGCTCCTGCTCCTTCGGGTACTCAATGCCACGGTACCAGTCTGGCTGGAACACAAACTCATTTTTCTTCGAGAACTGCATATACAGGTCTGGATAGCCCGCATACATGCAGGTCTTGATGCCACCGTCCACCTCGCTGTACTCACGGCTCGCCACCATGTTCTCGTGGGTGAACTGCCGGACGGAGCGGAACGCCAGGAACGGACGGAAACGCAGCGTCGTCGCCGAGTGGGCATCCTCCAGCGTGTAGCGGATGAGGATGCGGTCCTCATACGCCTGGAAGATGGTTTCGCGCTTCAGAATGACACCGCCTACACGGTAGGTCGTCGTCGGCACCAGGCTGGCGTCGAACTCACGGATGTACTTATGCCCCTTCGGGCTGAAGTTGTTGCCCTGATACTTGTGGAGGCCCAGGTTGAACTCAGCTCCGTGCTGTACCACCGTGCAGTCGAGCGACGACAGCAGGACATGGTTCTCGTCGTCAAGCTCGGGGACAGGTACAACCAGCAGACCGTGGTACTTACGCGTGTTACAGTCGACAAGCGTCGACGCACTGTAGGCACCACTGCGGTTCGTGCGGAGCAGCTCGCGGCGAAGGCTTTCCTCAAGATTCGTCATCACGGCTTTCTCAAATCGCAAATAACTCATGGTTGCTTCAAAGTGTTTTTAGTATATGTTTTTTGGCTTTTAGATTGTATTTAACGCCAAAATTACAATAAATTTGTCAGCTGGCCAAAAAAAATAGCATTTTTTTCAAAAAAAGAGCAACTTTCTTCCATGTACGCCCACTTTTTTGTACCTTTGCGCGCCAAACCAGCCCCCCATGAGGCAGGCCACAAGAAAACAGATGCGATATTTCGTCACACTCAGCTACGACGGCACACACTATCACGGATGGCAGGTGCAGCCCAACGCCAGCACCGTCCAGGGGCAGCTGCAGCATGCCCTCGCCCTGCTGCTCGGCACACCCACCGAGGTCACCGGCGCAGGGCGTACCGACACTGGCGTCCACGCACGGATGATGGTGGCCCACTTTGACCACGACGCCAATGACCTCGACTGCACCCAGCTCGCCTACAAGCTCAACCGCCTGCTGCCCCGGGACATCGCCGTGCAGCACGTCAGGCCCGTGCCACCCGTCATGCACGCACGCTTCTCGGCCATCGCGCGTACATATTATTATTATGTCCACACCCACAAGGACCCCTTCCTGCGCCACCACTCCTACGAGCTGCACTACGACCTCGACTTCAGCCTGATGAACCAGGCCGCCGCCCTCCTGCTGCAGCACGACGACTTCGGAGCCTTCTGCAAGAGCCATGCCGACGTCAAGACCACTCTGTGCCACGTCACCCAAGCCCAGTGGCACCAGACCGCCCCCGGGCAGTGGCGCTTCGACATCACCGCCAACCGCTTCCTGCGCAACATGGTGCGCGCCGTTGTCGGCACCCTCATCGAGGTAGGACGCCACCGCATGACCCTCGACGCCTTCCGTCGCGTCCTCCTCGGTGGCCGCCGCACCGAGGCCGGCGAGTCAGTGCCCGCCCACGCCCTCTTCCTCGTTGACATCGTTTACCCACAGCCCGACAGCCCCCCAACTCTCCCCCTTAACCCTTCACCTTTAACCCTCCACCCTTAACCCTTCACCCTTCACCCTTCACCCTTAACCCTTCACCTTTAACCCTTCACCCTTAACCCTTCACCCTTAACCCTTCACCCTTAACTCTCCCGTGTGGCTACTCCTTGCCTTCCTCTCTGCCGCCTTCCTCGGCATCTATGACTCGCTGAAGAAGAAGTCGCTGCGTGGCAACGCCGTGCTGCCAGTGCTCTTTCTCAACACCCTGTTCTCATCACTCATCTTCATGCCCTGCATCGTGCTGAGCTACAGCGGTGTGATGCCCGGTGACAGCATCTTCCATGTGGCGCAGGGCACCTGGAATGACCACGTCTACATCATCGTCAAGTCCCTCATTGTGCTCACCTCCTGGGTGCTCGGCTATTTCGGCATGAAGCACCTGCCCCTCACCATCGTCGGCCCCATCAACGCCACCCGTCCCGTCATGGTCCTTGTCGGCGCCCTGCTCTTCTTTGGCGAGCGTCTCAACCTCTGGCAGTGGGCAGGCGTGCTGCTTGCCGTGGCATCGTTCTTCATGCTCAGCCGGAGTGGCAGGAAAGAGGGCATCGACTTTAAGCACGACCGCTGGATCTACATGATTGTCGGAGCCGCACTCACCGGCGCTCTCAGCGGTCTCTACGACAAGTACCTCATGGCACCCGTCAGCGAGGGTGGGGTAGGGCTCGACCGCATGATGGTGCAGTCGTGGTACAACATCTATCAGTGTGCCATGATGCTCGTCATGCTCATGCTGCTGTGGTGGCCGCGGCGCGGTGCCAATCCCTTCCACTGGGACTGGGCCATCATCGGCATCAGCATCTTCCTCTCAGCCGCAGACTTCCTTTATTTCTACTCCCTGTCGCTGCCCACGGCCATGATCAGCATCGTTTCCATGGTGCGCCGCGGCTCCGTCGTCGTCAGCTTCGTCTGCGGTGCCCTCTTCTTCCACGAGAAGAATCTAAAGGCAAAGGCCGTCGACCTCGCACTCGTACTGTTGGGAATGTTGTGCCTGTGCATAGGAAGCTGAGAGAGCTAAGACGGCAATCTCATATTTATCTTACATTCCGCTGCCCATTCTTGGCGGCAGTCAGGACGCGCGTTAAGAAAATCCGACCTGGACGGACAAAAATCCGAGCAGGTCGGATTTTTCGGAATATTTGGAAACGAATTGGAATCATTGGAATCATTTATCCACGAATGAGAATAATTATTTTACTCAAGTTACTATGTTTGCACCAGCAAACGCGACTGAGGCGAGAGCGCCCC
>CAMVKN010000050.1 GCA_947168045.1 uncultured Prevotellaceae bacterium
GTCCTCCAGCTCAATCTCCTTGGCCACGGTCACACCGTCCTTGGTAATCTGCGGAGCACCGAACTTCTTCTCAATGACCACGTTACGA
The DNA here is from genome assembly GCA_947168045.1 of uncultured Prevotellaceae bacterium. GTDB lineage: Bacteria > Bacteroidota > Bacteroidia > Bacteroidales > Bacteroidaceae > Prevotella. The sequence goes on from CAMVKN010000050.1 coordinate 89, forward strand.
CCCTTCGGGCCGAGGGTCACCTTTACTGCGTTTGCCAACTGGTCTACGCCCTGCTTCATCAGCTCGCGGGCCTCAATATTGAATTTGATTTCTTTTGCCATGGTTGTTTCTTTGTTTTTTTTCGTTATCACGTTATCACGTTATCACGTTATCACGTTATCACGTTATCACGTTATTACGCCTTAACGCTATTACGTTGTTTTGTTCATTATTTCTCAATCACTGCGAGCACGTCGCTCTGGCGCATCATCAGGTACTTGGTGCCGTCGAGCTCAATCTCAGTGCCACTGTATTTGCCATAGAGCACTTCGTCACCTACCTTGAGGAGCATCTCCTCGTCCTTGGTTCCCTTACCGGCAGCCTTGATGGTGCCACGGAGGGGCTTCTCCTTTGCGGTGTCAGGAATGATGATGCCGCCAATCTTCTCTTCAGCCGGTGCGGGCAATACCAGCACGCGGTCAGCTAATGGTTTGATGTTCATAATCGTTGTCTTTTATTTAATGTTATACATTATTTTAAAAGGGTAGGGCACCGACTGCTTGTCTTGTCCTGTCAATGTATCTGCCAAAAGCGTGCCAAAAAGAAATGGCTGACACATTGTCAGCCTGTTTTTTTTGTGCTTTCGTGTTTTTTTTCGTACCTTTGCATACCTTATGACAAATAAACACGAAGCTATATGAACAAGAAAGCCTTCATCACGCTGATGCTCAGCCTTGTCACGCTGGCAGCGTCGGCACAAGGTCAGCCCGGCACGGCACTGCTGGGTTCATGGACCGGAAAACTCAAAGTGCTGGGCCGGTCACTGACACTGGTGCTCCACATGGAACAGGCAGGTGACAGCGTGCGGGTGACGCTCGACAGCCCGGACCAGGGCGCCAAGGACATAGCCGGACAACTGAACTTCCTCTCCGATGACTCGGTGGCAGTGCGGGTGCCCAAGGTGAACGCTACCTACCGTGCACGGTTCAGGGATGGTCAGCTGAAGGGATTGTTCACCCAGAACGGCTTCCCGCTCCCCCTGATGCTGGACAAGGGCCTGGAGCAGCTGAACCGACCGCAGCATCCAGCTCAGCCCTATCCCTACAGGACGGAAGAGGTGACGTTCAGCAACGCTGCCGACGGGGCCACCCTGGCCGGGACGCTGACCTACCCTGAGGGCTATGAGACGATGAAGAAGAGCAAGGTTCCTGTGGTGCTGATGGTGACAGGCAGCGGGCAGGAGAACCGCGACGAGGAGGTGTTCGACCACCGGCCGTTCCTGGTCATTGCCGACTATATGGCCCGCCACGGCATAGCCACGCTGCGCTATGACGACCGTGCCACCGGTGCCTCAGTGGGTGGCGACGTGAAGAATGCCACCACCGAGGACTTCATGCGCGATGCCGCTGCCGGCCTTGACTATCTGCGCGGGCTGGGAGCCTTTGGCCGCGTGGGCTGTCTGGGCCATAGTGAAGGCGGTGCCATTGCCTTCATGCTCGCTGCCAGGAAGAAGGCCGACTTCATCGTGACGTTGGCTGCGCCTGCCGTCAAGGGCGACACCCTGCTGGCGGCACAGGTAAACCGCGTCATGCAGCTGTCGGGCATGACTGCCAACATGACGACGGAGCAATATCGCCAGCAGCAGGAGGTGCAGCAGGTGCCCTGGTTGCGGTGGTTCATCGACTATAATCCTTCTGCCGACATCAGCCAGACGCGCTGTCCCGTCTTCGCCCTGAATGGCGACCGCGACTGCCAAGTGCTGTCAGACCTGAACCTGCCAGCCATCAGACAGCTGCTGCCTGCATCAAGAAAGAATCTTGTCAAGGAATACCCCTCGCTCAACCATCTCTTCCAGCACTGCACCACGGGGCTGCCGACGGAATATCGCCAAATAGAAGAAACCATATCGCCCGAAGTGCTGAGCGACATGGTTTCGTGGATTCACACACTGACGAACAGGCGTTAGTACAGTGTGAACTTGGTGGTGTAGAGCTTGTGCCCCTTGTAGTAGAACTCGAAGGTGTATTCTCCTTCTTCGTAGAACGACTGTGTGGCGTTGCCCCATCCGCTCAGCCATACGCCCTGGTCGTGCTCACCATACAATACCTCGAAGCTGGAGTCGTTGGTATAGCCGGCAGGCGATGAGTTGGAGTGGTCGAGTACGCCGTCCTCGTCGATGATGCTGTAGGTGAAATCCTCAACGACGGCGCTGTGGCCCGAGGGCAATAGCGAGTTGTATGTCAATATCGGGGTCAGGTAGCGCATGTCAGCAGCCTTCAGCCGCTTGGACGGCTCCTCAATGTTCTCGCTGTTCAGACGGTTGGCAAAGTTGGCATCGGTGACGTACACGTAGCCCATCTGTATGGCCAGCTCATCAAGCTTGTCGTTCATCTCGTCATCGTCGGTCAGCGCCTCAGCGGCCTCCTTGCAGAGGTCATAGGCCGTGCGATAGTCGCCGCGCTCAGTGAGGTCGCTAACCAGCTGGAGATACTCCTCCTTCTGCTTCTTCACCTTCTTGTCATACAGCTTTTCCAGCTCGTCCAGCTTGTCGTAGACCTCGGGCATCGCTTCGGCATGCTGCTCCTCCAGCTTCTTGATGGGGCGTAACATCGTCCTGGCATCTTCCAGCTCGGGGAAGTTGGAGGCTTCATTGAGTGCATGGCGGCATTTGTCCACCTTCTCCTCATATTCCTCCTGGGCGGCCTCGGCAGCTTTCTCCTCCTCGCTCTTGCTGAAGAACATGAAGTAGGCTCCTGCGCCCAGGCCGGCCAGCACCACCAGTGTGAGCAAGACCTTCCATAGGCCACCGCCTGCTTTCCTCTCGTCATCCTCTGAATTTGCCAGCGACGTCGCGCCGTCATTGACGACGGCATCTTGACCACTGGCGTCTTTCCGACCGTGGCTTAACGTGTCGTCGGATGTCCCTAACGGTCTGCCGCCGACACTGCCGCCGACACTGCCGCCAACATTGCCGCCGACACTGCCGCCAACGACGGGCGCTATGCGCTTCTTGATGTCGTCGACGCTCTGTGGGCGCTTCTTGCGGGTGGGCTGCATCATCCACACGATGAGGTCGCTCATGGGCTGGCTCATCTCCGGTGGGAAGTTGAAGGCGTCGCCCTCGGTCAGTGCCGTCGACGAAGGCGGCTGCTGCAGTGTCTGCATGTAGTAGAGCGTGGCTCCAAGGGCGTAGAAGTCGGTCCATGGGCCGAACTTGTCCATGGCCTGCTCCACCTGCTCCACGGGTGCGTAGCCTGGTGTGTAGCACAATGCCGATGAGGTCTGGCTACCGCTGGACGTGAGCTGCTTGCTGGCTCCGAAGTCGATGAGGAACGCGTTGCCACGGCTGTCGAGCATGATGTTGCCCGGCTTGATGTCCAGGTGCCAGATGCCCTGGGCATGCACCTCGCTGAGTGCATCGAGCACCTGTGGCAGGATGTGCCATGCCTGTTCCTCGCTGATGGCCTTGCCGCTGTTCTTGATGCGCTCGGCTATTGACTCGCCGTCGATGTAGTCCATCACATAGTATGAGGTGCCGTTCTCCTCGAACAGGTCGTGCACCTTGACGATGTGCGGGTTGTTCAGGTTGCGCAGGCGTATGGCCTCCTTCCTGAACTTCTCTTTCTGGCTCTCGTATGAGGCATGGTTGTCAGGCACGCTGACGGTGACGTTGTTGCCATTGCGCATGTTGACGCCCCGCATGAAGAATTCCTTCAGGGCATACAGCTCGTTGAAGGCCACGTTCTTTACCATGTAGGTGTTGCCGAAGCCTCCTGAAGCCAGTTGTTTCTCAATGCGGTAGGCACCGCCGCGCAGCATGGTGCCCACGGTCAGCATTGTGCTTGTATCCATCTCAATAATGTTTACTTTAACCTTTAACCTTTAACCCTTAACCTTTAACCTTCAACCTTTAACCCTCAACCTTTAACCCTCACCTTCCTCAGGCTTCATGTTGGTGTAGACGGTCTGGACGTCGTCGAAGTCCTCCAGGCGCTCCACCATCTTGTCAATGGCCTCGCGCTGCTCAGGCGTCACGTCCTTCAGGTCGTTAGGGATGCGTGTAAACTCGGCGCCCGTCACTTCAAATCCGTCGGCCTCCAAGTGCTTCTGGATGGCGCTGAACGACGAGGGGTCGCCGTAGATGGTCACCTCGTTGGTCTCCTCGTCCTCGTCATACTCGTCCTCCACACCGAAGTCGATGAGGTCGAGGATGAGCTCGTCCATGTCCAGGCCGTCCTTCTTCTTGAAGGTGAACACGGCCTTGTGGTCGAAGAGGAACGACAGGCTGCCCTGGGTGCCCAGGTTGCCCGAGAACTTGTTGAACACTGAGCGCACGTCGCCCACGGTGCGTGTGGTGTTGTCAGTCAGCGTCTCGACGAAGATGGCCACGCCGTGCGGGCCGTAGCCCTCGTAGTTCACCTCCTTGTAGTCGGCATGGTCTTTGCCCATGGCGTTCTTGATGGCACGCTCGATGTTGTCCTTCGGCATGTTCTCGCGCTTGGCGTTGGCGATGATAGCACGCAATGCAGGGTTCATGTCGGGCTCCGGACCACCGGCTTTCACGGCAATGGCAATCTGCTTGCCAATCTTGGTGAATGTCTTGGCCATGTGGCCCCATCTCTTCAGCTTTGTAGCTTTACGGTATTCAAATGCTCTTCCCATTGTTTTTTTTATTTTTCGTTATTTCGTTCTTTTCGTTAAAACGTTATTACGTTATCTCGTTATAACGTCTTTTTTTATCTTAACTCTGCGCCTATCTGCTTCTTCATGCTGGCGATGAGCTTCTGCATGATGGCGTCAATCTGCTTGTCGTTCATGGTCTTCTCCTCGTCCTGGAGGATGAAGTTCACGGCATAGCTCTTCTTGCCTGCGGGCAGGTTCTTGCCCTCATAGACGTCAAACAGCTCCACCTGTTTCAGCAGCTTCTTCTCAGTCTGGCGTGCCACCTGCTCTATCTGTGCAAACTCTACGCCATTGTCAACGAGGAGTGCCAGGTCGCGGCTTACGGCGGGGTGCTTGGGAATGTCGGTAAACAGCACCTCGTTCTTGCGTGTGGCCTTCATCAGCTGTGTCCAGTTCAGCTCAGCAAAGTAGACGGGCTGCGACAGGTCGAACTGCTTCAGCAGTCTCTTTGACAGGATGCCCATCTGTCCCAGCTTCTTGCCGCTGCGGCTCTCGATGGTCATGCCAGCAGAGAAGATGGTCTCCTCTGACGGCTTCAGCACATACTTCATGTTGCTGAGCCCGATGCGCTGCAGGATGTTGTGCACATAGGCCGACAGCTCGTAGTAGGTGCTGTCCTCGTCGGGGTGTGCCCATGAGCCTTCCACGCGCTTGCCCGTGACCCACAGGCCCAGGTAGTTCTCTTCCTTGTAGGCCTGCATGGGGTTCTCCTCGTTGGCCTTCTCAGGGTCGAAGAAGTAGCAGTTGCCGAACTCGAAGAAACGCAGGTTCTGCGCCTTGCGCTTGACGTTATGCTCAACGCTCTCCAGGCCGCCGTAGAGCAGTGTCTGGCGCATCACGCCGAGGTCTTGCGACAGCGGGTTCATAATCTTTACGATTTGAGGATTGAGACTTGGGATTTGAGATTTGTCGTCACCAGCTTCTTCGCAGTAGTAAGCCACTTTGGTGAGCGAGTTGTTCAGAATCTCGTTGAAGCCGGCACCCACCAACTGTTCGCTGACCACATTCTGCAGCTTGTGCTTGCGGTCCTCGTCACCCTTGATGACCAGGCTCGACTTCAGCTGTGTGGGAATCTCCACATTATTATATCCATAGATGCGCAGGATGTCCTCCACCACATCGCAGGGGCGCTGTACGTCGACGCGATAGGCAGGCACCTCCAGCTGCAGCGCCTCGGGTGTCTCCTCGAGAATGGTCATCTCCAGCGACTTGCAGATGCTCTTGATGGTTTCCACGGGGATGTCCTTGCCGATGAGGCTCTTCACATAGTCGTATTGCAGCGTCACGCGGGCGTTCTCAATGGGGGTGGGGTAGACGTCGCGTATCTCCATCGCAATCTTACCTCCCGCCAGCTCCTTGCACAGCAGGGCGGCCTGCTGCAGGGCATAGATGAGGCCGTTGGGGTCGATGCCGCGCTCAAAGCGGAACGAGGCGTCGGTGCTCAAGCCGTGGCGGCGTGCCGACTTGCGAATCCATGTGGGGTGGAAGTAGGCAGCCTCCAGCACCACGTTCTTCGTCGTCTCGTAGGTGCCACTGCCCTTGCCACCGAAGACACCGGCTATGCACATCGGCTCCTCAGCGTTGCAGATGGCCAGGTCGCGGTCGCTCAGCTTGTGCTCCACACCGTCGAGGGTGACGAAGGGCGTGCCCTCAGGCATGGTCCTGACCACAATCTTGTGCCCCTTCACCATGTCGGCGTCGAAGGTGTGCAACGGCTGGCCATAGGCCATCATAATATAGTTGGTGATGTCCACAATATTATTTATTGGGCGCAGCCCCACGGTGGTCAGCTTTGTCTTCAGCCATTCGGGACTCTCCTTCACCTCGCATCCGGTGATGCTCACGCAGGCGTAGCGCCGGCAGGCTTCAGTGTTCTCTATCACCACGTCGATGGGCAGGTCGTGGTTGTCGACGGGGAAGCCGTCTGGCACCGTGGGACGGTGCAGGCTGGTCTGATAGCCGTTCTGCTTCAGCCAGGCGTACAGGTCGCGTGCGACGCCCCAGTGGCTCAGTGCATCGGCGCGGTTGGCGGTGATGTCAATCTCAATGAGCCAGTCGCTCTCTAAGTGGTAATACTCGGCGGCGGGTGTGCCCACGACGGCGTCCTCAGGCAGGACGATGATGCCGTCGTGCGATGTGCCCACGCCAATCTCGTCCTCGGCGCATATCATGCCACACGACTCAACGCCGCGCAGCTTCGACTTCTTGATTTGGAACTCCTTGTCACCGTCGTAGAGCACGCAGCCCAGGTCGGCGACGATGACCTTCTGCCCGGCGGCCACATTGGGTGCACCGCACACTATCTGTGACGGCTCCTGTCGACCCAGGTCGACGGTCGTCACATGCAGGTGGTCGCTGTTGGGGTGAGCCTCGCAGGTCAGCACCTGGCCCACATACAGGCCCTTCAGACCACCACGAATGCTCTGCACCTCTTCCAGTGCGTCAACCTCCAGGCCTGTCGAGGTGAGCGCGTCGCACACCTCTTGCGGTGTCAGCGTGAAGTCGACGTATTCCTTCAGCCATTTATACGAAATGTTCATCTTTGGTATTTACAATTTACTGATTTTCGATTTACTGATTTTCGGCTTGCTATTTGATAGTTTTGCAATTTGGGTGCAAAGGTACGAATAAGCGAGCGAAAAGCAAAAGAAAAAGTCATTTTTCTTTCGCTTTTCCGGGCGGAAGCACCTGTGTGCCGATTATAAATTATGTTAAACGCAGGAAATAAACTCCTAACTCCTAACTCCTAACTCCCAACTTTTCACTACCTTTGCGGCGATTTTCAGCGCCACCGTGTGTGCGCCCAATCAAAACGAACAAAACCGAGACGCATGAAGTTTGAATTATATGCTCCCCAGGCCATCCATCAGTTAGGCCAGCGAAAGAATCAGGAGGACTCCATCTATCCAGTCTATGGACAGGCCACTGCTGATGACCGGTTCTTCCTGGTGTGCGATGGCATGGGCGGCCATGACAAAGGTGAGGTGGCCAGTGCAGCAGTGTGCCAGGGGCTGTCGCAGTATATTGCTGACAACCTGCCCCAGGATGCGGCGCTTACTGACGAGATGTTTGGGCGTGCCCTGCAGAAGGCCTTCGACACCCTTGACGCTGCCGATGTGGCCCACGAGGGCAAGATGGGCACGACGATGACCTTCATGTGCCTGCACAAGGGGGGCTGTCTGGTGGCACACATCGGCGACAGCCGCATCTACCACCTGCGCCCACAGACAGGGCAGGTGCTCTATCGCTCGCGTGACCACTCGCTGGTACAGCAGTTGTACGAGCTGGGCGAGATTAGCTATAACGAGATGGGGACGTCGCAGCGCAAGAACATCATTCTCAGGGCGATGCAGCCCTATCAGGAGGAACGCACGAAGGCCACCATGGTGCATATCACTGACATACGCCCAGGTGACTATTTCTATCTCTGCAGCGACGGCATGCTGGAACAGATGGAGGACGACGAGCTGCTCGCCATCCTGAAGGATGGCTGCAGCGACGAGGAGAAGGTGGCCGAGCTGGTCAAGCGTACCGAACAGAATGCCGACAACCACTCAGCTTATCTCATCCACGTCAAGGATGTGGAGCACGAGTCGGGCGACGAGCAGTTGCTGAGCGATGAGGAGGAGGCCCGCCAGCGCAACAAGGCGCTGCACGACAGCCATAAGGACCAGGCCTGGGACGGTGCTGATGCATCGGTTCATCGCACGGCTTCGGGCATTAAGACCATTAAGGTTGAAAGCGCCAAAGCTAACAGCAAGTCAAATCATAAGAAGTATATCCTGCCGCTGCTGATACTGTTACTGGCGCTCGGCGTGGGTGCCTTCCTGCTGTTTGGCGGGAAGAAGAGTAAGAAGACGGAGACCGACGATAATGATGCCTCCACTGAGCTGGTGGATGACGAGCAGGAGGAACAGGACGTTCCGCAGCGGGGGCTTAGGGAAGAGCCTGCACCGCAGGAAGAACCGCAGCGCCGCAGCATCAAGGAACCCGATCAGGAACCGCTGCCGCTCAACCAGGGCCCTCAGCCCGTGCAGAAGGAAATCCAGAGCTCGAAGTTCGGCTACGAGGTCAACTACTAATACGCTTTTCGTAGTTCCCCAAGAGAAGGAGAGAGACTGCGCCGTCATCTACGGGTTAGGGTGACTATCCTTAAATAAGGGACTCAATAATATAGTGCACTAAGTGCACCTATGGCTCTTATTTGACTGACAACGAGGAAGTTGGTTGGTGCACCAACCAACTTTTTTCGTGCACCAAGTGCACCTGAAAGTGCACCAGGCTTCATAAGTCGGCTATTTACGATGATAACTCAACGAGTTATTCTCGCCAGGAGCCGCCTTATTCTCGTAACTCAACGCCTGGCTGTCATAACTCAACGACTTATTCCAATAACTCGTTGACTTATGATGATAAGTCGGCTACTTATGATGAAATTCTCGAGAGAATTTAATCAAAAGTCAACGCTTCAGTTCTTGGTGCACATTGTTTGCTGGCAGGTGCACTTGGTGCACGCACTTTTTGCAATGGTGCACCAACCAATAGGCTGGCTTTCTGATGCTTAGGTGGTAAAGGTGCACTTGGTGCACCCGTTTTTTCTGCTTCCTTATTATAGGACTATATCTTCAGTTCCTTCATAATCTCGCTCATGCGCTGCAAGGTGCTGATGCGGGTAGGGACGAGGGGCAGACGCAGTACATTCTCGATGAATCCCATCTCGTGCAGCATGGCCTTCACGCCGGCAGGGTTGCCATCGACGAAGAGCAGTGAGAAGAGGTCGGTGAAGCGGTGGTGAATCTTGCGGGCAGGCTCATACTCGCCACGCATCTGCAGGCGAATCATCTTTGAAAACTCCTTGGGCAGCGCATTGCCGATGACCGAGATGACGCCGACGGCACCACAGCTGACCATGGGGAACGTCAGCGAGTCGTCGCCAGAGATGACGTCGAAGTCCTTCGGCTTGTTCTTGATAATCTCATCCACCTGTTCCAGGTTGCCGCTGGCCTCCTTGATGGCCACGATGTTCTGGCAGTCGCGTGCCAGCCGCACCGTTGTCTCGGCCTTCATGTTCACGCCTGTGCGCCCGGGTACATTATAGAGAACAATGGGCAGCTGCGTAGCTGCGGAGATGGCCTTGAAGTGTTGGTAGAGTCCCTCCTGCGACGGTTTGTTATAGTAGGGGCAGATGCTCAGCACACCGTCGATGCCCTTGAAGTCGCCAGTCTTCAGCTCCTCCACCACGGCGGCCGTGTTGTATCCGCCGCACCCCATCAGTATCGGTACGCGCGCCTGGACCTTTTCAACCACTAAGTCCTTGATGCGCTGCTTCTCCTCGCGTGTCAGTGTGGGTGTCTCGCCCGTCGTGGCCAGGATGCAGAAGAAGTCGGCCCCGTTCTCAAGCTGATATTCCACCAGGCGGAGTAGTGCTTCGTAGTCTACTTCGCCGCTCTGCTTGAAGGGTGTTACCAGGGCGATGCCCAGGCCCTTGAAGATATTATAAACCATGTTCGTCTGTCTAATTCGGCTGCAAAGGTACGAAAAAGTTAGGAGTTAGGAGTTAGGAGTTAGGAGTTTTTGCTTTTGGCCGAATAATAAATTATGTTAAATCAAGGAACAAAACTCCTGCCACCTATGTCCAAACTCCTAACTTTTCACTAACTTTGCAGAATAATACACTGACCTATGACAAAGAAGCACATCTTTCTTCTGGCCGTCCTGCTCTGTCTGTGCACGGCCGTTGCCAATGCGCAGCAAACACGCTATCAGCTCTATGCTGTTGGTTTCTACAACCTTGAGAACCTGTTTGACACCTGTCACGACGAGGGGCACAACGACTACGAGTACCTGCCCGACGGCCGTAACCGCTGGAATGGGCTGAAGTACACGCACAAGCTGCGCAACATGTCGCAGGTGCTCAGCGAGATGGGCACCGACAAGACCCCCGATGGCTGCGCCGTCATCGGTGTGAGCGAGGTGGAGAACGCCAAGTGCCTGCAGGACCTGTGCGACCAGGCGCCGCTGAAGGCCCGCAACATGCAGTTCGTGCACATTGAGGGACCCGACCAGCGCGGCGTGGACTGCGCCCTGCTCTACAACCCCCGCCTCTTCCAGGTCGACAGCGTCAGGCTCGTGCCATACGTCTACGTCAAGCCTGAAGACTCGCTGCGTGCCACCCGTGGCTTCCTCACCGTCAGCGGAAGGATGGCCGGCGAGCATGTAGCCGTCATTGTCAACCACCTGCCTTCGCGTTTCGCTGGTTCTTTCTATCGCGAAGAGGGCGGCCGACAGCTGCGCATCGTGAAGGACCAGCTTGTGCAGGAGGACCCGGAGGTGAAGATTTTCGTCATGGGCGACATGAACGACGACCCGCAGGACAAGTCGATGGCCGAGGCGCTGGGCGCACGCCGTAAAATAAAAGATGTAGAGGACGGCGGTCTGTGGAATCCCTGGTGGGATGTGCTTGCCTCAGGCACTGGCACGCTGCAGTATGACGGCGGGTGGAACCTCTTTGACCAGATTATCCTCTCGAAGACGCTGCTCGACGTGCGTAACATGAAGAGCGGCAAGCCCGTTGAACTGAAGAAGGTGGACTGCTCGACGCTGAAGTACTACAGCCATCAGGTGTTCCGCCGCGACTACCTCTTCCAGCGTGAGGGCCGCTACAAGGGCAACACCAAGCGCACCCATGCCGGCGGCGTGTGGCTCGACGGCTACAGCGACCACCTGCCCACCGTGGTGTATGTGGTCAAGGAGGCACAATAGACCCATCCCAACCCCTCCCCAAGGGAGGGGCTTTGTTGACCACAGTCCTGTGTATAAACCATATTGCTTATGACTATTATCGGAATAGCAGGCGGAACAGGTTCAGGCAAGACCACCGTCGTGAAGCACATTGCCCGTGCGCTGCCGCCACACTGCGTGGCCGTGGTGCCCCTCGACTCTTACTACAACGACACCACGGGCATGACGCCTGAGGAGCGCCGGGCCATCAACTTCGACCATCCTGACGCCTTCGACTGGAAGCTGCTGAGCGAGCAGATTCGCATGCTGAAGAACGGCGAGGCCATCGAGCAGCCCACCTACTCGTACATTGAGAGCAACCGCCAGAAGGAGACCGTCCACGTGGACCCCAAGCCCGTCATCATCATCGAGGGCATCATGACGCTGCACTACAAGCGGCTGCGCGACATGATGGACCTGAAAATCTTCGTCGACACCGACAGCGACGTGCGCCTGATACGCAACATCCGGCGCGACGTGGTGGAGCGCGGGCGCACCGTCGAGATGGTGCTCGACCGCTATGAGAAGGTGCTCAAGCCCATGCACGAGCAGTTCATTGAGCCTACAAAGAAGTTTGCCGACCTCATCATCCCCTGGGGTGGCGACAACAAGACCGGCATACACATCCTCAAAACCTATATTGAGGGCATCGTCACGGGCGTCTAAACCTCGTCGGCCACGACAATGTCATAGTCTTCACCCTTCTTCTGGCGCTCCTGTGCACGGCGCACCTGTGCCTGCGTCTTCTCGAAACGCTGGCGGATGCGGTAGAACAGCACCGAATAGGCCACCTCGGCCAGGGCATACACCACGGCCGTCACGCCGAGGATGGTCGTGGTGGTGCGTGCTGGCACCAGCCCCTTAATCATGGCGAACACCGCAGCGACGACGATGAGCGCCGGAACAATCCACAGCAGTCCGTCAATGGGCTCCATCTTGCGTGCTGACAGCAGGTTCATGCCCAGGTTGACACCGCCCAGCACCAGCACGCCGCCAACCAGGTACATGGCCCACGTCAGGAAGTCGGCCGTCTGTGTCAGCGACAGGATGAGACCCAGCAGCACGCTGCCCAGACCCACGATGGGGAACATCGGCTGGCTGCCCTCCTCCTCTTCCTTCTGCTCGTTCTTGGCGTCGGCCATCAGCTGGAAACTGGCTGTCTTGCGTCGCATGTTCAGCCACCCCACTAACGATACCACGCCGGCAATGAGGAACATGATGCCCAGGGCGATGGTCAGGCCTTTCAGCACGGCCTCGTCGTACTTCAGCAGCAGCACGCCCACAACCAGGGCGGCCAGTGCACGGATAAATGAGATTCGGAATAGTTTCATATCGCGTTTTCGGTTTTTACACTCTGCAAAGATACAACAAAACCTGTAATGGCGGAAGAAAAAAAAGGTTTTTTAACCATGGCCGTCTCAAAAAAGTGCCGATTCCATCGTTCCGAAGCGTCCGTTTGGGAGCATAAAGCGGCACTTTACGAGCATTACACCATGCCTGGCTGTCATCAGGCGCACTTGTCGCGAATCACGGCGCAGCCACTCCCCTCCCTTCAAGGGGCTGGCTGTCATCAGTCGCACTTGTCGCGAATCACGGCGCAGCCACTCCCCTCCCTTCAAGGGGCTGGCTTTCATCAGTCGCACTTGTCGCGAATCACGGCGCAGCCCCTCCCCTCCCTTCAAGGGGCTGCGCATTACTTTTTCGTGATGTGAATCCTTTTTTAACCCATATCGGTCATTAGCGTTATGATGATAACATCCTTTATTTTTGAACAGATGCCCTGCTGCTTTGAGTGCGCAATGGGGTTCCATTGTAATCGAAAAGCGGCGGGGCAGATGACAAAAAGAAAGCGTGTTAGCGCGTAACAGTCTAATGACCGATTTAGGTTTAAAACTGCACTCAATATATATTGTTTTTCCTGCTGTTGATAAAAAACGGAGGCGTTTGTTTTGTTCTTCGCCCGACTTTTCGTATCTTTGCACCATCAATCCCAAACCCAACGCTATGCTACAGATACGCTGCAAGAACATCAACGTGACAAAGAGCTTCCCCGAGGGCACCTCGCTGCTCGACGTCTATCAGGAGTTTGCCGACGACATCCGTCTGCCTTATCCCGTGGTCTCGGCCAAGGTGAACAACGTGTCGCAGGGGCTGAAGTTCCGCCTCTACCAGAACCGCGACGTGGAGTTCTTCGACGCCCGTGAGGGCTGCGGCCACCGCGTCTATGTGCGCTCGCTGACCTTCGTCCTCTACAAGGCCACGCAGGACCTCTTCAGCGGGTCGAAGCTCTTCATTGAGCACTCGCTGAGCCGTGGCTACTACTGCAACTTCAAGAAACGCAACAACGAGGCGCTGACCGACGACGACGTGGTACGCATCAAGCAGCGCATGCAGGAAATCATCGACCTCGACATGCCCTTCCGCCGCAGTGAGGCTACCACCGAGGAGGCCATCCGTGTGTTTGCCGAGCGTGGCTTCTCAGACAAGGTGAAGCTGCTGGAGACCAGCGGTCAGGTGTATAGCGACTACTACATGCTGGGCGACACCGCCGACTACTACTATGGTCCGCTGGTGCCCTCGGCTGGCTACCTGAAGGTGTGGGACCTGCAGCGCTACCAGGACGGTCTGTTGCTGCGTGTGCCCGACTGGAACGACCCCTCGCGCGTGGCCGAATATGTCGACATGCCCAAGACCTTCAGCATGTTTGCCGAGAAGGTGCGGTGGGACATCATCATGCACCTCTCCAACGTGGGCGACGTGAACAAGGCCGTGCTCAAGGGCCATGCCTCTGAGCTCATCCAGGTCAGCGAGGCCCTGCAGGAGAAGAAGATAGTGCAGATAGCCGAGGAGATAGACCGTCGCTACCATGCCGAGCAAGACCCTGTGCGGTTGGTGCTCATCACCGGTCCCTCGTCGTCGGGCAAGACCACCTTCTGCAAGCGACTGTCGGTGCAGCTGCTGGCCTGCGGCCTGCGGCCCGTGTCGTTCTCGACCGACGATTATTTCGTCAACCGCGTGGACACGCCGAAGCTGCCCAACGGCGACTACGACTTCGACAACATCGAGGCCGTGGACTACCACCTGTTAGAAGAGCACCTGATGCGACTGATGAAGGGCGAGGTGGTGGAGGTGCCTGAGTACAACTTCACCACGGGCAAGCGTGAGTACAACGGCAAGCGGCTGAGGCTGCAGCGCGACACGGTGCTCATCATTGAGGGCATCCACGCCTTGAACCCGCTGCTGACCAAGACCATCCCCGACACGGCCAAGTTCAAGGTCTACATCTCCGCCCTGACCAGCATCTCGCTCGACGACCATAACTGGATTCCCGTGCGTGACAACCGCTTGCTGCGCCGCATCATACGTGACTGCAACAAGGGGGCCTTTACCGCCCGTGAGACCATTGCACAGTGGAAGAACGTGTGCGAGGCCGAAGACAAGTGGATTTTCCCCTTCCAGGAAACAGCCGACGTGATGTTCAACTCGGCCCTCAACATCGAGTTTGCCGTGCTGCGCCCCCATGCTGAGCTGATACTGAGCCAGATTCCGCGCAACTGTCCGGAATACAGCGAGGCCCACCGCCTGCTGAAGTTCATACACTTCTTCCTGCCCGTCAGCGACCAGGAGATACCGCCGACGAGCATCATGCGCGAGTTCGTGGGTGGGTCGAGCTTCAAGTACAACCGCTGAACCAAGCCATTCCCCCCTGTCTCTGATGTACAGCCATCTTCCCAGCGTCAACATCCTCACCAGCCTGCTCGTGGCCCACGGCATCAGGCATGCCGTGGTGTGTCCTGGCAGCCGCAACGCACCCATCGTGCACAACCTCAACGAGTGTGCCGCCATCAGGTGCTATCCCGTCACCGACGAGCGCTCGGCCGCCTTCTTTGCCCTCGGCGTCGCCCAGGCCACCGACGAGCCCGTCGTGGTGTGCGTCACCAGCGGCACGGCGCTGCTCAATACCGCGCCTGCCGTGGCCGAAGCCTGCTATCAGCACCAGTCGCTCGTCATCATCTCTGCCGACCGCCCCGCAGCGTGGATAGGGCAGCTCGACGGACAGACGCTGCAACAGCCCGGGGCACTGTCGCCCTGGGTGACCAAGACGGTCAGCCTGCCCGAGCTGCCAGCCAGCGGTGAGGTTGACCCGTCGCAACGCTGCTACTGCAACCGCCTGGTGAACGAAGCCCTCATCGAAGCCTTCAGCGACCGGCATCCCTGTGTGCATATCAATGTGCCGCTGGCTGAGCCGCTGTTCCGTTTCACGGTCAGCGAGCTGCCCCAGGAGCGGGTCATACGCCGCTTCACACCGCCCGTGGACTATGGCTGTCTGCCTCAGGCACTCATCGACGACCTGCAGCAGGCGCAGCGCCCGCTCATCGTTTTCGGACAGCTCAGCCCGCGCCGCTTCCACTATGAGGGCTTCGACTACCTGTTCAGCCATGTCATCGTCCTGCACGAGGCCCTGGCGCCCTTCACCAGCGTCAGCCCTATTGATGAGGCCCTCGCCATCCTCGACAATAGCCACTCAGCCCCCAACACTCAACCCTCAACCCTCACCAATAGTCACTCAACACTCAACATTCAACACTCAACCCTCATCAATAGTCACTCAACTATAAACACTCAACACTCAACACTCACCCCCGACTTTATCCTCTACGTCGGCGATGCCATTGTGAGCAAGCGGCTGAAGGCTTTCCTGCGTCAGGCCCATGATGCCCGTTGCTGGCGCATCAGCCTGACGGGCGAGGTGGAGGACACGTTCCAGAACCTGTGTGGCATGGTTGTTGGCGATGCTGAGGCCATTCTACAGTCGCTCAACATCAAGATGACGCAGCTGAAGCGAGCGTCTGACAATAGTATAGCTGACTATCGCCGCATGTGGCTGCGGCTGCTGAGAGAGGCAGGGCAGCGCATGCAGGCCGTTGAGCCGCACTTCTCCAGCAGGGCTGCCGTTCAGGCGCTGGAGCAGCGGCTGCAGAACATCGCGGCAGAAGACTATGAGGTTCACTACGCCAACTCTACGCCTGTCCGCCTGTCCAACATCTTCGCCCAGGGGCACAGCGTGTGGTGCAACCGTGGCGTCAACGGCATCGAAGGCTCGCTCAGCACCGCCGCTGGCTTTGCCGCCGCTGTCCTTCCATCTCTCACCTCTCACCCCTCACCCCTCGTTTTTTGCATCATTGGCGACCTTAGCTTCTTTTACGACCAGAATGCGCTGTGGAACCAGAATCTCAGTGGCAACCTGCGCATCCTGCTGCTCAACAACGGGCGTGGCGCCATCTTCGACCACCTGCCAGGTCTCGCTGACAGTCCCGCCGCCAACGCTTACGTTGCAGGTGCCCATGCCACCACCGCCGAGGGCATCTGCCGCGAGCATGATGTGAGCTACCGCCAGGTCACCGCCATGCAACAGCTGCACGACGGTGTTGACTGGCTCGTTGACACTGTATCCTCACGACCCCTTCTGCTTGAAGTCCTCCTTACAGATTAGCACCTCAGCAACGCCAAAGGACTCATGGCCGCTGTTGTGATGGGCTCTCCTTCGGCTTCATGCCCTTGAGGTAGACCCGCTCGCCATTGATGTAGCTCTTCAGCCTGGGCCATTCGCGGGGAATCCATAGCTCGCCCTTGGTGTTGATGGAGAGGATGTAGAATCCGTTGTCGTCGGCAAGGGCCTTCAGCTCATAGCTTGCATCGCCTTTGATGTCTCGACCACACAGCATGTCGCGCAGATTTCCATATCTGAAGTCCGACGAGAAGGTGTAGGTGTAATACTGCTCGGGATGGCTGTCCACATAGCTGTGGGCCAGCGAGTCAAGCTGTCGGTACAGCGCCTTGGCCTCCGCTTCGTGCTGAATGGGAATGAAGTAGAGCGTGCCGGTGGTCAGGCCATAGTGGCTGTTATGACCGTAGTCGCTCTGTCGGACGGTCTTTCCCACGAGATTGCCTTCGGAACCTACATTGTCGTCGAAGCCCTCGTCATGACGCCAATAGACGGGATAGGCTTTCGCGCCTTTCAGCTTCTTGGCATCCTTCAGCTTGGGAGCTATCAGCGCCTCGAAGGCCACATGGTCGAAGGGCTGCATGTCGTCCCAGGTGTCGTTAGGGATGGTGTAGAGATGGCTGTAGTATCCCCAGTCGGTAGCGCCCCAGCCGTCGCTGTCGTCACGGCGGGTATAGTCGAAGAGGGCCACCTCGCCGGCATTGTTGAAATAGACACTGTTGTTATAGCGGTACGTGCGCAGTGCGCCGTCGTCGCGGCGGAAGGCCAGCGAATACTTGATGGTGTCCGTACCGTCCTTGTGATACTCATAGAGGTAGCTCTCAGAGGCATCCTTGCCAAGGCGGGCAAAGGTAGTGCGGATGGAGTCGAGGGCCTGGGTCAGGCGCTGGCGGCGCAGGTGATTGATGCTGTCGTAGACGTGGAAAGCCTCCCCATGCCCCTCCAAAGGAGGGGGTGTTTGGTTAGATAAAGAGACAGAATCTCTATTGGTTTCATGTGACCTGACATCCCCTCCTTCGGAGGGTTTCTTGCCAGGGCAAGCGTCCTTCGGCCGAGCGGGGGAGGCTTTGGAGGCCGATTGCGGATGAATGATATAGGCGGTGAGCAAGGCGCTCCACTGGTGGGAGATGCCCCTTTCGGTGCCGGTGGACTGGGTATGGCTGACGGCATAGCCTTGCTCCTGTATGAATTGTTCCAGCTGACGGAGCTGCGGGTTGGACTGCTGACTGCGGGCGGCGATGGCGACGGAGGCCAGCAGCACGGCGGTGAATAATTGTTTCATGATTCTTTATTTAGGGTTGTTCATTAGTTGTGCTATTTCGTGGTGTAGCCGTTCTCCGCGCTGACGGATGTCCTGCGTTTGTGCGGCTGCCAGGAGGAATGGGTCTTGTCCTGTAGGGTGGAGGGTGGAGGGTGGAAGGTGGAGGGAGGTTAGCTCTGGCACGGCCTCGGCGAGCGTGGGGGGTGGAACGGCTTCGGCGAGCAGGGGTTTTTCCTGGGTGCTGCGCTTCCTGATGGCTCTCCTCTGCTGCTTTACGGGCTGTGGCGTCGGCTGTCCCACGGATGCAGTGTACTGGACGGCGGGTACTTCCTCCACAGTAATTGCAGACCCCACCCCTGCCCCTCCCCTTGAAGGGAGGGGAGCGGCTGCCGCTTTGTTCGCCGCAAGGGACTCCGCAGGTACTCCCCTCCCTTCAAGGGGAGGGGTAGGGGGTGGGGTCTGTAACTTGGAAACGGCTTTACCCACATAAAATTCCGTAGTACCCTCTTCGGTGCGCTGGGTGAGTCGGAACACCAACAGCAGGAGCACGCTGGCGGCGACGGCAGCCACAAGCCATCGGAGGGCGATAAGCTTTGGCTTCCTGTTGACCTCGACGTCCACCTCGCCGCTGTCGAACAGCGCAAACATCTCCTTGTATTCAGCCCACTCCTCGTCCACGTCGTGCGTGCGGAAGTAGTGTGCCAGCAGCTGCTCCTCGGCCAGGCTCGTCTCGCCTGCCATGAACTTGCTGAGTAGCTGGGCTATCTGCTGTTCATCGTTTTGTCTTTTCATTGTTGGTTCCTCCTTTTCAACTTGTTCAACAATTCGTGGCGTGCCCTTGATAGCAGTGTGGAGACTGACGTCTGGCGGATGCCTAAGATGTCGGCAATCTCGCTGAGCTCGCGTCGCTCCAGCTGGCGCATCCTCAGCACCATGGCCGACGTGCTGGGCAGACGGTCTATCTCGTCGTTCAGCCATTGCTCCAGCTCGGCATATTCCAGCTGGTCGTGCAGCGTGTCCTCGTCGGCTATCGGCATGGCGTCGCTGATTATCCGGTGCTGATGTGTCGTGCGCCATCGGTCGATGCATACCCGTTTCGCAATGATGACTGCAGAAGCCTTCATCCGGTTGGCGTCGCTGAGCTGCCCATGCAGACCCCATAGCCGGAGCATCACGTCCTGGGCAATGTCCTCCGCATCTTCCAGCGAATACCCAAACCGCTCTGCTACCGACACGGCCTTTGCCCGCATCTCGTCAGCCATCTGTGTGAATTCTTCTTGTGTCATTACACTTATAGAACGAACAACACAGCAGAAATTAAACAAGAAACCGATTTTTTTTGTTTTTTTCCCCCTTTCCCTCCCGTCACTCGCCGGTTTGGCTACACCAGCTTCTCCTGCATGGCCAGCATGACAAGGCTGGCTGTGTTACTGACGCCACACTTGGCCATCAGGCGCTTGCGATACCATCTGACGGTCTCGGTGCTGAGTTGCAGCAGCTCCGCTATCTGCGGATTGGTCTTTCCGTCGCAGATGAGGCGCAGGATGCGCTGTTCGGCACTGGTAAGCGAAACGGTCTTTGCGCTACCTTCACGGAGGATGTCGGCAGCCTGAGGACAGACATAATTCTGTCCCCGCCAAACGGCACAGACGGCCTTCGCCAGCTCCTCCACGGGAGCGCTCTTCAGCACATAGCCATGGACGCCGGCATCCAGCATGCGACGGATGATGCTGTATTCATCGTGTATGGTGACGGCTACAATCCTGACTTTCGGATAGGCGCTCGTGACCCACTGGCAGAAAGCCATGCCATCGCCATCCGGCATAGAGATGTCGAGCAGCAACACGTCGGGCTGGCGCTGTTCCAATGCTGCGCGACAATCGGCCAGCGTGGTAAAACAGCGGCTGACGTGAATCATGGCGCTACGGTTGAGTGCCTCCGTCAGCCCCTCGTTGAACATCGTGTGGTCGTCCACGATATATACGTCTATACGATATTTGGTCATAGCGGCAGTGTTACGTTGATTTCTGTTCCGGCGTTCTCGTTGCTGACGATGTGCAGTTGTCCGTTGTAGGGCTCTATGCGCTCGCGGATGTTCTGCAGACCGGCCCCCTCCGAGCCAATACCCGCAGTAGCGGCTTTCAGCCCCCGACCGTCATCGCTCACGGTCAGCGTCACGTCATGCGCCGTCTGCATCAGCTGTATGTCGATATGGGTGGCGTCGGCGTGCTTCATGGCATTGTTCACCAGTTCGTAGGCACAGCGGTAGAGCGTCAGCTCTGTCTCCTTGCCGAGCCTGATGTTGCCAAAGGCCTGAAACTGCGCCCCAGGAACGGAGATGGCGAAGTCGTGCAGGGCCGTTGCGAGGCCGTTGCGTAGCAGCTCTTCCGGCATGAGGTGGTGGGCCACGCGTCGCAGCTCTTCTATCGTAGCATCGAGCAGTCTCAGGTATTCACTCCCCTCTCCCTTTGGAGAGGGGTCGGTGGTGAGGCTTTTCAGCCGCAGCAGCGACAGCATGCCGCCTAACGAGTCATGCAGGTCACGAGCCAGGATGCGACGCTCCTTTGTCTCCGTCTCCAGCGCCACCCTGGCAGCCAGCAGGGCTTTCTGCCGCTTGTGAGCCATGTGTCGGTAGACCACCAACGCAGCCAGCAGGACGATGGCGGCCACAGCGGCCACCAAGAGCCAGCGGAAGAGCCGCTGTTCCTTGTCGAGTGCGGCTATCTGCGCCTCTTTCTTCTCCGTCTCGTAGAGCACCTCCATCTGCGAGAGCCCGCTCTGGTAGTGGTCGGTGGCGTAGCGGTTCATCAGGTCGACGGTCTTCTGCATATACTCGCGGGCCTGCGCCTTCTGCCCCAGTTCGGTATAGATTTCCGCCAGCAGCAGATAGCCGTTTTTGTCGGCAATGGTGGCCGTGGAGTCGGGGTGGACGCTCTTCAGGGCGTAGTCGAGTGCCTGCTGCCAGCGTCGCTCAGCCATCGCCACCTCGCAGGCGGCCATGTATACCTCTGCGGCATCGTCGAACATCATTTCGGTGCTGTCGATGTAGGGCAGCGCTTCTTCCACACAGGCTTTGGCAGCCGCCACGTCCTCATAGCCCGCCATCATGAGGATGCGGGCCTTGATGGCTAGTGTGTAGGCAAAGTCCTGGGGCTCCTCCTCGCGGTGTTGACGATAGTAGGCCAGCGCCTCGTCCACCGTCTGCAGGGCTTTGTCGTGTTGCCCGGTGTTGAAGTACACGCCCGCGAGTCCCTTCTTGGGCAGCGTCATCATCAGCGAGTCGCCAGAGGCCCCGGCCTTCTCTATGGCCTTCAGGTAGTTGCGCTCCGCCTCGCCGTAGTTGCCCATCTGTGCGTACAGCTCACCTATATTATAGTAGAGGATGGTCTGGCTCTCCCGCCAGTCGTGCTTCTCGAAGATGGGCAGCGCCAGCTGGTAGTAGTGTATGGCCAGGTGGGCCTGGTCCTGTATGTTGTAGAGGTTGCCCAGGCTGCCGTAGACGACGGAGCGGGCATCGTCGATGTCCACCTCGGTATAGCGTTTCATCGTGGCCATCGTGTCGATGACGGCCAGCGCCTGCCGATACAGTTCGGCGGCCTCGTCGTACTCCTCGCGCACATAGTGCATCTGTGCGAAATGGCGCAGCACGTTCTGCCGCACGTACAGCCCGTCCAGCTCGTAGCTCAGGGCCAGTGCCTTGCGGCCATAGTATTCGGCTTTTTCACCATCGTAGGGCAACCAGCCACGCATCAGCTCGTCGTAGGCTCGGAGCAGTTCCTCGCCCTTTGGCGGGTGCTCGCTCTTCAGCGCAGCCTCCAAGGAGTCCACGCGGGCGTTGCGATGGTCGTTGTAGGCCTGGGCCGCAAGGCTGACCGCCAGCCATATTGTCAGGTACAGGTATCTCATACTGTCTGCAAAGATACAATATTCTTTCCAAAATCACCACCCAAAAGGGTGGAATATTGTTTTTGTAACGTGGAGCTCCACCCAAAAGGGTGGCAAATGGCCCCTTCTCTCGCAATTCGTCGGCCACAGGGCGGGCGGAACTGCGGAATTATGCCTAACTTTGCGGAGAGTGTATCAACATTACAATAGGATTATGCGTATGAAGAAGACATTACTATCCGTAGCAGCCCTCGGGCTGATGCTTAGCTCGGCACAGGCCAGCGTGGTGATTAACGAGACGAATTTCCCCGACGAGGCGTTGCGCGGCTATGCATCGCAGTACGACGAGGACGGCAACGGCACGCTGAGCGACGCGGAACTGGCTACGATTACTAGCATCAATGCCGACGGCATCCTGAACCTGAAGGGTGCCGAGCACTTCAAGAATCTGGAGGAACTCCACCTCTGGGGCTATTCGGAAGAGCAAAGCATCCGGGAGATTGACCCCAGCGTGTTTCCCAAGCTCTATCGTTTCACCTTGCAGGAATGTCATGGTGTAACGGCCTTGGACTTCAGCAGGAACACGATGTTCGAGACCATAGAGCTGTCGCGCTGCCCCAACGTCCACGCCCTCTCGTTGCCAGCCAGCGTGAAAGAAATCCAACTGAACGGCACACCAAAGCTGACGGCGCTCAACGTCAGCCAGCTGACTAACCTGACGGGATTATGGCTGCAGCATACGGGCATCACCGACCTCGACTTCTCGAACCATCCCGCCATCCAGCTCGTCAGCATTCTGGGCGAAGAGGATGCTGTCGATAAGATGAACTCGCTGAACCTTCAGAACTGTGCTGCCTTGGAGAATGTCGACATCCGCTACACCACCATCAAGTCGCTCTCGATGAAGCACCTGCCCATCGTCCGCACGCTGATGATGCTGAACAACGACATCACCACCATCACCATCGACGACTGCGAGGAGTTCAACGACATCACCTGCGACCATAACATTTTAGGCACGCTCAGCCTGACGAACAACCCGCAGCTCAGAGCCGTCAACTGCGAGGACAACCGCCTGCAGGTGCTCATTGCCGACAACTGCCCCGTGCTCGGCCGGGTGCAGGCTTTCAACAACCGGCTGATGTGGCTCGACCTGAAAGACGTGGTGAAAGGCAATGTGGACGAAAGCACCCTGAAGCTCGACAATCAGCAGCCCACCGTGCAGGCCGTGAAGCTGTCGCCTACGGAGACGGGACTGCGTGTGCATGAACGGCTTGACGTCGGTCGTGTGCTGAACCTGCGCGCCAAAGGCCAGGCCCAGACACCGAAGGAAGTCAAGGTCGACGGCATCCGCTACTTCGTCATCTACGACAACGGCCCCGACACGCCTAACCTCGTGGGCAGCGACTGCGGTTACGAGTATGACACCCGGTGGCCCTATGCCTGGCAGGAAGGCAACTCGAAGGACAACCGCCTGCCCGTGACGTTGAACGTGACGAGTTGGACGAAGCACCAGGCCTTCCTGACGCTTTCGCAGAGCCGCGTGGAGGGCCGCTATGGCGAGCCTGCCCCCGCCGCCCCCACCGTGACCCGCTCGCAGGACTACGACGGCCGGATCACCTTCGCGTCGAGCAATGAGGACGTGGTGAAGGTGAATGCCGAGACCGGCGAGCTGACCATCGTCGGCACCGGCACCGCCATCATCAGCGTCAGCGGTGCCGAGACCGACTATCGTCTGGCCCCCGTGACGAAGACCTACACCGTGGTCATCGCCGAGGCTGACGGCATTACCGGAACAACAGACGACAAGGCTGCCAATGACAAATACTTTGACCTGCAGGGGCGCCGCACTAACCCGAAGGGCACACGGAACGACATCTACGTGGTCAATGGCAAGATAGTCGTGAAGAGGTAAAGTGATGGGCCCTTCTTCGGCCGAAAACAGAACTCATCACGCGCGCGTATAATAATAGGCTGAAAAAGATAGTGCACCAAGTGTACCTGAGGGGATTAATCACCTGATTTGTAAGTTGTTGGCTGGTGCACCAATATTATTTTTGGTGCACCAGATGGTGCACCAGCTGATGAGTGACGGCAAGACATTTCCCAGAAAAGTCCCACGGCCTGGGATTTTTGTCCCACGACGTGGGACGTTTTTATCTCATGGAGATAATTC
Organism: uncultured Prevotellaceae bacterium; assembly: GCA_947168045.1. GTDB lineage: Bacteria > Bacteroidota > Bacteroidia > Bacteroidales > Bacteroidaceae > Prevotella. Next base: position 24,359 of record CAMVKN010000050.1, read on the forward strand.
CGTAAAGTGCCGACTTATTGCAATAACTCATTGACTTATTGCAATAACTCATGGAGATAATTCCGTAAAGTGCCGACTTATTGTCAAATTCTCGAGAGAATTTATCCAAAAAGCAGCCCCCCTTCTGCCCCCAAAGCCCCCCTTCTTGCGTCCCTTCGGTAGCAAGCGACCAAAGGTCGAGCGCTGCCCCCGAGGGGGCTCCTGGGGCTACTGGTGCACCATCTGGTGATCTATCTGAGTCGTTGGTGCACCAGCCAACGACTTGAAAGTCAGTTTTTTAGAGGACATAGGTGCACTTAGTGCACCATTTTTTTGTTTCCCTATATATATATAAGTAACCAATCAAAAAATCAGTTTACTCAAACGTCATCATTTTTTACAACGAATTTATACGAATTGAACGAATTGTACGAATTGCATGTGTTGCACGAATGGCAACGCGCAGCAATTCGTATCATTCGTTAAATTCGTTGTTTATAAAAATAATTGTGTTCAGTCATCATTCTAGCGGAGCATTAGCGTGGCTTCTTTTGGCCTTACCTTGACGTCCTTCAGTTGGGGGGCGTCCTGCATACGGATGATGAGGGTGGTGTCGGCGGGCTGGATAATATGGTATCTATATCCAGGACAATGTACGCCTATGGTGGCATCGTGGAATGGCAGCCAAAGCTCGAAGTGGCCATTGCTGTCGGTCATGACTCCGTCGTGAAGTGATCTGCTTGAGCTGATGTTCACGCAGGCTCCTGACAGAGGGACACCCTTTTCATCCATCACTACCCCTTCCACATGGCGGCGATTGCTGAGCAGCTCCGGACAGTCAGCAGCGTACAGCTTGTCGACGGAGTACAGCTGCATGCACAGGTGCCTTTGTGAGGTGGTGGAGTAGTAGACCTCGCCCCACCAATAGGACGGTGCGTCCTCGTCGGGCAGGAAATGGAAGGTGCTCTCCTTCACCTTTTGATACAGCGGTCTTTGCATGTCGCTCATCAAGTCGTGCGGCTGCCCTTCCTCGACTTTTCCGCCACAGATAAAGGCCATTCTGACAATACTGTCGCCGCTTACTATGGACGATTCTGCCTGGGCGGCAGCCTGCCGGACGTCGTCGACAAGTGAGTTGAAACGCGGGTCGTCGGCAAGGACAATCACTTCACCATCCTCATACCATGCATCATCCTGGCTCTTCAGCACTACGTTACGAACCAGGGGGACGTAGATGCCGTGACTGTCGCTACCGACGGGGCCGAAATGCTCGTCCCTGCTTCTTCCCCATTTGTCATACTCGGTAGTAAGGAGTCCGAAGAGACGTTCACGGGCAGGCGTGTCGTAGAGGTCGGGCGAATAATACTCCTTGCTGCTATTCTTGCTGAAGCCAGCCCGGTAGCTTTTCAGCAGATAATCCATGCGGCGTGACTTGATTTGGTCTGCCGTAAGCTGAGTGACAGGCGTGAATGGCACAGTCAGATAGTCCACCACCAGCCTGATGTCACGACCTTCGAACAGGGTAGGAGCGTAAAGCGCAGCCTGTACTTCCTTGGATGGAAGCGTTTGGCGGACGAGCAGCTGGTTTTTCGAAAAGAAGTAGTCGTTGACGGATGAGTCGTTCGGCATTCGGCTCAGATACTGCAGGAAGTCGCGGTCTTCCTTGCCATTTACCAATACGAGGATGGTATCACGTTCGCTCAGAGGAACGGCAGGGCGGCTGTCTCTCGAGACAAAGCGGATGTTCAAGTGTCCGTCATCCAGTCCGGCGATGCGGCCTTGCTGCCCGCCCTGTTTCTGAGCGAGATACGTCTGGCGCTCGTCGTCAGTGGGCCTGAAAGTGATGGGAATAGTGTATTTTACTGACATAGTTTTCCCGAACAAACTGCCCGGTGTCCATCTCGGCATCAAGCTGAGAACACGGATGCACTCTTCGCCGAGAAGCGAATCTATCTGCTGCTTCAGGGCCAAACGACGCTCCGCAGGTACTCGGTTCATATATAACGTGTCGTAACTAAGTAGGTATTTGAAGGGCTTAAAGTCTGACGCCTGTCCAATAGTGTCTATTTTGCCGGTCATGATTACCCGGCCTTTCACCCCGTACTCCAAAGCAAGGCCGGGGTAACGCAGGTTGTTCTTAATAAACTCCAGCAGAGCACGGTTGCCGCCAGGGAAATATGGCATGACTTCCCCACAATCGAAAGCGTTTTCTTCCTTGCTAGGAAGCGTGGCTCGGGCAATCAATTCTGACGATGGACGCTTCTTGGCCTCGGCAATGGCTGGCAGACCCTTCTCCACTGTTGTTTTGGTGGTGTCGGGAGCCGCTGCTGCTTTCTCTTCCACCGAAGAAGGCATTATCTGCTGTACTATCGCTTGCTGCGGCTTCCCGGCATCGTGTCCAAAGATGAATATGCCTGCCACCAATGCGATGGAGGCAGCAATGCCGATGCCCCAATAGAGTGGCTTCCGCGAAGGTGTGGCTTTGCCGATGACCTCGCGTTCAAACCGTGCCCATTCCTCGTCCACGTCGGGCATGCCTATCTTCTTGTCAATGTCTTCTCGTTTCATGTTACTTTGCAATGTGAAGGGTTTTACGAATCTT
>CAMVKN010000051.1 GCA_947168045.1 uncultured Prevotellaceae bacterium
CACCAATCAACAACTTGCAAGTCAGCCGGTTAAGAGCCACAGGTGCACTTAGTGCGCCAATTCACGAGCGTGTGCGCGCGTTGGAAAGAAAGTAAGCAGTTGTTTTTTGAAACGATAAAATCCGAGCAGGTCGGATTTTTTTTACGCGCGTCCTGGCTGCTGCCAAGAATGAGATACAGAATGTGGGATAATGTAAGATAAATGTAAGATAATGTGTTTCGTTGAAAAAAAAACAATGAAATGGTGATTATTCGTTGAAAAAAGTGTATCTTTGCACCCGATTATGACTGTGACAGGTGAAGCACATCGCCCCGGACGCATTGAGGTGGTGTGCGGCTCGATGTTTTCGGGCAAGACAGAAGAGTTGATACGGCGAATGAGGCGTGCGCAGTTCGCCCGTCAGCGGGTTGAGATTTTCAAGCCCGCCATCGACGTGCGCTACAGCGAGGAGGACGTGGTGAGCCACGACCAGAAGCACATCCAGTCGACGCCCATCGACTCGTCGGCCAGCATCTTGCTGCTGGCCAACGGCATCGAAGTGGTGGGCATCGACGAGGCGCAGTTCTTTGACCAGGGCATCGTCGACGTGTGCAACGAGTTGGCCAACCGTGGCGTGCGCGTCATCGTGGCCGGTCTGGACATGGACTTCCGTGGCATGCCCTTCGGGCCTATGCCCGCCCTGTGTGCCATTGCCGACGACGTGACGAAGGTGCATGCCATCTGCGTGCGCTGTGGCAACCTGGCCTATGTCAGCCACCGCAAGGTGTCGTCTGACAAGCGCGTCCTCCTGGGTGAGATGCAGGAGTACGAGCCGCTCTGCCGCGAGTGCTACCAGAAAGAGTTAGGAGTTAGGAGCTTGGAATAGAAAATCGTAAATCCGTAAATAGTAAATATAAAAGCGGTGCTGACCTATCATAAAGAAATCACGTTTGACACCTTCGTGCGCTGGCTGGGCTACGGTCTGCTGGTCGTTGGCATCTTCCTGCTGCTCGACTATCTGAGCGGTGTCCTGCTGCCTTTTGCCGTGGGCTGGCTGCTGGCCTACCTGCTCCACCCCATGGTGAAGTTCGTGCAGTGCAGGCTGCATGTCAAGAACAAGATTCTGAGCATCATCATCACCTTGGTGGTGGTCCTTGCCGCCCTTTCCTTCTTCCTGTGGCTCGTCATCCCCCCCATGATAGAGCAGTTTGCCCGGCTGGGCCATCTGGTGACTAACTACATCCAGCAGGCAGCGCATATCGACAGCATCCCCGAGGCCATACGCCAGTGGACGGAGAACAACCGGCAGGACATAGAGAAATTCCTGACGAGCAAGGAGTTCTCAGAAGGCCTGAAGGAGGCCATACCCAACATGTTCCGCGTCTTAGGCAAGACGGCCAACATCATCATTAGCATCGTCGGCTCGCTCATCGCCTTGCTCTACATGTTCTTCATCCTCATGGACTACGACTACCTGACGAAGGCGTGGATCAAGATATTCCCCAAGAAGAGCCGCCCCTTCTGGCAAGAGCTGGCCAGCGACGCCGAGCGTGAGCTGAACAACTACATCCGTGGCCAGGGCACCGTGGCGCTCATCATGGGCATCCTCTTCTGCATCGGCTTCACCATCATCGACTTCCCCATGGCCATCGGCCTGGGCATCCTCATCGGCATCATGGACCTGGTGCCCTATCTGCACACCCTGGCGCTGCTGCCCACGGTGCTGCTGGCGCTGATGAAGGCTGCCGACACGGGGCAGAATTTCTGGATGATTCTCATCTCAGCCCTTGCCGTCTTTGCCATCGTGCAGGTCATCATCGACATGATTGTCACACCCAAGGTGATGGGCCATGCCATGGGCCTCAACCCCGCCATCCTGTTGCTCTCGCTCTCGGTGTGGGGTGCCCTGCTGGGCTTCATCGGGCTCATCATCGCCCTGCCCCTGACCACCCTGCTCATGGCCTACTATCAGCGCTACGTCACACGTGAGGAGGAAGACCCACCGACACCTGTTGGAAACACACAATAAGAACATACATTTTATATTAAGCGATGAAAAAGTTATCATTTGTCATGACTGCGGTGCTGGCCTTGCTGCTGCTGGCATCGTGTAGTAAGAAACAGGGTTCGCGACTCATCCCTGACAATGCCATCGTAGTGGCCCGCTTCGACCTGCTGGCCACGATGGAGAAGACGGGTATGCGCGGCGACGACACCTCGCTGAAGGACGAGCTGGAGAAAGCCATCAAGAAGGCGGGTTTGGACAAGGAGGTACGCGACAAGGTGCTGGAGATTATCGACGACCCGACAGCCTCGGGCATCGACTTCACCGAGCCGCTCTATGCTTACTTCGCCAGCAATGACAAGCGGGAGCCTGAGGGTGGCCTCGTGGGTGCCATGGCCAGCAAGAGCGACCTGACGGACCTGCTGCAGATGGTGGAGGAGAACAGCGACCTCAGCGTGGAGGAGTACGACGGCGACGGCGTGATGTATCTCTTGCTTGACCGCACGGCTGCACTCATCTACAACGACGACTGGTTCTATCTGGGCACCGTGGAGCGCGACGGCTATGAGCCTGACGTCGACGCAACCATCGAGACGCTGCTCGACCGCGCGTCCGGCAACAGCAACATTGAGGAGCACAAGGCGTTCCAGGTGCTGAACGACCGCAAGGGCCTGATGCAGTTAGGCTTCTTCGGCTCAGGGCTGGAAGACCTTGAAGGCTTAGACGGCATGGACGACATCAAGAACATGCTGCCCGAAGAAATAGAGATGAAGGACATTGCCGCCGTGATGGACCTGATCATCAACGACGGAGAGATTCTCATCGAGGCCGAGGCGGTGCCCTTGACTGACGAGGTCAAGGAGTACTATGAGAAGTCTGGCGAGATGATGAACACCATCACCGATGACTTGGCAAAATATGTGCCGAAGGAAAGCTCGTTCATCCTTGCCGACATCGATGTAAAGACGGCGTTCAAGAATATTCGCAAGGTGGCTGAGGCATCAGGCATGCGCGACCGCGACCTGCAGCAGTTTGACGAGGTGGAGAGCATCGTCAACAGTCTGACCGGACAGGCTGTGGTGTTCCTGGACGAATGGGACGGCGAGTCGGACCCGGCCATCATGGCATACGTGGGAACGAAGAACAGCGACCTCATCGACAAGCTGGTCAGTGAGAACATGAGCGCCGACACCATCCTCTCCGACGGCCTCAACAGGTACCGCATTCCCGTCGACTACGACTATGAGTACGTGGAAGGCCTGGACGACTGGGTCATGACGCCCACTAAGTTCATGCAGGTGGGTTGGGACAAGAACCTGACCTACTTCCTGATAAACACTGACAAAGAAGCCTTTGCGCGGCCACAGCGCTCCTTCACCGACGTCAAGGGCATCGGCATGTATGCACGCGTCAGTGGCAAGCAGCTGGGACAGATGGTCGCATCAGAATCCCGCAACAGTGAGCTGGCCGAGGCTGTGGACGACATCGTGGAGTGTATTGAGCTCTACGCTGAGACACCCACGAAGGGCGTGATGCGCCTGGCTACGAACAAGAAGGACAAGAGTCCCATCGTCATCGTGGCTGACTACGTGAAGCGCATGCTTAGATAAGCCCCCCTTGAGAGTGCGATGAACCGCTTGGTGAACAAACTGCTGCGGCGCCATGTCAACGCATGGCAGTTGGCCGGCTTCGTGCTGGCCAACCTTTGCGGCATGGCCATCGTGCTCACCGCCGTGCAGTTCTTCAGCGACCTGCAGCCCCTGCTGACGGGTAACGACAGTTTTATGCGGCCGGGACACATCGTCGTCACCAAGCGGGTCAGTACCGTGGGAACGCTCACTGGGGCCTCGCCCGCCTTCGACGATGACGAGATTGACGACCTGGGGGAGCAGCCCTTCGTTGAGAACATTGGCCGCTACACGCCGGCGATGTTCAGCGTCTTCGCTACCATCGGTGGCGGAAACCTGCCCATGAAGTTCTCAACCGACATGTTCTTCGAGGCCGTACCCGATGAGTTCCTCGACGTGGACTTGGAGAAATGGACCTATGACCCAGAGACCCCCGACGTGCCCATTATCCTGCCGCGCACCTATCTCAACCTCTATAACTTCGGCTTCGCCGGCAGTCAGGGACTGCCCACGGTGTCTGAAGAGCTGGTGGGCGTCATCACCATCAACCTGCGCCTGACGGGCAGCACCGTGCTGCTCAAGACGGGACATGTGGTGGGGTTCTCGCGCAGGCTGAACACCATCCTCGTGCCGCAGGCCTTCATGGACGACATGAACAGCCAGCTGGCACCGGGACGGCAGCCTCAGCCTTCGCGGCTCATCGTCGGCGTGAAGAATCCTGCTGACGAGCGCATAGCTGCCTATTTAGAGGAGAAGGGCTACGACACCGAGGCCGCCGATGCCGACGCTTCAAGGGCCGTCAGCCTGATGCGCATCATCACCTCTGTGGTGCTCGCCGTGGGACTCATCATCTCCGTCCTCGCCTTCTATGTGCTGCTGCTCAGCATCTTCCTGCTGCTGCAGAAGCACACCGAGAAGATTGACAACCTGCTGCTCATCGGCTATACGCCAGGCAGCGTGGCCAGGCCTTTCCACCTGCTTGCCATCGGGCTCAATGTCCTGGTGCTGCTGCTGGCCCTGGTCATCGTCGTCGTCGTCCGTGGCTGGTACCTGCCGCTCTTCGGCGAGCTCTATGCCAGCTTTGAGCCTACCGCCTTCGTGCTCACGCTGCTGACCGGTCTGGCCATCCTGCTGCTGGTGAGTGTACTCAACTATGTAGCCATCACACGCAAGGTGAAAGCCATCTGGCACATGCATGAATAGGGCCAAAGATAAAAAAAACGGCCAAACATTTGGTCGATTCAAAAAAACATTGTAACTTTGCACCCGCTTTTTAGCAAAAGGGGAGATCCGTTAGCTCAGTTGGTAGAGCACAACACTTTTAATGTTGGGGTCTTGGGTTCGAGCCCCAAACGGATCACCTTCGGGATGTAGCGCAGTTGGTAGCGCACTACGTTCGGGACGTAGGGGTCGGGCGTTCGAGTCGCCTCATCCCGACAGAGCGGAGGAAAGGGTGGAGGGCCGAGAGGCCAAACACCCAGACGACACAAGAGAGGCCCAGATGGCGGAATCGGTAGACGCGCTGGTCTCAAACACCAGTGGGGCAACCCGTGCCGGTTCGACCCCGGCTCTGGGTACTTCGGTACCAGAATGTAAATACTGGCCTCAAAACAGTACAAGGTGCTGCAATTCGAAGGATTGCAGCACTTTTTTCAAACAACGACGTATCGTTACACCCGATGAAGAAGCGCAGCGACAAGTGGGTCAACCTGATACTGGTAGTGCTCGTGGCCGTTTTGACGGTCATCTGTATCAGGAGTGTGGCCAATGAACAGCAGCGCCAGCATCAACAACAACAGATGAGAGATGGCAGAAACAACTAACTTGGCTAACAGACTGACCATCCGCGTGGGACGCTCCACGCTGGCGATGCTACAGCAGACCGACGGCAGCGACGACATCATCTATGAGCCGTTTGTAGTGCGTAGTGGCGTGTCGATGGCAGCTAACCTCAGGGCAGCCTTCAAGTCGTGCGACCTGCTGCTGCAGCCGCCGCCACGCGTGAGGGTGGTCCTTGACAGTGATGTGCTTATGGTTCCCGTGGAACAGTTTGATGAGCAGACCATGGAGGCAATGTACAACCATGCCTTCCCCGGGCGGGAACAGGTCATGCTGTTCTATAACGTGCTGCCTGACCTGAATGCAGTGGCAGTGTTCTCGATGAGCAAGGACCTGCACCTGGTGCTTGACGACCACTTCCGCGACGTGCGCCTGGTGACAGCCATTCAGCCCGTGTGGCGATACATGCACCAGCGCAGTTTCACCGGCGTGCGTTACAAGCTCTATGCCTATTTCCATGAGAAGCGCATGGAGGTGTTTGCCTTCAACCAGAACCGTTTCAAGTTCTGCAACTCCTTCGACGTCAACAGGCCCAAGGATGTAGTCTTCTTCCTGCTTTATGTGTGGAACACCCTGCAGCTGCAGGCCAAGTACGACGAGCTGCACATCATGGGTGACATACCGGGTGAGCAGACAGTGCTGGACGAGCTGAAGGAGTATCTGCGGAAGGTGTATGTTGTCAATCCCGTTGAGGACTTCAACCAGCACCCCGTGACTGCCATCAAGGGCGTGCCCTTCGACCTGCAGACGCTTGTCGTCAGGGGAAGGTGATGCTTCGGATGAGAAATGAGAGATGATGGAGGAGTTGCCTGATGCGTGTCATTACTGGTAAATACAGAGGGCGCCACTTTGAGGTGCCCAGGACATTTAAAGCGCGTCCCACCACCGACTTTGCCAAGGAGAACATCTTCAATGTGCTTCGGGGCTATGTTGACTTGGAGGGGGCCACGGCGCTCGACCTCTTTGCCGGTACGGGCAGCATTACGCTGGAGCTGCTCTCAAGGGGGTGCTCGCACGTGGTGAGCGTTGAACAGGACCGCGACCATCATCGTTTTATCCTGCAGTGTGTGAAGAGCCTGAACGACGAGGCCGCCGTCGTGCTACGCGCTGATGCCTTTCGCTTCATCAAGGGCTGTCACCAGCAGTTCGACTTTATCTTTGCTGACCCACCATACGCCTTGAAGGAGCTGCCACAGATTCCGGGACTTGTCTTTGAGCATCAGCTGCTGGCACCAGGAGGGGTGTTTGTCTTTGAACATGGCAAGGACAACGACTTCTCAGGGCACCCGCACTTCGTGGAGCACCGCAGCTATGGCAGCGTGAACTTCTCGCTGTTCGTAAACTCCTGATTGTTAGTCGGACAGCTCTTCGGTGAGCACTGACTCTAATTCCTCGGCTGACAGACGCAGGCGGAAATGACCGCCCGATGCAATGCTGATGCCGCCTGTCTCTTCCGACACGATGACTGACAGTGCATCGCTCTCCTGGCTCATGCCTAAGGCGGCGCGATGGCGAAGGCCCAGCTCCTTAGGGATGTCGAGGTTGTGGCTCACAGGCAGGATGCAGCCCGCGGCGTGGATGCGGTGCTTACTGATGACCATGGCACCGTCGTGCAAGGGCGAGTTCTTGAAGAAGATGTTTTCAATGAGGCGCTGGTTGATGTCGGCGTTCACCACCTCGCCCGTGCTGACGATGTCGCTCAGCGACATCTTACGCTCGATGACGATGAGCGCTCCCACCTTACCCTTCGACATCTGCATGCATGCCATGACGATGGGCATGATGTCGCGCTTGAGCTGTTCGTTGTCACTGTCCTTGCTATGCTTCGGCGTAAACAGCTTCAACAGGCGGTGGATGCGCTGGTGAGCACCTAAGTTATAGAGAAACTTGCGGATGTCGTCCTGGAAGAGGACGATGATGGCGATGACACCCACCGAGACCAGCTTGTCGAGAATGGTGCCCAGCAGCTTCATCTCAAGCACCTGCGACACCACGAGCCATACCACGATGAAGATGGCAATGCCCACGAACACGTTTGCCGACCGTGAGGCACGCATCAGCCGGTAGACATAGTAGAGAATCATGCCAACCAGCAGAATGTCAACAGCGTCTTTTATTCCAAATTCGAAAAACACCTTCTTATTATTGCTTTAATAGTAACACTCACCTCTCATCTCTCACCTCTCACCTCCCATCATCGTTGCAGTCACCAGCGAGCGACATTCAGCAGCCTCCTTCACGTCGTGGACTCTCAGGATATTGGCACCCTTCATCAGTGCAATGGTGTTGAGGACGGTGGTGCCGTTGAGCGCCTCGTAGGGCTTGCAGTTCAGCTGACGATAAATCATCGACTTTCTGCTGATGCCTACCAGCAGGGGCAGCTCCAAGACCTGAAGCTCTTCCAAGGATGCCAGCAGTGCGTAGTTCTGTTCCAGCGTCTTTCCGAAGCCGAAGCCCGGGTCGAGGATGATGTCCTTGTGTCCCATGTCGCGCATTTGCTGTACGTATTCGGCAAAGAACAGCAGCGTGTCGCGTAGCGTCGGCTGTGCCGCCATCATAATGTAGGGCACACTTAGGCGTCTCGCCATATCCATCATTCCATAGGCATCGGTTTCGCCCCAGCCCTTCAGGCCCCATCCTACATCGTTGATGATGTCGGCCCCGCCCTCCAAGACTGCCATGCGCGCCACTTCGGGGCGGAACGTGTCGACGCTGATGACGACCTGGGGCAGGGCGCGGCGCACGCTGCTCACGGCTGCGCGCACACGTTTCATCTCTTCTGGCAGGCTCACGTCAGTGTAGCCGGGACGCGTGGAGAAGCCGCCGATGTCGATGATGGTGGCGCCCTCGTCTACCATCTTCTGGGCACGCCGTGCCACCTCGTCTTCCGTCTGTGCACGGCTGTCGGCATAGAACGAGTCGGGGGTGGCATTGATGACGCCCATAATCTGGGGTGTGTCGAGGCTCAGCAGGCGGCCCCGGATGTTCAGCGTGTAGTCCATTGACGTTCAGAATAGCAGGATGACGTAATGACAGAGGTTACTCGGTTATTTCTGTGATGGGCTCACCGGTGCAGGCGTCGGGCTGCTGTATGTGCAGCATCTGGCACACCGTGGGGGCGATGTCAGTGATGCTCACCGTGCGTGAGGTCTCGCCGTGACGCACCTTCCATCCGTAGAAGAGACAGGGGATATGGGCGTCGTAGGGGTTCCATTCGCCATGGGTCGTTCCCGTAGGCGACGACCACGAGCCAAATTCATAGTAACTGGGCTTGGGGAAGAAGATGATGTCGCCTGAGCGCCCGGGGTAGTAGCCCATCAAGGCGCGGTCGCGCAGCAGGGGTGGCAGCGCACTCGTGGCCAGGTCGCTGTAAACGGCAGCGAAACAGACGTCCAGCTCCTTCGTCACCTCGTTGAGCACCATGTGTGGCATGTCTGCCGTGATGAGCCCCTGTTGGTGAATCTTGTCCCAGTTGAGGAAGATGCGGTAGTCCATGATGTCGGCTATGCAGTCACGACCGTCACCCATGTCGTTCTCCAGGGCTTCGTACACGCGCTCCTTCATCTCGCCGCTATTCCAGGGGCCTGCTGCCAGGCGGTGCTCCTGCATGAACTTCCAGTTGTGGGCGGCTCCGTGGTCGGCAGTGAGGAACAGCAGATAGTTGTCGCGGCCCACCTGGTCGTCGAGTGCCTTCAGCAGGCGGGCCAGGTCACGGTCCAGCTGCAGGTAGGCGTCGTCGGTGTTCTGCCCGCGCGTACCATATTTATGCCCTATGACATCAGTCTGCGAATAGCTGACGCAGAGCATGTCGGTATGGTCGCCCTTGCCCAGCTGCTCGCCTTGCAAGGCGGCAATGGCCATGTCGGTGGTGATGGTGCCACAGTGGGGCGACAGGCCGATGTCCTGGCCCAGCTTCTTGAACTCCTTGTCCTCGACCAGCTTTTTGTTAAACGCCTTGGCCCACTCTGGCAGCGACTCCATATAATAGGTCGAGGTGATGAAGCAGCGGTTCTTCAGGTCCAGCCAGTAGGCGGCGTTGGCACTGTGACCGGCCGGCAGGATGGCAGCGCGGTCCTTATAGCTGACGCCGATGACCTTCGAATGGAAGTCGGTGTGCAGGCGTAGCTGGTCGCCGATGGTCGTGGCCACCATGTTGTGAGGCGACATCTGACCCTTTGGGCTGTTGCTGCCCACGGGCTGCACGGTGCTGTCAGCACAGCAGTAGGTCTTCTTGCCATCAATGTAGAAGTTATTGCCGCAGATGCCGTGATAGGCGGGGGTAGTGCCGGTATAAACGGAGGCATGGCCAATGGCTGTCACCGTGGGGACATAGTTGATGTTGCAGTTGTTGCATGAGAAACCTTGGTCGATGAGACGGCGGAAGCCGTCGGGACCAAAGCTGTCGTAATAGCGTGACAGGTAGTCCCAGCGCATCTGGTCTACCACGATGCCCACCACCAAACGGGGCTTCTCTCCAAAGTGTGCCTGTGCAGCAGCTGTCAGGGCTGCAAAAAACGACAAAATCAGAAATAAGCTTTTTTTCATAGAATTGTTCTTTGGATGATTCTGCAAAAGTACAACTTTATTTGCAAATGACCAAGCATGGGGGCGAAAAATTCCTTATGCTGCGATTTTTCCCATTGTTATTTGCATAAATGAAAAAAAAAAGCTATCTTTGCAAATGGAAAAAACAACAATGTGAAGCGTATGCAGCAAATCAACACTCATCTGTCAAGGCTTGTGCACGAGGTGGCCGCAAAGCTTGGCGACCGCGAGGCACTTATCTATAAGGACTTCGGCTCAAAGCGGTGGAAGTCGTATTCATGGAACGAGTTCTCTCAGAAAGTAAAGCTGGTGTCCAACGCATTGCTGAACATGGGCGTTGGCGTTCAGGAGAACATCGGTGTCTTCTCGCAGAACACCGTCCAGTATCTGTTCACCGACTTTGGCGCCTGGGGCATCCGTGCTGTCACCATTCCCTTCTATGCCACCAGCTCGGAGCAGCAGATACAGTTCATGGTCAACGATGCGCAGATACGGCTCATCTTCGTTGGCGAGCAGGCACAGTATGACAAGGCGCGGCGTGTCTTTTCAACATGCAACTCGCTGAAGCGCATCATTGTCTTCGACCCTGCCGTGAGCATTGCCGAGGGCGACAAGACCGCCATGCATTTCGACGACTTCTTGAAGCTCGGCGAGGGGTTGCCGCGCCAGAGCGAGGTGGACAACCTCTCACGTGAGGCCACCATGGACGATACGGCCAACATCCTCTATACCAGTGGTACCACGGGCGACTCAAAGGGCGTGGTGCTCAGCTGCGGGCAGTACTATGCGGCAATGGAGGCCAACCACAAGTGTGTGCCTGTGGACAGCAACGACCGTGTGCTCAACTTCCTGCCCTTCACCCACATCTTTGAGAAAGGGTGGAAGGTGCTATGTATCACCATGGGAGCACGGCTCATCGTCAACACCAATCCACTGGAGGTGCAGCAGTCCATGCGCGAGACACATCCCACGTGCATGAGTGCCGTGCCGCGCTTCTGGGAGAAGGTCTACCATGGCGTGTTGGAGAAGATTGAGTCGAGTAGCAGCATGAAGCGCCGTCTGTTCAAGCATGCCTTGGAGGTCGGGCGCAAGCATAACATCGAATATCTGTCGCGTGGCAAGCGCCCGCCCTTAGGGCTGCACTTGGAGTATGAGATGCTGAACAAGACCGTCTTTTCGTTAGTGCGCAAGGAGCTGGGCTTGGAGAACGCCCACTTCTTCCCAACAGCCGGTGCCACGGTGTCGCCAAAGGTGGAGGAGTTCGTACACTCCATCGGCATCAACATGGATGTGGGCTATGGATTGACCGAGTCGCTGGCCACCGTCAGCTGCAACCATCTGGACAAGCCGTTCACCGTGGGGTCGGTGGGCATTCCCATCGACAGCATCGACGTGAAAATCAGCGACGAGGGTGAGATTCTGCTGAAGGGACCCACCATTACCAAGGGGTACTACAAGCGTGATGACCTGACGCGCCAGGCCTTTACTGCCGATGGCTATTTCCGCACCGGCGATGCCGGCTATATGAAAGGCGGCGAGCTGTTCCTGACTGAGCGCATCAAGGACCTGTTCAAGACCAGCAATGGCAAGTACATCGCACCACAGATGATTGAGTCGAAGCTCATTGTCGATAAGTACATCGACCAGATAGCTATCATCGCTGACCAGCGTAAGTTTGTGTCGGCACTCATCATTCCTGACTACCGGCTGTTAGAGGAGTATGCCCGGGCGCACCAGATAGCGTTTACCGACAGACGTGACCTGTGCCAAAACAGCCAGATACATGAGATGCTGATGGAGCGCATCGACACCCTGCAACAGCAGTTGGCGCAGTATGAGCAGGTGAAACGCTTCACGCTGCTGCCGCAGCCCTTCTCGCTGGAGCGTGGCGAACTGACGAACACACTGAAGATGAAGCGGCGCGTACTGAACGAGAACTACCGTAGGGAGATAGACCAAATGTACGCATGAGGCACGATGGCAAGGAGCCTGTATCAGAACATGAAAGTCCGTGGCCGCTGACAGCGTTGTGTGCGTTGCAGCATTTTCTGGTTGACGGGCTTTGTGCTTGTTGTCTCTATCTCTTGCTCTCTGCCTACGGGGCTACATCGCTGGTTGGCGCCTTCCTAATATATAATGTGTTGGCCTTCCTGACGCAGCCACTGACGGGCATGCTGGCTGACAGCGACCGTCTGCGGCCGATGGTGCTGCCACTCGCGGTGCTGCTGCTGGCTGTGGCCGTCGTGTTCGTTTCACTCCTGATGGGCCATAGTGTCCTTGCATCAGGTCTCTCACCTCTCGTCGCCTTGCTCGTGGCCATCCCCTTAGGCTTAGGCAACTCGCTGTTCCATGTCTGGGGAGGCAAGATGGTGGCTCTGGCATCCCACAATGACCCGCGCGCCCTGGGACTCTTTGTCTCTACGGGGGCCTTCGGACTCGCCGTGGGGATTTGGTGCCACGCTTCGTGGTTGCCTTTCGCCTTTCTGGCGTTGATAGGTGCAGGGGCTGCAGTGGGGCCACTGGGACTGCTGGGACAACTGAGACAACTGAGACCACTGAGACCACTGGGACCACTGGGGCTGCTGAGACCTCTGGGACCACTGGGAAGTACCACGAATGGGTATGGCGCTGCTAATGCTTTGGGTGGTCGTTCTGCTTGGCTGGCATGGGGGGCGCTGTTGCTGCTCATGGGCTTTGTCATGTTCCGGTCATTCGTGGGCGAGACGCTTACTGTGGGCTTGGCCAAAGGAGGGACGATGACGCTGCTCGTCGGCGCACTTGCCATGGTGGGCAAGGCTGGCGGCGGATGGGTAGCCCACAGCATGGGACTGACGACCGCCTTTGTCGTCGCACTGGTGGGCACCGTTGTCTGCCTGTTGCTGAAGGGCTTCGCCTCATGGCTTTGGCTGCCCGGGCTGCTGCTCATCAACATCACCATGGCGGTGACCCTGTGCTGGGCCAACCGTTGTATGAAGGGACGTGAGGGACTGGCCTTTGGCTTGCTGGCCGCCGCGCTGATGCCAGGCTATATGATTGCCATGGCCGGGGCCGAGACGGCTTTCATCGTGCCGCACCTGCTTCTGATGCTGGTGCCCACCATCGTCATTGAGTTGGTCGTGCTATGGATGCTGCGCGAGCGCCGTGCTGACGTGCTCGGCTCATCGGTGGTCGTCAATATCCTGACCAACATCCCTTTGAATCTCTGCTTGCTATTCCTCAGCAGCTCCTGGATGGCCGTGGTCGTTGGCGGCGAATTGCTGGTGCTGCTGGTGGAGACGCTTTGGTATCGCTATTTCGTAGGCGAGTGGTGTCGGGCTCTTGTCTATAGCCTGTTGTGCAACGCCATCAGCTTCCTCATCGGACTGTTGGTGCAGCTGTTCATTTTGTTAGCAAATAAAATAGTATAAACCCTTTAAAGCATTGTTCCGTTATGATTAGATTGCTTTCTGATGTGCTTCCCATTGACCCCAGTGAGTATGAAAGGCATTACCGTGAGGTACCGAAGGTTGTCGTTGACACCGTCGACACCGTCGTAGGGGTGAGTCAGGACTTTGCCAACGGCGTACAAGGAGGGGGCGGCCACAGCCTGCCTTGGATCTTGGGTGCCATAGCCGCCGCGCTCATTGCGTTGGGATTCTGCATCTTTATGGTTCGCACCTGGCGCCGCCGCGGTGAACAGAAGCTGGACTTTGCCCGCTGACTCCACACAGTAGCAAGCGCTCATGCTGGCCTTTGCCGGCTGTCGCTCACAGGCGAATGTGCTTGTGCTGACCAGCCTTGAGCGTGAGGCTCTTCTTCTTTCCGTCAAACAGCAGCGTGACGGAACCGTTGCCTTTTGCCTTGATGGTCGCCTCCTTGGGGTGACCATTTTGCCATTGCATGTCAATCTCATAGCCGCCTCGGGCGCACAGACCTTTTACCTCACCGTCGGCCCATTGCTCGGGCAGGGCGGGCAAGAGTTCGATGATGGCAGTGCCGTCGCTGTTCAGACGGCTCTGTAACAGCATCTCGCATACGCCTGCCGTGCCGCCGAAGTTACCGTCAATCTGGAAGGGCGGATGGGCATCCATAAGATTCGGGTAGGTGCCGCCGCCGGGTCTGCGGCGGTCAGGACCCTGATATTTGTCTGGGCTGACGTAGGTGAGCAGCTTCTGATAGATGTGGAAAGCTTGCTGCGCATCGTGCAGGCGCGCCCACAGGTTGATGCGCCAGCCGGTGCTCCACCCCGTTGTCTTGTCACCTTTCTGCAGAAGGGTGTTGGCGCAGGCTTCTTTCAGTTTAGTGTTTAGAGTGTTGAGTGTTGGGTTGGCAGCGGTAGCAAACTCTCCACTCTCCACTCTACATTCTCCACTATTGATGTGGTGCCCCGGGTAGAGGCCGATGAGATGACTCTGGTGGCGGTGGTGCGGGTCGTAGTCGCGCCAGTCGTGGTACCACTCGTTCAGGTCGCCGTCGCGGCCCACGGTGTAGGGGTGCAGGCGTGGCAGGGCTTCCGCCATGCGGTTCACGACGGGAGAACCGTCGTGCACGATGTGCGCGGCATGCAGGGTGTTGATGAACAGCTCGCGGATGATGGCCAGGTCAGCCGTTCCGCCGTAGCAAGTCATGCCGTGGTAGCCCTTGTCGGTGACATATTCGTTCTCAGGCGATGTCGATGGGGCAGTTATCAGCTCCTTCGGGTTGTTGGGGTTCTCCACGAGCCAGTCAAGGCAGAACTCGGCAGCCCCCTTCATCAGCGGGTAGGCCACGTTGCGCAGGTAGTCGTCGTCCATGGTGAAGAGGTACTTCTCCCACAGTGTCTCCACTAACCATGCACCGCCCATGGCCCAGTTTGCCCACTCGGGCTTCTCGTTTTTCTCACCCACGGGGTTGGCCATTGCCCAGATGTCGCTGTTGTGCCCAGCCTGCCAGCCGTGCTGTATGCCGTAATAGTTCTTGGCCGTGTAGCTGCCGTTCTCGGCCAGGGCTTGCAGGAAACCGTCCAGCGGCATGGCCATCTCCGCGAGGTTACAGTTGAAGGCAGGCCAGTAGTTCTCCTCCAGGTTGATGTTGATGGTGTAGTTGCCGCGCCAGGGTGCCCACTGGTGTGGGTTCCACAGTCCCTGCAGGTTGGCAGGCACGGCAGGGGTGCGCGAGCAGCCGATGAGCAGGTAGCGCCCGTACTGGAAGTAGAGCGTCTCCAAGTAGCGGTCAGCCTCGGCGTTGCCCGTGTTGTAGACTTTGAGCAGTGAGTCGGTAGGGAGGGCGCAACAGTGTGGTGACTTAGTAGACAGGCGGAGCTGGGTGCGGGCGAAGAAGCGGCGGTGGTCGGCGATGTGGCGTTCACGCACCTGGGGGTAGGTCACGTTCTGTGTGTGCCATGCCCGGTTGATGGCTTGTTCCAGATAGGGTGCTCCCTGCTTGACAGGATGACGGTCGAACCCATTGAAGCTCGTGGCATTGATCACGTAGACGGTGGCCTCGCTGACGTCTTTCAGGCGCAGTGTGGTGCCGTTGGTGTCCACCTGCCCGCCTTGGTGCATCACACGGACGATGGTGCAGAAGTGTATGGTGGCCTGCTCGTCGCCGTCGGCATGCCCCGTCATCGTCAGTTGGCCGTTGGTGGCCTTCACGCTGTGCGGCAGCAGCGAGCCGAGGCTCAGCGTGAGGTTGAGCATGTGTGGCTTCGTAGCCGTCAGCCGTATGGCAATGAGACTGTCGGGTGCCGAGGCCAAATACTCGCGGCAGTAGTTCACTTCACCTATATTATAGCGCACGCGCGCGAGAGCCGAGTCGAGGCTCAGCTCACGGTGGTAGCCGGTGGGCTGGCACGCAGCGTCCGCATCGTGTGTCAGGTAGAGTGTGCCGAGGGGCTGGTAGTGGCAGGAGTTGTGTCCCTGCACGTGCAGCTGTAGCGAGTCAGCAAGCCGATAGTCCTCCATGAACAGTGCCTTGCGTATGGCGGGAACCCAGCGCCAGGCGTCGGCATCCTCCTGACGGTCGATGGGCTGTCCCGTCCACAGGGTGATGTCGTTCAGCTGGATGCTGTCGTTGGCAGGGTCTCCATAGACCAGTGCTCCCAGCCGTCCGTTGCCGATGGGCAGCGACTCCTCGAAGAATGATGCGGGGGTGGTGTACCACAGTCGCATGGGTGGCTGTGCGGCCTGCAAACCGATGGTTGTCAGGCAGAAAAGAAAGAGAAAGAATCGTTTCATGTGTGCAAATGTACGCAAAAAAAACGAAACAGTGCAGAAAACGACAAAAAAAACTGATTCTTCGTTGCTATTTGGCAAAAAATACTTATATTTGCATGCTGAACAAATCTGCTAAGACAATGAAGAGACTGTTGTACTGCCTGGCGCTGCTGATGCCGTTGGCTGCTGCGGCCAGGGTAAGCGTTGAGAACCTTCGTGTTGAGAACCTTGTGGCCCCTTTGGGCATCGATACTCAGCAACCGCGTTTCTCGTGGGTCATCACCAGCGATGAACGCGAAGTCATGCAGACGGCTTTTCACATCATCGTCAGTGATGACAAAGGCGAGGTGTGGAACAGTGGGCGAGTGGACAGCGGCGCCCAGCTGTGGGTGCCCTACGGTGGCAGCCCGCTGGGCAGTGGTCACCACCTGACGTGGCGGGTGAAGGTCTACACCACCCGGGGCGAGAGCGCCTGGAGTGCCGAACAGCCTTTCAGCACGGGCCTGCTCAGCGAGAGCCAATGGGGTGGGCGATGGATAGGCTTGGAGCAGCTGCAGGAAGGCGAGGTGGCCGGTCAGGTGCACAGTCGACTGTCGGCACGCTACCTGCGCCAGATCTTCCGTCTGAACGGCAAGGCGGTGAAGCGTGCCACGGCCTATGTCACCGGCCTTGGCTTCTACCGTCTCTTCGTGGGGGGACAGGAGGTTGGTGCCGCCGACCTGTTGAAGCCCATGCCCAGTGACTATCGCAAGACCATCTACTACAACACCTACGACGTCACGGCCTGTGTGGCTGACAGCTTCGTCGTCGGCATTGTCCTGGGCAACGGCAAGTTCTTTGCCCCACGTCAGGACAAACCCTATAAGAACACCACCTTCGGTCTGCCGAAGTGTCGGCTGAACATCATCGTAGAGTATGCTGACGGCACGACGCAGCGCCTGGTCACCGATGAGAAGTGGCGTGTCACCACCAACGGTCCCATCCGTGCCAACAACGAGTATGACGGCGAGGAGTATGATGCCCGCTATGCGCTTGACGGCTGGCTGACCCTCGGCTACGACGACTCCGCCTGGCTGCCGGCACAGCGCACCGCCATCCCGATGGGAACGCTGAGGGCGCAGATGGCGGCACCTTGCGCTGCCAGTGCCCCCGTCATGCCTGTGAACACTGGCAACTCGGGCAGTCCCGTGGTCTACGACTTTGGTCAAAACATGGCGGGGTGGGTGAGCTTTGTGCCACAGGGTCGCGAGGGCGACACCATCCGCGTGCGCTATGCCGAGAAGCTCAATGCCGATGGCACACTCTACACCGCCAACCTGCGTAACGCCCGCTCAGAGGATATCTACATCTGCGGGAAACCCCTCACCCCTGAAGCCTGGCACCCCTCGTTTGTCTACCACGGCTTCCGCTATGTCGAGGTCAGCGGCCCGGTCAGTGACGTGAAGGCCTGGCCCGTCAGCGACCGCATGGAGCAGACGGGTAGCTTCGTGTGCAGTGACACCATCCTGAACAAGGTGGTGGATGCCGCCCGCTGGGGCATCGCCTCCAACTACAAAGGTATGCCTGTGGACTGTCCGCAGCGCAATGAGCGCCAGCCGTGGCTCGGCGACCGCACCGTGGGTGCCTTGGGCGAGAGCTACCTCTTCGGTAACGAGCGGCTGTACGCCAAGTGGATGCGCGACATCTGTGAGAGTCAGCGTGCCGACGGCGTCTTCAGCGATGTGGCACCCGCCTTCTGGAACTACTATAACGACGACGTGACATGGCCTGCCGCCCTGCCCTTCATCTGCGAGATGCTCTACCGGCAGTATGGCAACATGCAGCCCATCGTCGACAGCTATCCCAGCATAAAGCTGTGGCTTAACCACCTGCTCAGCGAGGGCCTGCGCGACGGTCTCGTCATTAAGGACAAATATGGCGACTGGTGCATGCCTCCCGAGAAGCTGGAGCTGATTCACAGTCAGGACCCGGCGCGCCAGACTGACGGCACGCTCATTGCCACGGCCTATACCATCCGCAGCCTGCAGCTGATGGAGCAGTTTGCCGAGCTTCAAGCTGCGGCGGAAACCATGCAGAACCGTGCAGAGCCGTGGCTGGACGACGCCAGACGCTGGAATGAGCAGCGCAAGCGCCTCACCGAGGCTTTCAACCGCAGCTTCCTGCATGTCAGTCCTGGCAGCAGTCCCCGTCCCGGCCACCCCCTCTTCCCCGACAGCACCTTCTATGGCAACAACACCTGTACGGCCAACCTGCTGCCTGTGGCTTTCGGCATTGTGCCGCCGGAGCATAAGGACGAGGTGATGAAGAATGTGGTGAAGAGCATTTTCGGTGACGACAAAGGGCACATCACCAGCGGCGTCATCGGCATCTCATGGCTGTTGCGCACCCTGTCGGATAATGGCTATCCTGATGTGGCGTTCCACTTGGCCACGCAGAAGACCTATCCCTCATGGGGCTATATGATAGAGAACGGAGCCACCACGATATGGGAGCTGTGGAACGGCGACAAGGCGAACCCCGCCATGAACAGCGGCAACCACGTGATGCTGCTCGGCGACCTGCTCACATGGTGCTTTGAGCATCTGGGGGGAATACCCACCCCCATCCCCTCCCCAAGGGAGGGGAGCTTAGTCACTCCTACTGCTCCGTCATCCTTGGAGGTAACCAATCCCCCCTCTCCAAGGGAGGGGAGCTTAGTCACTCCTACTGCTCCGTCATCCCTGGAGGTAACCAATCCCCCCTCCCTTGGGGAGGGGATGGGGGTGGGTTTTACCCTTTCCCCCGACTTCTCCATCCAAGACTGCTTCCACGTCGATGCCACTTACCACACCCCTTACGGCCTTGTGGCCAGCAAGTGGAAAAAGACGTTGCAACAGCTGCACTGGGAGGTGACCATCCCATGCAACACCCGTGCCACCGTGGTGCTGCCCTCGGGCGAAGAACGCCAGGTAGGGTCAGGCACCTACACCTTCGACGTGCCCATCGCCACGAGCGACGAGCGCATCCTCAAGGACGAGTTCCTCTATGAGACGGCCCCCTTTGCCTCGCCGCATGCCGCCACCATTGTGGAGACACGGCGTGGCGACCTCGTGGCGGCCTACTTCGGCGGTACCTACGAGCGCAACCCCGACTGCTGCATCTGGGTGAATATCAAAAAAGGAGCGGCAAGAGGTAAGAAGGGAGTGGCAAAAGGCGAGTGGAGTGCCCCCATCCTGGCCGCCGATGGCATGGTTGACGGCGTAAAGACGGCCTGCTGGAACCCGGTGCTGACAGAGATGCCCAACGGTGAGCTGTGGCTCTTCTACAAGGTGGGCAAGAGCGTGGCCGACTGGACGGGATGGCTGGCGAAGTCGAAGGATGGCGGCCGCACATGGAGCAAGGGCGAGCAGCTGCCCGACGGTTTCCTGGGCCCCATCAAGAACAAGCCGCTGCTGCTGGGCGACAAGCTGCTGTGCGGCTCGTCGACCGAGGGCAATGGCTGGCGTTTCCATGTTGAAATCTACGACCTCAAGACGAAAACATGGCAATATGTAGGTCCTGTGGAGTCAACGCCTGCCCCGCCGACCCTTCATCCTGACACGCTGACCCCGATAGACTGCATACAGCCCTCGTTCCTGCAACTGAAGGACGGTCGTCTGCAGGTGCTCATGCGCAGTAGGAATGGCAAGCTGGCCACGTCGTTCAGCAACGACGGCGGACTGACATGGACGCCGGTGACGCTGACCGACCTGCCCAACAACCAGAGTGGCACCGACGCCGTGACGCTCCGCGACGGGCGACATGTGCTCATCTATAATAACTTCGAGACGCTGCCCGGCACGAAGAAGGGCCCGCGCACACCGCTCAGCCTGGCCGTCAGCGATGATGACGGGCGCACCTGGCGCCATGTGCTGACGCTTGAGGACTCGCCCG
Organism: uncultured Prevotellaceae bacterium; assembly: GCA_947168045.1. Lineage (GTDB taxonomy): Bacteria > Bacteroidota > Bacteroidia > Bacteroidales > Bacteroidaceae > Prevotella. The sequence continues at coordinate 20,082 of CAMVKN010000051.1, forward strand.
TCGGCCAGTATTCCTACCCCTCTATCATCGAGGGTCACGACGGCACGCTCCATGCTGTCTACACCTGGCGTCGCAAGCGCGTGGCCTACAAGCAGGTGAGATTATAGCTGCTGATTTGTCAACAACGAATTTAGTTGGTCTTAACCTTTGTGGCTCGGATGAAGTAGATGATGAGCAGCACGTAGGCAATGAGCGCCACGAACTCAGACAGCGGATTGGCCAGCCACTCCTTGTTGACGAAGTTCAGACCGCCAAAGCGCATCAGCGCACTCACCACGCCTAACAGTGCACCGCCGGCGATGAATCCGCTGGCAATCAGCGTGCCGCGCTCGCCGCGAGCCTCATTCACGGCCTTGTCCTTGGAGCGTGTGGTGACATACCAGCTAATGGCGCCGCCCACCAGCAGGGGGATGTTGAGGGCCAGTGGAATGAACATGCCCAGCGCCACGGGCAGTGCGGGCACCTTGCAGAAGGTGAGCAGCAGCGCAATGGCGGCACCGATGCCATAGAGCAGCCAGGGAGCCCCCTCGCCGCTCATCAGCGGACTGATGACAGCGGCCATGGCGTTGGCCTGCGGTGCGGCCAGCTCGCCTGAGTTGAAGCCGTAGGTCTCGTTCAGCAGCATGATGACGCCGCCCACGGTGGCCGCCGACACCAGTGTGCCTAAGAACTTCCACGACTCCTGCTTCTTCGGCGTCGTGCCCAGCCAGTAGCCAATCTTCAGGTCGGTGATGAAGCAGCCGGCCATCGACAGTGCCGTGCACACCACGCCGCCCATGATGAGTGCGGCCAGCATGCCGCCAGGGCCTTTCAGTCCTACGGCCGTCAGCACCACCGAGGCCAGGATGAGCGTCATCAGCGTCATGCCGCTCACGGGGTTACTGCCCACGATGGCAATGGCGTTGGCCGCCACGGTGGTGAAGAGGAAGGCGATGAATGTCACCAGCAGGATGGCCACCACGGCAAACCAAAGGTCGTGCATGACGCCCAGCCAGAAGAAGACGAAGGTGATGATGAGTGCCGTTATCGACGCGATGGCGATGAACTTGAACGACAGGTCCTTCTGTGTGCGCTGCGTTTCTTCGGCAGCGTCAGCCTTGCCCCGCAGCTCCTTGCCAGCCAGCGAAACGGCGTTGCGGATGATGCCCCACGACTTCACGATGCCGATGATGCCAGCCATGGCGATGCCACCGATGCCGATGCTGCGGCCATAGGCGAAGAAGATGGCATCGGCATCCATGCCCGTGGTGAGCGATGGGAACAGCAGTGCCATGCCCGGCACGATGAGCCACCACACGCCCAGCGAGCCCAGGCAGATGAACAGTGCATACTTCAGGCCGATGATGTAGCCTAAGCCCAGGACGGCCGCACCGGTGTTGACCGAGAACACCACCTTCGTCTTCTCGGCGATGAGCTCGTATCCGTTGATGATGCGCGTTGTCACCACCTCATTCCACCATCCGAAGGTGGAGACGATGAAGTCGTAGAGACCGCCTACCAGTCCGGCAATGAGCAGTGGCTTGGCCTGGTCGCCGCCCTTGGCGCCGCTGACCAGCACCTGCGTCGTTGCCGTGGCCTCGGGGAACGGGTACTTGCCGTGCATGTCCTTCACGAAATACTTGCGGAAGGGGATGAGGAACAGGATACCCAGTATGCCGCCCAGGGCCGAGGCCATGAACACCTGTACGAATGATGCCGACATCTCTTCGCCGTATTTCGCCTGCAGGATGTAGATGGCAGGCAGGGTGAAGATGGCACCCGCGACGACGGCGCCGCTGCAGGCACCGATGCTCTGTATGATGACGTTCTCGCCCAGTGCCTTCGAGCGTTTGGCGGCTGTGCTCACGCCCACGGCGATGATGGCGATGGGGATGGCAGCCTCGAACACCTGGCCCACCTTCAGTCCCAGATAGGCAGCGGCGGCCGAGAAGAGCATGGCCATCAGCACGCCCCATGTCACCGACCATGTGTTCACCTCGGGGTACTGGCCGCGGGGTGACATCAGCGGCTCATACTCCTCTCCCTCCTTCAGTTCCCGGAAGGCGTTCTCCGGCAACTGGCTCTTAATTTCTTCCATTGTCTTTTCTTTTAGTGTTTTAATCTGCTTGCAAAGGTACGAAGAAAGGAGCGAAAAAGAAAGTAAAAATAGATTTTTCTTAAACAAACTAAAACAAGGTGATAAAATTGCCGTTTTCGGTTGCTTCTTCGTACCTTTGCACGTAGATTGCCATTCAATAACGATGAAAGCTGTAAGACTACTTCTACTCCTGCTGTGCTTGGCCGCCACCACTGCCTACGGCCAGCGCCGCATGGTGGCCGTCGACGTGGAGACGGGGCTGCCCCTCGTCGGCATCAACGTGCAGGGGTCGCGCTTCCGCACCGTCACTGACTCCATGGGGCGCGTCAGCATACCCGATAGCTGCAACACCCTGCTCTTCTCGCATGTGAACTACGAGAGCATGTTGGTGAACATCCGCGAGGCGAAGAGCGACACGGTGCTGCTCATCTCGAAGCTGAACAATCTGGGCGAGGTGGTGGTGCTGGGCACCTCGAAGATTAGCGAAGACAAGCTTGAGGAGCTGAACCGCCGCCTGCGGATAGAAAAGGCCGAGGCACAGCTGCTGAACTCCGACCCCAGCCAGCCCGCCAGCATCCCGCTTGGCCTGCTGAGCCGTCTGCTGCCTAAGAAGTGGCGGCCAGGCTACAAGGCGGCCCAGCGCAAGAAACGGCATGAAGAGGTGCTCAATGATTACTGAAAAGACTGACCTATGCAATGGACTGACCGTATCCGACAGGTGAAGATTATCCTCGTGGTGGCCGCGATGGCCATCGCGGCGGCATCGTTGTATGTCAGCCACCGCCTGGTGAGCGACCTGAAGATGGAGGAGCGCACGAAGATGGACCTCTGGGCCAAGGCCATGAAGTTCATCAACGAGGCCGAGGATGAGGCGGGGCTGGCCCTGGCCCTTGAGTTCATCAAAGGAAACACCACCATCCCCGTGGTGGTGACGAACCCTGACGGCAGTGTGGCCGACTACCGCAACATCAGCGACAGCGCGCACGTGGAGGAGTATGCCAGCAGGATGCGTCTGGCGGGCGACACCATACGCATCGACCTGGGACAGGGCGACTATCAGCTGGTGTGCTATGACGAGTCGACCATGCTGAAGCGTCTCACGCACTATCCTTACTGGCAGCTCGGCATCGTGATGATTTTCGTCGTCGTGGCCATCTTTGCCCTCCTGTCATCGAAGCGGGCTGAACAGAACAAGGTGTGGGTGGGACTGTCGAAGGAGACGGCCCACCAGTTAGGCACCCCCATCAGCAGTCTCATGGCCTGGACCGAGATGCTGAAGGAGACCTATCCTGACGACGAGCTGGTGCCGGAGATGGAACAGGATGTGAAGCGCCTGGAGCGTATTGCTGAGCGATTCTCAAAGATAGGGTCGAAGCCCGAGCCGGTGGAGGCGTCGATGAACACCGTCCTCGACCATGTCATTGCCTATATGGACAAGCGCACCTCGCAGAAGGTCAGCATACGCGGGCACTATCCGGGGCACGACGTCCTGGTCAGCATGAACGCCTCGCTCTTCGAGTGGGTCATTGAGAACCTCTGCAAGAATGCCGTCGACGCCATGGAGGGACAGCCAGGCCGCATTGATTTGTGGCTCCTGGAGGAAGACGATGTGGTGGCCGTCGAGGTGGTCGACACGGGCAAGGGCATCAAGAAAAAGAACATCGGCAATGTGTTCCGTCCCGGATTTACCACGAAACAGCGTGGCTGGGGTCTTGGCCTGTCACTGGCCAAGCGCATCGTCGAGGAGTACCATCATGGTCGCATCTTCGTCAAGCAGTCGGAAGTGGGGCGGGGCACCACCTTCCGCATTGAGATGAAAAGAGAGGTGAGAGGTGAGAAGTGAGAGGTGAGAAGTGAGAGATGAAAAGTGAGAGGTGAAAGAATAGTCTTGCAAAACTATTCTCTCACCTCTCACCTCTTATTCTCTTACCTCTTAAGGCTTACTTTCCATCGTAGCCCCATCGGTAGTAGTTCGCACCGTGTACGAAACCAGCGCCGAAGGCGGTCATGATGATATTGTCGCCCTTGTGCAGCTGTGGCTCGTATTCCCACAGTGCCAGGGGGATGGTAGCAGCCGAGGTGTTGCCAAAATGCTCAATGTTGACCATCACCTTCTCCATAGGCAGCTCTAAGCGCTTGGCCACTGCCTCGATGATGCGCATGTTGGCCTGGTGCGGTATAATCCATTGAATGTTGTCCTTTGTCAGACCGTTGCGCTCGGCTATGAGCGCACTGTCGGCCGACATGTTGGTGACAGCGTAACGGAATACGGTGCGCCCCTCCTGATAGGTGAAGTGCATGCGGTGGTCGACGGTGAAGTGGCTTGCCGGGCTGACACTGCCGCCTGCCTTCATGTGCAGGAAAGGCAGCCCCATGCCATCGGTGCGCAGGTATGAGTCCATCAGACCGACGCCCTCCTCCTCAGTAGCCTCCAGGAGCACGGCTCCCGCGCCGTCGCCAAAGAGTGGACACGTGGACCGGTCCTTATAGTCGGTGGCCGACGACATCTTGTCGGCTCCGATGAGGATGATTTTCTTGTAGCGTCCGCACTGAATCATCGACGAAGCAACGTCGAGCGAGTAGATGAATCCGCAGCAGGCCGCCCAGAAATCGTAAGCCATGGCGTTTTTCAGCCCCAGCTTTCCAATGACGATGCTGGCAGTGGAGGGAAAGTGATAGTCGGCCGTCGATGTGGCCACAATCAGCGCATCAATCTCATCGGGGTTCACCCCCGTCTTCTTGATGAGCTGCTTGGCCGCCTTGCGCGCCATATAGGATGTGCCTAGACCCTCTTCAGTGAGGATGCGGCGCTCCTTGATTCCGACACGCGTCATAATCCATTCATCGTTGG
>CAMVKN010000052.1 GCA_947168045.1 uncultured Prevotellaceae bacterium
AACATTATGCCTAACTTTGCAAACAGCTTGCACTTGCTGGTTGACTGTATAAGCGTACAAATGACTATTGAAGATTGCATTTTTTTGCCATTTTATTTGGCGGTATGAGAAAAAAGCACTATTTTTGCACAGTAATTACAACTCAAGCATGCATGAATAGACTTTTCTTCTTATCTTTAGCCCTTGCTGCCACGTTTGCCGTGACCGTGCCCGCCAAGGCCACACCCATGGTGATGGAGCTTGGCGTGGCCGAACAGATTGACGAACAACTGCCACAGCTGACAGTCAATGGCAACAGCGTGAACGTGCAAGGAGCCGCAGGCCAGGTCCTCGAGGTGGTGTCACTGACAGGGCGCGCCGTGGCGACCTATAGGATTGAGGGCCCCGCCCAGCGTATTGAACTAAATCTTCCCAAAGGGTGCTACATTCTGAAAATAGGCAAGGTGGCGCGCAAGGTTACCGTGCGCTAATCTATATTGCCGGTCTCTCCTTAGCCCTCAACATCACAGCATGTCAGGGGAAAACCGCCGAACAGAGTGCTGCCGAGCTGGCAGCGCAACGCCTGGAGCAGTTCTACCAGCAGCAGCACGACGGAGCTCGCCAGCAGATGGCAGCCCTGCTGGCTGCCGACACCGGCTCAGGCTTTGCTGACGAGCAGTGTCGCAACCACTATGCCGAGGGTGGCGATGATGCCCAGTGGTACTGGATGTCATCACCCACCGACATTCCCATGGCCGTTGCGCTCGACAGCCTGCTGCGCAGCGAGGCACAGCTGATGGGCTTCGCTACCACCACCTTCCTCGACAACGGCATGGACAGCCTGCTGACAGCCATGCACCAGCCTGACTCCGTGGACAATGCCCCACAGGTGATGGCCAGCCTGGAGCACGGACTGACAAGGGCCTACCTGCGCTATGTCGTGGGGCAGCGCTTCGGCTTCACCAACCCCAAGAAGCTGTTTGGCGCCAACAACTACGACATCGACATTGACCAGCCCGACAGCGCCTTCATACACTATGCGCTGAGCCAGCTGACCGACAAGGACACCATGCTGGCCTTCCTGGACAGCATACAGCCGCAGGGCGACGCCTATCGCCGCCTGAAGGAGCAGCTGGCCAGCGACAGCAGCGACGAGGCCCGCCAGCGCACCCTTTGCAACATGGAGCGCCTGAGATGGCGCGACAAGCAGCACCCCGAACAGGCCCCACGCCACATCTTCGTGAACATTGCAGCGCAGCAGGTGTGGGCCATAGGTCCTGACAGCGTCATCAACATGCGCATCTGCTGTGGCAAGCCGTCGACGAAGTCACCCCTGCTCACCAGCGCCATCAACCGCGTCGAGGTGAACCCCGAATGGGGCATACCACAGAGCATCATCCGTGGCGAGGTCAGCGCACACGCCGGTGACTCAGCCTACTTTGCCCGTCGCAACTACTACGTCGTGGGGGCTGGCGGACAGCGCGTCAACCCCGCCAACCTGTCACGGGCGGAGATGGCCAGCGGGCGCTATGCCGTCAGACAGCGCAGCGGGGCAGGCAATTCGCTCGGACGCATCATCTTCCGCTTCCCCAACCGCTTCTCCGTCTACCTGCACGACACCTCGTCGCCAGGCGTCTTCAGCCGCGACAACCGCACCGTCTCGCACGGATGCATACGCCTGCAGCGCCCCATCGACATCGCCGCCTTCGTGCTGCACGATGCCGACGCATGGACGATGGACAAGATTCGACTGTCCATGGACCTGCAACCACAGACCGAACAGGGGCGCGACTATCGCAGGACGCACACGGGGGCCATACGCCTCATCAACAACACCCCGGTAGAGCCGGCGGTTCCCGTCAACATCAACTACTTCACCTTCTACCCCAACCCGCAGACCGGGCAGCTGGAGACATGGGGCGACCCCTACGGCTACGACAAGATTCTGCAGAAAGCCCTCAAGCCCTTCATCGACTGACCATAGCACCCCCTTGGAAACCTACGACGACCAGCAACTCATCAGCCTGTTGCGTGACCCCGCCACCCTGCGTCGGGGCTTCGAAGCAATGGTGCGGCAGTACAGCGAACAGCTCTACTGGCAGGTGCGACGCATCGTCCTGGTCCACGAGGACGCCGACGACGTGGTGCAGAACGCCCTGATGAAGGCGTGGAACAGCATCGGCACGTTCAAGGGCGACGCCCGTCTGCAGACATGGCTGACGCGCATCGCCATCAACGAGGCACTCGACTTCATGCGGCGGCAGAAGAGCCACCCCACCCTGAGCACCGACGACGCCACGCTCAGCCTGGCCAGCCAGCTGATGGCCGACCGCTACTTCGACGGCGACGAGACAGAGGCACAGCTGCAGGAGGCCATCGCCACACTGCCCGACGTGCAACGCACCGTCTTCCAGCTGCGCTACTACGACGAGATGAAATACAGCGACATCAGCACCATACTCGGCACCAGCGAGGGAGGGCTGAAGGCATCCTACCACATAGCAGTGAAAAAAATTACTGAATTTTTTCGCCGACACGATTAAACCATCACACTACTAAGCCGTCAAAACAACAGAAAGGAAACGAACTATGATAAACGAAGAAGAATACTTGAAAAGCAAATTAGGGCAGCACAACCCCTTTACAGTGCCCGAAGGCTACTTTGAGCAGCTGACACGTCGTGTCATGGACAACCTTCCACAGCAGCCCCAGGCGGAACAGCCCCAGGCGGAACAGCCACGGCCGAAGGCCACCCTCAAGCGCCTGCGCCCATGGTTCTATGCCGCCGCCTGCCTCCTCGTGGCCGTCTTCGTCGCCGCCCTGACCTTCAACGGCAAGGACGAGCAGCCTGCCATTCAGGCACCACAGATGGCCGCCGCCACGCAGACGGAACCCACCTATACCTACTACAGCGACAGCTACATCAACCAGGAGGCCGACTATGCGATGATTGACAACCAGGAAATCTACGCTTGTCTGCTCGCCGACATGTAGACCGTCGCACCTAACCCTGTAATTTCAACCTGACACGCACCTGACACATGAAAAGAATCATCACCATCTGCCTGACGCTGCTGCTTACACTCAGCACACATGCCCAGGGCCAGCCCCAGGGCCAGCAGTCACCCCAACGCTTCTCGCCCGAGGTGTTTCAGGCACAGTTTGAAGAATACATCACCCGCGAGGCCCACCTCACCCCCCAGGAGGCAGCAGCCTTCTTCCCCATCTATCGGGAGATGCAGGAGAAGCAGCGCGCCCTCTTCGACCGGCAGCGCAACCTGGCCCGCGTCAAGCCAGCCGACGAGCAGGGCTGCCTGAAGGTCATCAAGGAGCGCGACGAGACCGACCTGGAGCTGAAGCGCATCCAGCAGGCCTACCACCTGCGTTTCCTTGAGCAGCTGTCGGCCTCGCGCGTCTACGACATCCTGCAGGTCGAGGAGCGCTTCTACCGCCACATGATGCGCAGCTGGGGACGCGGACCGCGACCCGGGGGAAGGGGCACACAGCCGCACGGGCAGCAATAGCACGGGGCGTTTCACCACAAAGAACACGGAGGACACAGAGCTTTTTTATCATGCAAAAGAATATGGAAACAACTCCATGTGCTCAGTATTCTCTTTATTCTCGCGCAGAGTCGCAGAGTTACGCATAAAATAGTTTACTCTGCGCGAGAATAGAGAGCTTCATAAACTTGAATTACATCACTACAACATTACAACATTACATCATTACATTTTCCCATTTTTACATTTTCTCATTTCCCATTTTTACATTTTTACATTTTTACATTTTTACTTTTTCCCCTCTGTGGTAATGTTGAGGTCAGGCCATCCGCGCTTGGCGAGCTGGGGGTCGAGCTGCAGGAGGTCCTCGACGTCGTGCCGCTTCATGCCCATGTAGATGGCTACGTCATGGAGGGCCTCCAGCTCCTTTTCGTCGAGGTTCTCGTCGCTCTTGCTAATCATCACCAGCATGCTGAGCAGCTGGTAGCGGAGATTGGGACTGAGCGTCTTTGACATCTGATGGCCGCAGTTGCCTATGAGCTGTATGAAGGCCATGGGCTTGGTCTGGTTCAGCTCCTGATGCTTGGCCACCAGCTTTTTGAGCACCTCAACACTCTCCTTCTCCACCTCAGGGCCGAAGTTGTTGCCCAGGAAGCGACCGATGTAGGCCGTCTCGGCCTCGTCGACACGCCCGTCGGCTATGACGATGTATGACGCCATAACGAGGAGCGAGAAGATGAAGCTGTTGCGCTGCTCCTCGCTGAGCCGCTCACGTGTGGAGAATGTCTTCCTGAACTCGTCAGAAATCTGTACGTCCTCTGCCGACTGTCCCGGCTGCCGCTCTGCGGCTGCCGTGTCGCTCTTCCCGGCACCATCACCGAAAAGTCCTTTCATCCACTTTCCTAATGCCATTGCCTTCTAATTATTATCTTGTGTTAGTGTTTCATCTGCTTCATGGCGGCTGCCATCTGGGCCATGCGCCCCTTGTCCATGCCGCTGACCATCTTCATCATCTTGCGCGTCTGGTCGAACTGCTTCAGCAGGCGGTTGACATCGTCGAGCTTGGTGCCGCTGCCCTTGGCAATGCGCAGCTTGCGGCTCTGGTTGATGATGTCGGGGTTGGCACGCTCCTTGGGGGTCATGGAGTTGATGATGGCCTCAATGTTCTTGAAGGCGTTGTCGTCAATGTCCACGTCCTTGAGCTGCTTGCCCACACCGGGAATCATGGAGGCCAGGTCCTTGATGCTGCCCATCTTCTTGATTTGCTGAATCTGCGACATGAAGTCGTTGAAGTCGAACTTGTTCTTGCGTATCTTCTTCTCCAGCTCCTTGGCCTGCTTCTCGTCGAACTGCATCTGTGCGCGCTCGACGAGGGAGACGACGTCGCCCATGCCGAGGATGCGGTCGGCCATGCGCTCGGGGTGGAACACGTCGATGGCCTCCATCTTCTCGCCCGTTCCCACGAACTTGATGGGCTTGGTGACAACGGTGCGGATGGAGAGTGCGGCACCACCACGGGTGTCGCCATCGAGCTTGGTCAGTACGACACCGTCGAAGTCGAGCCGGTCGTTGAACTCCCTGGCGGTGTTGACGGCGTCCTGGCCGGTCATGGCGTCGACGACGAAGAGTGTCTCGTCGGGGTTGATGGCCTGCTTGAGGTTGTAGATCTCGTCCATCATCTGTTCATCAATGGCCAGACGGCCGGCGGTGTCGACGATGACGAGGTTGTAGTCTTCCTGCTTGGCCTTGCGGATGGCGTGCTGGGCTATCTCGACAACGTTCTTGTTGCCGTCCTCGGTGTAGACGTCGACGCCCACGGTCTGAGCCACCACCTTCAGCTGCTCGATGGCGGCGGGACGATAGACGTCGCAGGCCACCAGCAGTGGTTTCTTGTGCTGGCGCTCCTTCAGCAGCTTTGCCAGCTTGCCGGTGAAGGTGGTCTTGCCTGAGCCCTGAAGGCCTGACATGAGGATGATGGAGGGGCGGCTGTCAAGGTTGAGGGGCACTGCCTTGCCGCCCATGAGCTCGGTCAGTTCGTCGTGCACAATCTTCACCATCAGCTGGCTGGGCTTGATGGCCGTAAGGACATTCATGCCGAGTGCCTTCTGCTTGACGGTGTCGGTGAAGTTCTTGGCTACCTTGTAGTTGACGTCAGCGTCGAGGAGTGCCCTGCGGACGTCCTTGAGGGTCTCGGCGACGTTGATTTCGGTAATCTTCCCTTCGCCTTTCAGTATCTTGAACGAGCGTTCCAGTCTCTCTGATAAATTCTCAAACATCTGTGATATCTATATTTTTAGCTGCAAAAGTACAAAAAATTCTATTAAGTGCAAAGCGTTAGCCGTCTTTTTTTTCAATTACTTCAGCCACCGGTCGAGCCAGTTGAAATAGGTGCGCTGCCAGAGGATGCCATTCTGCGGCTTCAGCACCCAGTGATTCTCGTCAGGGAAAATGAGGAGCTGGGCCTCGATGCCCTTCATGCGTGCCGCATTGAAAGCCTGCATGCCCTGGGTGTAACAGATGCGGTAGTCCTTCTCGCCGTGTATGCAGAGGATGGGGGTGTCCCACTTCTCGACCATCTTGTGGGGCGAGTCGTGGTAGGTCTTCTTGGCATTGGGCATCTGCGGACGGTGCCAGTAAGCCTCGTCGTACTCCCAGTTGGAGAACCAGTTCTCCTCGGTCTCCAGATACATGGATGCGAGGTTGAAGGCGCCGTCGTGGGCAATGAAGCACTTGAAGCGCTTCTGGTGAATGCCGGCCAGGTAGTAGACGCTGAAACCTCCGAAGCTGGCGCCGACAGCTCCGAGACGGTCGCGGTCGACGTAGGGCAGGTGCTCGGCGGCGTCGTCGATGGCGGTGAGGTAGTCCTGCATGCACTGGCCGGTCCAGTCGCCACTGATTTGCTCAAGCCACTGCTGGCCGAAACCGGGCAGGCCATGACGGTTGGGGGCGATGATGACGTAGCCCTGAGAGGCCATAATCATGAAATTCCAGCGGTAGCTCCAGAACTGACTGACGGGACTCTGCGGCCCGCCCTCGCAGAAGAGCAGCGTGGGATACTTCTTGGTGGGGTCGAAGTGTGGGGGCTGTATAATCCAGTAGAGCATCTGGTTGCCGTCGGTGGTCTTGACCCAACGGCTCTCGACGGTGGGCTTGGCCAGACGGTCGAGGATGTGCTTGTTCTCGCTGGTGACCTGAGCGATGGCGGTGGCATCAGGCTTCTTGGTGTTGGGCGTGACGATGTAGAGGTCGGCAGGTGCCGTGTAGCTGTGACGCTCCATGAGCAGCTGCTTGCCGTTGTTCATCAGCTGGAGCGAGCCGAAGTCGGCACAGTCATTGGTGAGCTGGACGGTGTGTGGTTTGAGATTTGAGATTTGAGATTTGAGATTTCGAGCGGAGATTTGAGATTTACCTTTATACTTGGGTACGCTGACCGCATAGAGGTTCTCGGTGGCATGCCACACGCCGATGAAGTAGATGAGGGCGTCACGGGTGTTGTCGCTCCAGCAGAAATCGTCCACATTGCTGTCGAAGTCCTCGGTGAGGTAGGTCTTGGTGCCTGTGGCCAGCTCGTAGCAGCAGAGGCGCTGGCGGTCAGCCTCGTAGCCGTTGCGCTCCATGGAGAGCCATGCGACGTAGCGACCATCGGGCGAGAACTTCGGGTTCTGGTCATAGCCCACATTGTTCTTCAGGTTCTCGGGGGCGTTGACGGCCTGTGTGCGCATGGTCCGGGTCGGGTCAATGGCCGGCTCGACATAGTCAGCGGGCTTGCAGAGGTTGGTGGTCTGCTTCGTCGCTACGTCATAGAGGAAGATGTCGGAGTCGGTCGAGACGCTGTAGGCCAGGCCGGTTTTCTTGCGGCAGGTGTAGGCGATGCACTTCGAGTCGGTGCTCCAGTCGAGCTGCTCGATGCCGCCGAAGGGTTCCATGGGGCACTCGTATGGCTCGCCCTCAAGGATGTCAGTGCCGGTGGCTGCGATGGCATAGCCATCGTCTACGGAGAAGACGAAGGGATGCTGGATGGACTCGACATAGTGGTCCCAGTGGCGATACATCAGGTCGGTGACCAGACGGCCCGTGGCCTTGGGCAGGTCGTCGGGATTCTTCTGGATGATGTCATGGAAGGGGATGCTCTTCAGGATGATGACCTTGGTACCGTCGGGCGAGAACTTGAAGCCCTCCACCTGGCCATCGGTCTTTGACAGCTGCTGGCGTGCGGTGCCGTCGGCGTTCATGGCCCACACCTCGCCACCGGTGAGGAAGGCGATGCGGCCATCGGGCAGCCATGCCGGGTCGGTCTCGTTCCTAGAGCCTGTGGTCAGCTTCAGCAGCCCGGTGCCGTCGGCCTGGCGGCCATCGCTGCCCGGTGTGTTCATGACATAGAGCACCTGATGGCTCTTGTTGTGCTTGACGCTATAGTAGCCTACCTGATAGACAATCTTGCTGCCGTCAGCCGAGGCGGCATAGCTGCCGATGCGCCCCATGGCCCAAAGGGCTTCCGGGGTCATCAAGTCGCCCTCTAACTGTATGTTCTGCCTACCTATATTCACGTCGTCCTGTGCTTGTATCGTCGTGGCCGTCCCCGAAAGGAGCATAGCCATAAGGAATACTGTCGTTTTTTTCATCTGACATTAAGTTATTAAGTGAGAAAATCACCACAGGGGCAGGCGGTCCTCCTTGGGGATGTACATCTTGTCACCGGGCTTCACGCCGAAAGCCTCATACCAGGCATCGATGTGCGGCAGGGCACCGTTGACACGCCAACGGCCCAGGGCATGTGGGTCGCTCTTGGTACGGTTGCGAATCTCCTCGTCGGTGATGTTGCCGGCCCAGACGCCAGCATAGGCTATGAAGAAGCGCTGGTCAGGGGTGAGGCCGTCGATGACGGGCAGCGGCTTGTTGCGCGTAGCATTCTTAAAGGCTGCGTAGGCCACCTGCAGACCACCATGGTCAGCCAGGTTCTCGCCGAGGGTCAGCCTGCCGTTGGCCTTCAGGTCGGGCAGGACATTGATGGCCGAGAAGAAGTCGGCATACTTGTCAGTGCGGGTCTTGAACTGTTCGCCATCGCTGGCAGCCCACCAGTCGTGCATGTTGCCATCCTTGTCAAACTGGCGTCCCTGGTCGTCAAAGCCGTGTGTCATCTCGTGACCGATGACCACGCCGATGGCACCATAGTTGAAAGCGTCGTCAGCCTGCATGTCGAAGAACGGACGCTGCAGGATGCCGGCGGGGAAGCAAATCTCGTTGGTCGTGGGGTTGTAGTAGGCGTTCACCGTCTGCGGGTACATGAACCAGTCGTCACGGTCTACGGGCTTGCCGGCGGTGTGCTCAATCTGCCAGGCGTTCCAGAACTTACGGCACTCACGGATGTTGTCGTAGTAGGACTTTGAGGGGTCGATGGTCAGTGCCGACATGTCAATCCACTTGTCGGGATAGCCCACCTTGACATAGAAGGTGTTGAGCTTGAGCAGGGCGTTCACCTTGGTCGAATCGGACATCCAGTCCTGTGCTGCGATGCGCTCGCCCAGGGCTATCTGCAGGTTCTTCACCAGCTCAACCATCCTTTTCTTGGAAGCCTCGGGGAAATACTTCTCTGCATAGATCTTGCCCAGTGCCTGTCCCATCTGGCTCTCTAACTGCTGTGTGGCGCGGCGCCAGAGCGGGTGGTCCTCCTTGCGACCCGACATCACCTTTCCGAAGAAGTCGAAGCTGGCCTGCTGCGTAGCGTCGCTGAGGTAGCCAGCGGCCGAGGCTATCTGGCCCCATTCCATGTAGTCGCGATACTCAGCGGCGGTCATCGTGGCCAGGAGCTTGTCGGCACCGGCCATGAACTCAGGCTGACCGACGACGAGCTCCTGCATGTACTTTGAGTCGACGCCCTGGGCGTTCATCACCTGCTCCAGCTTGAGGTTGGGATAGCTTGAGGCAAACGCCGCCAGGGTGGTCTTGTTGTAGTTGCGCTGCGGGTCGCGCAGCTCAGTGCGCGAGCGGCTCACCTTGGCCAGCTCCGTCTCCAGGCGCATGATGTTCTTCATCTTCTTCGTAGCAGCACTCTTGCTGAAGCCAAAGAGCTGGAACATCCTGACAATATGCTGTTTATACGCCTCGCGTATCTTCGTTGTCTCAGGGTCGGTATCCAGGTAATAGTCTTTCATCCCGAGCGTCAGTCCGCCCTGACTGACCTGCAGTATGTTCTGCGTGGCATTCTTCTCGTCGGCGGCGATGCCAGCACGGTAGAACTCGCTGTCGCCCTCGGGAGCAAGCTGCAACTGGATGCTGAAGAGCTGCTGCTTGGTCTTGGCCTTCTCCATCTGCTGGAGGATGTCCATCACTGGCTTCGTGCCGTCGGCATTGCGTTTCACCGAGTCCATGGCCAGCTTGTAGAGGTCGCTGAGCTTCTGCTCAACGCTACCCTTGGCGTAGCTGTTGTGCAGCAGTTCGTCGAGGATGCCGTTGATGCGCTTGTTGTTCTCCTCGCCCAGCACGTCGAAGGAGCCAAAGCGTGAATAAGCGGCGGGCAGCGGATTCTTCTGCATCCATCCACCGCATGCGTACTGATAGAAGTCGTCAGCTGCGCGAGCCGACTTGTCGAGGTTGCCCAGGTCGATGCCCGAGCCGAGCTGCTGGGCGCCGGCAGTCAATGACACGGTGAGTGCTGCCATTGTCGTTATGATTTCTTTGATTTTCATTTCAGATATAATAATTATTGTATGCGTTCATTATATATTACACAACTTTCGCATTTGCTCAACTTCTTTGTAGTTCAGGAGTTCTGGAGTTACTGGAGTTCAGACGTTAGTCCTTTCTCTGCGCTTTCCAGGTGGTCATTATTGAAGCAACTTCGTTGCAGAACTATTGTCTGAACTCCAGAACTCCTGTAACTACTGAACTCCTACAACTCTCTTCACACCATGCTCCACGACAATGCCGCGCGTGGCGTCAGTGGCAGGCATCCCACTGAGGGTATAGGCTGACTGGCCTGCCATGTGGACTTCGGGGGCTGCCTGGGGCTGCTCCACGCCGGTATCGGTGTTCTTCAGACGAGCAAACTCCTCACGCGCCTTGCGCATCTGCTCCAGGAAACGCTCGCTGGTGTGCAGGCGGGCGTAAGCCACCGATGCCGCCATGCGTGCAGCATCAGTGTCGCTCTGCCAGTGGGCTCCCACCACGACGCGATTCTCGCCATAGCGGTAGCCACGAGCCAGAATCTCATTGGCACGGTCGGGGTTGATTTCCATCATCAGCAGCGCTGAGCTCCACCCCAGCAGCGTATGGCCCGAGGGGAACGACTTGTGGGGGTTGAGTTCCTCCTCCAGCTCGGGAGCCAGTGTGTGCTCATTGAAGCGGACAAACGGGCGCGTGCGGCCATAGCGCGCCTTGGGCAGCTTGCAGATGCTGTCGCAGGTAGCCGTGCCTTCCAGCAGCACCTTATAAATCTCGGGGGTGTCTTCCTCCGTAATCTTCATGCCGAAAGCCTCTTCAAACTCGGTCAGGATGGTGGCCAGACCGTACACTGCGTCGCGCTTGGCTTGCTCGGCGCGCTCAGGGTTCTTGCGCATCTCCTTGCCCCAGAAGTAACGGCTCACGTCGTTGGCAAAGGCCACCGATGTACTGTCAGGCGGACCGGGCATGAACAGCATCATGTCGGGCATCTCGGTGCTGGTGAAATACGCGTTGACTACTTCCTCTTCCTGGGCCATGGCCGGACAGAGCGCCGTCAGGGCAAAGGCCAATGATAAAATCTTCTTCATATTGATGAGAATTGAGAATTGAGAATTGAGAATTGAGAATTGATTCATTATGTGTTAAGTTTTTCGAGTTCTTCTGAAAGCTTTTCCCAACGTTCCACCTCGCTGTCCAAGGACCGCTTGGTGTCGGTATATTCGGTGACGAGAGTCATGTCGCTGGCCTTGTCGGGGTCACACAGCAGCTGGTCGAGTTCTTTCAGGCGCTGCTCCATGAGGTCGATTTTCTTCTCGCTCTCCTCCACAGCACGTTCAGCCTTGCGCAGCAGCTTCTGGTGTTCCTTGCGGGCCTCCCCAAGCCCCCCCGAAGGGGGGGATGTTTGTTTAGCTTTGTCTATATAGACACCCCCTCCTTTGGAGGGGCTTGGGGAGGCCACACCCCCTCCTTTGGAGGGGCTTGGGGAGGCTTCGGTGGGGCTTGGGGAGGCTTTCAACCAGTCATAGATGCCTCCTATGTATTCCCTCACCTTGCCGCCGCCAAACTCAAAGACCTTGGAGACCAGCCCATCGAGGAACTCACGGTCGTGACTGACGATGATGGCCGTGCCGTCAAAGGCACGGATGGCCTCCTTCAGCACGTCCTTCGACGGCATGTCGAGATGGTTGGTCGGCTCGTCAAGGATAAGCAGGTTGACGGGTTCAAGCAGCAGGCGAATCATGGCCAGACGGCTACGCTCGCCACCACTGAGCACCTTCACTTTCTTTTCGGCGTTCTCGCCACCAAACATGAAAGCGCCAAGGATGTCGTTGATGCGCAGGCGCACCTCGCCTTTGGCCACATAGTCTATGGTCTGGAACACGGTGAGGTTCTCGTCCAAGAGCTGTGCCTGGTTCTGGGCAAAATAGCCTATCTGCACGTTGTGGCCTATCTTCAGCGTTCCGTCGAATGGTATCTCGCCCATGATGCACTTCACCAGCGTCGACTTGCCCTCGCCGTTCTTTCCCACGAAGGCCACCTTCTCGCCACGCTTGATGGTCAGGTTGACATGTGAGAAGACGGTCTGGGGGCCATAGCTCTTCTTCACATCCTCGCAGATGACAGGGAAGTCGCCGGAACGCAGACAGGGTGGGAACTTCAGGTGCAAGGCTGAGTTGTCCACCTCATCCACCTCTATGGGCACCATCTTCTCCAGCTGGCGAATCTTCTGCTGCACCTGCACGGCCTTGGTGGCCTTGTATCGGAAGCGCTCAATGAAGTCGCGCATGTCGGCCATTTCCTTCTGTTGGTTCTCGTATGCCCTCAGTTGCTGCTCGCGCCGTTCCTTGCGCAGCACCACATACTCGTTGTACTTCACACGGTAGTCGATGACCCGGCCGCAACTGATTTCGAGTGTCCTGTTCGACACATTATTTATAAAGGCACGGTCATGGCTGACCAGGACCACTGCCCCACTCCACGCGGCCAGCAGCTGCTCGAGCCACTGGATGGACTCGATGTCGAGATGGTTGGTCGGCTCGTCGAGCAACAGCACATCGGGGTGGCGCAACAGAATCTTCGCCAGCTCAATGCGCATGCGCCAGCCGCCGCTGAACTCGTGGGTAGGCCGGTTAAAGTCGGTGCGCAAAAAGCCCAGTCCTGTCAGGGTGCGCTCGACGGCAGCCTCCTGACCCTCTGCTCCCAGCATCAGGTAGCGCTCATGCTCGGCAGTATAGCGTTCCACCAGCCGCATATAGTCATCGCTGTCGTAGTCGGTGCGCTCGTTCATCTGGCGCTCCATGTGGTCCAGGCGGTCCTTCACCCGCTGTATGTCGGCAAATGCCTTCATGGCCTCCTGGCGCACGGTGGTGTCGTCCTGCAGAATCATCACCTGGGGCAGATAGCCAATGGTGACGTCGTTCTGAACGCTCACCGTGCCCGACGACGGATGCTCCATGCCACAGAGAATCTTCAGCATGGTCGACTTGCCGGCACCGTTCTTGCCAACCAAGGCAATACGGTCGCGCTCGTTAATAACAAAGGTAGCATCGCTGAACAGCGGCTTCACACTATAGGCCACTGTCAGCCCTTCAACAGAAATCATCAGTTATTTCTTGTCTAACTGTTCGTAGATGGAATTATTACTCTTGTACTCTGGAACGATGTCCTTCATCTTCCTTACCGTGGCCATGTCATCAAAGTGACCAGCAATCTGAATCAGCTCGTCGATGTCGTGACGCACCTTCTGGTAGTCATACTTCCTCACCTCGGCTATCCGAATCTTCTCGTGGAACGAGGGCTTCGTGCCTTCCATCTCATTGAGCACCTCCTCATAGAGCTTCTCACCGGGACGCAGGCCGGTGAACTTCACCTCCACGTTGTGGGCGCCTGAGAGCATAATCATGCGGTGAGCCAGGTCGGCAATCTTGACCGGTTGCCCCATGTCGAATACGAATATCTCTCCGCCGTTGCCCTTCGTGCCAGCCTCAAGCACCAGCTTGCAGGCCTCGGGTATGAGCATGAAGAAGCGCACGATGCGTGGGTCGGTGACGGTGACAGGGCCACCGTTCTTGATTTGCTCACGGAACAGGGGGATGACGGAGCCATTGGAGCCCAGCACATTGCCAAAGCGCGTGGTGACGAACTGCGTGCTGCTGTCAGACTGCTCCCGGCACCAGTCATTGAGCGACTGGACGTAGATTTCACAGATACGCTTCGAGCAGCCCATGACGTTGGTGGGATTGACGGCCTTGTCGGTCGACACCATGACAAACTTCTTCACATTATACTTGACCGAGAGGTCGGCAATGACCTTCGTGCCGA
Organism: uncultured Prevotellaceae bacterium; assembly: GCA_947168045.1. Classification (GTDB taxonomy): domain Bacteria; phylum Bacteroidota; class Bacteroidia; order Bacteroidales; family Bacteroidaceae; genus Prevotella. The sequence goes on from CAMVKN010000052.1 coordinate 13,965, forward strand.
AGACGTTGTTCTGTATGGCCTCTGAGGGGTTGTCCTCCATCATGGGCACATGCTTATAGGCAGCGGCGTGGAACACGTAGTCGGGGCGGAACTGGCTGAAGATGTGCTCCATGCGCTGCTCCTTGCAGATGCTGGTGACCACCGTCTCGGCCTCCACGTTGGGGAAGTCGTTGTGCATCATCAGCCTGATGTCGTGCTCAGGAGTCTCAGCCTGGTCGATGAGCATCATCTTGGCAGGCTGGAACTTGGCTATCTGCCTGACCATCTCGCTGCCGATGCTGCCAGCCGAGCCTGTGATGAGCACACGCTTGCCACGCAGCTGATCGCCTACGGACTGCATGTCGACCTTGATTTCAGAGCGCGGCAGGAGGTCCTCAACCGACACCTCACGCAGCTGGACGTTCTTGAAGTCATCGTCCGTCAATTCGCCATCCACGAGATTGGCCTCTTTCACAGGCCGGGCCATGTATATCTTCACGCCGGCATTGATGAGCGCATCCTGAATCTTCTCGTTGTTCTGGAAGTCCGTAATCCTGAGCGGCGACACGAGCACCGCCTGAATCTTCAGGTTCTTCACAACCTCTATCAGGTCGTCCTCGTCCACATTGAACACGCGCTCGCCCATGAGCAACATGTGGTGGGCACGCTTGTCATGCGAGATGAATCCACACAGCTTGAAGCGGACAGGACGCTGACTGCGGATAAGCTTGGCAAGACCGATGCCACCCGTGAGGGCACCGTAGATGAGCACACGCTCGGCCTGGCTGTTCTGCTGCGACAAGTCGTGCAGCGTCTTCACCACCACCCTCATGGCCCACATCAACAGCGTGGCCACCACGAAGGTGACAACAATCTCCGTCTGGGTCACAGCCGTCATCACATTGAGCTCGTAATACTCAAACAGCCACGACAGGACAAGGGCCAGCACCATGGTCACGCCATTGGCGTAAGCCACGCGCAGCAGGTCGACGAATGAACTGTAGCGCACCACGCCCGAATAGGTCTTGAACAGGCGAGCACCAATCCAGCTCAGAAGGGCTAACAGCAGCGCTGTGTCAACGACAGGGAAACGGTTGGTAAAAAGCGTCTGTGTCCTATGGAATACCCAGAAGGTAAAAATGGCGGACAAGAAGACAATGAGCGTGTCGGCTATCAGCACGCACCAATATGGCAACGACTCCTTCGAGAAGTACCAGCTTAACAGTTTATGCAGTGGATTCATACGTGTATACAAATTATTATGAGGCTGCAAAAGTACATATTTTCTGTCACATGACCAAAGAAAAATGTAAATTTCTTTTGTGGTGTGCCTTCTTCTTTGTAATTTTGCAGCATGAATACAAACAGACTGGAACAATATTTGGACGAGATAGGGCGCACGCCGCTGCTCAGCGAGGAGCAGGAGCGCCAGTTGTCCGAGCGTGCACTAAAAGGTGACGAAAGAGCTATTAACCGCTTGGTAGAGGCCAACTTACGACTTGTTGTCGCCACAGCCAAGCAGTATCAGGGCAAAGGGCTGTCCATCGACGACCTCATCAGTGAAGGCAACATCGGGTTGGTCAAGGCGGCTACGAAATTCGACGCCACCCGTGGCCTGCGCTTTGCAGGCTATGCCGTGGTGATGATTCGCCGGCAGATGGAGAAGGCGCTACAGACTGAGACGCTGGAGACGAGCATCTCAGCCGAGGGCGACCCTAACAAGGCCACCCGCTCCGCCTCGCTCGATGCGCCCTTAGGCATCAAGCCGAACATGAGCCTCTTGGCCGTACTCACCAACGACAGCCTGCCACCCACCGACGGGCGGCTCTTCAGTGCCTCGTTGCTCGACTCGGTCGAGCTGGCCATCGCCAACCTTGACGAGCGTGAGCAACATGTCGTCACGGCTTACTTCGGCATAGGCCGCGACCATGCCACCATGGCCGAGATAGCCGATGAAATGGGGCTAAAGCGTGAGCGCGTCAGACAGATTCGCGACCGCGCCGTGCGGCGCATGAAGAAAGCCTTGGGCTAAGGTTCAAGAGTCTGGTGAAATGACGGGCGATTCTCGTCGGTCGTCGGAGCTACCCTATATATAGGTAGCTCCGACAACCGACAAAAATCTTATCGCGGGCAAATCGTTCAAAGCGCCCACGCTTTCAGTCAGAAACACCACTGTTTTCAGTCAAAAACACTATTGTTTTCAATCAGAAACACCATTGTTTTCAATCAGAAACACCGGTGTTTGTAGACATAAACACCGTGCTTATATTTGCAAACGCAGTGTTTTTACGCGCGGGCACGCTCGTTTTTGGCGAAATATGTTTGGTCGTTTCAAAAGTTTGTGCTACCTTTGCGCGTTAAAATAAACGTAATACATACAATGAACGGACTTTATACCATTCTGCTGCTCATTCTGAGCAACGTTTTCATGACACTGGCTTGGTATGGGCACCTAAAGCTGTCAGAGACGGGCGTCAGCCGCACATGGCCGCTGCTGGGTGTCATCGTCTTCTCGTGGGGCATTGCCTTCTTTGAATACTGCTGCCAGGTGCCGGCCAACAGGCTGGGCTTCATCGGCAACGGCGGTCCCTTCTCGCTGGTTCAGCTGAAGGTGGTGCAGGAGTGCATCTCGCTCTTCGTCTTTGCCGTCATTGCCAACATCATGTTCCAGGGACAGCACCTGCAGTGGAACCACATCCTGGCCTTCGTGCTCATCGTGCTGGCCGTATATCTCGTCTTTATGAAATAGTAAGGCATGAAAAACATCTCCAACCGATTCAACCTTAAGCTTCTCTCGCCCCTGACCTGCCTGGTGGCCACCCTGGTGGCAGCCGTGTGCCTGCTGATGTTCGAGGACGAGTACCTATGGAAAGTGCAAGAGCTGAACCTGCACCTTGACACCTCGCTGTTCTTCCAGCAGCAGATGGTGGTCTCCGGTGGTCTGCTCACGTGGTTAGGCACGGCCTTCACCGAGTTCTTCTACCATCCCCTGCTGGGCACAGCGCTGCTTACCCTGTGGTGGTGGCTGCTCATGTATCTGGCCAGCCGGGCCTTCAGCGTGCCCGTGAAGTGGTCGGCACTGCTGTTGCTGCCCGTGGCCATGTTGCTGCTCACACAGGTAGACATGGGCTACTGGATTTACTATCTGAAGCTCCGGGGGCATTTCTTCTCAGCTACCATTGCCTTGTGTGTCGTCTGTGCCGCCGTGTGGCTGTTCCGCTGTCTCCCCGCCCGCTACTGGATGCGCCAGGCCATGATGGTGCTGACCCCCGTCGTACTCTATCCGCTGCTAGGCATCTACGGTCTGCTGGCCACCCTGCTCATGGCCGTCATGGCGTGGCGCATGAACGGCGAGACGCGCACACAGCGCATCGTGGGCACTGTGCTGGCACTGGTGGCCATCGTGGCCGTGCCGCTCATCTGCTATCGCACCATCTACAGCCAGACGAGCCTTGACAACATCTGGTTCACAGCGCTGCCGCTCTACCGCATTGACGAGACGCTCTTCTTCGCCTACTATATACCATATATTATCATGGCGTTGTTCTTCATCGTCCTGGCGGCCACCTACGGCCGACTCTGCAGTGGCGATGTGGCCAAGCCCCGCACGTGGATAGCCGTGCATGTGGTGCTGCTGGTGGTGCTCGTGGGCGGTGTGCGCCTGTTCTGGTACGACGACTACAACTTCCACAAGGAGCTGCGCATGCAGCGCTGCCTGGGGCAGCAGGACTGGGATGGCATCCTGCAGGAGGCCACCGACCTCAAGGAGGAGCCTACGCGTGCCATGGTGATGATGAAGAACCTGGCGCTGTTCCGCCAGGGCAAGCAGGGCAACCTGATGTATCACTACCTGACGGGAGCCAAGGAGAGCAACACGCCCCTACGCGACAAGGAGAAGCCCATGAACATCACCCCGCAGGTCATCGGCAAGGCTTCCTATCTCTACTATGGCCTGGTCAACTACTGCTATCGCTGGTGCCTGGAGGACGGCGTGGAGTACGGCTGGAGGGCCGAGTACCTGAAGTACATGACGCAGTGTGCGCTGCTCAACGGCGAGTATCGCGTGGCACGCAAATATATCAACATGCTCAAGCACACCCGCTATCACCGTCAGTGGGCTGAGCAGCACGAGCGCTTCCTCAGTGGCGACGACGCCGTGATGAGCGACCAGAACTACGCCACCATACGCCGCCTGATGAACTTCGACGACCGTCTGAGCAGCGACCAGACCATCATTGAGCAGTTCCTGATGAACCACTTCGTATTTGATGCCAGCAACGACCCGCTCTACCAGGAGCAGGCTGTCTACGCAGCGCTGTGGACAAAGGACATTGCCACCTTCTGGCCACTGTTCTTCAGGTATGCCGAGTCGCACAAGAACGAACCCATGCCCATCCATCTGCAGGAGGCTGCCTACCTGTACGGCCACCTGGAGAACAGGGTGGACATCAGTCACATGCCCTTCGACGAGAGCGTGGTGAACACCTACCAACAGTTCATGAAGATGGCTGAGCGCTGCCGCGGCATGAGCGAAGAGCAGATGAAAGAAGCTTTCTTCCCCCAGTTCGGTCACACCTTCTATTACGAATACTTCCTGATACGTAACCAAAAAATGTTCTGATGAAAACCATCCCTTCCATACTGCTGCTCGCCGCCCTGCTGCTGTGCGGTGCCTGCAGCGTCAGCGTACCCGACAGCTACACCCAGAGCGAGGAGCTGCCACCCGTCTATCCTGACTATGTCGACGTCACCATCCCCGTCAACATCGCCCCGCTCTCGCTCTACATTGATGCGGCAGCCGACGATGCCGTGACGCGCTACAGCTGTGGCGATGCTGAGATAGTGTGCGGCGGACTGAAGGCCATGCCCGACCTCAGCGAGTGGCACCAGCTGGTGGCAAAGGCGGCCGGCGGCGACATCACCGTCGAGGTGTTCGCCAGCAACGACGGACAGTGGACACGCTACCAGCCCTTCGCCATCCATGTCTCAAAGGACAGCATCGACCCGTACATCAGCTACCGTCTCATCTCGCCCTCCTATGTCACCTACGAGGAGCTGACGCTCAACCAGCGCTGCCTGGAGAACTACGACGAGGATGTCATGGTCAGCAACATGCTGTGCAGCACCGAGCTCACAGGACAGTGCGTCAACTGTCACAACTACCAGATGTACAACCCACAGCGCATGCAGTTCCACGCTCGCCAGAATCACGGCGGCACCATCATCGCCTACGACGGAAAGGTGAAGAAGGTCAACATGAAGAACGACTCCGTCCTCTCGGCCGGCGTCTACCCCACATGGCACCCCACCCTGCCCCTCATCGTCTACTCAACCAACCTCACCAGCCAGAGCTTCCACACCCGCAACCTGAACAAGATTGAAGTGAGCGACGCCTCCAGCGACCTCATCATCTACGACATCGAACAAAACACGGTGGCCAACGTGGAGAACCGCCCTGACGAGTTCGAGTGCTTCCCCTTCTGGGCACCCGACGGGCGCACGCTCTACTACTGCAGTGCCCACTTCGAGTATCGCGACACCGTGCCACATTCCACCGAGATTTTCCTTCGTGCCAGCGACGTGAAGTACAACCTCTACAAGAAGAGCTTTGACCCGACAACGCACAGCTTCGGACAGCGGCAGCTGGTGTTCCGTGCTGACTCACTGAAGGCCAGCTACATGGCGCTGGCCGACTCTGTGGGCACTGACACGCTGGGACTGAGTGCCACGCTGCCACGCATCTCGCCCGATGGGCGCTTCCTGATGTTCACCCTTGGGCGCTACGGCGTGTTCCACATCTGGCATCACGAGGCCGACCTCTACCTCATGGACCTGGCCAACGACAGCGTCAGGGCCATGAAAGAGCTCAACTCGACCGACACGGAGAGCTACCACTCCTGGTCGAGCAACGGACGCTGGGTCATATTCAGCAGTCGGCGCACCGATGGCAACTACACCCGTCCCTTCATTGCCCACATTGACAGCGAGGGCCGCGGCAGCAAGCCCTTTGAACTGCCTCAGGCAGACCCGCTCCGCCATCAGGAGATGATGAAGAGCTATAACATCCCCGAGTTCATGCGAGGCCCCGTCACCATCACGCCTCAGCAGTTTGCCGACGTGCTGAAAAACGACGACATCGCCCCCGCGAAGTTCAAGTCAGCAGGCAAATAAAACTGAACGGCTACCAAGGTTTTCCAGACATTTATCTTACATACTTACATTCACCGCTGATTAACAAGCAGTTACGCGCAGAATAACTTACATTTATCTTACATTATCTTACATTATTTGAGTTTCGGTAGTAAACAAATTGGACGAAGAGCTCATTTAGAAACGAATTAGAATAATTGGAATAATTATTTCACGAATGAGAATAATCATTATTCCAATTCGTGGTCAGAATGATTCCAATTATTCCAATTCGTTTCCCTAATAATCCGAAAAATCCGACCTGCTCGGATTTTTGTCCGACCAGGTCGGATTTATTTAACGCATGTCCTGACTGCTGCAAAGAATGGCAGGAAGAATGTAAGATAAGAAACAAATTGGCACTAATTAGGGAAAATTCACCCCAATTAGTGCCAATTAGTTTCTTGGTAATGTGCCTCTATGTCTTTTAGCGACCGATGGGGATTAGATTCTCTTCAGCACCAGCAGCAGGTGGTCCCAGACCATCTGGACGGTGGGAATGTGGAGGCACTCGTCGGGAGAGTGGACGCCACGGAGGGTAGGACCAAAGCTCACCATGTCGAGGTTGGGATAGCGCTCAGAGAAGAGGCCGCACTCCAAGCCTGCATGTATGCCACGCACCACCGGCTCATGACCGAAGAGTTCGCGGTAGCAGGCCACGACGGTGTCTCGCAGATGGCTCTCGGCCTTCATCTTCCATGCGGGATAGCCATCGCTGCTCCATGCCTCGGCACCGGCCAGCTGGAAGGTGGCGCGGAAGGTAGCACACATGTTGTCAAGGTTCGACATGACATTGGAACGCTGCGAGGAGAGGATGGTCAGCTCGGTCTCAGCGGTGTGCACGGCAGCGATGTTCGACGACGTCTCGACCATGCCGTTCAGCTCGGGGTCCTGACAGATGGCGTAGATGCCGTTGTCGACGGCCTGCAGAGCCCACACGAAATGGCGGGCCACGTCGGCAGGCAGGACGCTCTCAGCGTCGGTGCTCTCCATGGTCCACACCATCTGCTGCTCAGTGACGTGGAACTCATCGGCCACGTCGGCAGCGAAGACATTCCAGTCGGCCTTGACGTTCTCCTTCAGGTCAGAAGGTACGCTGATGACGAACATGCCGTCGCGGGGTATGGCGTTGTGCAGCTTGCCAGAGTGGAACTGTGCCAGGCGCACACCCTCATAGCGGCTCATGGTCTGGAAGAGGAAGCGCCCGAGGAGCTTGATGGCGTTGGCACGCTGCTTGTTGATGTCGTCGCCCGAGTGTCCGCCGACGAGTCCCTTCAGCTGTGCCTTGACAAAGAAGTGACCCTGCGGTGCCTCTTCGCGCTGGAAGGTGAAGCGAGCCTGTGTGTTGCGTCCACCGGCACAGCTGACGAAAATCTCGCCTTCGTCCTCTGAGTCGAGGTTGATGAGATAGTCACCCTTCATGAAGTCGCTCTTCATGCCCTCGGCTCCGCTCAGACCCGTCTCCTCGTCGCGTGTGAAGACGCACTCCAGCGGTCCGTGCTCAATGTCGTCAGCCTCGAGGATGGCCAGCTCAATGGCACAGCCAATGCCGTCGTCGGCACCCAGCGTGGTGCCCTTGGCGCGCAGCCACTCGCCGTCGACATAGGTCTGGATGGCATCACGGTCGAAGTCGAACTCCACATCCACCAGCTTGTCGCACACCATGTCCATGTGGCTCTGCAGGATGACGGTCTTGCGCTGCTCGTAGCCTGGCGTGGCGCCTTTGCGTATGATGACGTTACCCGTCTGGTCGACGTGCGTCTCCAAATGGTGGCTCTCGCCCCATGACTTCAGGTAATCAATCATCTTCTCTTCGCGCTTCGAAGGACGCGGAATTGTGTTAATCTTTGCAAACTGCTCGAAGACAGATGCAGGTTTTAATTCGTTTTTATTCATTTTTAATGCTTATTATAGAAGTGATTCCAATTAAATTGCGTAATTTTGCACCCGCATAGCGGCTCTTATGCCGTGCAAAAGTAATCAAAATGGTTGGAAAAATCGTCATCGCAGCGTTAATAATTGCTATCGCCATCGCATTTTTATGTGTCAAGGTGCTTTTGCGGCGTGGTGGAACGTTCAGCTCCATGCATATCCACGACTCTGAGCCGATGCGCCAGCGTGGCATCCACTGCGTGCTGGACCAGGACCGCGAGATGCGCCGCCGCAGCCGTGTAGCGGTGAGCGAGAAGCGGACAAAATAACTTATAAAGACAGAATAACAAAATAACTGAATAATAAGATGAAAAAGAACATTATCAAGACAATTTTCGTGCTGTCCGCAGCAATGCTGGCGGCAGCTTGTAACAACCAGCCTTCAAAGATGGACGGCAAGAGCACCGACGCCGACATGCCTAAGGAGGGCATGGTGATAGGCTATGTGGAGCTGGACTCGCTGACCGAGCACTACGAGTATGCCAAGCTGATGAAGGATTCGCTGGAGAAGATGAGCGCCAACGCCACGACAGTGCTGAACAACAAGGACAAGGAGCTGGAGCGGTCGTACAACAGCATCCAGACGCGCCTGCAGAACAACTCGTTCACCAGCGAGGAGCAGTACAAGACGGCCGTGGCCGCCTTCGAGCAGGAGCGCAACAACCGCGTTGCCTTGGAGGCCAGACTGAGCAACGAGCTGGCACAGAAGCAGGCCGACTTCCTAAAGACGCTGAAGGACAGCCTGGACAACTTCCTGGCCGACTATAACAAGGACAAGCGCTTCGACATGATTATCGACAACAGCAACGTGCTGTACAGCGACCCGAAATTCAACATCACCACGGACGTCATCAACGGCATGAACGCCCGTTACAAGAAATAAAACAATGACGTGATAACGTTATAACGTTGTAACGGGATAACGTTTCGTGATAACGTGATAACGTAATAACGTGAAAACGACATAACGCTAAAAGGAGAGAGACGCCCATGATGACATTGGTAATCGTCCTGATGTTGGTATTCAGCTACTTGCTGATAGCCACCGGCCACTTCACTGGAGTGAACAAGGCGGCTATCGCCATGTTCCTGGGTACCATCAGCTGGGTGGTGTTCGTCATCTGGGGCGCCGACTTTGTGCAGAGCCAGCACGCTGCTGAGTATGCCGAGTTCCTGGGCGGAAGCGAGTCGAATGCAAAGACGGTGAAGTATTTCATCTACGACCACATCTTCCTGAAATACGTGGGCCGCGCCGCCGCCATCGTGATGTTCCTGCTGGCCACGATGTCAATCGTTGAGATACTGAACAACAACGGCTGCTTCGACTTCATCACCGAGTGGATTCGCACGCGCAACTCCAAGCGCCTGCTGTGGAGCATCAGCCTGGCTACGTTTATCCTCTCGGCTACGCTTGACAACCTGACGACGACGATGCTGATGCTGGTCATCATGCACAACATCGTCAAGAGCCGTCCACAGCGCATGCTCATCGGCTCGTCCATCGTGTTGGCTGCCTGCTGCGGCGGTTGCTTTACCGTCATCGGCGACAGCACTGGCCTGCTGCTGTGGGGCGACGAGACGGTCACTGCCACACACTTCTCTACATTCCTGGCCCTGCCCGCTGTGGTGGCCTGGGTGGTGCCCACGGTGCTCATTAACCGCGAGCTGCCCAGCCGCCTGGACATTGAGTGGACGGTAGCCCCCTATCGTGGCGACGACACGCGCCTGAACCGCTGGCAGCGCATCATGATGCTCATCGTGGGTCTGGGCGGCCTGTGGTTCGTACCCACGTTCCTCAGCCTCACCCGCCTGTCACCCTTCCTCGGCGCCCTCTGCGTGCTCAGCGTGCTGTGGGTGGTGAACGAAGCCTTCAACCGCAAGTTGATGAACGCCGACCAAATGTCGCAGCGCCGTTTCCCGCGTGTGCTGCAGTATGGTGCCATACAGCAGATGCTGTTCGTCATGGGCATCATGCTGGGCTTCGGTGCCGTGACCGAGACAGGGGTGCTGGCCACCATCGCTGAGTGGATTGAGACGAACATCGGCAACATCTGGGTCATCGGTCTCATCTCAGGGCTGCTGAGCAGCGCCGTCGACATGTTCACCGTGGCACTGAGCGACATCAGCTTCGCACAGTCGCTGCACGGCATGGCCGGCGATGCCGGAGCCTATGCACAGAACGGGGCTTTCTGGCTCATCACTGCTTTCTCCACCGCCGTGGGAGGCTGTCTGCTCGCAGTGGGCAGTGCCAGCGGCATCGCCCTGATGCAGATGGAACACATCCGGCTGGGCTGGTATATCCGCAACGTGGCACCAAAGGTGCTGTGCGGCTGGCTGCTGGGACTGGTCGTCCTGTGGGCGGAGAGCATGCTTATTTGATGGTTGTAACCACATCACAATAAATCATACAACAATGACCAAGATCAAGACGATAGGTATTCTTACCTCGGGCGGCGATGCACCCGGCATGAACGCCGCCATACGCGCCGTGACGCGCGCCGGCATCTACAACGGCTTCAACATCAAGGGCATCTACCGCGGCTACGACGGACTGATCAAGGGCGAGGTGAAAAGCTTCACCACCGAGAACGTCAGCGGCATCATCACCCGCGGCGGCACCATCCTCAAGACTGCCCGCTCGAAGGAGTTTATGACCATAGAGGGCATGCAGAAGGCATACGAGACATGTCAGCGTGAAGAGATTGACGCCCTGGTGGTCATCGGTGGCAACGGCTCGCTCACCGGTGCCCGTAATTTCGGCATGGAGTTCGACTTCCCCGTCATCGGCCTGCCCGGCACCATCGACAACGACTTGTATGGCACCGACTCGACCATCGGCTATGACACCACGATGAACACCATCATGGAGTGTGTGGACCGCATCCGCGACACCGCCAACTCGCACGAGCGCATCTTCT
>CAMVKN010000053.1 GCA_947168045.1 uncultured Prevotellaceae bacterium
GAGCCATAGGTGCACTTAGTGCGCCAATTCACGCGCGTGTGCGCGCGTTGGAAAGAAAGTAAGCTGTAGTTCAACCGCAAAGCGGTCTTACAAAAACAGGATAAAACCCGAAAAACAAAATAAAACCGGTTTTGGTTGTTTTTTTTGTTTTCTTTTGTTTTTGGAGGACGCGAAGCGTACAAATACTGTTGTTATGAATAATGTAAGATAAATGTCACGGATAGCATGGTGCCATCCGTGACATTCGTTATGCTCAGAGACAGGTCTTCGGTTAGAAGCCTTCCTCCTCCTCCTCGTCATCCCACTCGTCGTGGCGGCGACGGCCGCGGCGGCGTGAGAGCAGGTTGTTCTTGTCATCTTCTGTGCCTCTGATGGGCAGCGATGCGTCGCAGACCATCTGTCGCATGGCCACTGTGGTGAGCAGCGTGGCGGGCTGCATATACTGTTTCTTCATAGTTGTTTCTTTTTTTATGAGTTCGATAGATAATGAGATGTGTTTACTTCACCACGACCTTCTTGCCGCCGATGATGTACAGACCCTTCGTGGGCTTCTGCACACGTTGGCCGCTCAGGGTGTAGGCACCCTCACTCATCGTCGGGGTGGCATGGCTGACGGTCTCGATGCCGGTGGTTGTATCACCGAACACGATGCTCAGGGCACGGACACCGTTGGGATTCGTTAACGGCAGCACCACGCGGCCATCGAGGTCATCATTGTTGCCAACCCACAGCTTGAAGCAAGCCGACTCGCCATCCTTGGCCAGCACGAAGAAATTGCCCTGCTGCAGGCCATCCTCAGCATGATAGACCACCAGCTTGTTATCTCCTACCTCATCGACTTCAAAAGCGTTTTCCAGCACGTAGGTGCCTGCATTGGCATTAACAATCACCGGTGTACCCTTCACTACGTCTTTGACTTTTGTCAGCTTCACGCTGGTCTCGGTGTAGCCGGTGACGATATAGGCGTTAACATCATTACCGAAGTGTACATTTTCCTCAGTGATATAGGTGGCCCAACCGGCATCGGTCACAGTGACTGAGGCTCTCTTATAGAGTGACAAGGCACCACCAATTCCTGGCGCATAGCATGCGAATCCGTCAGTTCCATTATTCCTGAGGTTAGCATCAACTTCATCAGCTGCATTTTTCTTATTTACGAACTCATAGGTTCCTGTTCCAGTACGCGTCACTGTCCACAAAGCTTTGTCGTCAGTGCCGTCGGCTAACATTCGTGCTTCTTCCTTATTACCTGTACTAGCAGCGTAGGCATTGGCTGCAGCATTGTAGATAGTCCAATATTCACCGCTCTTTGCTATATGCCATACAATTGTGGCGTCATTAGTGCTGATAACTTTGTCGGCATCAGGTTCGACTTCCATACCATATTTATATTGGAGCCTGCTATTTGAAACGGTGGTATTATTCATAACATGACCCTGCAGATCTTGGTCGTCATAGAAATAAATGATATAGTCACCCTCAACAAGTTCGCCAGTAAAGAGTCGATAGTTTTGAGGAATATCGGCATAAGTAACAGTGATGCTGGCTATACGGCGATGGCCTGTAGTACCACCGATAGTGAAGGTTACGCTTTGGGCATTGCCTTTCCACGTTCCTTCGGCGTATGTGCCTTCAGAAGCAGTAATTTCATTGGTTCCACCGCCACTGCTGAATGTAATAGTAATTTTGATGATAGTCTTAGTAGTTGATGACACCGTAAAAGTATTGCCGCCGTAGGCACGAATGGCCGTACCAGTGTCGTAGTACGTAGGAGCATAGCTGCTTGTTCCCTGATCAAAAGTGATAGTGCAATTTTGGCCGGAAGCAGTCGTTATTTCCTGTTGATTAGAGTACCCTTGTTTAGTAAAATCAATAGTCTCTCCAGGTGTGCTGTCGGTGACAGTCAACTCGTAAGTAGCTGAGGATGCTCTATACTGGTCTTTCTCTCCTGCATAGGAAGCGGTAATCGTCGTTGTACCAGCAGCAACAAGTGTGACTGTGCCATTTGCGTCAACAGTGGCAACGCTTTCGTTACTTGAACTCCAGGCGATGGCGGCGCCGGTGAGAGCTGTTTCGCCAGCACTCACCGTGGCAGTCAGTGTTCCAGCTTCTGTACTTGTATGAACATCGGTGTTGGTGATGCCCGTAGCATCAATCGTAACAGTGGTGGCTATGCGGGTGTCTGATTCGTCAGCATAAGTAACAGTGATGCTGGCTATACGGCGATGGCCTGAAGTACCATCGATAGTAAAGGTTACGCTTTGGGCATTGCCAGTCCACGTTCCATCTTCGTAAGTGCCTTCAGAAACTGTAATAGCATTCTCTCCGTCACCACTGCTGCTGAATGTAATAATAATTTTGTTGATATTATAATTAGTTGATGACACCGTAAAAGTATTGCCGCCGTAAGCACGAACAGCCGTACCGGTGGTAAAGTACTTAGGAGCATTGCTGTTTGTTCCCTTATCAAAAGTGATAGTGCAATTTTTACCAGAAACAGTCTTTATTTCCTGTTGATTAGAGTACCCTTGTTTAGTAAAATCAATAGTCTCTCCAGGTGTGCTGTCGGTGACAGTCAACTCGTAAGTAGCTGAGGATGCTCTATACTGGTCTTTCTCTCCTGCATAGGAAGCGGTAATCGTCGTTGTACCAGCAGCAACAAGTGTGACAGCGCCATTTGCGTCAACAGTGGCAACGTCTCCGTTGCTTGAACTCCAGGTGATGGCGGGGTTGGTGAGAGTTGTTTCGCCAGCAGCCACCGTGGCAGTCAGCGTTCCGGCTACTGTGCTCGTGTAAACATCGGTGTTGGTGATGCCCGAATCATCGATAGTCAGTGTCGTTTCTGGCGTGCTGTCGGTGACGGTCAACTCGTAAGTAGCTGAGGAAGCTCTATACTGGCCATCCTCTCCTGCATAGGAAGCGGTAATCGTCGTTGTACCAGCAGCAACAAGTGTGACAGCGCCATTTGCGTCAACAGTGGCAACGTCTCCGTTGCTTGAACTCCAGGTGATGGCGGGGTTGGTGAGAGTTGTTTCGCCAGCAGCCACCGTGGCAGTCAGCGTTCCGGCTGCTTTGCTCGTGTAAACATCGGTGTTAGTGATGCCCTTAGCATCGATAGTCAGCGTCGTCGCGGTAGCATTAGAGGGCGTATATGTTACAACAATCTCTGTTATTCGAACTTGTGCTGTTGTTGTGCCAAAATTGATTTCGGATGCATTGCCAGTCCATTGTTTCTTGTTTGCATCTTTCCATGAACCTTTATCAGGGGCACCACTAAAATTCGTCATAGGGTTACTTGCCGTAGCCGTAAAATCTATTTGGGTTATATCGCCTACAGTAGAAGAAATGGTCATTGACGCATTCGCATAGCACCTATAGTTGTCGGTTCTGTTAAAAACACCGTTGCTAAAAGAAACTGTAATGCCATCTTTCGTAATACTTTTTTCCTCGTTGGTGTCAGTACCTGCCGTGAACGTGACAGTGTCTGCCCACGCACTTCCCACTCCTATTAGCACTGCGGCCAAGAGGAGCATGAGTTTTGAATGTAGATTTTTCCTCATAGTTTTAATTATTTAAAGTTGTTAAACGATATCGTTCTCTTGCATCTGTCGGCCGCCGGGCCGTGGCCGTGGCGGCGGGAGGGTGTGGTGAAGGGCGCGTAAGGGCCGAATTCGACTACAAAGATACAACATTATTTTTATATGGCAAAGGAAAACAATGGAAAAAATAATTTGTATTCAAGTTCCTCATGCTCGCAGATTCTTTTTCCACCACAGAGAACACGGAGGACACAGCGCTTCGGTAGTTCTGTTTATGGAAACGAATTGGAATAATTGGAATAATTTATTCACGAATTGGAATAATAATTATTCTCATTCGTGGCCAAAATGATTCTCATTATTCTCATTCGTTTCATTAAAAATCGTACCAACCTTCTGTTTGGAAAGAAGCTCTGTGTGCTCAGTGTTCTCGGTGTTTCAAAAAATGATGCTGTTGACGTCGTCGATGGTGCCGTCAAAGGGTCCGGAGTGCTCCAGCTTCAGCGTGCACATGGCAGCGGCGAAGCGCCCGGCCTCTTCATAGCCGGCCCCGTGCGCCTGGGCATAGAGATAGCCTGCGGCGTAGGTGTCGCCGCAGCCCGTGGCATCGACCACCTGTCGCGGTGCGTAGCTGGGGATGTCGTAGAAACGGTCGTCGGCATAGATGAGCGAGCCATAGTCGCCCAGCGTGACCAGCACCTCGCGGACGCCCCAGCTGCTGATGAGCTTGGCGCCGCGCCGCAGGTCGCGCTCACCGTCGGTGAGCACGTCAATCTCGTTCTCGTTCACCTTCAGGATGTCGGTGTGCTTGAGCACCCGCAGCTTGTCGGCCCAGTCGACGGCATAGACGCGCTGCTGGCGCACCTCGCGCAGATAGCCCTGCACGTCGATGCACACGCGGCCCTTGGTGGCCAGATACTCCACCACCTCGGGGGCGAAGTCGTCGACGAGCAGCGTGCCTAAGTGGAACACGTCGGCCTGGGCATCCCTGAGGGCGTCGACGGTGAAGGGTGCGGCTTTCGACATCACCCGCTGCCGCCGGTTGTTCATGTTGCGGCCATAGCTGTTCTCGAAGAACACGCTGGTGGGGCTGCCCAGGTCAACGATGTCGGTGCCGGCCTGGCGCAGGCGCTCCACCTCGTGCTGCAGGTCGTCGCCCACGGCGGTGACGACGCCGAAGCTGACGTCGTGGGGCAGGTGGTGCATGGCCCAGGCCACATAGTAGGCCGTGCCCCCGGCGCAGTCGACGCCCTGGGGCAGGGTGGGGGTGATGATGCGGTCGTGGGTGATGTGGCCTATGCAGAGTATTTGTTTCTTTTCCATTGGTTTGGTGTTTTGTTTGTTTCGGGGGGGAGGTGATTAGGGAGGTGAGAGGTGAGAGGTAAGAGGTGAGAGGATAGTTTCGTGGGGCAGAAGGCACAAGGATCGTTATGGGAGTACAAGCTATTCTCTCACCTCTCACCTCTCACCTCTCACCTCCCTAA
The DNA here is from genome assembly GCA_947168045.1 of uncultured Prevotellaceae bacterium. Lineage (GTDB taxonomy): Bacteria > Bacteroidota > Bacteroidia > Bacteroidales > Bacteroidaceae > Prevotella. Next base: position 5,024 of record CAMVKN010000053.1, read on the forward strand.
TCACCTCAGCGAGGAGGGCGCAGAGCCGCTCCAGGTTCTGGCGGTCGGTGTCGTCGAAGGTGCTGAGCTCCGTGCTGTCGATGTCGAGGACGCCAATGGGACCACGAGGGGTGAGGATGGGGACGACAATCTCGGAGCGTGAGAGCGAGGAACAGGCGATGTGCCCCGGGAACAGCTCCACGTCAGGCACGACGATGGCCTTGCGCTGGCTGAAGGCCGCGCCGCACACCCCCCTGTCGTAGGCAATGTGCATGCAGGCCACCGGACCCTGGAAGGGGCCCAGGCGCAGCTCGCCGCCACGGTCCATATAGAAGCCCACCCAGAACCATCCGAAGCGCTCCTTCAGCACGGCGCTGACGTTGGCCAGGATGCTCACCTCGTCCGTCTCGCCCTGGATGAGTGCCGCCACCTGTGGCAGCAGCTCGTCGTAGGCTTTCTGCTTGTCGCTCATAGCTCAAAGTCTAAGCAGCTGCGCTGCACGGTGAAGGGACGCACACGGCTGTTGGCCACAGCCACGTGGGCGGGGTGCTTGGCGTATGCCTTGAGGGCCTCCTCGCTCTCCAGGGTGCTGTCGAGCATGACGTCGGCCGTCGATGACGACAGCCTACCGCCGGTGATGACGTTGACGCTGAGCAGACCCGGCACCTGGCCGACCAGGCCTTCGAGCCCTTCCTTGATACCGGCCTTGACGGCCGTCTTCTGTTCTTCGCTGAGTTCCGGACTGAGCGTCCAGAGGATGATGTGCTTTACCATTGGCTTGGATAATAAAAAAAAACGTGTGCAAAGATAGCAAAAAGAAATGGAACGGGGAAAGAAAAAGTGTATTAAAGTTTGTTTTCTCACAATTTATTGTTACCTTTGCGCCTGCAAAACCAACAAAGACAATCATGCTGAGAACTTTATACAACCAGATAGGGCAGTACCGTGGTGCGGCCATTGCCACGCCTTTGCTGACAGCCCTGGAGGTGGTCATGGACGTGCTCATACCCTATGTCACGGCACTGCTCATCGACCGTGGCATCATGGCCGGCGACATGCAGGCCGTCTACCTCTACGGGCTGCTGATGGTGGGCATGGCGCTGCTGTCGCTGCTGTTCGGCGTCCTGGCCGGACGGGTGTCGGCCTATGCCTCGACGGGCTTCGCCGCCAACCTGCGGCGCGCCATGTACCGCAACATCCAGACCTTCTCGTTCCAGGACATCGACCAGTATAGCACCAGCGGCTTGGTGACGCGCATGACCACCGACGTGAACGCGCTGCAGAACGCCTTCCAGCAGATTCTGCGCATCACCGTCAGGGCACCCTTCCGCCTGCTGCTGTCGGTGGTGATGTGCCTGGTCATCGACCCTCGCCTCAGCCTCATCTTCATCATCGCCATGGTCATCCTCGGCGTCGTCCTCTACCTCATTATCACGCGTGTGGCACGCCTGTTCCAGCAGGTGTATGCGCAGTATGACGAGCTGAACCAGAGCGTGCAGGAGAACGTGACGGGCATCAGGGTGGTGAAGGCCTTCGTGCGCGAGGACTATGAGACGCTGAAGTTCTCGAAGGCAGCCGACGGCCTGTACCGGCTGTACACCAAGGCCGAGAGCCTGATGGCCCTCAACCACCCGGTGATGAACATGGTGGTCTATGGCTGCATCATCGCCCTGAGCTGGTGGGGTGCCCACTTCATTGTGGAGGGCACGCTGACCACGGGCGAGCTGACCAGCCTGTTCACCTATGTGATGTCTATCCTGCAGGCGCTGATGATGCTGTCGATGATTTTCGTCATGCTGACGCAGAGCGCCGCCTCAGCCAAGCGCGTCAGCCAGGTCATTGAGCACCGCCCGGCCATCACCAGTCCTGAACACCCCCTCATGGAGGTCCGCGACGGCAGCGTGGAGTTCCAGGACGTGCGGTTTGACTACCTGAACAGTGTAGAGTGTAGAGTGGATAGTGAAGAGTTCTTGGACGAGCCAAGCGGCGAAGCCGAGCGTGCTACCGCTGTCCCACCAGGTGAAGGTAAGGCGGAAGCAAACTCAACACTCAACACTCTAAACTCTAAACTCCACAAGCGTTCCGCGCTGTTCAATGTGTCGTTCAGCATTGCGTCGGGACAGACCATCGGCGTCATCGGTGGCACTGGCTCGGGCAAGTCGACGCTCGTCAACCTCATCAGCCGTCTGTACGACGCGGGGCAGGGTAGGGTGCTCGTCGGCGGCCACGATGTCAGGGAGTATGACCTGACGGTGCTGCGCAACGCCGTGAGCGTGGTGCTACAGCAGAACACGCTGTTCAGCGGCACGGTGATGGACAACCTGCGGTGGGGCAAGAGCGACGCCACCCTGGAGGAGTGCCGGGAGGCTTGCCGCATGGCCCAGGCGGACGACTTCATCATGGAGATGCAGCAGCAGTATGACACACGCATTGAGCAGGGTGGCACCAATGTCAGCGGCGGACAGCGCCAGCGCCTGTGCATAGCACGCGCCCTGCTGAGGCACCCCAAGATTCTGGTGCTCGACGACAGCACATCGGCCTGCGACACACGGACCGACGCACGCATACAGCAGGCCTTCCGCGAGCAGCTGCCGCAGATGACGAAAATCATCATTGCACAGCGCATCAGCAGCGTGCAGCACTGCGACCGCATCGTGGTCATGGACAACGGCGTGGTGACGGGCTTCGACACACACGACAACCTGCTGAGAGACAATGCCCTGTATAAGGAGATCTATGAGATACAGACGCAGGACAGCGGAGACTTTGATGGAGTTAGCCCCCAAAGTTAGGGGGGGCTGAACAGACAAAAACCATTTTACGAAAGATGAGGCAACCATTTAATATGAGAGGCGGTCGTTCAGACCCCCAACCCCCTAACTTAGGGGGCATTAACAAACAGCAGCGGCAGGTCATGCTGCGCCTGTTCGCCTTCGTGCTGAAGAACTATAAGCTGAGCATCGTCACCGTGCTGGTGTGCATCGTGGTGAGCAGCATCACGTCGCTGTTCTCCACACTGTTCACACGCACGCTCATCGACGACTATATCACGCCGCTGACGCAGATGGCCAACCCTGAATACCAGTCGCTGCTGCAGACGCTGTTCCGCCTGGGACTCATCCTGCTGTTAGGCGTCGTTGCCGGCTATGCCTACAACCGGCTGATGATTAACGTCAGCCAGGGCACGATGCTCAGGCTGCGCAAGCAAATCTTCGAGCGCATGCAGCAGCTGCCCATCAGCTACTTTGACAGCCACTCGCACGGCGAGCTGATGTCGGTCTACACCAACGACGTGGACTCGCTGCGCCAGATGATTTCGACGGCCATGGCGCAGGTCTTCTCCAGTGTCATCACCATCGTGGCCACCTTCTCGTCGATGGTGGTGCTGAGCATACCGCTGACGATGGTGAGCATCCTGATAGCCGTGGCGATGATGGTGGCCACTACAAGGCTGGGACAGTGGAGCCGCCGCTACTTCCGCACACAGCAGGAGAGCCTGGCCAGCGTCAACGGCTTCGTCGAGGAGATGATGACGGGCCAGAAAGTGGTAAAGGTGTTCTGCCATGAGCAGCAGGCCATCAGCCAGTTTGAGGACATCAACGAGCGGCTGCGCTCGTCGGCCTACAACGCCAACCGCATTGCCAGCATCGTCATGCCCGTGAACGGCAACCTGGGCAACCTGGGCTATGTGCTCATCGCCGTCGTGGGGGCCACGCTGGCCCTGGGCTATCTCTCACCTCTCACCTCTCACTTCTCGCCTCTCACCTTAGGCACGATAGTAGCTTTCCTGCAGCTGAACAAGAGCTTCACGCAGCCCATCAGCCACGTCAGTCAGCAGATTAACAGTGTGCTGAACGCCAGCGTGGGTGCCGAGCGCGTCTTCGCCTTAGGCGATGCTGAGCCGGAGGTGGACGAGGGAACGTGGACACTGAAAGAAGGAAGATGGGTATCGCCTGATGCGGTAGCACGCTCGGCTTCGCCGCTTGGCTCGTCCAAGAACTCTAAACTCTCCACTCTAAACTCTAAACTAGTCCAGGGCGACGTCGACTTCCAGCACGTGGACTTCGGCTATGTGCCTGAGAAGCAAGTGCTCTTTGACATTAACATCAACACCGCTCCGGGACAGAAGATTGCCTTCGTGGGTGGCACGGGTGCCGGCAAGACCACCATCATCAACCTCATCAACAGGTTCTACGAGGTAACGCCCCTCCCCAGCAGACCCTCCCCCAACAGACCCTCCCCCCAGCCCCTCCCGTTAGGGAGGGGAGTGGTTACCTCTTCCGCTGAATCTGCCGACAGGTCTGGGGCTTCTGAGCCTTCTGGGACTTCTGAGTCTTCTGGGACTTTTGGGCTTTCAGAGGACAAGTCTATATACTCCCCTCCCTCAACGGGAGGGGACGGGGGTGGGTCTGTTGGGGGAGGGGCTATCTTCTATGACGGCATCCCCATCACTGACATTCAGAAACGGTCGCTGCGCCGGAGCATGACCATCGTGCTGCAGGAGACGCACCTCTTCACCGGCACCGTCATGGACAACATCCGCTACGGATGCCTTGACGCCACCGATGACGACTGTGTCAAGGCGGCGCAGCTGGTGGGTGCCCACGACTTCATCCGCCGTCTGGCCAATGGCTACCAGACCATGCTGCAAGGTGACGGCGGCAATCTCAGCCAGGGTGAGCGACAGCTCTTGGCCATCGCACGCGCCGCCGTGGCCAACCCGCCCGTGCTCATCCTCGACGAGGCCACCAGCAGCATCGACACCAGGACGGAGCAGCTGGTGCAGCGCGGCATGGACAGCATCATGCAGGGACGCACTACCTTCGTCATCGCACACCGCCTGAGCACCGTGCGCAACGCCGACCAGATCATCGTCATGGACCATGGACGCATCGTTGAGCATGGCTCACACGAAGAGCTGATAGCACTGCATGGGCAGTACTACCAGCTCTACACGGGTAACCAGATTGACTGAACAGTCTCACCACTCACCTCTCACCACTCACCTCTCATCTCTCATCTCTCACTCATAGTAGTCAGGCTCGACGTCAGGCAGGTCGTCTGTGTCACGGTAGTCCATCACGACATCGCAGTTTGTGAAGGTAACGTTGTCGGATTCGTCGCCGCAGTGATGCTCCACCTGGCTGCCCTTCACCTGAAGCTCAGAGTAGCACATGAACAGCTGCCCCCGGTTGTCGTACAGATTGCAGTCACTGAGACTGATGTTGCGACTTTTCTCGTCGAGGTAAATGCCGCCGGCGTTGTTGTAGATGCTGCAGTTTTTGAAACTCATGTTCTTGGTGTCAAAAATCTCTAAGCCACGCATGCTGCAACCGTAGATGTCGCTGCGGCTGACGGTGATGTTCTGCGACTTGCTGCAGTAAATGCCGATGCAGCCGCAGCCGAAGAGGTCGCACTTCTCCACGGTGACGTTCTTGCAGCCCCTCAGCACCAGCACGTCGCCTTCGCAGTCGCCCGCCTCCTCGTGGCCGAGAATCATGTTCTTGATGGTGATGTTCCGGCACTGCTCAAAGCGCAGCACATCGCTGTAGCGCGGCGTGGTCATCAGGAATCCCTTGTCTCCAGACGTACCCTCAATGGTGATGTTCTCCAGCCCCACGATGTAGAGCGTGTTGCCGTCGTACTCCTGCATCCAGTACAAGCCAGGGGCCGTCTGCGCCACGCCGTCAACCATGTAGGGGGACACCTCGCCCTCGTCAATCAGGACGTTCAGGGCGGGGGTGAGCTGCAGCGGCTCGCTGACGATGACGTTGATATGGGCATCGTCCTTCAGTGCCAGGAGGAACTCGCGGGCATTGCGCACGTCGAAGGTGTGGCCGTCCTGGTCTTCAGACTCGTACATGTCCTCGTCGTCGTCCATGTCCTCGGCCAGTTCCTTCTCGTCGTCATCCTTGTCGGCCTTCGACTTCTTCTTGTTGTCCTTGCAGCCAGCAAAGACCATGCACAGGACGAGCATCACCGATGCCGTCCATGCCAGTACTGTCAGATTCTTTTTCATGTGTTGTCGAGTGTGTCTTGTGGTGGGCAAAGATACAATAAATATCTGATTCTGACAAGCATTTAGGGAAAAAAACGGCATTATCCTTGCAGATAAAGAAAAAAATGAGTACTTTTGCAACACGAAAACTACAAGCACACTGTAAGTACATGCAGAGAAACATTTTATTGGCAATGCTCGCCTTCATCCCAGGGTGGATGACGGCGCAGACCTTCGATTTTGACCTGACCAAGGCACAGCCCGTATATAATGAGCAGGACGGCTATGGCTACGACCTGCTGCCGGCTCCCGATGCGAAGTCGGCGGCTCCCTTCTACTTCTCCGTCCGCGTGCCCGACGGCAACTACCGCGTGCGCATCACCCTGGGCGGAAAGAAGAACGGCAATACCACCGTCAGGGCTGAGGGGCGCAGGCTGATGATGGACCACATCGTGACGCCAAAGAAGAAAGACACGCAGACGGTGGAGTTCGTGGTGAACAAGCGGTCGCCGCTCATAGAGGGTGACAAGCGGGTGAAAATCAAGGACCGTGAGAAGGGCTACCTGGCCTGGGACGACCGTCTGACACTGGAGTTCAACGGCCCGCAGCCCGCCGTGAAGAGCATCCACATAGAGCGCGCCGACCAGGTGCCAACCATCTACCTGTGTGGCAACAGCACCGTCGTGGACCAGAACTATGAGCCGTGGGCCTCATGGGGGCAGATGATTACACGGTGGTTCGGCCCTGAGGTGGCTGTCAGCAACCACGCCGAGAGCGGACTGACGGCACGCACCTTCATCGGCTCCTTCCGCTTGGACAAGATTCTGCAGACGCTGAAGCCCGGCGACTACGTCTTCGTGGAGTTCGGCCATAACGACGAGAAGGAGAAACGGCCCGGCGACGGTGCATGGTATCACTACCAGTACCAGCTGAAGATATTCGTTGACCAAGTGCGGGCCAAGGGTGCCGACATCGTGTTCCTGACACCCACGCAGCGGCGTGCCTTCGAGGACGACCATGCCACGCTGAAGAACACCCACGGCGACTTCCCCGCCGCCATGAAGATGGTGGCCGAGCGGGAGCGCGTGCCACTCATCGACCTGAACCAGATGACGAAGGTGCTGTTTGAGACACTGGGCTATGAGGACTCCAAGCGGGCCTTGGTGCACTATCCCGCCAACACCTTCCCTGGACAGGACAAGCCGCTGGCCGACAACACCCACTTCAATCCCTACGGAGCCTATGAGGTGGCGAAGTGCGTCGTCATGGGCATGAAGCAGCTCAACCTGCCGCTGGTGCAGTACCTCCGCCCGGAATGGCAGGACTTCAACCCCGCACAGCCTGACGAGTGGGCCACCTTCCAGTGGGCACCGTCGCCCATGACGGAGAACCTGAAGCCGGACGGAAACTGAGCGGGCTTCGCCCTAAATGATAAATAAACCCATGAAGAAGAATCCTATACATACTTTACCGTTTGTGCCTTGTGTGCGCACCATCAGCCGCATGGCTTTATCTTTTATCATTTGTCATTTGTCATTCAGCCCCGCAGGGGCACAGTCGTGGCCGACACCCACAACGGAAGCCAAACCAGGACTGCGCTGGTGGTGGCTCGGCTCGGCTGTTGACAAGGAGAACCTCAGGTGGAACCTGCAGCAGTATGCCAACCACGGCGCAGGCGCCGTGGAGATTACACCCATCTACGGCGTACAGGGCAACGAGAAGAACAATATCCCCTATCTGAGCGACAAGTGGATGGAGATGCTACGCTACACGCAGAGTGAGGCAGCCCGCAACGGTATTGAACTCGACATGGCCACCGGCACCGGCTGGCCCTTCGGCGGACCGTGGGTGCCATTGGAGGAGAGTGCCTGCCGCGCCGTCTTCGTGGAGAAAGAGGTTGACAGTGAGGGCATCTGGACAACGGTCAACGGCGTGCGTGGCTTGCAGCCCGACAGCCAGGACACCAGCGTCATTGACCTGTCACTCTCAGAGAAGGATGCGAAGAACGCCGTGCTCAGCAAGGTGATGGTCTATCGTGACACAGTCGCCATAGACGTGACCAGCCTGGTGAAGGACGGGAAGCTAACCTTTGCTGCACTGAAGAGCAGTGCGGTAGCAAACTCTCAACTCAACACTCTCAACTCATCACTCAAAGTCGTCGCCCTATATATTAAATATGGTGTAATGAAGGTCAAGCGTGCCGCCCCCGGCGGCGAGGGGCTGGTCATCGACCACTTCGACCGCCAGGCCGTGGCCAACTACCTGAAGCACATTGAGCAGGCCTTTGAGCGCACGCAGACCCCTTATCCGCACACGTTCTTCAACGACAGCTATGAGGTGGAGGCTGCCACCTGGACGCCGAAGCTGTTAGAGGAGTTTGAGAAGCGCCGCGGCTACAAGCTCGAAGAGCATCTGCCCGAACTGATAGCATCGGTGACAGGCAACTCTCAAGCCTCAAATCTCAATCCTCAAATCCTCAGCGACTACCGTGAGACCCTTGGCGACCTGTTGCTTGAGAACTTCACTGAGCAGTGGACGGCCTGGGCACACAGTCACGGCGCCATCACCCGCAACCAGGCACACGGCTCGCCTGCCAACCTCATTGACTGCTATGCCGCCGTCGACATCCCTGAGATTGAGGGCTTCGGCCTGAGTGACCTGGGCATCAAGGGACTGCGCACCGACCCAGGCAAGACGCGTAAGAACGACAGCGACTACTCCATGTTCAAGTATGCACCGTCGGCGGCCCATGTCTGCGGCAAGCCCTACACCAGCAGCGAGACGTTCACATGGCTGACGGAGCACTTCCGTACCTCGCTGTCGCAGCTGAAACCCGACCTCGACCTGATGTTCTGCGCCGGTGTCAACCACATCTTCTTCCATGGCACATGCTACAGTCCCAAGGACGATGAGTGGCCCGGATGGAAGTTCTATGCCTCCATCGACATGAGCCCCACGAACAGCATCTGGCGCGACGCACCCTTCTTCATGCAGTATGTGGAACGCTGCCAGAGCTTCCTGCAGATGGGACAGCCTGACAACGACTTCCTGGTGCTGCTGCCCGTGCGCGACGCATGGAAGAAACCGACGGGCAAGCTGCTCATGCAGTTCTCCATTCACGCCATGGGCAAACTCATGCCTGAGTTCCGCGATGCCATCCTCGACATCGACCGTGCCGGCTTCGACTGCGACTACATCTCTGAGCGCCTGCTCATGCAGACGCGCTGCGAGGGTGGGGCGCTTGTCACTGCTGGCGGCACCCGCTACAAGGGGCTCATCATCCCCGGCAGCGGCAACATGCCCGAGTCTGTGAAGCAACACATCAATCAGCTCAAGGCCCAGGGCGCACATGTCATGTACGGCATCGACACCCAGCAGATGGCACAGGCCGCCAAGCCCGAGCCGATGAAGACGCAGCTGGGGCTGAAGGCCATACGCCGCAGCAATGCCAACGGCTATCACTACTTCATGGCCAACCTCACGCCTGCTGACATACACCAGATGGTCAGCCTGGCCGTGCCGTTCAAGAGCGCAAAGTGGTTCAACCCGCTCAACGGTGACATCACCGATGCGCGCATCAGCAACGGACAAGTGGATGTGGCTCTGCGTAGCGGCGAGTCGATGATTCTGCAGGTGTTCAACGAAGCCCCCACTAACACTGGGACCACAGCAGTCCCAGCAACCCCAGCAGCCCTGTCGTCGAACACCATCGCTCTGAAAGGCCCCTGGACGCTTTCGTTCATGGACGAAGCCCCCACAGTGGGCAAGAGTTTCCCTCTTGCCACCCTTCAGACCTGGGAGACACTCGACGAGCAGACCAAGGTGACGATGGGCACTGGTGTCTACACCACTCATTTCAAGATGTCGAAGAAGGTCGACCCCAAAGGGCCGTGGATGATTGACCTCGGCGACGTGCGCGAGTCGGCCCGTGTCTATATCAACGGACTGTTCATCGGCTGTGCCTGGAGCGTGCCCTTCGTTCTCGACACCCAAGGGGCGCTGAAGGTGGGCGACAATGAAGTGCGCATAGAGGTGACCAACCTGCCCGCCAACCGCATCGCTGACCTCGACCGCCGAGGCGTGCAGTGGCGTAAGATGGAAGAAATCAACGTCGTTGACATCAACTATAAGAAAACCCTTTACGACCAGTGGGAACCCGTGCCAAGCGGGCTGAACTCACAGGTACAACTTATTAGAAAATAAACACTTAGCATTATGTCAGAACATAAGCATCATCACCATCATCATCATCACGAAGATGAAGCTACGGCCTTCAAGCGGAAGAGCCTGTTGTCAGTGAAGCGCCGCAAGGCCCTCGCTAAGTATGGATTCATGGCACTCTGCGCTGTGGCCGTGCTCATGGCCATTGCCACCATTTTGGTCTACAAACTGACTTAAGCTGTCCGGCATGTGGCCGGTTTATCAAGCACAAATATTAAAAGAGAAAATGAAAAAGAAGAAAGCATGGATGCTGCCTGTCATCCTTACTCTCTGTGGCACGATGGCTGTCACGACAGCATGTAGGGATGCCAAGGTACAGCAGAGCACCCCGGCGACGGAGCAGGCACCTGAGTCGCCGCAGGATACGGTAACGCAGGTGGTGTCAGACGAACTGCTACGCACCTCGCAGAGCTGGGATGGCGTGGAGCTGCCCGACTATCTGCAGGGCCGCCCGGAGCTGGTGGCCGTGAAGTACGTGTTCCCCGCCGGCAAGAAGCTGGGCTGGCACCACCATCCCGTGATGAACTACGGCATACTGGTGCAAGGCGAGTTGACCATCATCGGCCAGGACGGCAAGGAGAAGGTGGTGCATGAGGGTGAGGCCGTCGTAGAGATGGTGAACACCATCCACCACGGCGAGAATCGTGGTACGAAGCCCGTCATACTCTACATGTTCTACCTCTCGCAGAAAGACCTGCCCTTAGCCGTACAGCACCCCGAGATTCCCCTGGAGTGATAGCGGCTGTCAGTGGCAGTGCGCTGAAGGCTATTGGCTGCAGATATCCCTGTCGTCAAGCACACGAAAGCGTTCCCTGTACTTTGCAATGTCGGCGGCGTTCATGTCGGCGCTGACACGTGATGCACCGTCGGGGCAGGCAGCCATGGTGCGACCCAGCGGGTCGATGATGACTGAGCCGCCGCCGTACTGGCACGATGGGTCGCTGCCCACACGGTTGACGGCCACCACACAGCACTGGTTCTCAATGGCGCGGGCACGGAGCAGCATGTCCCACTGCTCCTGGCGTTTCTCAGGCCAGTTGGCCACATAGATGATGGCATTGTACTCGCCCGCACGGCCATAGCGGCAGAACACCGGGAAACGCAGGTCGTAGCAGGTCTGCAGCAACAGGCGCAGCCCTTGCCACCTGGCGACGACGGCCTGCTGTCCGGCGGTGAAGTGCTTGTCCTCGTGGCCGTGGGTGAACAGGTGACGCTTGTCGTAGTAGGTAGTGTCGCTGGGAGTCACGAAGTAGTGGCGGTTGCGGTAGGTGCCGTCAGCCGCCCGGATGGCCAGGCTGCCGCTCAGGGCGCAGTCCCTGCTTCGTGCCGTAGCCTGCATCCACGCCAGGGCTGCCGATGATTCCTCGGCCTCCGCCATGCCCCTTGGCTCCACGCAGAAGCCTGTGGCCCACATCTCGGGCAGCACGAAGAGCGAGCCAACGGTTGTCTCGTCGTTTTCAGCCATCAGTTGTTCCACACGTCTGATATTCTCATCCACATTGCCCCATGCAATGTCCGTCTGCAATAGCACTGTTCTCATAGGTAGAATTCTTTAGTCAGTTCCACATAGTCGGTGCTCCCTATCGTCAGCACGCCACGCTCCAGCGCCGTCGGGTGTTTCCTGAAGGCCAGCAGGTGGCGCTTGGGAGCCTTGCCCGGCGCGGTGCTCACCGCACAGTCGCGACACTTGAAGAAACCGGCCAGCACCGCTTCGCTCTCCATGCGCTCACAGCTGTCTGTAGGCACCACCACGCTCAGCTCGCCGTCGTCGCTCAGCAGTTGCCACGACCGTTCCATCAGTCGGCGGTAGGGTAGGGTGTCGGCGTGGCGGGCCAGGCTCCGCTGTGCGTCAGGACTCTTCAGCGAAGCCACGAAGAAGGGTGGGTTGCACACGATGGCGTTGAAAGGTGTGGTGAGAGGTGAGAGGTGTGAGGTGAGAGGTGAGGGGTGTGAGGTGAGAGGTGAGATTTGTGAGGTGAGGGTGAAATCACATTTCACGATGTCAATGCGCTCGGCGAAGGGTGAGGCCGCCACGTTCTCAATGGCCTGTGCTACAGCCCCGTCGTCGATGTCGATGCCCACCACCTGCGCCTCCTGATAGCGCTGCGCCATCATCAGTGCGATGAGGCCCGTCCCTGTGCCCACGTCGAGGATGCGCTTACCGCCGCGGGCCCAGGCCCCCAGCAGTGTGCCGTCGGTGCCCACCTTCATGCCGCACAGCTCTTGCCGCACCGTGAACTGCCGGAAACGAAAACTGTCGCCAGACCCTTGGCCCTCTTTCCCAGGAACTATATTCTTTTTGCTGATAATCATACGCTTCCGTCTATTTGTCACTTTTTTATTGATGGTTATCTCACTCACACATGTTCCCACAAGTTAGGATATAACAACTGGTGAATGTCCAAGTCTGTAATCCACCAGCCGCTCTCCGTATACTCTTTGTTGAAGTTTTCTTGAAATGCTTTTCTTGCCATGACAAACGAATAAGGGTCGGTGACATGAGGCCTAATATTTACTTCAGGATAATGATGAATGTATCTTTCTCCTAAGTGTGCTTCTTCCCTCATATTTAGACAGTCACGCAAGGCAATAAATTTGAAAATATTCATACTGCCAGGAACAAATGGAACGAAGTACTCATCTTCCTCAATCTGAACGGTATCAAGGCCTTTCTTCACCTTGCGAAACTGCTCATCATCCAACTCTGAAACTAACTTGATAGCCCATAAGTATATAGCTACATAAACGGCAGTTTTTTCATCCTTGACGCCAATGCAGCCATACATTTCATCTATGGAGAATAGTTCTAATTGCTCATACATCTCAATTCTATTAGAGCTCACTAAAGATAGTTTAATGACCTTATTGCATAAGGTAAGTTATTGGCCACAAAGGTACGATTTTTTTTCTAATGAGTTGCACGATTATCTAAAAAACTTCACAAGTCTTGTGGACTTGTGAATTTCTTTCAATGTCGCTTCGCCAGTCAGGGGACAGTGCCGGCCTGTTCAGTTCCTGACCAGCAGGTCGTAGCGTATGTGGTCGCTCTGCATGGGCTGTCCAGTGGCAACGGGACGGTGATGGCGTGCCGGTCTGGCTGCAGGCCTGGCGTGGGGGGGCTGATGGTCTGGCGTTGCGGTGCCCAGTGGCGTGGCATGCGCCGTAGCGATGACGTGTGCAGTGTCTGGCCTGTCGTTCACCTTGATATAGACGGTATCGGTAAATGCCGTCAGCGGCTTGTCGGTCTGTGTGGGGACGTTGGTCCAGACGCCTAGGAAGAACCCCACGAGGGCGGCGGCGGGAATGGCGACGAGCCATGAGGGAACAGCGAAGTGACGGTGGCGCTTCCATGGGCTGACGTGCAGCGTCTCGTTCTCTTCGTTGCACAGCTGGCGGGCCATGCGGGCGATGTCTTGGTTATCTACTCTCATATTCTTTCAATTCTTTTCTGATGATGTTCATTGCTTTATGCAGGCGCGACTTCACGGTACCTTCGGGCAGGCCAGTGATTTGTGCCACCTGCGGCACGGTGAGCTCTTCTTCGTAGTGCAGTGAGAACAGCACCGCGTATGGTTCAGGCATGCGTCGCAGCGTTTCCTGCAGGGCGTCGTGTAGGATGGCGGCATCCATCTCCAGCTCGATGTCGGTGCCTGTCGTTGCTTCATCGGGCTCGTCGGCTACCATTATCAGCCGGTTGCGCAGATGGTTCTTACAGAGGTTATAGGCGATGGTATAGAGCCAGGCACGGACGTTTCGCCCTTCATGGTAGTTCTCGCGAGCGGCATAGAGACGCAGGAACGCATCGTGCATGAAGTCGGCAGCGAGGTCGCCGTCCGTTCCTAACCGTCGTGCGAAGAAGCCCTGCAACCGTCGGGCATGACGGTTGTAGAGTTCTTCGAAGGCACGGTCGCTGCCACGCGCCGCCCGTCGCATCAGTTTCTCGTCGGTCTGTGCCGACAGTCTCAGGGGTATCAGCATGGTTACGATTCTTCAATCACGATTAGTCCGTTGATACAGCCAACTGCTGCAGGATGGACTGCTTGTGCTGCTCGTCGAGCGAGGTGTTCGTCACGCCACTCACCAGCAGATTCATCAGCCAGTCGTAGCGCTGCTTATCGTGCTTGGCATAGTAGGGTAGCAGGTCTGCCAACAGCACGGCATAGTTGGCCGCGAGCCGCTGGCCAGCCGTCCACTCCGGTCGGAACGAAACAAGCAGGTATTCCATCTGATAGCGTTTTTCCACATTGCGCCGCTTCACGGCCAGGTTGTCGTAGGGCTTCTTCGCGTATTTCAACAACAGCCCTTCGTTGTAGAGGCTTTCCTGCCAGGGCTTCGTGACCTCAATGGCCGTCGTGCACGAGAAGTACACCTTGCTGCCGTAGCGGTCGATGATAGGCTGTAGCACCGCTTGCTCGAAAGCATCGTAGGACGCATAGCTGCCGCTTTCCAATGTTGGGAAGACAACGTCGAGCTTCCGTGAGAGCCACTCCCTATACTCCTTCACGGCGAGGAAGGGCACACAGACGATAGTCTTGTCTTTGTGCAGGCCCATGCCCTCCTGGATGAGCCATTTGGGAATGATGGTCGCATCGCCAGAGCCCAGGAAGATGCCACCTTCGTCCATGCCAGCCAGTTCGTTGTAGCTATAGCGTAGCACGGCTTCTGAGTAGAGTCCGCTGTCGAAGAATCGCTTGGCCATTTGTGCCATGCGCTGCTCCTGTCCCTTCATGGCCAGATAGCACACCCATTCATTGTAGTCGTTCAGCTGCATCTCGTCGGGCAGCATGGTCAGTGCTGCCTCAGCATACGGGTCGCCGTCGGTCTCGTCGCTCATGCCCATCTTGACAGACATATAGGCACACATGTTATAGGTATAGGTGTTAGGGATGGCCTCCCGCATCTCCTTCATCGCCTGACGTGCCAGACTGTCCGACGGTTGGCCGAACCACCCCATATAGCGAGCCGCGTTGTAGTAGTTCAGCCACGCTGTTTCGTTCTGTGGCTCCTTCTGCGTGATGTCTCGCCATTCATTCTTCTGTTCCACATACCACACGAAGTCCTTCTCCATTACGATGGGGCTCTCCACCCGCGTAGGCTTGACCTGCGCCATCATGTCCATGCAGAAAGCAAGGCCGACGAGGCTGATGGCTATTCTGTTCTTCTTCATTGCTGTTCTTTTTTTTTCGATGATTAAACGATTTTCTGTTTTTGTTTATTGCGCAATTCACTATTGCATACACAGAAACAGGGGAATCGTTCACAAAAAGATGAAGAAAAATTCCGTGCCGGGAAGCTGGAGTTCCGTGAACGCATCACTTTTTTATGGCAAATCGCAATGAGTTTGCGAAAAAAGTCGTATATTTGCAGCCAGAACGTTTCAAACGCAATCATGACATGAATAACGACCCAAAGAGTCAGACGTTGCTCGGTGTACTCCGTGAGCAGAAAGCGATGAAGCTGAAAGGTGGCATCTACCACAAGACGCAGATAGACCTGACCTACAACTCAAACCATATAGAAGGTAGCCGCCTGACCCATGAGCAGACACGCTATATATTTGAGACGAACACCATTGGCGTGACTGCCGACGAGACGTTGAACGTGAATGATATCGTGGAAACGGTCAATCATTTCCGCTGTATTGACATGATTATCGACAGGGCCGAGGAGCCGCTGTCGGAAGAAATGGTGAAAACGCTGCACGGTATCCTGAAGACAGGAACCTCAGACAGCCGCAAAGACTGGTTTGCCGTAGGTGACTACAAGCGTCTGCCAAACGAGGTGGGCGGCGAGAGTACGTGCGAGCCGGAACGGGTTCATGACTGCATGAAGGGGCTATTGGCAGACTACAACTCCAAGTCACGACATGTGATGGAGGATGTCCTCGACCTGCATGTGCGTTTTGAAAGGATACACCCTTTCCAAGATGGCAATGGCCGTGTGGGTCGCCTCATCATGTTCAAAGAGTGCCTGCGCAGCGGCATCGTTCCCTTCATTATCACCGATGAGCTAAAAATGTTCTATTACCGAGGGCTACGCGAATGGGGACACATCAACGGCTATCTAACTGACACCTGCCTTACGGCACAAGACCAATATAAGGCAGTGCTTGACTATTTCAGAATATGAACATTGGAGACAAGGCGCCCGAAGTACTGGGCAAAGACGAACAGGGACGGGACATCCGTCTGAGTGATTATCGCGGACGCAAGCTGGTGCTGTATTTCTACCCGAAGGACAACACCAGCGGCTGCACCTCCGAGGCATGCAGCCTGCGCGACCACTATGCCGAGCTGCAGGCCAAGGGCTATGAAGTGGTGGGCGTGAGCAAGGACACGGCAGCCTCGCACGTGAAGTTCAAGGAGAAACACAACCTGCCCTTCCCGCTGATTGCCGACGTGGACCACACCCTGCTGGAGGCCATGGGGGCCTGGGGCGAGAAGTCGATGTATGGCAAGAAAACGATGGGCACCATACGCACCACCTTCGTCATCAACGAGGAGGGCATCATCGAACAGGTCTTCCAGGGCAAGCAGATTAAGACCAAAGAGCATGCTGAGCAAATCATAGGATAGCACCCCAAGGCTATTATCAGACGCTTTTGTTGCATCTCTACGCGCGCGCACGCGAGAAAAGTCGCGACTTACGACAGCCAGGCATTGAGTTATGACAGCCAGGCATGGAGATAATTTCGCCAGGCATGGAGTTATTCTCGTAAAGTGCCGCTTTATTCTCGTAAAGTGCCGCTTTATAAACAATAAAGTGCCGCTTTACTCTCAAATGGAACTTCTTTTTGGACGTAGAGACCAGGCGTACCAGTGGTTTGATGGCTTGGCATGCGTGCGTTGATGCCTTTGATTATCGGGAATAAAAAAAGAGGCTTGTAACAAGCCTCTTTGTGACTCCGGCGGGATTCAAACCCACAACCTTCTGATCCGTAGTCAGATGCTCTATTCAGTTGAGCTACGGAGCCATCCGTTTCTATTTTGCGGGTGCAAAGGTACACACTTTTTTTTATCCCACCAAATTTTTTCGCAACTTTTTTCAAGAAAGTTTAGAAATTATACGAAAAACCGAGTGAAGAGTACTCTTTGAACTGCCAATAGCCCAGGTCGTCGTCCCAAACGTTGCTGTCGTCGAAGCGTGGGAAGAGGAAGAGGTTGGCCGAGATATACTTCGACACACGCAGTGCGAAAGTGTTTTCCCACTCCAGCTCGGCACGGTGGTAGCTGGTGAATCCGTACAGGCGTGACTTCCATGTGACGACATCGTTAATCTTCCACTCAAGGGCAGCTGTGACCTGCGAACCGAAGTCGGTGAGCGAGTGTGTGTGCTTGTCGGTTTTGACGCCGAAGCTGGCAGCCAGTGCCGTGCGGTCGACGTAGCGGTAGTTGATGGCCAAGGGTGAGAGGTTGATGGTGCCGGTGAGCTTGTTATTAAACCATGACACCTTGTAGTCCATACCGAGGCCGACGTTGAAGTTGAACGGCGACATGAAGTCGGAGAAGGTCTTGATGTTGTTGGCCTTGAAGCCGCGTGCAAACTGTGTGTAGGCCAGCACCTGCAGCGTGTAGTACCAGTTCTTGGCAGCCTGCAGCCCCACCTTGCCCGTGTAGCGGAACAGGTCTTCGTTAGCCTTGAACTTGTGGACGGTGTCGGTGCGCGAGGTCTGGAATCCCAGCTTCATCTCCAGCTTGTTCTCCCACTTCCATTTCGACTTGTTGTCGTAGTTGGCTTCCAGGGTGAGGCTTCCCACGGCTGAGTAGTTGCTCTCGCCGCCCTTGTACCAGTTGCCTGACACATAGTTCTGCATGAACTGCAGATAGCCGTCGCCCTTGCGGGTCCAGAACTTGGGCTTCTCCACCACCACTTCCACGGGGTCGGCCTCAGGTGCCTCGGGTGTGGGCTCGGCCTGCTCAACCATCGTGGTGGCCTGCACCACGGGCTGGTCGATGAGGTCCTGGCGCAGCTCGCCGGCCTCTGTCTGCTCCGTCTCGGTCACCTCCACCAGGTCGGGGCGGTTCAGGTAGACGTGCATCAAGGCCCTGTCGACGGCCTGTGCCACCTGGTCGTTCTGCGACGACATCGAGAGCTGGTCGCCGGCTACTGAGTGATAGAACGTGAGTGGCGTAAACAGGCGGTAATACTGTCCGTTGCCCGGCTCATTCTCCTGTGCGGCGCTGGCACTGAGTGCCACGACAGCCGCTAATGCTAATAAGTGTTTTCTCATAACTGATGCAAAGATAAGGCTTTTTGCTGAAAACTGTGCATTTTTTATCCAAAAAGTCTGTCGTATCTTTAAAAAAAGTGATTATATGGTATGAATACCATCTTTTTTTACTACCTTTGCACCCAAATTTGCCCGGGGGAAACCCGCGCGCGTTCAATATTATAAATTTAGAAAAACAAGATGAATAAAAACACACTTATTGGTTTCGTACTCATTGCCATTGTCCTGATAGTCTTTAGCATGTGGGGCCAGAAGCAGGCCGCCGAGCAACAGGCCGCAGCTGAGGCCGCAGCCGCTCAGGCCCGTGAGAACAAGGCTGAGAACGAGGCACCCAAGGACAGCGTCGATGCCGCCATGATGGCAGCGCAGAAGCTGAAGGCCGACAGCGCCCGAACCTTCTTTGCAGCCATGCAGGACCAGGCGCTCGACTCGGTGGTGCTGAAGAACGACAAGGTTGAGCTGACCATCTACAACAAGGGTGGCGTGGTGAAGAAGGCCAGGGTGCTGGGCTACAAAGACCGTCTGGACAACCCCGATGTGACCCTGTTCGATGCCAAGGACCAGGCGCTTAGCTTCGCCTTCCCGGCCAATGCGAAGAACGAGATTATCAACACTGCCGACCTGTACTTTACACCGTCGAATACCACTGACCGCACGGCAACGATGACCGCCACCGGTGCCGACGGTGCCAAGATTGTCATCAGCTATGACCTGGGTGACAGCTACCTGTTGCACTTCAATGTCAGGACCGAAGGCATGGACCAGTTCTTTGCTCCCGGACACAAGACCATGAACGTGCTGTGGAAGGATTCGTGCCGTCAGCAGGAGAAAGGCTATAACTTTGAAAACCGCTACGCATCACTGACTTACAAGGAGGCTGGCGGCGGCACTGACAACCTGAGCGAGGGCGCCAACGACTCTGAGACAACCGAGGAGGCCCTGGACTGGGTGGCCTTCAAGACGCAGTTCTTTGCTGCCGTGCTCATTCCGCAGAAGCAGTTTGAGAAGGGAGCGTTCCTCAACAGCGTGCAGCACACGAAGGAGACACACTACCTGAAGTCATACAGCGCAGAGCTGCAGACACCGTTCAACCATACGGAGCCCACAGCGTTTGAGATGTACTTCGGCCCCAACGACTTCCAGATACTGAAGAATATCGACAAGCAGAGCCAGTTTGGCCGCGACTTGGACCTCGAGGACCTGGTCTACCTGGGCTGGTGGCTGGTGCGCTGGATTAACCGTTGGTTTACGCTCTATGTCTTCGACGGCCTCACCGCCCTTGGACTTGGCATGGGCATCGTGCTCATTCTCATCACTTTGCTGCTGAAGGGCCTCACCTTCCCCATGGTGAAGAAGAGCTACATGTCGAGTGCCAAGATGCGCGTGCTGAAGCCGAAGCTTGAGGAGGCCACGAAGCAATATGACAAGCCCGAGGACCAGATGCAGAAGCAGCAGGCCATGATGCAGATGTACT
>CAMVKN010000054.1 GCA_947168045.1 uncultured Prevotellaceae bacterium
GTTCCGCGAGTGGGCACCCAACGCCACCGACATCTACCTCATCGGCGACTTCAACGACTGGAAGGAGGACGAGCACTATCGCTGCAAGCGCATAGAGGGCACCGGCAACTGGGAACTGCGCCTGAAGGAGAAAGACCTCAAGCACGGACAGCTGTACAAGATGAAGGTGAAGTGGAACGGCGGCGAGGGCGAGCGCATACCCGCCTGGTGCCGACGCGTAGTGCAGGACGACCAGACGAAAATCTTCTCGGCACAGGTATGGAACCCCGCAGTGCCCTACGTGTGGAAGAAGGCGGGCTTCAAGCCGAAGAAGAACCCGCTGCTCATCTACGAGTGCCACGTGGGCATGAGCCAGGACGCTGAGAAGGTGGGCACCTACAATGAGTTCCGCGAGAACGTCCTGCCGCGCGTGGCCAAGGACGGCTACAACTGCATACAGGTGATGGCCATCCAGGAGCACCCCTACTATGGCAGCTTCGGCTACCACGTCAGTAGCTTCTTCGCACCCTCCAGCCGCTTCGGCACCCCCGAGGAGCTGAAGGCCCTCATCGACGAGGCGCACCGACTGGGCATCAGCGTCATCATGGACATCGTGCACAGCCACGCCGTGAAGAACGAGGTGGAGGGACTGGGCAACCTCGCCGGCGACCCCAACCAGTTCTTCTATCCCGGCGACCGGCACGAGCACCCGGCATGGGACAGCCTCTGCTTCGACTACGGCAAGGACGAGGTGCTACACTTCCTGCTCTCCAACTGCCGCTACTGGCTGGGCGAGTTCCACTTCGACGGATTCCGCTTCGACGGCGTCACCTCCATGCTCTACTACAGCCACGGACTGGGCGAGGCCTTCGGCGGCTACGGCGACTACTTCAACGGACACGAGGACGACAACGCCATCTGCTACCTCACACTGGCCAACAAACTCATACACGAGGAGAACCCTGACGCCATCACCATCGCCGAGGAGGTCAGCGGCATGCCCGGACTGGCCGCCAAGTTCGAGGACGGCGGCTTCGGATTCGACTACCGCATGGCCATGAACATTCCCGACTACTGGATAAAGACCATCAAGGAGCAGAGCGACGAGAACTGGAAACCCAGCTCCATCTTCTGGGAGGTGAAAAACCGCAGGCCCGACGAGAAGACCATCAGCTACTGCGAGAGCCACGACCAGGCCCTGGTGGGCGACAAGACCATCATCTTCCGACTCATCGATGCCGACATGTACTGGCACTTCGCCAAGAAGGACATCAACGGCGTGGCCGAGCGCGGCATCGCCCTGCACAAGATGATTCGCCTGGTCACCGCGGCTGCCATCAACGGCGGCTACCTCAACTTCATGGGCAATGAGTTCGGACATCCTGAGTGGATTGACTTCCCACGCGAGGGCAACGGCTGGAGCTACAAGTACGCACGGCGCCAGTGGAGTCTGGTGGACAACAAGGAGCTGTGCTACCACTGGCTGGGCGACTTCGACCAGGCCATGCTGCGCACCATCAAGAGTGTGCGCAACTTCCAGAACAAGCCAGTGGTAGAGATATGGCACAACGACGGCGACCAGGTGCTGGCTTTCATGCGCGGCGACCTGCTCTTCGTGTTCAACTTCTCCCCCACCCGCTCGTTCACCGACTACGGTTTCCTGGTGCCCACGGGCAGCTACGACGTAGTGCTGAACACCGACGCGAAGGAGTTCGGCGGCTTCGGCTTTGCCGACGACAGCGTGACGCACTTCACCAACTACGACCCACTCTACGTCAAAGACCACAAGGAGTGGCTCAAGCTCTACATCCCCGCCCGCTCAGCCGTAGTGCTGAAGAAGAACTAAGAGAGCCAGTCCCAAGCATACCGAAACGAACTACGCGTCTGTCAGATACTATTTCCTGACAGACGCGTAGTTCTATTTTGCATTTATGCAAAGTTGATTGTGCTTGATGCACCTCTTGCATATCTCATTTCGCGGTAAACAATCCTGGATTATCCTTGCCGCCATCTACACGGGCTGCCCGTCCATTACTGGAACAATAATAGTACAATGGGTTATTATAATGAGCAGTTCACCTCCAAGTTGCCTTCGCCTTTGACAAACGGAACTCCTGACACCTCGAACTTGAATACTGGCTTGGCGGCTGGAACGTATTGCTTACTGCGAGTGATATTATAAGTCACGGTTGCAATATAAGTGCCGTCTATGGAGCCGGAAAGAGGAACCTTTCCTTTCGAAAGCTTGTGCTTATAATCAAGCCATTAGGTGTCTCATGGTCCACTTCATACTACTCTGAGAGATTATTCGCCCAGGTTAAGGCGCAGGCCCAGTTGCAGGGTCAGGCTGGTTGGCTTGTCCTTGTAATAGTTCTGGATGCTGCTGTGGTTGTCTATCATGTGGCGTATGCCTGGTTCTGCGTAGAGGGCGAGACGCGGCGCAAGGCTATAGGACAGGCCGACGTTGCCGTGCAGGGACCACTGGCAACGGTCTTTCTGCCCATCAACCTCGGTGTTGTTCGTCTTCAGGCGGGACAACACGTTGAAGTCGGTCTGAACGCCTGCTGAAGCGTAGAGGTTGAAGCGGCCCAGAGGCAACAGCGTGTAATGAAGGTTGAGCGGCACGCCGACATAATGGAGCGTCTGCTGGCGGGTGACTTGCCAGCCCTTCATCACAGTGGTGAAGTCGGACTGCAGACATGAGTAAACGATGCCCGTTCCAACGGCAAGTCTGTGGCCAACGGGGAGGCTGAAGGTCAGGCCCAGGGAGACTGGCAGCTGGTGGTGCGTCTGCTCCTCGTAACCAGTGAGCCAGATGGGGGTCGTGCCTCTGACGCCATAGTTGGGCTGAGTGCTGAAACTCTGTGCCATCGCCATGCTCATCTGCACGGGGGTGGTGCTGCGCTGTCCGACAAGACCATTCTCAGCATAGAGCGCTGCCGTCAGACGAGGGGAATCGGGGGAAGTCTTCGTCCGAGGGGCACTTCCCCTGGCCTCTCCCCAGAAGGAGTGGCGTGAGGAGGGATCTGGGGATGATGGGGCCTCTGGGAGTTCTGGGGCTTCTGAGACTTCTGGGAGCTCTGGGAGTTCTGGGAGTTCTGGGGCTTCTGGGAGCTCTGGGAAATCTGAGGCTGTGGGGGGCTCTGGGACTAACGGGGCTGAGGGGGGAGCAGGGATTGATGCTGGCACTGTTTGTTCCATCCCTGAGAAGAGGGGCTGCTGTTCAACCTTGGCAACAGCAATGGAGCTGTTGGGCACTGGGCTGTTGCCAGGGGCTTTCCACAGCAGCAGGGCACCACCCGACAGCAAGAGAACGACGGCAGCCGCTGCAGCCCAGCGGTGCCAGACGTGATGGCGATGCCGAGGCATGTCTACCTGTGCCTCAATGACATTCCACAGGTCGCTGGCGACAGGCTCCTCATGGTCAGCCAGTCGATTACGTAATTGCTCGGTCCAGTCTTCCTGTTTCATAGCTCCTCTTGTTCTTTTAGATAGTTTCTTAGCATTTGTGCCAACTTCTTCTTCGCCCTGTTGAACTGCGACGACGATGTGTCTTCCTTGATGTTCAGCCGCCGCGCTATCTCTTTGTGCGGCAGTCGTTCAAAGACATGCATGTTGAGCACCAGACGATAGCCCGTGGGCAGCTGTCCTATCATGCGCGTCAGCACCTCGGGGGGAACGCGCTGCACGTCGGGGTCATCTTCCTCGGTGTCCTCGGGCACATCGCTGATGAAGGTGATGCGCTGCCGTCGCTGCAGATGGTCGATGGCCTGGTTAGCGACGATGCGACAGACCCAAGCCTTGAGCGACCCTTCGCCACGATAGTCGAAGCCGTCGATGGTGGTCAGAATCCTTACGAAACTGTCCTGCAGCACATCCTGTGCCTCGTCACGTCGCGCCATGTATCTCAGCGCAACGGCCATGGCATGGCCACAATAGCGGGTGTAGAGGCGGTGCTTCGCCTGCTTGTCGCCACTGCGGATGGCCTCAACCAGCTGCTGCTCCGTTTCGTTTGACATGATGGCCTATAGTCGCTTGGTACTGGTGAAGGTCATCTTCCGTTCCGGGTTCAACACCCATATTGTGGATTTCCCGCTATTATCGGTCGTAGTGATGCGCTTCACCGTCAGGATGCAACTGGCGTATGTCTGGCTGACGACGGCGGTCGAGGCCGTGGGCACCAAGTCGAGTGTCACGTCCACCGTGCTGCCGTCAGCATCCTCCATCTGGAAGACCAGCTGGCCGTAGGTGTTGCTGGCCGAGGTGGAGCCTGAATAGTAGTCGGCCGATGTCGAATAGCCCACACTGCTCAGCAACATCATCTGGGGCTGAGTAGCCCCACTACGCTTGAGATGCCGCAGGTCGGACAGCAGACTGCTGACCACCCCTTCGCAGGGGAACGAGGTGAATGTCATCCGCATGCCATCGCCATTAGGCACAAAACTGACGACGGCAGTCTCGCTGACCGTCATGTCGTCAACCGCCCAAACGCCTTCAAAGGCTATGGCAGTCTGATTCATATCCGGAGAATACACCATATCCGCTCCTATCGACTCATCGTCGCCAATACTGCATGCCGTCATCAGGAGGGCTGTTAGAACGAAGCCAATCTTTCTCATCATCTATGATTGTTTTTATACCATTATAACTGCACAACCGCCAAAATCTTGCATCGCTCAGTGGCCGAAATATGTTAAGGTTGGTTAAACGCCAAATATCCAAGCAAGGTTTTGACGTCTTTAGGGTTTCGTGATTAGAGGTGTGAGGTGAGAGGTGAGAGATGAGAGATGAGAGATGAGAGATGAGGATGTAAACTTGAATCAACAATACAAAAAAAGAAAAGACAATGAAACGTAGAAAATCATTTTTCTTCATGGCAGCATTAGGGCTGCTGATGGTTGGCATGACCATGGTGTCGTGTTCAACCGGTGACGATGGCGAAACCATGGGTGCATACGAAACTGATGGGTTCTACCTCATGTCGATTGAAAAGGGCGAAGGCGGCAGCGTTCCTGGTGGGGGCGGCAGCGTTCCCAGCGGCCAGCCCAATGCACAGTCGCATGCGGGCGTGGTGACGGCTGGTGAGTGGAATGACCTCAGCCACTGGCCGTTTTGGTCGAAGCTGATGGCCGACACTGCCTTTCTTGGTTATAGCAGCTACTGGGAGTGCTACACCAACCTGCGTGTTCCCATTGAGGTGACCGACGACAGCGGCAAGCCACTGGCTAATGTACCCGTTCAGCTGGTGCGCGTGGCCAGTGGCGGACAGGCGGTGCTATGGCAGGCCAAGACGGACAACACGGGGCATGCCGACTGCTGGGTGAGTGTGTGGCAGAAGAGTACCGATGCCAATGCCGCATCGCTGCGCGTCAGCATCAACGGCAAGGTGATGGACGGCCAGCCCGTGGTCAGCGGATGGGACGAACAGGCAGAGCCTCAGGTCAACACCTACCGGCTCAATGCTGGCATCCCTATGGCCATGCCGAAGGCTGACATCGCTTTCGTGGTGGATGCCACGGGCTCGATGACCGACGAAATCAATTTCCTGAAGAGCGACCTTATCGACATCATCAGCAAGGTGTCAGCGCTGCGGCCTGAGCAGACGCTGCGCACGGCGGCATTGTTCTATCGTGACGAAGGTGACGAATACCTGACGGTGCACTCCAACTTTACGGCCGATGTCCGCAGCACAGCCGACTTTGTGGACAAGCAGACAGCCAATGGCGGCGGCGACTACCCCGAGGCGGTGCACACGGCCTTAGAGCGCATGCTGCAAGACCTGACCTGGGACGACGAGGCAGGCACGCGCCTAGTATTCCTTGTCCTCGATGCACCGGCACACCACAAGACTGACGTCATCAGGTCGCTGCAGCAGTCGGTCGGCACGTGTGCACGCATGGGCATCCGTCTCATCCCCGTGGCAGCCAGCGGTATAGACAAGAACACTGAGTTCATGCTCCGTTTCTATGCCATACTGACAGGGGGCACCTACGTATTCCTGACCAACGACAGCGGTGTGGGCAACCCGCACATCGAAGCCTCGGTGGGCGACTACAAGGTGGAGCTGCTCAATGAGCTCATCATCCGTCTCATTGACCAATACCTGTGCAAGTGAACGACTACGCAAGCACGGGCACGTAGTCCTTAGGCGTATGTGTCGACTTGATGCGCCACTCCTTAGGATAGAGGTTATTGGCACGGTTGCCAATGTTCTTCACCTGTCCTAAGGGGTGGCCCATGAATGTA
Source organism: uncultured Prevotellaceae bacterium (assembly GCA_947168045.1). Taxonomy (GTDB): domain Bacteria; phylum Bacteroidota; class Bacteroidia; order Bacteroidales; family Bacteroidaceae; genus Prevotella. The sequence goes on from CAMVKN010000054.1 coordinate 6,226, forward strand.
ACCTCTATGATGCCTCGTGGTACGCCGGCCGAGAGATGAATGGCCTCGCCACGCAGATAGCTGATGGCTGTGGGATAGTCCATCTCTACGCTGTCCACAGCCTGCTGGCGGGGCTCCCGGCTGTCGTAGATGATGTTCAGGGGCCGCGGCTTACGCACCTTGGCAACGGAACCATCATTCTTGCGCAGCACACTGACAAAGAGTCCCTCAGAACGGGTGATACCAGGAATGAAACGGTAGACAGGACCTGCAAAGCCATTCAGCAGCGAACCGGTGATGCCCCATGAAGGGTCGGTGGGCACCGACAGCAGTTCGGCACCGAATGTATCAATCATCCAGCGCACGTTCTCCTCGTTCTCCTTTGTATTAAATGTACACGTACTATATATGAGCAGTCCGCCGGGACGCAGGCACTGCCAGGCATCACTGACGATGTCGCGCTGCAGGCGCCAGCACCTGTCCACCTGTTGCGGGCTCCACTCACCGACGGTCAGCGGGTCCTTGCGGAACATCCCCTCGCCCGAGCAGGGCACATCGCAGAGGATGATGTCAAAGAGCAGTCCCGACTGAACATAGTCGGCCGGATAGTTGTTGGTGACGATGCACCCCTCATGGCCCCACTTCTGAATGTTCTCGCTGAGGATGCTGGCCCGCTGTCGCACGGGTTCGTTGCTGTATAGCAGACTGCCAGACGGCAAGGCTCCCAGCAAGCAGGTGGACTTGCCACCAGGAGCAGCACAGAGGTCGAGGACTCTAAACTCTACACTATCCACTCTAAACTCTCCACTAAGAATATGGTGGATGAACATCGAGGCAGCCTCCTGCACGTAGTAGCAACCTGCGTGCAACAGAGGGTCGAAGGTGAAGTTAGGGCGCGTAGGCAGATAGAAGCCCAACGGACACCAAGGAACAGCGTCTATTCCCTCACCACTCTCCACCTTCAGCGCTCCACCCTTCTTCGGATTCAGGCGGATGCTCACGGGTGTCTCTTCATCGAAAGAGGACAGGAAGCGGGCAAAGCGTTCCTCACCCATCAGCAGACGGGTTGACGCTGTAAATGCCTCTGGCAGTTTCATCTCTTTCATTGATAAATAGCAAGTTGATGTTCTTCGGAGGAGTACGGGACTACCACAGCTCGTCATCGCCCTGTTCTACAGTTGTCTTTTCAGCAGGCTGCTGTTCCGCTGGCTGCACCCGCTTTCCCTCGGCATCAAACATACCGTAGGTGGTACGCAGCACGATGAACTCAGTGCGGCGGTTCAGCTGGTGGCAAATCTCCTGTTTCTCTTCGTCATCGAGGGCATTGATAAACTCAGGCGTCAGCACGTCGTCAGCCTTGAGCCAGTCGTAGGTCTCGGTGAGCTTTCGCTTGATGACCTTCGGCTTGTTCTCGCCGTAGCCCACGGGCGACAGACGGTCGGCAGCAATGCCGTGCTCTATGAGATAGTTCACCACGCTCTCGGCACGGCGCTGCGAGAGGCGCTCGTTGTAGGCGTCGGAACCACGGTTGTCAGTGTGCGAGCTCAGCTCGATGGTCACATTCGGATTCTCGTTCAGCAGGGCGACCAGCTTGTCGAGAGCCTCCTGCGACTCTGGGCGCAGGGTGGCCTTGTCGAAGTCGTAGAAGATGTTATCAATGAGCACCGGGGCGGTGATGCTGGCCAGCGGGAACTGCAGCACATACTCCTCGCTCTCCAAGACGGGCTCCACCTGCAGCTCCTCCTTGTGGTTAAGGAAGCCACGGCAGGTGCCAAGGAACACATAGCTCACGCCAGGCTTTATCTCCTCCTCGAAGGAGCCGTCGCCACGCACTGATATTTTCTTGTTCGTGCCGTCGTTGCCCACCATGTAGACCAGTCCCTGGGGCAGCTCGTAGCCATCCTGCTCATAGACCCAGCCTTTCACTATCTGCACCACCTCGTGCTTCTCGAAGGAATAGATGTGGTCCCATCCACGTGCGTCGCCGCGATTGGAGCTGAAGTAGCCCCTGTTGTGCAGGCCCTCGAAAGTCATGCCGAAATCATCGCCAGCCGAGTTCAGGGGCCAGCCGGGATGCTCAACATCCCCTCCTTCGGAGGGGCTTGGGGAGGCCTTTACGTAGTAGATGTCCAGTCCGCCAAAGCCGGGGTGGCCGTTGGATGAGAAATAAAGGTCGCCATTGGGTCTGAAGGTGGGGAACATCTCATTGCCGGGAGTATTGATGGGTGCCCCCACGTTCTCGATGCTGACGATGCTGTTGCCCTCCAGCTCAGCCCTCCACAGGTCGTAGCCACCCAGGCCCCCGGGCATGTCGCTGACGAAATAGAGCCACCGGCCGTCAGGCGAGGGTGCCGGATGGGCAAAGGTGGAGAGCGTGTCGCGTGCTATCTCCAGCACGGTGGCCTTGCCCCACGAGGCATCGCTGCGCTGCGCCGTGGCCACCTTGGCATAGCGCGGATAGGAGGGGTCAGTCTGACACACGGTGAGGTACATCGTCTTGAAATCAGCTGAGAAGGTGCAGGCACCCTCGTCCTCGTCGGTGTTCAGGTCGCTATCTATGGGCTCGGGCTTGCTCCACTTCCCCTTGTCATCCTTCTGCGAGAAGAAGATATCAGCATTCTTCATGCCAGTGATGCCACTCAGCTCCTCGCCCCTGGCCTGGTTACGGGTGGACGAGAAGTACAGCTGGTCGCTGTCGTCGCCTGCCAGGGCTGGCGAGTATTCGGCACGGCGCGAGTTGAACAGGTCCTGCTTCTTCACCGTGTAGCCTGAGTACTCGGCCTCGGCCTTCCACTGCGGTGCCATGCGTGCCGACTGCAACCCTGTGATGGTCAGGGAGGCGAGAGGCGAGGTACGAGAGGTGAGAGAATCCTGCAGCTGCAGGAAGGTTTTCTCCGCATCCTTATACGAGCCATTCTTCAGCTGCAGCTGTGCCAGATGGAACAGCGCCGTGGTGTCGGCCTGCTTGTAGCGCACGGCATTGTTATAGGCCGCGATGGCGCGCTGCGTCTGGTTGATGCGGCGATAGCAGTCGGCCATCTTCAGGGCACGCTGCCCACGCAGGGGCCGCTCCTTTACCGACGTCTGCGAATAAGCCTTCTTGTAGCAGGTGGCGGCATCGTAATACTCGCCAAGGGCGAAATACTTGTCACCTTTCTTCATCGCCGTATCAACCCCACAACCACACAGCAGCAGGGCGCACAAACACATCAGGAAAAGGTGCAAGCTTGTTCGCATAACATTATCTATAACGCAGCCATGCCCTAATTATTGTCTGCCGCCTCGCCTTTTTAAGAGGTGAGAGGTGGGAGGTGGGAGTGTTCTACAGTTTTACCTCAGGGACCACCTGACCGTCAAAGAGGTTCACGATGCGCTGGGCATAGCCGGCGTCGCGCTCTGAGTGGGTCACCATCAGCACGGTGGTGCCCTCCTGGTTCAGCTGGGTCAGCAGTTGCATCACCTCCAAGCCGTTCTTCGAGTCAAGGTTACCCGTCGGCTCGTCGGCCAAAATCAGTTTGGGATTCATCACCACCGCACGGGCGATGGCTACGCGCTGCTGCTGTCCGCCGCTGAGCTGCTGGGGGAAGTGGTGGGCACGATGCGAGATGGCCATGCGGCGCAGCACCTCCTCTACCCTCGCCCGGCGTTCCTTCTTGGGTACGCCCAGATAGGTCAGCGGCAGTTCTACGTTCTCCTCGACATTGAGTTCGTCGATGAGGTTGAAGCTTTGGAACACGAAGCCAATCTGCCCCTTGCGCACTGCCGTGCGCTGGCTCTCCTTCAGCGTGCCCACCTCCTGTCCGTCGAGCCAATACTGACCGCTGGTGGGGTTGTCGAGCAGGCCCAGGATGTTGAGCAGCGTGGACTTGCCACAGCCCGACGGCCCCATGATGGCCACGAACTCACCTTTCTTCACTTCGAGCGACACACCGCCCAGTGCCACGGTCTCCACCTCTTCCGTGCGGAACACCTTCTGAATGTTTTCAAGTTTAATCATAATTATCGGACCCACCCCCAGCCCCTCCCTTGTAGGGAGGGGAGTGAATAGTTCTGCTGGTAGGCTTACAGGGTCATTTTTCTAAATTGTTTATATTGATGTTATTGTCTTGCAAGGTAACCACCCTTCTCCCTACAAGGGAGGGGTAAGGAGGTGGGGCTTTTATTCTGTCTTGAGATAATTCACGGGATTGCTGGTGGCCACGCGATAGGTCTGGAGCAGCACGACGGCGGCAATGACGAGCAGCACGAACAGCGCACAGGCGGCGAAGACGAGCCATGAGAACTGTATCTTGTCGGCGAACTGTTCCATGAGCAGTGTGCTAAAGTACCAGCCCAGGGCGACGCCTGCAATAACGGACGGCAGGGCAATCAGCGCTATACTGCGCAGGAAGAGCCCCTGCAGCTCGGCGACGCTCGCCCCCATCACCTTGCGGATGGCCAGCTCGCGCGAGCGGCGCTGCACTTCGTCGCGCACATAGCCTATCAGTCCGATGAGCGTTATCAGCAGCGAGGCCAGGCAACCAATCATGATGAGGTCGCGGGTGCGCTTCGTCTCCTGATAGCTGTCGGCCAGCTCGTTGCCGTACAACTTCACCTGAAGCTCGGCGTCAGGATAGAGCCGGTCGCATACTTGCTGCACGGCCTGGAGGTTCTCGTGCTTGATGCTCTGAAGCTTCACCATGATGTAATGCGTAAAGACATTGCCGTTGGCAACCATCATGGGGCGTGTTTCGCTGGAAACGAGTGAGCCCAACTTGAAGTTCTTCACGATGCCGACCACGGTCAACGGGTACTCGTTGCCTAAAGAGGAATTGACGAACTGCCGACCTACGACATCGTCGATGCCCGCCACTTCTTTCATCTGCTGAGCGAACTTCTCGTCTACCAACATCTCCGGTTGCCAGCCTTTACGGTTCAGGCGGTTGAAGTCGCGGCCGCGCACTATCTGGAGTCCCATCGTCTCCACCAGTCCGCCTTCGGCAAAGAACAGGTTGACGCTGTTGAACATTTCCCGTGGATTGCCCGGCACCAGAACGTTGTCGCCACTCTGCTGCTCGCAAAAGAGCGAATAGGCGGCAGCCGTCTTCTCAACGCAAGGCAGGTTCTCCATCTCGCGGGCCAGTGAATAGATGGAGTCGCCGTGGAGTGCTTCTACGTTGACGTAGGCTACGCGGTCATACTGATAGCCCATGTCTGCCTGCAGCATATAGTTGTACTGCCGATAGATGGTAGATAGCACGCAGAGCAGCATCGTGCTCAATACGAACTGAAAGGCCAGCAGTGACAACTTCCACGCGCGCTTACTTTCGCTGTAGAGCCGATAGGCATAGGTCAGCGGGATGCGCGAATAAATCAGTCCCGGCAGGAGCCCACAGCACAATAGTACGACGAGGCATACGGCAGTGAGCACGACGAAGGTCTGCGCCGAGAAGAGCGTGCCAACGCTTACACCTAAGAGCTCGTGCACCCATTTCTGACCAGCCCAGAGCAGCAGGGCCATTGCGGCCAGTGCCGTCAGCAAATGTAAAGCAGCCTCCTTCATCGTCGTCAGATAAAACTCCCGACGCGGCGCACCCAGCACTTTGCGCAGGGCTACTTGTCGTGCCCGGCCCACCATCGTGCTGAATACCACAAGGATATAGTTCATCACAGCCGTGAAGAGCATCACCGCGGCCACCACCGAGAGAATGATGCAGGTGGTGCGCACGGTAGTATCCTTCATCCGCTGCCCTGTCACGCTCACCAGTTCGATGCCAGAATCGATATAGCCGATTTGCTTCAGATCGTCCCAAGGGAGAATGCGCTGCAGCAGTTCTTTTATCTCTTTTCTCACTTTATCCATATCGGCATCGTGCCGCAGGCGCACATACGAATGGTAGCGGTCGTTGCCCATCAGGTTCGCAGTGCCGTCCCATGCGTAGGTACCAACGGAGGGCATCGACATCAGGATGTCGAAACTGCAGTAGGCGGAGTTCTCGGGATAGTCGTCAAACACACCGCTGATGGTCATCGGCTTCTGCGGAGCAGAGGCAAAACAGAAAGTCTTTCCTACCACTTCTCCGCCTATCTTCTCACTCAGGCGCCGGCTAATCATGCACTGTCCGGCCGTGGAGAGAATCTGCTTGGCATCACCCACCAGGACCGTTGTAGCGAAGATGTCGAAGAAGCAGGAGTCGACAAACACCGCCTTTTCGAAGTAATGGCGGCTACCGTCCTCAAGCGTCAGCTTCTCCTCGCTGAACTGCGCCGTATAGCGTGTGGCACACTGTATCTCAGGTATCTCACGGGCCAGCACGGGTGCAACACCTCCCGGCGTAGCCCCATATTGCTGCCTGGCTTCGTCCTTGCGCAGGAAAGTCTCCTGCAGCTCATACACGTGTTCTTTGTCCACGATGCAGCGGTCGTAGTTCATCTCCAGCTGCACCTTGGCTATCAGCACCAGTCCTACGGTTAGGCCGATGACCAGCGAGATGACCTTGATGAGGGTTCCCTGGCCTCTGTAATGATTCTTCATATCGATATTCTATTCTGTCTTGATGTTGTTAACAGGATTCTCAGAAGCAGCGCGCCAGCTCTGGATGATGACGGTGAGCAGGGAAATGATGAAGCAGGTAAACCCGGCAACAGCGAATATCCAAGGGCTGAGCGCGATGCGATAGGAGAAGTTCGTGAGCCAGTCGCTCATGATATAATAGGAGATAGGCACGGCAATGACAAATGACACCAGCATGGGCACGGCAAAGGTGCGGAGCATCAACAGCAGCACCTCGCTCGACGTGGAGCCCATCACCTTGCGGATGGCTATCTCCTTCTTGCGCTGACGGATGAAGAAGAGCGACAGGCCCACGTAGCCCAGCACGGAGATGACAATGGCAATGAGGGTGAAGAGCGAGACGATGCGCAGCGTGTTCTGCTGGTCTTCAAAGGTCTCGGCGATGCTTTCGTCCAGACTGCTGACAAGCCATTTGGGGTCAATATCAGTACTGCCTAACCCCTTGACCATCTCAACGAAAGCGGCTTTTGCCTTCTTGTCACCGTTCGTCTTCACCAAATAGCCCGGATACTCCATATCATCCTGCAAACGGATAGCGAAAGGCTGCACATCTTGCAAGACATTGACACGGTGGAAATCGCGGAGAACGCCCGCAATGGGATTCTTCTGTCCGCCACCCCAGTCTATCTCACGGTCTCCGTCCGTATAGCCCAACTGTCGCATGGCTTCCTCATTCAGATAGAATCCGTCATTCGTGGGGCCATAGTCTTTCAAGACGTGCAGCCCGTAGAGTCTGAAGGCCGTACTGTCCATGTCAGTCTGAAGCAACTGCACTTTCTTGTCGTCTCTGGCGATAGTACGTGAGCTCCAACTCAAATTGGAGAAGGAAGTCCCTTGGAATACGCCAATCCCTTCCACAAAGGGCATCTTCTCCAGCAGGCTCCTGGCTGCCTGGAATTTTCCCTGGGGGGCATAGACATAATACAAATCCTTGGTGTTATAGCCCAAGGGAGCATGAAGGAGGTGATCCAACTGCAGCCAGATGACAAGGGCAGAAGTCAGCATCGTGATGGTGACGACATTCTGCAGGATGATGAACACCTTGCCTAGCACCATCTTGGAGCGATAGCGGAAGCTGCCTTTCACAATGTCGATGGGCTGGAAGCGGGAAATCTGCCACGAAGGCATGATGCCTGAAATGATACCAGTTAGCAAGACGAACCCCATGCTGACTCCTACGGTGTCCATACGAATATCGTTCATCAGGTCTATCTTACCCTTGAACAGTTCGGCTGCCTCGTCTTGGAAACAGCAGGCCAGGATATAGCCTACGACAAAGCAGAAAGCCACCATCAGCGTAGACTCGACGATCAACTTCAGGGAAATGCTGCGCTGGCTGCTGCCGAAGAGTTGCCGCGTGGCCATCTCCTTGGCGCGGAAGCCCGTATTGGCAACGGTCAGGTTGATGTAGTTGGAGATGGCAAAGAACAGCAGGGCCAGTACGGCTGCAAGCAGTATCTGGAGTCTCGACCGGTCGCCCTTCAGCATGCCGACACCCTCATTCTGCGGTGCGAACATGACGTCGGTAAGCGGTGTGAGATGGAGTACATAATCTCCCCAAGCGTCCGCATAGTTCTTTCGCAGGTAGTCTTCCATCTGCGCTTTCTTGTCCTCCAGGCTCGTACCTGGCTTCTGCATGAGAAACGCCTTGATAGCGCCCGTTGAGCCGTAGGCAAACGTTTTGTTGTCGAGTTTGTAGCCCACCACCTGCGGGTAGCGCTCCATGCTGGCAATGACCTGCGTCTCATTGGGCAGCACAGTATGGTCAAAGTCCTGGACGACGGCGCTGACCGTGTAGACCAAAGTGCTGTCATAAGGGTCGGCTTCGTCTTCGCGCACGATGTGCACATGTCGGTTGCCCACTATCTGCAGTGATTCGCCGATGGGGTTCTTGCTGCCAAAGAGCCTGTTGGCCAGCCGCTCGGTGATGACGCATTTGTCTGGTGCATCAAGGGCGGTCTGGCGGTCACCCTTCGTCAGCTCAAAGTCGAAGAACTGAAAGAAAGTGGAGTCTGCCAGCATGATGATGCCTTCCGTCGCGTCTTTTGATTTCACCTCCTGCTGCCCAAATCTTATTTTGCCGTCAGCACTCAGCACGCAGCAGGTCTTGTCCACCTCCGGGCATTGCTTCCTAATTGCCTCTGCTGCCTGTGGCCACATATAGAACATGTGCTGGTTGCCCATCAGATAGATACGGTCGGCGTTCTCGTGCCACGAGTCGATGGTATACTGCCGCCACGTGTAGTCGCCCATGAGGATGATGAACATCAGCGACACGACCAGTCCTGCTATATTAATAAAGGTATATAGCCTGTTGCGTGAAAGGAATCTGAAATAGCTCTTCATATTATACTATTGGGTTCTCTTGACCTTAAGTTTAAAATGACACAGCAAAGTTACGCCATAAAAACGAATCCGCCAAGGTTTTTAGCCCTGGCGGAAGCAGATTGTCTAATAATTAGACACCTCGTCGTATGATTCTTTGACAGTATAGCCTGTTTAATATAGGAAGCCGAAAGTGACTTAAATGTTGTGTTATAACCAGTAAACACCTCGTTGTGTTAATCCTGATAAACACTATTTTCCTCCATCTGTTAATTGCAATAAACAGAATAGCGATGCAAAGATATGTATTTTTGTCTAATAAAACAAATAATATGAACGAAATCTAATAGCTTGCCAGCAATGTGGCCGCTGGCAGACGGTCTCGTTACAGCCCGAAGCGGAAGACGGCCAACAGCTCGGGGCTCCCTTCCTGCCAGTAGTCGTTGAACGACTGCAGTAGACGGTCGCCTTCGTAGATGTCGGTGAGCCCCAACGACAGCTGTCGGCCCTGCTTGAAGGCCGTGCCGCCCTCTATCTGCCCCTTGGCAAGATTGATGGAGGTATAGAGATTGCGGAAGTGCAGCACGATGTTGTGCTGCTGTCCGCCGTAAGTCAGCGATAGTGCCACGGGGTTCATGTCGAAGTACCAGCCCACCTTGCCGTTCTCCGATTCCTGCTTGAACTCATAGTTCCCCGTCAGCCCCATGTCGGGCAGGGTGCTGAGAGCCTGGCTCAGCTCGGGGTCCTCAACCACGCGGGAGAGCACACGGAGGGGGAAACCATTAAATATGACGGTGTGTGTAGCCAGACTGCTGACGCTGAAGGTGACACTGTCGATATTCTCGCGATTCAGTTGTGAGGTCTGTGCGTCAGTGTAGACAATGCTGTAACGACCAGGATACTCGCCCATGATGCTCTGAGCATAGTTCTCTTTCTCCTGTTGCGTCAGTCCGTGGAACACGGGGCTGTTGTCGCAAGCAGTCAGCATGGTTGCAGCCAGCACTGTCATCAATAGCTTCTTCATCATTACCATTATTTTTCTTTTATAACGGGCATCGTCGAAAGATTATTGCACGGCTGGCCGCATTATTTGTCGCTATGATATATGAATCACTCTTACTTCATCACCAGCACCTCGTTGTCCTTGAACGCCTCGTAGCCGCTGGTAACGACGCGCTCGCCAGGCTCTAAGCCCTCAAGTACCTCGTAGAACTGAGGGTTCTGCCGCCCGATGCGGATGATGCGGCGATAAGCCTTCAATTAGACACCCTCGCCAGAGAAGCGGGGCGAGAGGCTGCGGTATAGGTCGTAGCCGCCAGTATCGGAGGGATAGATGATGGTATCGATAAAATAGTAGTTGCCGTCGCCACCTACCAATACGTTGCCGGCAACAGCGTCGAAGATGTCGTGCTGGCCGTTGGTATAGTATTCCCCATTGTCCTCAGGATGAAAGCCTAAACGGAGGAACTCGTCGTGGATTTCCTCCTTCGTGGCAAGACGGGCATTAGCAATAAATGGTTGTTCCAATACTGCACAAACTTTTCCATCGCGATTCTCGGCAAAGCCAATCATATTATAGGGACAACCATCAAAGTATTTATTGTGGGCTTTGATACGCTCAAAGAAGGGTATCAGGTTGTCATCTGAGTAACGAAAATCATTCAACTTGATGATAGTCGTTCTCTCGGCTGCTAAATACGTCTCATTCTCTGACCCACGGTCAAAGAAATCGCCGAAAAGGCTACGGTCTTCAAACCAACAGCCTTGTTCTTGTGCCCATTGACGCAGTCTTACCAGTTGGACAGGCTTGCAAGCCGTTGTTCCCGCAAGTTCTTCAATTGCCTCAAGCACTCCTCGCGCGAAAGCGGATGCTGCATCCAATATGCTACACTTGCCCTCATTTTGGCATTCACTTTCTTGTGATAATCGTTCAGCTTGATCTCCATTCATTATTACATTTATACGTTTTCGGTGCAAAGATACAATAATTGCTTGAAATGAACAAGCAATTCGGGCGAAATCTATCCATACGCAGATAGATTTCGCCCGATGGTTCTTTTACAGCCCAAAGCGGAAGACGGCCAACAGCTCGGGGCTCCCTTCCTGCCAGTCGTCGTTGAACGCCTGCAGCAGACGGTCGTTTTCGTAGATGCCGGTGAGCCCCAACGACAGCTGCCGGCCCTGCCTGAAGGCCGTGCCGCCCTCTATCTGCCCCTTGGCAAGATTGGTGGAGGTTCACTCTGTCTTGAGGCTGTTCACGGGGTTATCGTTGGCTGTGCGCCAGCTCTGGGTGACGACGGTGGCCAGCGTGATGAGGCCGACCGCAAGCAGGGCCAGGGGGAAGAGCCACCAGTAGATGGGGGTGCGCTCAGCGAAGCCCTGCAGCCACTGACGACCGATGTAATAGGCAAGTGGAGCGGCCATGACAAAACTGACGATGAGCAGCTTTCCGTAGTGACGACAGAGCCTCAACAGGATTTCTCGCGTAGACGAGCCAAAGACTTTGCGGATGCCTATCTCCTTGCGGCGATACTCCGTCTCGAACATCGTCAGGCAGAAGACACCAATGAGTGTGATGACGAGACAGAGCACGGCGAACCACCCCACCTGGCGAATGAAGCGGAACTCCTCCTGATAGAGCCGTTCCAGCTGCTGGTCGAGGAACTTAGGCTCCACGCGCTCGCCGTTGCCCATCGCCGTGAGCACGTCGCCCAGCCTGTGGCGCACATCCACCTTGTCCACGCCGGCCGCCACACGGATATTGGCAATGCCCAGCTGGTCGCCCCAGTTGATGAACTCCTTGCCGAAGACAATAAATGCGAGCGGCTCCTGCTGGCGGTCCTTGCGGGTAGAGGTGAAGCGGATGTTCTCGCATACACCAATGACGGGAAAGTCGTTTGCCAGCAGCTTCTTGTCCATCTCCACCCAAGGCCACTGCTGACGGGCCGCTTCGTTGATGATATAGCAGTCACCGTCATGCTCGCTGAAGTCACGTCCCTCAGTGACCTTGATGCCCATGGTGCGCAGGTAGTGATGGTCCACGGGCATGCAGGTGAAGGTGATGTGATGGTCGTCGTCGCCGCGTCCCCAGCCCATGTAGCTGTCGGCATTGCCCAGCACGAAGCGCGAGAAGCTCACGTCCTTGACGCCACCCTGTTGCATCAACTCTGCGCGTATGGCATCTTTCTTGCCCCACAGCTCCGGGGTGAGCTGCACGTAGAGCACCTCGTCCTTCTGGAAACCATAGTCGCTATGATAGATGTAGCGGCTCTGCATGAGCAGGATGCCGATATAGGTCACCATGAGCAGGGCGATGCCGAGTTGCAGACCGACGAGCACGGAGCGCAGCCGGCGACCCTTGGGCGTCAGCCCGAATGAGCCCTTCAGTGCCAGTGCGGGCTGGAACGAGGTAGCGAAGACGGCAGGATAGACGCCCACGGCGATGCCCGCCACCACTGCCAGAAGCAGCATCAGTCCGACCAGCCACCGATGGTCGCCCAAGGCCAGCGAACCCAGCAGCAGTTCAGTAGGCTGCGATGCCATCGCAGCACACAAGACGAGGGCCACCCCGCAGGCCAGCAGCGCCCACACCACGCTCTCGGTGATAAGGTGCAGGCGCAGCATGGTGACGGACTCGCCCAACACGCGGCGCGTGTTGATGCTTTTTATGCGGATAGGACTCTGTGCCAGTGTGAAGTTGAGGAAGTTGACGGCCGCGATGACAATGATGAGCACGCAGGCCAGCTCCAGCACAAAGAGCATGGCGGGCTTGCCCTTGTCGTCGCCTGACACACCTGAGAAATAGGTGTCGAGCACCGGCGTCAGCCGGTAGTCGTAATGCTTGAAGTACTTGTCGAAGCTGGCGCGGTTCTCTTGCTCTTGGTCGGCCGTCACCTCACCGGCAGCCAGCGCGCCGCCCCACTGCTCCCGCCACAACTGCTCCTTGAGTTGCTGGGAGAGACCATCCAACATCATCTTCGGGTCGACACCCTCACGCAGCTTCACATAGGCAGTGTAGCTCCATTCGCTCCAGCTGTCGAGGTTCTCCTGCGTGGCGTAATAGACAAGATTCTTCACCGAGCAGTTGTCGGGGAAGTCCTGATAGACACCCTGCACGGTCAGGGTGTCGCTTGTTGAGTAGAGCGGCTCGCCAGCCACGTCCACCCTTCCGAAGAGCTTCTGTGCCAGCGAGGCGGGGATGATGAGCGTGCGCTCGCCGTAGTCCTCCCATGACAGCTTGCCGCTGAGACAACGGGCGGCAACGGCTCCAAAGGGTGTCAGGTTGGTGCCCATGCAGGAGTGCTCCACCACGCTGCCGTCCTTGAGGAACTCGCGCGTGGGCGACCAGCCGCCCTGCTCGCTCATGGCCTCCACCTGCGGCAGCTGGGCTATCTGTGCCAATGTGGGACGGTTGCAGTTGGCGCCCCACGGATAGTCTTCGCCCATCTTTGCCTCTACACGGTACACGCGGTCGGCATCGGGGATGCAGCTGTTATAGCCGCGGTTGTATTCCACCTGCGTCATCAGCAGATAGAACACACTGAAAGCCACCACCAGTCCGACAAAGTTCAATGCCGTCGCCGTCTTGAAGCGGCGGGCCATATACCAAAGGTTTCTCAATAGTTCTTTCATATTCACTATACACTATACACTATTCACTATTTAATGACCAGCACCTCGTTGTCCTTGAACGCCTCGTAGCCGCTGGTGACCACTCGCTCGCCAGGCTCCAGGCCTTCGAGCACCTCATAGTACTGCGGGTTCTGCCGGCCAATGCGGATGGTGCGGCGATATGCCTTGCTGCCGTCGGCAGAGAGCACGAAAATCCACTGGCCGCCCGTGGTCTGGAAGAACGTGCCGCGCGGGATGAGCACGGCCTGCTCCGGCTGACCCAGTTCAAGGTCGATATAATAGGTCTGACCTGTTCGGATGTTCTCGGGACGCTCGCCACGGAAGACGAAGTCGCAACGGAACTTGCCCTCACGCACCTCGGGATAAACCTTTCGAACCTGGAGCTCGAAGGTCTTGTCGCCGCGTTGGAAGGTGGCCGTGAGACCCTGCCGCACACGGTCGATGTAGTGCTCGTCAATCTGTGCTTGCACCTTATAGTCGGAGAGGTCGTTCAGCTGACCAATCTTCTGCCCGGGGCTGATGCTCTGACCCAGTTCCACATCGAGCAGGCCCAGCTCGCCGTCGATGGCTGAACGCACTTCCAGCTTGTCCTTACGCTGACGCACCAGGACAACATTGCGGCGCATGTTCTCCAGGTTGTCCTCCATCTGGTCCATCTGCACGGTACGATAGATGGAGTCCTGCTTCAGGCGCTGGCCCACGAGCTGCCACTTCTTTGCTGACAGCTGGTAGTCCTCCTGCGACTGCAGATAGTCCTCGCGACTGATGAGACGTTCTTCGTAGAGCCTGCGGTTCTGCTCATAGGTACGCTGCTTGCGCTGGGTGTCCATATCCAGCTGAGCCAGCTCCGTCTGGTTGTTCAGACGGTCTTGCTGCATGGCCACCTGCGTGTTCCTTAACAAGTTCTGCTTCTCGGCCAGCTCAGCCTCAGCATTCAGGATTTGCAGGTCGAGGTTGCTGTTGCTGAGGCGGACAATGACGTCGCCCTTATGGACATGGGTGCCCTCTTCGACCACCTTCTCCAGCACGATGCCGCCTTCCTCCGGCGAAATCTGCACCACCTGTATGGGCAGCACCTGCCCATTGGTGCGTACATAGTCCTTGAACTCAGCTCGCAGCACCTCGCTACAGGTCAGCTCGTCCTTGCTGACTTTCAGCGTGGCGGCATGGTTGCCAAACAATATCCAATAGCCAATGACCAATAGCCCTATGCCGCCAGCCATATATGGCCAGTACTTCATCAGCCTTTGCGTTTTTGTCTTTTCAATTATTCTGTCCATTTTATTAATTAGTTTACACAAACGTCATCTCTTTTTTAACAACGAATTGATACGAATTGAACGAATTGCATGTATTTCACGAATTGCACGAATAGCAACGCGCAGCAATTCGTGTCATTCGTTAAATTCGTTGTCTATATAAAAAATAGTGTTCATCTATTTACGTCTTTCCACGAATTGAACATGAACTACCATATTTGTTCTCCGTTGTAATATCTCATGAGCTCATGTTTCACTACCACCATCAGCTGGCACTGCAGCAGGGTGGCCTTTGAGTTGAGCAACCGCGATGAGGTGGCGTGCAGGTCGATGGCCGTCGAGAGGCCTTCCTCATACTGGCGCCGCGTCAGTTGATAGGCCAGCGAGTCGGCCTCTACCTTCTTTGTCATCTGCTCTGTCTGCTTCAGATAGCCCTGCCAATCCTGCCAGGCTTCGCGGGCGAGCTTCTCTATCTCCAGCAGTTTCTGCTCGTAGGCTTCACTGGCTATCAGATAGTTGTTCTTCGCTTTGCGAATACTCGTGACGGTCTGCAAGCGATTGAACAGGGGGATGCTCAGCGTAGCACCAACATACTGGCCCATATTGTTCTTGAACTGTTCGGGGAAAGACTGGCCTGTATGCGAGTGCAACGTATGATAATAAGTGGTGTTCAGACCCGCACTTAACGAGAGAGAGGGAAATAGTGCTGAACGGGCCTGACGCCACTCATGTTTGGCAACTTCCATCTGAAAGAGAAAAACGGAAGACTCAGCCCCAGCAGCAGCCCCACCCCCAGCCCCTCCCGCGGGGGGGAGGGGAGGATATAGTTTTGCCGCGTCATTTCCGCCTTGAGAGTATATCCTCCCCTCCCCCCCGCGGGAGGGGTCGGGGGTGGGGCTGGAGGGGTCGGGGGTGGGGCTGGTGGAGAGGGGAGTATATAGTTCTGCCGCTGCTTTTCCGCCTTGAGAGTATATACTCCCCTCCCCCCCGCGGGAGGGGTCGGGGGTGGGGCTGGTGGGGCTGGTGGGCCTGGTGGGCCTGGAGGTTTTAGGGTTGAGGCTTTTTTCCAATGGATACCCCATCTCCTTTTTCAGCTCTAACAGGGCTGAAGCCAAGTGATTCTGCTGAAGTGTCAGCTCGTAGTCAGCCTCCGCCTTCTGCGATTCCACCAGTGCCACATCGGCAGCGCTCTTGCGTCCCACCTCCTCCAGCACTTGCGTCTGCCGCAGCAAGAGCGCGGTCTCTTCCTTTTTCTCCTCGGCCATCTTGACCAACCCTTCATAGTAGGCTACACTGGTAAAAGCCTGCAATACGCTAAGAGCCGTCTGGTCCTGCCTTTGACGAAGGGCTGACTGTCCCATCATCACGCTGGCCTGGGCAGCTTTCAATGCATGCACGCGGCTGAACCCGTCGAAGACAGGAAGAGAAGCGCCCAACGAATAGCCGTTATAAAAAGTACTTACATCGGTGTAGAGATTGGTCTCCGGATCGATGGCTCGACCGAAGTTGTACTGGATGCCGGTGCTGCCTGACACAGCAGGCAGGAACCGCCCAACAGCTGCTGTCTTGTTGGCACGGTGGTTGTCCAGTTCCAGACTTGCACGCTTCACCTCATGGTTGTGCTCCACAGCATATTGCATGCACTGCTGCATGGTCCACTCCTGCGCCCCTACGGGGGTGAATGATAACTGATAAATGATTAATGATAAAGCTGTTTGTCGTATCATGCGCTTCCAATTTTTGTGCAAAGTTATCATTTAGCTTTTATCAATTATCATTTAGCGAAGCGCAAAAGTGCAAAACGTCTAAAAATTAGACACCTCACTGTATGATTTTTGGACAGAATCTTTGTAACTTTGCAGGCAAATTGCAATGTATGAAGAAATACGGAACCATATTAGTCGTCGACGACAACACGTCAATCCTGACTGCGATGCGCTATCTGCTGGACGGCGTGTTTGAACGCATCCTGACGCTGACACAGCCTGATGACATCCTTAGAACGATGGCGCAGGAAGAGATAGACCTGGTGTTGCTGGACATGAATTTCTCGTTAGGCGTGAACAGCGGACAGGAAGGGCTCTTCTGGCTACGCACCATTCGCAAGCAACATCCACAGACACCTGTCGTGTTGTTAACCGCTTACGCAGATGTCGCACTGGCAGTGAAAGGACTGAAGAGCGGCGCTGCCGACTTCATCACCAAACCGTGGGACAACGAACAGCTCATCCATAAGCTGAAGGATGTGCTCGACATGCAGCAGGAGATTGTCAGTCTGGACGAGGTGGAGAAGGAACACATCCGTCGCACCCTCGACCGCTGTCATGGCAACCTCACACAGGCTGCTGAGCTGCTGGGCATCACCCGACAGACACTGTACAACAAAATGAGAAGACTGTGAAGAGTGATGAGTGATGAGTGAATAGTGAAAGGGCTACCGCATGGATATATACATATATATAATAATCGGTGTCGTAACGATAGCTGCCCTTGTCTGGTTGGTGCGCCGGCAACGGTCGCTGAAGCTACGTGCCTACCTGATGCAGGAAGCCATTCGCAACCACGACTTCACGTTCCGTCTGCCTACAGACGGCTTGTTGCCTGGGGAACGCGCCATGCAGCAGACGCTGAACCAACTGGGCGAAGCCATTCGTCAGCAGGTGAACCAAAACGAGGTGGAGCTATGGGAACGGCTGACGCGCGTGCTTACACACGAGATGATGAACGCCACGGCCCCCATCGCCAGCATCAGCCAGTCGATGCTGGGCAGGACTGACGTGAAAGGCACCCCACTGGAGCCTGGCATTCAGGCCATCTATGACACCTCGCGCCATCTGAGTGACTTCGTTACCAACTATCGCAAGATGTCGGAATTAGAAAAGCCGGTGCTGACAGACGTGCCGCTTCGTCCACTGCTTGATGATATGTGCAAGGCTTACCCCGAGCTGACGTGGGAGATAAGCATCCCCACGGACATCATCGTGTGTGCAGATGCCGGAATGTTGAGACAGGTGCTGATGAACCTTACAAAGAATGCTGTCGAGGCTCATGCCAAGAAGATGGTTATCACCCAAATAGAAAACTATACCCATGATTCTCCGCGACAGAAAGCCTCCCCTCGGGGAGGTGGGAGGGGGCTCCTCTACATCGGAAACGACGGCCTGCCTATCCCTGCTGAGAACCGCCAGTCGCTCTTTGTTCCCTTCTTTACGACCAAGCGCAGCGGCAGTGGCATCGGCCTTTCGCTGAGTCGCCGCATGATGATTCAGCAAGGTGGCATGCTCGACCTTGCAGAAAAGCAAGTGCCAGGGTGTCACGCTGGCTTCATCCTCACCATTCAGACGAAGTCCAGTTGAAGCCAAATTAGGCGTATAGCTCAATTTGCAGGGTGATTTCAAGAGGAAGGTGCTCTATA
>CAMVKN010000055.1 GCA_947168045.1 uncultured Prevotellaceae bacterium
CGGCAGAACTATATACTCCCCTCCCCCCCGCGGGAGGGGTCGGGGGTGGGGCTGGAGGGGTCGGGGGTGGGGCTGGTGGGGTCGGTGGGGCTGGTGCACCATCTGGTGCTCGATCTGAGCCGTTGGTGCACCAGCCAACAACTTGCAAGTCAACCTATTAAACCCTCCCAGGTGCACTTGGTGCACCATTTTTTTCGGTTCCTTATTACGCGTGCGCGCGCGTGCGAGCCAAAGCGGATAATCATTTTCGGCGTTTTTGTGTTTTTTATGTTTTTAGATGTACGAGTTTCATGGAAAAACAGTAACTTTGCACCTCAAAATAAACGAAAGCCATGAACGAGAGAAAGAATCCCTTTTTAGAACCATACAATACACTGCACGACGTGGTGCCCTTCGACCGCATACAGATGGAAGACTATGAAGAGGCCTTCATGGAGGGCATCCGCCGTGACGAGGAGTATCTTGACAAGACCATCAACAACCCGGCAAAGCCGACCTTCGACAACACCATCATCAACAAGGACGACGAAGAGGGCTACTATGACCTGCTGGACCGCGTCTCGACGGTGTTCTTCAACATGCTGTCGGCCGAGACCAACGATGAGATGGACGCCTTGGCACAGAAGCTGAGCCCCATCCTGACCAAGCATGCCAACGACATGCGCCTGAACGAGAAGCTCTTTCAGCGCGTGCAATACGTGCATCGTCACCACCGTAAGCTCACCGCCGAGGAAAAACGCCTGCTGGACGACTGCTACCAGGGCTTCGTGCGTAGCGGTGCACTGCTGGATGCCGAGGGCAAGGAGCGCCTGCGCCAGCTGACGGAGGAGGCATCGCTCCTGGGCTTGCAGTTCTCGCAGAACCTGCTGAAGGAGAACAAGGCGTTCATGCTGCACATTACCGACGAGCAGCAGCTGGAAGGCCTGCCACAGACTGCCATCGACGCCGCCGCGGAGGAGGCACGCCAACGCGAGCTGCAAGGCTGGGTCTTCACACTTGATGCTCCGTCGTACTCGCCGTTTATGACCTACAGCACACAGCGCGAGCTGCGCCGCCAGATGTATATGGCCTACAACACCAAGGGCATACACGACAACGAGAACAATAACATCGACATCTGCAAGCGGCTCATCAACCTGCGTCGTGAGATAGCACAGCTGCTGGGCTACAAGACCTACGCCGACTATGTGCTGAGCCGCCGCATGGCGAAGAACGTGCGCAGCGTCTACCGCCTGCTGAACCAGCTGGTGGATGCCTATAAGCCAACCGCCGAGAAAGAACTGGAGGAGTTACAGAAAGAGCAGGGAGGGGCCGGGGGTGGGTCGCTTGAGCCATGGGACATCGGTTTCTACAGCCACAAGCTGAAGCTGAGGAAGTATAACATCGACGCGGAGATGCTGCGGCCCTACCTACAGTTAGAGAAGGTCATCGACGGTGTCTTCGGACTGGCCAACCGCCTGTATGGCATCACCTTCAAGGAGAACAAGGACATTCCCGTCTATCATCCCGACGTGAAGGCATACGAGGTGTTCGACCATGACGGCAGCTACCTCGCCGTGTTCTACGCCGACTTCCACCCCCGCAAGGGCAAGCAGGGCGGCGCCTGGATGACAGAGTACCAAGGGCAGTGGATAAAGCCCCTCCCAACCTCCCCGAAGGGGAGGAGCAGCAACCTGGAGGGCCAGGTTAACATCCGCCCGCACGTCAGTGTGGTGATGAACCTGACAAAGCCGACACCCGACAAGCCCGCACTGCTGACCTTAGGCGAGGTGGAGACCTTCCTGCACGAGTTCGGCCACGCCCTGCACGGCATCTTCTCAAATTGCCGGTTCGAGAGCCTCTCGGGTACCAACGTGCTGTGGGACTTCGTCGAGCTGCCCTCGCAGTTCATGGAGAACTTCGCCATCGAGAAGAAATTCCTCAGCACCTTCGCTTTCCACTATGAGACGGGTGAGCCGCTGCCTGATACGCTGATTAGCCGCATCAGGCGCAGTCGCAACTTCATGGTGGCCACGGCCTGTCTGCGCCAGGTCAGCTTTGGCCTGCTGGACATGGCCTACTATACGAAGAGTGAGCCCTTCGACGAAGACATCATCAGCTTTGAAAAGAAGGCATGGCAGAAGGCCATCATCCGTCCGCAGCGCCAGGACACCTGCATGACCACTCAGTTCAGCCACATCATGGCCGGGGGCTATGCCGCTGGCTACTACAGCTATAAGTGGGCCGAGGTGCTTGATGCCGATGCCTTCGCCGTGTTCAAGCGACACGGTGTCTTTGACCAGAAGACAGCCCAGCGCTTCCGCGACTGCATCCTCTCGCGTGGCGGCACCGAAGACCCCATGACCCTCTACAAGAACTTCCGTGGCGGCGAGCCCACCATCGACGCCCTGCTGAAGCGCAACGGGATAAAGAAGAAATAAGCACAAAAGAGCCTGCTGAACAGAATTATTCGGCAGGCTCTGTAGATGTGTTCAAAAGACATGAAAAACACGCAGATGTTGGTGTCGAGTAGATATTTCCTTTTCATCGCCTACTCGTCCATTGATACAATTTCCCGATTGTAGTCGGCATGGCGAGACTCCCTAATAGCATTCTCCATCCGCTCTCCGTCCACACCACTCCAAGAACCGAACAGAGCATCTAGCTTTTCCCGCTTATTATCTTCTTCTGTTAAAGATCTGGCTGCTGAAGCCTCTATAAGCCGCTCGCCTAGCCATCTTTGGTTGCTGGCAGAGAGCGACAGACCTTGTAGGTAGCTCCATAGGTTGTTAAGAGATACTGCATTCATAGTTGCCCGTTATTATTATAATCACGCTGCAAATATACTAAAAATAATCTAATAAGAAACAAAGATGGACAAAAAATTTCTTTATTTCAAAGAAAAGGCGTAACTTTGCAATTTGTTTATAGAGAGCATAGACGATGAGCGACAAGCAACTGAAACTGGACCAGCGCTACCTGCGCATGGCTCGCATCTGGGCTGAGAACAGCTATTGCCGGCGGCGCCAGGTGGGTGCCTTGGTAGTAAAAGACAAGATGATCATCAGCGATGGCTATAACGGCACTCCGTCTGGCTTTGAGAACATCTGCGAGGATGACGAGGGCCTGACGAAGACATACGTGCTGCATGCCGAGGCCAACGCCATCACGAAACTGGCCCGCAGCTCGAACAACAGCGACGGTGCCACCATCTACATCACCGCGTCGCCCTGCATCGAGTGTGCCAAGCTCATCATCCAGGCCGGCATCAAGCGGGTGGTCTATGGCGAGCAGTACCGCCTGACCGACGGCATCGACCTGCTGAAGCGCGCTGGAATAGAAGTAGTTTATTTAGAAGTATGAACAATAAGAAACGTTTTACGCCACTGTGGCTGGCACTGAGCTGTATTGTCGGCATTGCCATCGGCACCTTCTATGGCGTACAGTTCTCTGAAGGACGGCCCAGCATCATCAAGGCCGGCGCCAACAAGCTGTCGAACCTCCTGGTAGGGCTGGACAAATACTATGTTGACTCAGTCGATGTCACCGGGCTCGTTGAGAAGGCCATACCTATCATCCTGGGTGAGCTGGACCCACACTCCGTCTACATCTCGGCCGACGATGCCGAGCTGGCCGAGGACGACCTGCGCGGTTCCTTCTCAGGGGTGGGCATTGAGTTCATCATCCGCAACGACACATTACGCGTGCAGAACGTCATCAGCGGCGGTCCCTCAGAGCGCGCCGGTCTGCTGGCAGGCGACAAGATTGTGACCGTCGACGACTCAGTGTTCACTGGCGAGACACTGACCAACGAGTTAGCCATGCACAAGCTGAAGGGACAGAAAGGCACAAAGGTGCGCTTGGGCGTGGTGCGCGGCCGCGACGGCCAACGGAAGGAGTTCACCGTTGTTCGCGACAAGATTGAGACGCACAGCATCACCGCCGCCTACATGCTCGACGAGAACACGGGCTACGTGAAAATCAAGAATTTTGCCGAGCGCACTGACGAGGAGCTGGTCATCGCACTGGCCAAGCTGTCGATGGAGGGTTTCCAGCAGTTGGTCATCGACCTGCGCGGCAATACGGGGGGCTATCTACAGACAGCCGTGAACATTGCCCAGCAGTTCCTGCCCTACAACCGCCTCATCGTCTACACCGAGGGAGTACACTCACCGCGCGAGGAATACCGCAGCAACGGCCGCGGGTCGTACATGTATATGCCACTGGTGGTGCTCATTGACGAGGTGTCGGCTTCGGCCAGCGAGATTCTGGCCGGTGCCATCCAGGACAACGACCGCGGCACCATCATTGGCCGCCGCTCCTTCGGCAAGGGTCTGGTGCAGCAGCCCATCCCCTTCACCGACAACTCGCTGATGCGCTTGACCATCGCCCGCTACTATTCACCCTCTGGCCGCTGCATCCAGAAGCCCTATACCAGTGGCTTGGACCGCAACTATGAAGAGGATGTGCTGATGCGCTATCAAAATGGCGAGTTCTTCACTCAGGACAGCATCCACCACACCGGGCCTGAATACTTCACGCACATCGGGCGCACCGTCTATGGCGGCGGTGGCATCACCCCCGACGTCTTCGTGCCCCAGGACACCAGCAACTATACATCTTATTATAAGGAGGCACTCATGTCAGGACTCATCCTGCAGTACTGCTATGAGTACACTGACCAGAACCGCGAGAAGCTGAGCGAATACGGCGACGTGAACTCGCTGGTGAAATATGT
The DNA here is from genome assembly GCA_947168045.1 of uncultured Prevotellaceae bacterium. Lineage (GTDB taxonomy): Bacteria > Bacteroidota > Bacteroidia > Bacteroidales > Bacteroidaceae > Prevotella. The sequence continues at coordinate 4,718 of CAMVKN010000055.1, forward strand.
AAAGAAGCAGAACATGGTGGAGAAGTTCGCCCAGTATGCCGATGGTCAGGGTCTGCGCCGCCGCAACCTGATGATACAGCGGTCACGCAAGCTTCTTGAAGAGTTTATCATCAGTCGCATCGTCTACAACATGCTCGACGAACAGTCGTGGCTACAATACCTCAACCAGGACGACCCCGTAGTGAAGGAGGCCATCCGTGTGCTGAAGGAAGGCAAAGCCTTCCCTCAGTTGGAGAAGAAAGACGAGGAGGATGAAGCCGACAACGGTCCTGTTGCACAGGCTTACGACTATCGCGCCACTCACCTGCACACGTCGGTGCTGGCCAAGGGCTGAAGCCGCTACTGGAGCTTCGGCTTCAGCTCGTCAGGCGAGTCTTTGGTGAACATGTCAACAGACGGTGCCTGCTTCGTAAAGAAATCTGCGATGACTTCTGGTTCAACCGTAATGGTGGGCTGGAAGTCATTGCTTTGCATATAGCTTATGATGGCATGGCGCATCTGGCGTGCCACGATGCGGCGGTCCAGGTCGTTACTGATGTCCATGGTGGTCATCAGCAGACGTCCGCCCAGCACACGGGCTTCGATGAGCATGCCCAGCTTTCGGCTGACGTGCCAGGTATCGATGGGCTGGATGGGCGGCTGATAGCTGGCGGGCAGCTCCATCAGATTCATCACCTGTGCCTTGTTCAGCAGTTCCCACCAGTTCAGGTTGCTCCAGTCATCGGTGGGGAAGCCATGGCTGAACAGCGGGTGCTGCTTGTCGATGTAGGCGCCAGTGGTGTGGGGTGGCCGCATCTTGAACCACGACGTGTTCCAGAACACAGGCAGATAGGTTTGCTTCACGTCGCTGCCCAGTGTCACGCGTCCGGCCGCCGTCAGCAGCACCTTGCCACCCTGGCGCAGCACCTCAAGGGCAGAAGTGGAGAGAGAGTCGCAGATAAAGAGTTTAGAGTTTGCTCCCGCATCTGCTAGTGTAGAGTTTAGAGTGTAGAGTGTAGAGTTTGCTCCCGCCGTCCCATTAGGTGAAGGTATAGCGGTAGCAAACTCTACACCATCCACTCTACACTCTACACTAGAAACCGCTCTACACTCTACACTAGAAACATCCGGGTACACCCAGAAGTCCCAGTGGTTGCGGACGATGTTGCCTATCCTGACACTCAGTGTCATCTTCGATGGCTGTGTGATGCGCTCTAACGGCCAGTCGACGATGCCCAACTCGATATTCTTGCCGATGGGTAGGTTACGAATGGAGAGCGTGTCACTATAGATGATGGTGCTGTCGTTCTGAGTCAGCTCATAGCTGGTGGTAGCCTCTGTCAGCATGCCGTAGAGGGCATTCATGGCTTCCACCGGCACGCGCAGGTGCTCGCTGTTGGTATAGACGAACTTGGGGAACTTAGCCAGCACCACTAACGGACTGCAGAACTCGCGCCACTGACGCGCGTTGGCATAGTCCTTCTCCCGCCAGAACACGTTCAGCGGTCCCACCAGCGCCGTACCCTGTCCGCTGTAGTCGTTCAACCCTAACAGCTGGAAACCGGCATAGTCCTTGGTGCGCATGTTGCGCTCCATCTCATATTTGTAGCACAGTGTCTGCAACCTGCCGCTGGCCATCAGGAACTTCTTGGCCTGCCCCTCCATGCCGTTCTCAGCCAGCAGCTGACGGAAGATGTCGAAGTTGCCAGCCTTATACACACCTGTGTACTGGCTCGTCTCACTGAGGTCAGGGAAGGCACACCACTGTCCCTGCTCGTGGGCAATGATGGGACTCTGGTTGGTACTGGAATCAGAGGGCTGGGGCTTGAAATTCCTGGGGCGCTCTATTCCTGCGTAGTAGTCATCGTCGCTGCTGGGGGCGTGCCGGTCCCAGTCCAGGCCACGTGCCCCACCCTTGACATGGTACTCCGAGCCACCATCCCAGGCCCATCCGCCCCCGACGCTGGCGCCACAATACACGCGTGTGGAGTCATAGTCGTGCATCTGCCGCACCCAGTCGTTGCAGTAGCTCACCCAGTCTCCGGCCGGCTCGTTGCCTGCCGCCATCATCACAAACGAGGGGTGATGGCCATATTCGTCGACGATGCGTTTCGACTCCTCCAACAGATACGCATCGATGACCTGTCCACGCCTGAGCCTTACGCCGTGGTTGGGCCACGACGGTCCTTCGGGCTGCAGATAGATGCCCACGCGGTCGGCAGCGCAGAAGGCAGCATCGGGCGGGCAGTAGCTGTGGAAGCGCACATGGTTCAGTCCCCACTCCTTGCACTTCCTGAAGACGGCCAGCCATGACTCCTCGTCCGTCGGCGGATAGCCTGTCAACGGGAAGCAGCAGTTCTCCACCGTGCCACGCAGGAAGAGAGGCCGCCCGTTAATGTAGAACTGTCGTCCGCTGATGCTCACCTTACGCATGCCGAAGGTGGTGGTGTACTCATCGTCGCCGGCACGGATGGTGAGCTGGTAGAGATTGGGGTGGAACTCGTCCCAAGGCTTCAGCAGATGCTTCCCAAAGAGGTCGAACTCCAAACGGTCCTTGCTCTCTACATATATTCTTTTTGACACGAGTTCCTTGCCTGGCACACCGTTGACGATGGGACACACGCTGGCCTCGACATAATAGTCGTAGAAGGGCATGACGCGGACAAATGGAATGTGGTTCTCCAGCTCAATCGTTACATGGCACGTCTCCATATTGTCAGTAGGCGTAACGCGAACCTTCTTGATGTTCAGTTTCTTCCACTGCGCCTGCAGTTCAATCCGCCCTGTGATGCCGTTCCAGTTGCCCTGCGTCTGGTCAGTGACGGAATGGGAGTCCTGCCCCACCCCAACATTCTCGATGCCATTGTAGACACGCACCACTATCTCATTGTTTCGCCCAGCCTTGATGTAGTCCGACACATCGTAACGGTGGGGTGTCGACAGCGACATCTGGTGCCCTGCCTCATGTCCGTTCACCCACACGGTGGTCTCAATGTGGGGGCGCTCCATCATCAGCGTGATGCGCTGTCCACGCCAGTCCTTGGGCACGTAGATTTTCTTCCTGTACCATGCCGCGCCGACATAATGCCGCTCGGGGGTGAGGAAGAAGGGAAACTTGATATTGCCCGGCTGCCGGAAGACTTCCATTCGCGGGTTATAGTAGTAGCTGGAGTCATAGAGCGACCCCGTCCACGGCGTGGTCAATGACACCGGCATGCCCTTGCCGTTGGTGAGCATCGACCCTGGCAGGGTCACGAAGTCATCGTAATGGGTGCGCAGCGGCGAGCCCTTCTTCCCCACGATGGTATCGCCGATGGCGAAGTCCCAGATGCCGGACAGGTTAATGACTTGCTGTGCCCCGGCATCCAGAGCCGTCAACAGCAGGGCTAATACGAACAGGTGTTTCTTCTTCATGCTGCAAAATTAGACATTATTCGTAAAAGTAACAAGAAAAAAGGTGTAAAAGAAACAAAAAGAAAAGAATTATAGCTGGCGCATGCGCCAAATGATATATTTTTTAAAGTAAACGAAACAGCGGGAATAGACAGAAAGGAAAAAAATGAGTACCTTTGCAGTCACTACATCCATCCCGATGTTTTTTCTCGAAGCAATCATTAACACCAAAAACAAAATAATGACATGAAAAGACGAGTGATGAAAGCAGGCCTGGCCTTCGGCTGTCTGATGGGGGCCCTGACCATTCAGGCTCAGAATCCCTTTGTACAGACCTGGTGCACCAGCGACCCTGCACCGATGGTGCACAACGGCACGATGTATGTCTACACTGGCCACGACGAGGACGGCGCCGACTTCTTCTGGATGCAGGAGTGGCGCGTCTATTCCACCACCGACATGGTGAACTGGACGGACCACGGGTCGCCGCTGGCCCTTGAGGACTTCAGCTGGGCCGACGACCGTGCCTGGGCCTCGCAGTGCATCGAGCGCAACGGCAAGTTCTATTGGTACATCTGTGCACACTCTAAGCTCAGCGGTGGCATGGCCATCGGCGTGGCCGTGAGCGACAGCCCCACCGGGCCGTTCAAGGATGCCATCGGGAAGCCACTCTTCGAGAACGGCTCATGGGACCACATTGATCCCACGGTGATGATTGACAACGACGGGCAGGCATGGCTGATGTGGGGCAACCCACAGTGCTACTACCTGAAGCTGAACCGCGACATGATTTCCTACAGCGGCGAGCTGGGACGGCTGGACATGACCGAGGAAGCCTTCGGCGGTCCGATGATGAACAAGCGCGAGCCGGGCAAGCAGTACAAGGACAGCTATGTGGAGGGCCCGTGGCTGATGAAAGCCCCCCTCACCTCCCCCCAAGGGGGGAAGTCCGACGGCGCTGCATCTTCCCCCTTTGGGGGGAGGTCCTATTACCTCCTCTACGCTGCCGGCGGTGTGCCTGAGCACATCAGCTACAGCACGGCGCCCCACCCCACCGGGCCGTGGACGTATGCCGGTGAGATTATGCCACTCTCAGAGACCAACTCGTTCACCAACCACTGCGGCGTGGCTGACTACAAGGGGCACTCCTACTTCTTCTACCACACAGGCAAGCTGCCCAAGGGCGGCGGCTTCGGCCGCAGCGTGGCCGTAGAGGAGTTCCAGTACAATGCTGACGGCAGCTTCCCCACCATCATGCCTACCGACGAGGGTGTGAAGCCCGTCGATGCCATCAGTCCCTACCGCCGCGTGGAGGCTGAGACGATGGCCTTCTCGCGTGGTGTGAAGACCGAGCAGAACACAGCCATCGGCGTCTACGTCACCGACATCCACAATGGCGACTACATCAAGCTGCAGAACGTAGACTTCGGCACTGCCTGGCCCACCAGCTTCAAGGCACGCGTGGCCAGCGGACTTAGGGGCGGACAGATAGAGCTGCACCTCGACAGCATCGGTGGCCAGTTGCTTGGCACGCTGCAGGTGCCTGGCACCGGCGGCTGGGAGCAGTGGCAGACGCTCACCGCAGACCTCTCACCCCTCACCTCTCACCCTTCACCTCGCGACCTCTTCCTCGTCTTCAAGGGCCGCAAGGGTCCGAAGCTGTTCAACTTCGACTGGTGGGAGATGGGCGGCCAGAAGGCGCGCATTATCGAGGACGGCGGCACCGGCGCCTTCAAGGCGGTGATGAAGGAAGAGCCGACACTGCCGGCCCACACCGTCTTTGCACCGCAGGACCTGTCGGTCTTCAACAAGAAGAAGAGCCTGCCCGTACTGGTGTGGGGCAACGGTGCGTGCACCGACTCCCCATGGGAGCACTACCGCTTCTTGAACGAGATTGCATCGCACGGATACCTTGTCATCGCCACGGGCTACATCCCCTTGGAAGAGAAGCCCTACCACGGTCCGATGTCAACCACCGAGCAGCAGATAGCCTCCATCGACTGGGCCATCGCGCAGAACGCCGACCCCCAGTCGCCTTACTACCAGAAGATTGACGTGAAGCACATCTGCGCTGCCGGCATGTCGTGCGGTGGTCTGCAGACACTTTACAACTGTGCCGACAAGCGCATCACGACGCTGATGATTTGCAACAGCGGTCTCTTCAACCAGCAGAATGTACACCAGGCTGTGGGCGGCATGCCCATGCCCGCCAAGGACAAGCTGACCGAGATTCACACGCCCGTCATCTACATCCTCGGTGGTAAGACCGACATCGCATACGAGAACGGCATGGACGACTTCCATCGCATCAGCCATGTGCCTGCCTGCGCCATCAACTATCCTGTAGGGCACGGCGGCACCTACCGCCAGCCCCACGGCGGCGAGTTCACCGTTCCGGCACTGGCCTGGCTCGACTGGCAGCTGAAGGGCAACCGTCAGGCTGCCCGCATGTTCCGCGGCAGCAACCCGCTGCTACTGCAACGCGAGGGCTGGACATTAGAGAAAAACAGTAAACTATAACGGAATAGCGTTATAACAACAATCACATAACGAAAAAAGCAATGACTATGAAACGTTTCCTGCCGCTTCTTTTCTCATTTCTCATTTCTCATTTCTCATCTGCGCAGAATCCCTACCTGCCGCTTTGGGAGCATGTGCCCGACGGCGAGCCTCGTGTGTTTGACGACCCTGACAACCCAGGCAAGCAGCGTGCCTATATCATCGGCTCGCACGACACGCACTACACCCAGTATTGTGGCAACGACATCCGCATGTGGTCGGCCCCCGTCGAAGACCTGACACAGTGGCGCGACGAAGGCCCCATCTTCACATGGTTTACCGATGGGCAGTGGGACACGATGTTTGCACCCGACCTGGTGGAGACCGTCGACAAGTCTACTGGCAAAAAGACCTACTGGCTCTATCCTCACAGCCGCGGCTGGCGCCGTGTGGCTATGGTGTGCCGTGGCGACCGCCCCGACGGCCCCTTTGTGCCAGTGAATCTGACTGACGACGGCACACAGTGTCTGCCCGGCTCGCTCATCGACTTCGACCCCTCGGTGTTTATCGAGCCTGTCACCAGCAAGAAAGACAAGGACTATGCCAAGGGCTTCCGTGCCTACGTGTTCTACGGTTTCCAGCACAGCACTGCCTGCGAGCTGGACCAGAACACGATGTACAGCAAGCGCGAGGGCACCGAGCTTATCGACCCCTTCATTCCTGCCAGCAGCCGCGACGGACAGCTGCTCGACCCTGAGGGCAGCGAGTACAAGGCACTCTACAAGGGTCAGAACCCGCTCGACTTCAACTTCTTCGAGGCCAGCAGCATCCGCCAGGTGGGCAACAAGTACGTCATGGTGTTCAGCGGCTATAGCGGCAACGAATACGGTCTGGGTAACACCAACAGCGCCCTGCGCTATGCCTACGGCGACTCGCCCCTCGGCCCGTGGCGCTCAGGCGGCGTGCTGGTCGACTCGCGCGGCGTGGTGCTGAACGAGGACGGCAGCAAGCTCATCACCACCAACTTCGGGCACAACACCCACGGCTCTATTCAGCAAATCAACGGCCAGTGGTACGTCTTCTACCACCGTCCGCCGCGTGGTTTCGGCAATGCCCGCCAGGCCATGGTGGCTCCCATCAAGATAACCTGGGACAAGAAGTCCGTGGCCAAGGGCGGCAAGGTGCGCATCACGGGTTATGACCCCTACGCCCCCAACCAGGAGTGGACGGCTAAGGCCACCTCATCAGCCTCAGAGACCTCAGCAGCCCCAGGACTCCCAGCAGCCCCAGAATACACCGGTGCCGAGGTTACCAGCGAGGGCTTCCATATCTTTGGTCTGCCTCCTTATGCTTACTACTCTGCCGGCATCGCCTGCTTCGTCTACGGCGGCAAGAACAGCAACGAGTGGATGCAGGACAACTTCGACGTGTGGAACAACTCGATGGACCTGGCCGGCATCACCAACGGCGGCATCGTGGGCTTCAAGTACTTCGGCTTTGGCGGTCTGGCACAGAGCACCAACGGTCTGCCTGCCTTCGAGGGCACCAAGGCGGGCGACGGCACCATGCTCTGCCTGAACCTGTCGTCCAGCGGCAAGGGTGGCTTCAAGATTCACGTGCTGTTGGACAATCCCTGGAAGGGTGAGGAGATAGGCGTCTTCGACATCCCCGCCAACGCGCCCAAGGCAGCCATAAACTACCAGATACGTGTGCCCGCCGTAGAGGGATTGACCGGCAAGCACGCCATCTATCTCGTGACTGAAGGCCCTGAGGTGGAGGCCCCGCAGCAGCCACAGTGGGGAGGCCGCCGGCCACAGCAGCCGCAGCGTCCACAGGGGCTCTTCGACCTCCACGGCATCGGTTTCGCCAAGAAGGGCCAGCCACTGAAGGCTCCCGTGGTGCCCCAGGTCAACATCACCGTCGACGACAAGCTGCTGAGGATTCCCGACACGCCCATCCGTACCACCAACCAGAACGGCTACACCGACCTGACACACTATCAGGTCTACGCCCCGATGAAGGAGGGTGCAAAGATTGAGGCCAGCTCCGACGTGCCCGGCGTAACGTTCAGCATCAGCGCTGTCAGCGAGGGCCGCGCCACCGTCAAGGCTACTTACCATGGCAAGAAAAAAGTATTCCTTATCAACTGACACTTATGAAAAGAACACGTTTTTCCCTATTGCTGCTGTTACTCTCAGCCATTCTTTGTCCAACCGCGACAAGGGCTGAGGACGGCCACCGTCTGTGGCTACGCATGACCGCAGGCAACAACACACAGGTGACAGGCCCTGCCTGCACGGCTACCGACGAGCTGCGCCAGTACTGGCAGGGTGGCCAGCTTGAACTGAAGATGGTGCGTGGCTACGCCGACGAGGCCTACGCCATCGCCTGCCAGGACGGCAAGACCACCGTGGCAGCCAGCACCGATGCCGGTCTGCTCTACGGCGCTTTCCATCTGCTGAGGATGCAGCAGACGGGAGCTGACATGAGCCGCTTCAGCATCACATCGTCGCCGGCTCACAGCCTGCGCCTGCTCAACCACTGGGACAACCCCAACGGCACTGTGGAGCGCGGCTTCGCGGGGCACAGCATCTTCTGGCCCCAGACCAACGACGACATTCTGCTGCAATATGCCCGCGCCAATGCCAGCATCGGCATTAACGGCACCGTGCTGAACAACGTCAACGCCAAGCCGCAGGCACTGGCCACCGAGAACCTGCAACAGGTGAAGCACATCGCCGACATGCTGCGCCCCTATCACATCCGTGTCTACCTGTCAGTCAACTTTGCCTCGCCCATCCATGTGGGTGGCCTGACGACGGCTGACCCACTTAATAAAGAGGTACGCGCGTGGTGGAGGAAGAAGGTGGACGAGATTTACAAGCTGGTGCCCGACTTCGGCGGCTTCCTGGTCAAGGCGAACAGCGAGGGCGAGCCTGGTCCGTGCGACTTCGGCCGCAGCCATGCTGACGGTGCCAACATGCTGGCCGACGCGCTGAGACGGCACAAGGGCATCGTGTTGTGGCGCGCCTTCGTCTACAACCCTCAGGACAAGGACCGTGCCAAGCAGGCCTACAACGAGTTCATGCCCCTGGACGGCCAGTTCCGCCCCAATGTCATCCTGCAGGTGAAGAACGGTCCCGTCGACTTCCAGCCGCGTGAGCCCTACAGCCCGCTGTTCACCGCCCTGCAGAAGACACCCATGGCCGCCGAGCTGCAGGTGACGCAGGAATACCTGGGTGCAGCCAACCACCTGGTGTTCCTGGCCCCCATGTGGCGCGAGTTCTTTGATGAGTTAGGAGCTAACAAGGCGCACCAACTCCCCACTCCTCACTCCTCACTCCTCACTGCGATTGCCGGCGTGGCGAACATCGGCACTGACACCAACTGGTGTGGTCACCACTTTGCCCAGGCCAACTGGTACGCCCTGGGACGCCTGGCATGGGACTCGTCGCTGAAGAGCGAGACGATAGCCGAAGAGTGGCTGCGCCAGACGTTCACCAACGATGAGCACTTCGTGAAGCCCATGACACAGCTGATGGTACAGAGCCACGAGACGTGTGTGAGCTACATGATGCCCTTAGGCCTGCACCACATCTTCGCCGGAGTCCACCACTACGGTCCGGAGCCGTGGTACACCGAGCCGGGCATACGCCCTGACTGGACACCTGCCTACTACCACCGTGCCGACGCCCAGGGCCTGGGATTCGACCGCACGAAGAACGGCACCGATGCCGTGTCGCAGTATCCCGCCGAGCTGTGCAACCAGCTGAACGACATCAACAGCTGTCCTGAGAAGTTCCTTGCCTGGTTCCACCACGTGCCCTGGCAGCACCGCATGCACAGTGGGCGCACGTTCTGGGACGAGCTGTGCTACAAGTATGCCGAGGGCGTCACTGGCGCCCGCCAGATGCTGTCCCAGTGGGACGCCATGCAGCAGTATGTCGACGAGGAGCGCTTCAGCGACATACAGCGCCGCCTGCGCATCCAGGCTCGCGATGCCGAGTGGTGGCGCGATGCCTGCCTGCTCTACTTCCAGCAGTTCTCTGGGCTACCCATCCCGCAGGGCATAGAGCATCCCGTGCACAACCTCGACGAGATGATGCAGTTCAAGATACGAATCACGATGTATGAGAATCCTGCCCACGGTTACACCAAGTAACCGCTGGCAGGCTACTGCTGAGCTTCGAGATATTGCAGCTCGTGCATCAGCATTTCCAAGCGAGGCATGGCATACCCTGCCTCGCTTGCCATTTTGATGGGCTTAGCATAGAGATAGCCCAGCTCCATGGGCCGGTGAAAGTCATAGTCCAGGCGCATGGAGGGTGAATAGGGAGTCATCTCGTCGGTCATGCTAATCATCAGGTCGGCAAAGCGCTCGTCGATGTTCTTCACGCCTAAGTGCTGGGCAGCGCCGATGACCTCCATCATCTGCTGGCGTATCAGCTGGCGCGTGGCCGGATGGCGCAGCAGCAGGTCGGTCTGTGTGTGCAGGGCGACGGTCATGCCATTGAACGGCATGTTCCACACCGCCTTCTTCCACCGCGCCTCATGGTACTCCACCTGTCCAGCCTTAATGCCAGCGGCGTTCAGGTCGGCCAGCACCTGCTGCATCAGCTGCTCATCGCGGCACGAGTAGTTGGCCAGGTTTATCTGTCCGTAACACTGGTGGCTGACCAGTCCCGGGCCGGCCTTGGCTGAGCAGATAAAGGCCAGGCCGGCAGCCAGCTGCACGCCGGGGAAGTCGCGCTGCACATCCTCTTCCACGCCGATGCCGTTCTGGATGAGCACAACCAGCGTCCGCTCATGCAGCAGCGGTGGCAGCAGACGTGGCAGGAGATGGTTGTTCACCGTCTTGAGACCCACCAGCACGACGTCGCAGGCTGGCATCAGCTTCGTGTCGTTCCACACCAAGGGATGGTCAAGGTGGAAGGAACCATCGCAGGAGTCCACCTGCAGGCCGTGCTCCTTCACATATTCATAGTCACTGTGCAGCAGGAAGTGCACCTGCTGTCCACTGCGGGCCAGGCGTGCGCCGTAAAAGCCGCCGATGGCCCCTGTTCCAATCACTGCATAAGTCATCTTCAAACTCCTAACTCACTCCCTACTTCTTCTTCACTGGGTCGCAGGTCAGACCACATCCCAGCTTCTTGAATATCTTGCGGTCCACCTCGCTGAGCATCACGGTGCTGTGCACCTGACAGCCACGCAGGCGCGGCAGCTGCTCCAAGGCTCGCCGGCACTGCTCGTCGGTCTGGCTGAGCACGCTCAGAGCCACCAGCACCTCGTCGGTGTGCAGGCGGGGGTTCCTGGCACCCAGATACTCTGTCTTGGTCTTCTGCACCGGCTCGATAAGGCTCTGCGGAATGAGCTTTGCCTCATGGTCGATGCCAGCCAGATGCTTCGTGGCGTTGAGCAGCAAGGCGGCGCTGCACCCTAACAGCGGACTCGACTTGGCAGTGATGATGGTGCCGTCGTCCAGCTCCATGGCGGCAGCCGTGTGTCCGCTCAGCTCCTTCTTGGCCGCAGCAGCCACGGTGACACGGCGATAGGCAGTGGTAATCTTCGCCTGGTTGAAGAGCAACAGAATCTTGTTCACCTCGTTCTCGTTGTCAGCACCATCGGCCAGCTTGTTCGTGGCATCATAGTAGCGGCGGATGATCTCCTCGCGCGAGGCATTGCAGCACACCTCGTCGTTGCTGATGCAGAAGCCCACCATGTTCACGCCCATGTCGGTAGGACTCTTATAGGGACTGCCACCGTAGATGCTCTCAAAGAGTGCGTTGAGCACGGGGAAAATCTCGATGTCGCGGTTATAGTTGACGGCTATCTTGTCGTAGGCCTCCAAGTGGAACGGGTCAATCATGTTCACGTCGTTCAGGTCGGCAGTAGCAGCTTCGTAGGCGATGTTCACGGGGTGCTTCAGCGGCAGGTTCCAAACTGGGAAGGTCTCGAACTTGGCATAGCCGGCCCTGACGCCACGCTTGTTCTCGTTGTAGAGCTGGCTGAGGCAGACGGCCATCTTGCCGCTGCCAGGACCGGGGGCGGTGACGATGACCAGCTGGCGGGTGGTCTCCACAAAGTCGTTCTTGCCGAAGCCCTCGTCGCTGGCTATCAGCTCGACGTTGTGCGGGTAGCCATCTATAAGATAATGTACATACGCGCGTATGCCCATGCGCTGCAGGCGGTGGCGGAACTGGTCGGCGGCGTGCTGACCGTTGTAGTGGGTAATGACAACGCTGCTGACCATGAACTGCCGACTGAGGAACTCCTCACGCAGGCGAAGCACATCCTCGTCATAGGTGATGCCCAGGTCAGAGCGCACCTTGTTCTTCTCAATGTCGTCAGCTGAGACAACGATGACAATCTCCAGCTCGTCGCGCAGCTGTGCCAGCATGCGCAGCTTGGAGTCAGGCTTGAATCCGGGCAGCACGCGCGAGGCATGATGGTCGTCGAAGAGCTTGCCGCCCAGCTCTAAATAGAGCTTGCCGTCAAACTGTGCGATGCGCTCGCGAATGTGCTCCGACTGAATCTTCAGGTACTTGTCGTTGTCGAATCCTATCTTCTGCATATCTTCTACCTTTAAAAAACCAAGGTGCAAAGTTACAACATTTCCACGAGAACTCTGCCGAAATGGCTAAAAAAAATTATCACCCGCCGTTGGTACGCCTGGGCATGCGTAACAACCGCCCCGTTTCCATCAAGTGCCGACTTATTGCAATCGCAATCGCCATCATCTATACGCTAAAGCGTCTTTAAAAAACAATTGAAAACCGACAAAACAAATAAAAACAAGCTGTTTTTGATTGTTTTCTTTGTTTTTATCTGTTTTTTCAAGACGCTTTAGCGTTATTTTAAGGAAAAGGCTAAAAAAAATGGAAAAAAGATGGCGGAATGAGAAAAAACTTGTAACTTTGCACCTACAATCAACATAAGACGCAGAAAGAAGATGAAGAAAGAATATAAAATGCCGTCCACCACTGTCATGAGAGTGGAGATGAGCGCGTTGATAAATTCGACCAATCCCAACAAAGTTAAAATGGTTGATGGCAACGCCGGTCTGAAATTCGGCGGTAGCAGTGCTAATGACACTGGAGGTGGAGCCCGCAGCCGTGGGGGCAGTGACTGGGACGATGAATAACCTATGGCTACAACCATAGGGAAGACCTGACATGCACCAACACAAAGACACAGGGAAGTGATGACTCTTTCTCTGTGTCTTATTGTTCTATGTTACATCCATGTTTAACAAAGCAATAGCCACCATCCTACTCTTCCTGCTGGTCATGCTGCCCATGCATGGTCAGAAGAGCGATGCCCTGGACGACGTGCTGGAGCACGTGCCGCTGGCAACGGTGCTGGCGCTGCGTGGCTGCGGCGTGCAGAGCGCCTCGCCGTCGTGGACAGAGCTGGCCGCCTCGGCAGCAGCAGCCTACACGCTGAGTGCCGCCACCACCTGGGGGCTGAAGCATGTGCTACGCGAGCGGCGTCCCGACGGCAGCGACCACCGCTCGCTGCCGTCGGGACACGCCACGATGGCCTTCGCCGGTGCCACGGTGCTGATGAAGGAGTACGGACAACGGTCACCGTGGATTGCCGTGGGTGGCTATGGCCTGGCCACGCTCGTCGCCGCTGACCGTGTGCGCCGCGACCGCCACTATGTTCACGACGTAGTAGCTGGTGCTGCCATCGGTTTCGCCGCCACTGAGCTAATCTATTTTCTAAAACGTAAGGTGATAAAAAACCGCAACATCGACCTCAGCCTCAGTGGCTTGCAGCTCGATGTTGCGGTTAGATGGTGATTACTTCAGCGAGTGGTGAGTAGTGAGTAGTGTGATGAGTCAGAACTTCGCCATCTTGATGGCTACCACGGCACACTCGTCACCCTTGTTACCCAAACGCCCACCGGCGCGGTCGCGTGCTTGTTCCATGTCGTTGGTGGTCAGCAACCCGTAGACGACGGGGATATTGCTGGTGGCATTCAGACGTGCGATGCCTGCGGTGACACCCTGACAGATGTAGTCGAAGTGGGGCGTCTCGCCACGAATGACGGAGCCGAGGATGATGACGGCATCATAGCCGTCGTTGAGTGTCATCTGGTGAGCGCCGTAAATCAGCTCAAAGCTGCCAGGCACGGTCTTCACGTGGATGTTCTCAGGCAGGGCACCATGCTTCTCCAAGGTGCTGACGCAGCCGTCAAGCATGGCACCGGTAATCTCGGGATTCCATTCAGCAACGACGATGCCGAAAATCATGTTCGAAGCATCGGGCACCTTCTGTGCGTCGTAGTCTGAGAGGTTGCGTGTTGCCATGACTGCTTACTCGGAAACGCGCTGTATGTACTCGTCGATGATCTGGACATAGGGTGATGTCTGCGACACACCGTCGATGCCCTGCACACGGTCGTACTTCTTCACCTTCAGATACATCTCCTTGGCCTCGGCCTTCTTGCCCTGGCTCTCCAAGATTTCACCGGCCTGCACGTAGTAGATGGGCGAGAGCAGAACGTTGTCAGCCTTCTCAGCTGCCTTCTGCAGGGCCTTCACGGCGTCGTCAAGCTTGTTCACGTGTGCGTAGGCATTGCCCAGGGCGGCCTGTGCGGCGGGCGAGATAAGGAAGTCGCCAGCATCGTCATACTTCTCTAAGTACTTCACGGCATCCTCCCACTTGTCCATGTGTGCATAGCACAGTCCGGCATAGAGGTTAGCCAGGTTGCCGGCAGGTGTCGACGAATACTCGTCGGCAACCTTCAAGAAGCCCATGCCCTTGGTGGCGCTGTCGCCGTTGAGGGCGGCCATATAGTTCTTCTCGTCAAGCAGGTTGATGCCGTTCTGGAGCTGCTCCATGGCCGTCATCACCGACAGCTGGGATGATGCCGAAGCCGTCTCGGCCTCCTTCTGATTGGACTTCTTGTGGTTCGACCAGAAGACGAAGCCCACAATGATGGCCACGATGGCCACCACGCCGCCAATGATAAGATTCTTGTACTTGAGGATGAAATCCTCCTTCGGGTTCAGGGCTGGCTGCGTTTCAGCTGCGCCCTGCTTTGCAATTTTCTCTGCCATTCTTATGTTTGTCTTTTTGTTTTTAAATCTTACTAAGTGGTGCAATTTGCGGGCGCAAAATTACTGAAATTCTTGCAGATATTGAAATTTATTTCGTACTTTTTTTGCTTTTCAGCCCCAAAAGCAGTAATTTTGCACAAAATTTATGGTTTTACAGCATCTTTCCATCGTTAACTACAAGAATATTGCGGGAGCCGAGCTGCAGTTCTCGCCTAAGATTAACTGTCTCATCGGCAACAACGGGGCGGGCAAGACCAACGTGCTCGATGCCATCTTCTTCCTCAGTTTCTGCCACTCGGCCTACAGCAACCAGGATGCCCTGGCCATCCGCCACGACCAGGAGTTCCTCGTGTTGGAAGGCGAATATAGCAAAGCACACCCCTCACCCCTCACCTCCCACCCCTCACCCCTCAAGCTCTTCTGTGGCCTGAAGCGTGGGCAGAAGAAGCACTTCAAGCGCGATGGCAAGGAGTATCAGCGGCTGTCGGAGCACATCGGACTCATCCCCTTGGTGATGGTGTCGCCACAGGACATCCTGCTCATCGAGGGCAGCAGCGAGGAGCGCCGCCGACTGATGGACCAGACGATAGCCCAGCGCGACCGAACCTATATCGATGCGCTCAACCGCTACAACAAGGCGCTGCAACAACGCAACGCCTTGCTGCGCGACGAGGAGCATGAGCCCGACGCTCAGCTGATGGACCTCTTGGAGGAGGAGATGGCCCGTCAGGGCGAGACGGTGTCGGCACGGCGCAGTGCCCTCGTCGAGGCGCTCACACCCACCTTCCAGCAGTTCTACCAGACGGTGAGCAACGGCCAGGAGCACGTGGCACTCAGCTACGTGTCGCACTGCCAGCGGGGACCGCTGCTCGACGTCATACGCCGCGACCGCCACAAGGACCGCGCCGTGGGCTACTCGCTGCACGGCATCCACCGCGACGACCTGGAGATTCTCATCGACGGGCACCCCATGCGCCGCGAGGGCAGTCAGGGACAGCAGAAGACCTTCGTCATTGCACTGAAGCTGGCCCAGTACCTCTACTTAGACGACTCCCAGCCCTCCCAGTACTCCCAGTCGCCCCAGTCCTCCCAGCCCTCCCAGTCGTCCCAGCAGCCCCAGTCCTCCCAGCAGCCCCAGTCGTCCCAGTCCTCCCAGCACCCCATCCTGCTGCTCGACGACATCTTTGACAAGCTGGATGCCAGCCGCGTGGAGCAAATCATCCGCCTGGTGGCTACCCAGCAGTTCGGACAAATATTCATCACTGACACCAACCGCGACCACTTGGACCAGATTCTGGCGCACGGCGACTGCGACTACCGCCTGTTCCATGTGGCCGATGGCGTAATAGAGTAAAAGCTATGTTCAAACGCAGAGAACAACCTATCGCCCGACTGCTGATGCAACAGCTGCGCGAACTGGGACTGGAGACACCACTGCTGCAGAAGCGCCTGATAGACTCGTGGCCCACGGTGGCCGGCGAGGCCATTGCCCGCTACACGACAAATGTGAGGATACAGAACCAAACGCTCTTCGTCAGCCTCAGCATCCCTGCCCTGCGTGCCGACCTGAGCATGCGGCGGCAGGAGCTGGTCCGGATGCTAAACCAACATGTTGGCGCACAGGTCATTGCCGACATACGCTTCTGCTGACCTCACCCACCGTGACGTCCTATATAAATAATGTGTCCACCCGCCTCCACCTGACGGTTGGACTGTGCGTCATCGAGTCATACGCCCCGGGGCACCATTATATTTCAAGCTGTACGCTTGGCATTACGTTCTGATATTAATTACATATAGTAAATAAGGAAAACAAAAAAGATTATGCACTAAGTGCACCTTTGGACCTTAGTTAGCTGACTTTCAAGTCGTTGGTTGGTGCACCAATCTATCTGTTCGAGCACCAATGGAGCACCAGAAACCCCACCAGCCAGAAGCCCCTCCCGATTTTTATCGCCACTGTACGAGTTATTGGAATAAGTGGCCGAGTTATGACAGCCAGGCGTTGAGTTACGAGAATAACTCGGCTCCTGGCGAGAATAAGTCGTTGAGTTATCAGCATAAGTGGCCGACTTTTGCATGAATTCTCTAGAGAATTTATGCAAAAAGCGGTGCATCACAAGTATGAGGATGCACTTGATGTCCATTACTCGGTCGGATGATGCGCTAAAGCTATCCACACCCCCTCCTAAGGGAGGACTGGGCGGGGGACTGGTGCTCGTTGGTGCACCAACCATTCTCTTTGGTGCACCAACTAACGACTTGCAACTCAGACGACTAAGCCCCATAGGTGCACTTGGTGCACCATTTTTATCGGTTTCCTTATATACTTCATATAGTGGAACGTTTTCTACGCCTTTTAACGAGGCTCAGAAAAAACACCCTTCACTGATTTGTGAGTGTCAGTTTTTTGTTATATCTTTGCACGCAAATTGCAGAAATATAACACAATGAAAAAGCTACTACTGATGCCGCTGCTGCTGGCTGCTACAACCGCCGCAGCACAAGAGAAAACGGAAGTTACTGAGTTTAACCTGGCGGGGCCCTTTGCCGTGAGCCAGCCCTTTGCCGCCGACACGGTCAGCGTGGATGGCAAGCAGTTTGAGGAGACATCGCTGTTAGACGCGCTGCCCCTCGACGCTGCCCCTGCCACAACCCGACAGGCCGGTGTGCTGCCCTCGCTCGCCGACAGCCGGAGCGTTGGCGTGCTCAGCTTCTTCGTGAACAACAGCGACTTTGTGAAGGGCACCATCAGCGTGGAAGGCCCCACGAACTACAAGCTCTTCATCGACGGAAAGGAAGCGGGCGGTGAGCTGAAGCTCGCCCCTGAGCACCACACCGTGGCCATCCGTTTCCTGGCGCAACCCAACGACAGCGACAGCATACGCGTCACCATCGACGCGAACCGCCGCGTCGTGCCCACGCTGGACAAGAGGCACCCCTACATGGTGCACGACCTGACCGACGGTTGCCGTGTCAGGGGCATCAGCCTGTCAGCCGACGGACGCTTTGCCACTGTGAGCTATCAGACAACGGAGCGCGGCGGCAACAGCCGCTGGGACTATGAGCTGATAGAGACAAAGTCGCAGGGCCTCGTCAGCCGTCCCACGCAGCACGTGCGCTGGATGCCACGTACATGCGCGTACATAGAAGAGACATGGGAGGGCGGCAAGCGCATGCTCTACAAGGTGGATCCCGCATCGGGTCAGCGCAGCGTCTTTGCCACGGGCGTGCCACAGGGTAGCTACGACATCAGCCCCAATGAGGACTACCTCATCATCACCGCCGAGGAGGAGGGGCCGAAGGAAGACGACGACGTATTCGAGGTGCTGGAGATGGACGACCGTCAGCCAGACTGGCGCGACCGCAGCTATCTGATGAAGATGGACCTGGCATCGGGCATCGCCCAGCGCATCACCTTCGGCACGAAGGGTGAATACCTCAGCGACATCTCGCCCGACGGTCAGAAGCTACTCATCGCCTCATCCTATAGCCGTCTGGCACAGCGCCCCACGGAGGTGCAGGACTACTACCTGCTCGACGCCGTGACACTGCAGGCCGACACGCTGATGCAGTGTGTGGGATTCCTCAGCGGAGCACAGTTCTCGCCCGATGGTCGCCAGCTGCTCTTCCAGGGCAATCCCGAGGCCTTCGACCGCATAGGCTGTCAGCTGCCCGCCAGCGTCACGCCCAGCATGACTGAGAATGAGCTGTTCCTATACGACATCGCCACAAAGCAGGTGAAGCCGCTGACGAAGGACTTCGACCCCTCGGTGGATGAGGTCGACTGGTCGCTGACCGATGGCATGGTCTACTTCTCAGCTGAGGACCGCGACTACGTGCGTATCTTCCGTCTTGACCCCGCCAACGGCACCATCGAGCAGCTACCCCTGCAAGGCGACTATGCCTACCGCTGGGACCTGGCCACCCATGCCCCCACCCTCGCCTGGCTGTCGTACAAGACCATGGAACCGGCTTCGGCCTACATTGCTAATCTCAAATCGGAACTCTCAAAACTCAAGTCTCAAACCATCTTTAAAGGTAAGACAGCGCTCGGCGATGCCCAGTTGGGCACCTGCCAGGACTGGAACTTCAAGAACAGCAAGGGCGACACGGTCTACGGACGCCTGTACCTGCCTGCCGACTTCGACAGCACGAAGCAGTATCCGCTCATCGTCTACTACTATGGTGGCTGCTCGCCCGTGAGCCGTTACTTTGAGTCGCCCTACGCTCCGCAGATGTGGAACTCATTAGGCTATGTGGCCTATATCCTGCAGCCCAGTGGTGCCACGGGCTTCGGACAGGAGTGGGCCTCGCGCCATGTGAACACCGCCGGCCACGGACCGGCCGAGGACATCATTGAGGGTGTGAAGCAGCTCTGCCAGGAGCATCCCTTCATCAATGCCAAGAAGATAGGCTGCATGGGCGCCAGCTATGGCGGCTTCATGACGCAGTACCTGCAGACCCAGACCGACCTCTTCGCCTGTGCCGTCAGCCACGCCGGCATAGCCAACCACACCAGCTACTGGGGCGAGGGCTATTGGGGCTACAACTACAGCGAGG
>CAMVKN010000056.1 GCA_947168045.1 uncultured Prevotellaceae bacterium
TCAAGTGGATTGCCAACGAGATTCGCATCAACGAGGGCAAGAAGAAGTACATCGGTGGTGGCGAGGAGTCATTCGGATTCCTGCCGTTTGACAAGGTACGCGACAAGGACTCACCTGCCAGCATCTGCCTCATCTGTGAGATTGCAGCATGGGCACGTGACAACGGCAAGACGCTCTACGACCTGCTGATGGACATCTATGCTGAGTATGGCTTCTCGCGCGAGGTGACTATCAACGTGGTGCGTCCAGGCAAGACGGGCGCTGACGAGATCAAGCAGATGATGACCAACTTCCGCGAGAACCCGCCGAAGGAGCTGGGTGGCTCGAAGATTTGCCTGTGGAAGGACTACAAGACATTGGAGTATCGCACGGCCGATGGAAAGACGGGCAAGCTCGACATGCCTGACACCAGCAACGTGTTGCAGTGGTTCTGCGAGGATGGCACCAAGGTGAGCGTCCGTCCCAGTGGCACAGAGCCGAAGATTAAGTTCTACATTGAGGTGAAGGACGCTTCGTTCAAGTGTGCCGGATGCTACGAGCGCTGCATGAACGCCGCCGGCGAGAAGGTCGAGGCCATCAAGAAGAGCCTGAACTTGTAGACATTGAGTAATTGAAAAAATGAGAGAATGAGAAGTTGTGCTCAAGTGGCCAATTTCTCATTCTCTCATTTTTACATTATCTCATTTTTACATTTTCTCATTTTCTCATTTTCTCATTTCCTCATTTCCTCAATGTCTCCTTACAGCTGACTCAGCCGGGCGATGTATTTGCCCAGGATGTCAAACTCGATGTTGACACGTGTGCCCACCTCAATATCCTGAAAGTTGGTGTGTTCCATGGTATAAGGAATGATGGCCACTTGGAATGAGTTAATGGTTGGGTTACAGACGGTCAGCGACACGCCGTTGACCGTGACGGAGCCTTTGTCCACCGTGAAATAGCCATGACGTGCCATCTCACGGTTTTCCGGATATTCGAAAGTGAAGTAGGTGCTGCCGTCAGCATCCTCCTTTGCTGTGCAGACGGCGGTCTGGTCTACATGGCCCTGAACGATGTGGCCGTCAAGCCGTCCGTTCATCAGCATGGAGCGCTCGACATTGACCTTGTCGCCCACCTGCAGCTGGCCGAGGTTGGAACGCAGCAGCGTCTCGCGCATTGCAGTAACCACATAGTTGGGACCATCGATGCTGACCACAGTGAGGCACACGCCGTTATGAGCTACGCTCTGGTCGATGCCCAGTTCAGCAGTGAACGAGCAGGTTAGTGTGAAATCGATGTTATCGCGGTCGTGACGGATGGCTACCACGGTAGCGAACTCTTCAATGATGCCTGAGAACATGTTTTTTATCAAGTGTTTATGGTTGATTGACAGCTTCCTGTCTTTTGTTTAAGAATAACAGCTTCCTGCCTTTGTTCATTGTGCCGGGATTCTTTCCCGGCCATCAAAAAAAAGACTGTGCCGGCGATGTGATGAAAACTCCTTTATGACAGGTTGTGGGAGCGCTCCGCCTTTGTAATCCGCCGGCATCGTAAGGAAGCTTGGTTAGCGGCCCGCCATTGGCAGGAGATGACATCCCGGTTTTCATTAGTTATTTGATGAGTATCCCGATCTGTCCGGCACAGTCCATATAGTGTTGTTGACCTGTCGGTCACAGTAGCGCGTTGATGCTGTTCTACTTTTTCGTGTTCAAAAGTACAAAGTTTTTTTGACTGTACCTAACATTTAAACTTTTTTAATTGTATAAGTCGGCTTATTCCTGCTTCATGTCATTGTTTTTTCGTAATTTTGCACCATAAACCGATAATTATGACAGTATGAACAGACAACAGCTGATAGAACAAATTAGGCTGAAGCGCAGCTTCCTCTGCGTGGGCCTGGACTCCGATCCGAAAAAGATGCCTCAGTGTGTATTCGACCTTCACGACCCAGTCTTTGAGTTTAACAAGGCCATCATCGACGCCACTGCTCCCTACTGCGTGGCCTATAAGCCGAACCTGGCTTTCTACGAGGCATACGGCCTGAAAGGCATGGAGTCGTTTGTCAAGACAGTCCATTATCTCAAGGAGCACCATCCCCACCATCTCATCATTGCTGATGCCAAACGCGGCGATATTGGCAATACATCTAAAATGTACGCGCGTACATTCTTTAGTGAATACGATGTCGATGCACTCACCGTGGCACCCTATATGGGCGAGGACTCGGTGACGCCTTTCCTTGAATATGAGGGCAAGTGGGTCATCCTCTTAGCGCTGACCAGCAACAAGGGCTCACAGGACCTGCAGCTGACCGAGGACGCCAAGGGTGAGCGACTGTTTGAGAAGGTCATCCGCGTCAGTCAGCAGTGGGCTACCGAAGAGAACATGATGTACGTCGTGGGTGCTACCCAGGGCCGCATGTTTGAGGACATCCGCCGTGTGGCTCCCCGTCATTTCCTGCTCGTGCCCGGCGTGGGTGCACAGGGTGGCAGCCTTGAGGAGGTCTGTAAGTATGGCATGAACGAGGACTGCGGTCTGCTGGTCAACTCCAGTCGTGGCATCATCTACGCCTCGCAGGACGACCACTTCGCCGAGATTGCCGGCAACAAGGCCCGCGAGCTGCAACAGCAGATGGACGAGCTACTTGGACACCAAGGGTGATTTGGTGGATTCGGGAGAAATACGTAACTTTGTCTACAAAAAAGGTCTTTCAGTATGTCTATCTTCTCTTCTTCCTCTGTCTCGGTCACCACGTCAGGATAGCCTCCGAAACGAATGTATTCATAAAGTTCTCGTTGCAAGAGGGGCAGCATGGTGGATTTTGCTTCTGGCGAGGCCTGCAGCCTCCTCACTTCTTCAAGCATTTCTTCTTTTCCACCCAGCATAAGATAGCAAAAAAACGGCAAAGGGGCAAATTATCTGATATTTTTAACTCTTTAGGGGGCAAATTATCAGATAATTTTATCCCTAATAGGATATTGGTTGTTGAAGTCAGGTGCTGAATTGGCCCAATAAGTCAATGAGTTATTGGAATAAGGCATGGAGATAATTCAGCCAGGAGCCGCTTTATGAAATTATCTCCATGCCTGGCGAAATTATCTCCATGAGTTATTGAAATAAGTCAATGAGTTATTGTGAAAAAGTCGTGCTTCGCGCGTGCGCGCGTATTTTTTATCGCCGAAAAATGTTGCACTACTTGCACCAGTACTGATATTTTGTGTTGTTAACAAAATTGAAAATTAGTGCAAGCAGTGCAACATATTTCTCAATGAAGGTTAAAATTGGGGTGTGCGGTGCGACATATTTCTCAACGAAGGTTAAAATAGGTGCAAGTAGTGCAACATATTTCGGAGTTACAAAAAAAGAAAAAATGCAAAAAGGCTTGGCTGTGTCGTGGAAAAACAGTAAATTTGCACGGAAGAAAAGAAAGCACATCATTTCAGATTCATAATACAAAAAAGATGAAGAACATCAGTTTAGACATTACGAAGGCAGCCTGCTTCCTGCAGGCTGGCGTTGTGGAGGCTTTCGAGCCTCAGGTAAAGGCTGCACAAGAGGCCCTGGAGAATGGCACATGCCCTGGCAACGACTTCCTGGGCTGGCTGCATCTGCCCACGGAAATCACCCCTGAGTTCTTGGCAGAGATTGAGGCCACGGCGAAGGTGCTGCGCGACAACTGCGAGGCTATCGTGGTGGCAGGCATCGGCGGCAGCTATCTGGGCGCCAAAGCCGTCATTGAGGCGCTGAGCAACTCGTTTGGCTGGCTGCAAAGTCCCAAGCCCGCCATTCTCTTTGCCGGCAACAACATCGGCGAGGACTACCTCTTTGAGCTGACCGAGTATCTGAAGGACAAGAAGTTCGGTGTCATCAACATCTCGAAGAGCGGCACCACCACCGAGA
This sequence comes from uncultured Prevotellaceae bacterium, assembly GCA_947168045.1. Classification (GTDB taxonomy): domain Bacteria; phylum Bacteroidota; class Bacteroidia; order Bacteroidales; family Bacteroidaceae; genus Prevotella. The sequence goes on from CAMVKN010000056.1 coordinate 3,880, forward strand.
CCGCCCTCACCTTCCGCCTGCTGAAGAAGCAGTGCGAGGCCCAGCGTGGCAAGGACGAGGCTAAGAAGGTCATCGTGGCCGTGACGGACGCCAAGCGTGGCGCTGCCCGCACCTGTGCTGACAAGGAGGGCTACAAGAGCTTCATCATCCCCGACAACGTGGGTGGCCGCTTCTCGGTGCTCACCCCTGTGGGACTGCTGCCCATCGCCTGTGCCGGCTTCGACATCAAGGCACTTGTTGAGGGTGCCCAGCAGATGGAGAAGGCCTGTGGCAAGGATGTTCCCTTCGGTCAGAACCTGGCTGCACAGTATGCTGCCGTTCGCAATGCCCTCTATCAGAACGGCAAGAAGATTGAAATCATGGTGAACTACCAGCCGAAGCTGCACTTCATGAGCGAGTGGTGGAAGCAGCTCTATGGCGAGTCGGAAGGCAAGGACAAGAAGGGCATCTTCCCCGCCAGTGTCGACTTCACCACCGACCTGCACTCCATGGGCCAGTGGATTCAGGACGGCGAACGCACTATCTTCGAGACGGTCATCAGCATCGAGGAGCCTGAGAAGAAGCTGCTCTTCCCTGAGGACGAGGAGAACCTGGACGGCCTGAACTTCCTGGCAGGCAAGCGTGTCGACGAGGTGAACAAGATGGCCGAGCTGGGCACTCGCCTGGCCCATGTCGATGGCGGCGTGCCCAACCTGCGCATCAGCGTTCCCAGACTCAATGAGTTCTACATCGGCCAGCTCATCTACTTCTTTGAGATTGGCTGCGGCATCAGCGGCAACGTCCTCGGTGTCAATCCCTTCAACCAGCCCGGCGTGGAGGCCTATAAGAAGAACATGTTTGCCCTGCTTGACAAGCCCGGCTACGAAGCTGAGTCGAAGGCTATCAAGGAAAGGCTGGAAAGTGAAAAGTGATGATGCAATATGCATTGAGCATTAAGCATTATAAGGAGAAGCACGGCTTTGAGACATTCCATCCCAGGGCCGTGCTTTTCGACATGGACGGTGTGCTCTACGACTCGATGCCCAACCACGCCGTGGCATGGCATGAGTCGATGGCCAAGTTTGGCATCAGCATGTCGCATGAGGAGGCATACGCTACCGAAGGACAGCGTGGCATTGACACCATCCGCCAGATGGTCAAGCGCCAGCAGGGCCGTGACATCAGTGATGAGGAGGCACAGACGATGTATGATGAGAAGACTCGTCTGTTTCACCTCATGCCTGAGGCCCCTGTCATGCCTGGTGCCCATGAGCTGATGGCGCAAATCAAAGCCATGGGGCTTGTCATCTGTGTGGTGACGGGTAGCGGGCAGCGGCCGCTCATACGCCGTCTGCTGCATGACTATGGCGAATATCTTGACGAGCAGCACATCGTGACGGCCTATGACGTCAGTCGTGGCAAGCCGCATCCCGAGCCCTATCTCAAGGGGCTGGAGAAGGCTGGCGGGCTGATGCCCTGGGAAGCTGTGGTGGTGGAGAACGCTCCCTTGGGAGTGGAAGCCGGCGTAGCGGCTCACATCTTCACCGTATGTGTCAATACGGGGCACCTGCCTGAACAGGTGTTTAGTGAGCGCTACGCCGACATCATCCTCGACAGCATGCTGCAGCTGAGCCAGCAGTGGGCCGTGCTGCCGCTGTGGGAGTGAGGGGGCTGCTGGGAGTTCTGGGGCTACTGGGAGTTCTGGGGCTATTGGGAGTTCTGGGACTACTGGGACTTCTGGGAGGGCGGGGGCTATTCCTCGGTGACTTCCAGGTCGTCGCGATCGTTGTAGGTGAAAGGCTTGATGCTGACCTCACCCATCCTGTCAATCAGCATGAGCAGGTCGGTAGCTTCATCATCGCCGGCATCAGGAAGGTTCAGCGACACCACAAACTGCAGGCGCTCGCTGTCGATGCCAATGTAGGAGATGCTGGCGAGGATGGCTTTCTTGCGGTAGTCCTCCGTCAGCCAGTTGGCAAACGCCTCCTTAGTATAGGCGTGGTCGAAGAAGACGGTGCTGTCAGCACGTGAGATTTCTATGTTGATGCTGTTGTCCACATATTTCTGCCCATTGGCGTCCTGCACCATGGGCAGGGCTTCATCAGCCTTACCCGTGATGCTGACGACATAGTGCCGTCCTTCCACCCATGTGATTTCCTCTGACATCGGAGTGACGCTGCTGGACTTAGGCCCAGTGGGCTTCGGAGCCACATAGTCATCGCGGATGATGTTCGTGCTCTCGGCTTTCTTTTCCTTGCACGCTGCCAGGGGAGCCATCATGGCCGCAGCCATGATGATGATTGCCATGTTCCTTTTCATACTACATGCATTGTTTTATGCCTCAGCCTCCGATGGACATGAGGAATTCTTCGTTGTCCTTGCTTTGCACCAGACGGTCGTAGACGGTGTTCATGGCCTCGATGGGGTTCATCTCGCCAATGAACTTGCGGATAATCCACATGCGGTTCAGCGTGTTCTGGTCCTGCAGCAGGTCGTCGCGGCGTGTGCTTGACTGCACCAGGTTCATGGACGGGAAGATACGCTTGTTCGACAGCATGCGGTCGAGCTGGATTTCAGAGTTGCCGGTGCCCTTGAACTCCTCAAAGATGACCTCGTCCATCTTCGACCCCGTGTCGACGAGTGCCGTGGCGATGATGGTCAGCGAGCCGCCGTTCTCAATGTTACGTGCAGCGCCGAAGAAACGCTTGGGCTTCTGCAGGGCGTTGGCGTCCACACCACCGGTGAGCACCTTGCCGCTGGCCGGGCTGACAGTGTTGTAGGCACGGGCCAGACGCGTGATGCTGTCGAGGAAGATGACCACATCGTGGCCGCACTCCACCATGCGCTTAGCCTTCTCCAGCACGATGCCCGCAATCTTCACATGGCGGTCGGCAGGCTCGTCGAAGGTCGATGCGATGACCTCAGCGTTGACGGTGCGGCTCATGTCGGTCACCTCCTCCGGGCGCTCGTCGATGAGCAGCATCATGATGTAAGCCTCGGGGTGGTTGGCGGCAATGGCATTGGCGATGTCCTTCATCAGGATGGTCTTACCCGTCTTGGGCTGTGCCACGATGAGTGCGCGCTGTCCCTTGCCGATGGGCGAGAACAGGTCGACGATGCGTGTCGAGGGGTTGGTGGTCTGCGGGTCGCCAGTGAGGTTGAACTTCTTGTCGGGGAACAGCGGCGTGAGGTGTTCGAAGCTTACACGGTCGCGCACATCCGACGGGTTGCGCCCGTTGATGGTGTTCACCGTCGACATGGCGAAATATTTCTCTCCCTCGTGCGGGGGACGCACGGCGCAATCCACCACGTCGCCGGTCTTCAGCGAATATTTCTTAATCTGCTGCTGCGACACGTAGATGTCATCAGGCGATGACAGGTAGTTGTAGTCGCTGGAGCGCAGGAACCCATAGCCGTCCTGAAGAATCTCCAGCACGCCGTTGCCACCAATCAGGTCGCCAAAGTCGTACCTCTGGTTGTTGGTGGCAGGCTGGGCAGCGGGCGTCGACACGGGCTTGAACACCGTCTCGGTGTGCTGCTGCACGGGGCGGTCAAAGATGTCGAGGGTGGGGAGGGCACCGTTGTCCTCAATGGGCAGGTCCACCACGGTGATGAAGTCAGTCCCGTCGCCGGGGTCGCCTTCCCAAACGTAGTCGCCATTGTTGTCCTCTTCCTGTTGCGGCATCTCCTGTCGTTTCGACAGCTTCTCCTGTAGCTTCTCCAGCACGTCCTGATTCAGGCTTTCCTCACCTTCGCTGCTCTGGGCCGTCTCTTCCGGCACTCCAGCCTTCGGCTCCTCCTCGTCAGTGGCAGTCTCCTCCATGGTCTGTGCTGCTTCGGCGGCTGCGATGGCAGCCAGCTCAGCCTTCGACTTGCGCCCCCTGTGCTTGGGGAACGCTGCCAGGGGGTCGGCGGTGACATTGGCCTCTTCCCCCTCTTCTGCCTGCTGCACAGGTGCAGCCTCTTCCTCAGTGGCCTCCTCAGTGGCTTTCTTGCTCTTGCGCTTCTTCTTCTCCTTTGGCTCTGCCACGGGCTCGTCGTTGAACAGCGAGGGAGCCTCTACAGCCTTTCCCTTGCGGGTCTTGGAGTCGAGGTTCTCACCCTCGTTGCCTGTGACGCTGTACACATGGTCTGTATCTTTCTTAGCTATACGTGTGCGCTTCCGCTTGGGAGCGGTGCTCTCGTTGGCAGCACTCTCAATAGCGGCGCGGTCAAGGATGTCGTAGATGACAGCCTCCTTGCTGTCATTGGGCGACACCTTCACGTCATACTGCTGGGCAATGGCCATGAGCTGGCTTGCCTCCATTGTCTCTAATTCTTCTTTTGTATACATATAATAATGTTGTGTATGGACGTAATGAATGAGGTTATAAAACGAAAACCATCACTGTCTTGGAAATGGGTGGGTTGCACTTCACCATTTGATTTACATGCAACTCTTGTTGGGATTGTTGTCTTGATGAATGATGAGAGCGGAATACGGGACTCGAACCCGCGACCCTCGGCTTGGGAAGCCAATGCTCTACCAACTGAGCTAATTCCGCAGGGCGTTTCTTAAAAGACAAGAGGGGCATTGTTGTTACCCCTCCTCATCTTGAGCCGATACCCGGACTCGAACCGGGGACCCACGCATTACGAATGCGTTGCTCTACCAACTGAGCCATATCGGCAGTCCCATGTTGAGGTTGCAAAACCGTCTTTTCCGGTTTGCGGCTGCAAAGGTAGACATTTTTTTTCTTTCCCGCAAATTTTTGACACTGTTTTTTTTGGCCTTTTGTGGATTATTGCTTACCTTTGCATCCACAACAACATTTATTATATGGGTTTTTGGAATTCATTATTCGGGGGAGAGAGTAATCCCGAGGAAGAGAAGAGGAATGCCGAGCAGCGCAACTTCGACCTGCTGAAGTACGATGGAGTAAAGGCCATGCGCATCGGACAGTTTGAATATGCCGCCAAGTGTTTTGAAAAGGCATTGCAGACAACGGACGACCCTGAGGTGCACGACTATCTGTCGCGTGCCCTCATCCACATGGGCCGTCTCGACGAAGCTCTGGCCGAGCTGAAGCTGCTGGCCATGGGCGAGCCTGACAACATACAGCTGAAGATGCAGGCTGCCAGCGTGGCCTACATGAACGAGGACTATGTCGAGATGAAGGCACTGTGCGAGCAGGCGCTGGCCGTTGACGGTAACAGTGCCATCGCTCATTTCTATTATGCCAAGGCTGAGCTGGGCGAGGGTAATGTCGTGCAGTCCATAGCACACCTGACGCAGGCCATCGCCCTGGACGAGAAGCTCGTTGACCCACATCTGCTGCGCGGGCAGACGCTGCTGCAGATGGGCGATGTGGCCGGGGCTGCCAGCGATGTGGAATGGCTGGTGCTGCACCAGGTTGACAGCGAGGAAGCCCTGATGCTGCGCGCCCAGCTGGAGGCGGCCAACAACCATGCCGACGAGGCCATTGAGTTGTATGGAAAGCTCATTGACATGAATCCCTTCCATGTAGAAGCCTACCGCGAGCGTGGAAGACTGCGCATGGAGAAGGGCGACAAGACCGGGGCTGCCGAGGATATGGAGAAGGTGATGGAGCTGAACCCCCAGGAGCTGGCCGACGTCAGCGGCGAGTATTCGGCTGAGGGCATTGAGCAAAAGACCCGTCAGGCTTATTCAAACCTGAACCCTTTTGGGATTTGAGAGTTGAGAATTGAGAGTTGAGAATTGAGAGTTGAGATTTGAGATTTGAGATTTGGAATTGAGATGCGAGTAAATACAGGTTTTAACCGTGAGGGCGACTACCAGCACTTGGTGGTCAACGAGGAGGCGCCACTCCTGGAATGGTTGTTGCGAAATCTCAGTGAGAGCCGGACGAAGGTGAAAGCCACGTTGCAGGGTAGGGGCATCAGGGTGAACGGCAAGACCGTCACACAGTTTGACTTCGTCCTGAAGCCGGGCATGAAGGTGGCCGTGAGCAAGACCAAGCGCAACCAGCAGTCGTTTAAGAGCCGTTATGTGAAGATTGTCTACGAAGACCGATGGCTCATCGTCGTCGAGAAGATGCCGGGCATCCTGTCGATGGCCGCCGGCCACTCGTCGCTGAATGTCAAGAGCGTGCTTGACGATTATTTCAAGAAGTCGCGGCAGAAGTGCACCGCCCATGTGGTGCACCGCCTGGACCGTGACACCAGTGGGCTGATGGTCTATGCCAAGGACATTGACACGGAGCAGGCCCTGGAGCACAACTGGCACCAGCTGGTCTACGACCGTCGCTATGTTGCTGTGGTCAGCGGTGAGATGGAGCACGACGAGGGCACTATTCAAAACTGGCTGAAGGACAACAAGGCATACGTGACCTACTCATCGCCCGTCGACAATGGCGGCAAACTGGCCATCACACACTTCCATGTGCTCAGTCGCACCACTGAGCACTCGCTCGTTGAGTTTAAGTTGGAGACGGGACGGAAGAACCAGATTCGTGTGCATGCCGCCGACATGGGGCATCCCGTCTGTGGCGATACCAAATACGGTAACGGCGACGACCCGCTTCACCGGCTTTGTCTGCATGCCTGGCTGTTGTGCTTCACCCATCCTGTCACCAACGAGCCCATGGAGTTTGAAACGCCGTTCCCCACCTCCTTCCGCCAACTGTTTCCCCGATGAATAACACCGCTTTCTACATCTTTGCCGTGGTGGCTGTCATCGTCGCCGCGTTCATCATGAAGCAGGTCGTCACCTGTCTCATGCGCTCGGTGGTTTTCATCGTGTTGCTGGTGGTGCTGGCCGTGGCCTACTATGTCTTGGTAGGGCAGCACGACCCTGAGATGCGCCGTTTCGTTGAGGGGCTGTTGCCGGGTTTCCAGGCGGGATAACCGCCTGGAACTGTGGTCAGTCGTTCTGTTCGTTGAAGTATGTCTCAAAAGCCTGGCGCAGGGCCTTTTCATCGGCAATGACCTGGCGCAGCTCTTTCAGTTTCTCCTCGTTGGGCGAGCCAGGAATCCACAGGCGTATATATCCGTGGGTTGAGTATTTCTGGTCCATGTGCTCGCGGAAGCGCTGCCATTGTTGTTCCTTGTCCAGCTCAGGATAGTTGTCCAGCCCATATTGCACGGCGCGACGGAACACCTGTTCGGGCACGATGTCGCGGTCGGCCTCGGCCACAATCTTGCCATACATGCTGCGTGGGGCATGCGAAGCCGAGGCTCGATGGTCCTCCACGGCCTCCTTCATCACCGTAATCTGCTCCGGCGTGAACCATCGGCGCAGCCTTGCGTCGCCAGCCAGTATCTTGCCGCCCGTCAGATGGTGGACGGCGCGGGGCCCCTCCATGCCCAGGTCGTGGTAGGCGGCAATGGTATAGACCATGTCCACATCGGCACCGGTGCGCGCCGCCAGCTCCAATGAGCGGCGTATCACGCGCATCACGTGCTCAAGGTTGTGGGCTTTGTCGAACTCGGCGTAACGGGGTAGAATCTTGGTCTCGACGAACTCCATCAGGTCGAGGCTGGGAGTGGGCTTGGTTGTCATTAGGCGTGGAATCTGTAAGTTTGCTGCAAAGTTACAACTTTTATTTTGAAATACCGCATCATGCGCTGATTTTTTGTTTGACGATTCCTTGCTGAATTCAAAAATAATGTGTATTTTTGCGGCTGATTAGCTATGAGACGACTGCTGTACATCCTTCTGCTCGCCATGTGCGGCCTGCCCCTTCAGGCTCAGACGCACCTGCGCATCCACCATCAGGGTGGGGGCCACAGCGATGTGCCGCTGCAACAGATTGACAGCATCACCTTCGTCAGTAGCGGTGATGAGCAGACGGCAACGGCCCAGCTGACGGGCAGCTGGCTGTGGGGCGATGCCGCTGCAGGCTACTACGAGCTGATAGCCTTCAATGCCGACAAGACCTATACGGGCTACGACAACTACTTTGACTATGGCTTCGACACCACGACATACGGATGGTACATGCTGAACGGTGCCTTGCTGACGCTACAGTCAAACGGCTATGGCTACACCCGCCGCTACAACTGGTTCGTCACCGCGCTGACCACCAGCGACCTGGAGGTGATGACCAAGATGGGGCACTTCACCTACCACCGGCTGCAGCCTGATGTCATCGTCCTGTCGGTGGGTGGCCCACCAGTAACCTGCTCTGATGGCGATGCCTTCGTCTTTGCCGACGGCGTGGTGGCCCGCATTACTGATGGCTCGCTCTTCGGCGTTGCCAGGGGCACCACCTACGTGCAGAAATTCATTGCCCGGTCTAACACCATCGTGTCCTATAAGGTCATAGTAGAATAGAAAGAAAATGGAAATAAGGAAGGATTCTTTCAAGGCATGGCTGCTGGCGGCGCGCCCCAAGACGCTGTCGGGTGCTGCCGTGCCTGTAATGATTGGCCTGGCGCTGGCCTGGGCCGACGCCCGAGAGAGTTATGAGGCAGGCACATTCCAGTGGTTGCCTGCAGTGCTGTGTCTGCTCTTCGCTTTTATCATGCAGATTGATGCCAATTTCGTGAACGACTTCGTTGACTATGCCAAGGGCACCGACGACCGCGAGACGCGTCTCGGACCTGAGCGCGCCTGTGCACAAGGGTGGGTGAGCATCGAGCGCATGAAGCATGCCATTGCCATCACTACCATCGTGGCCTGCTTGGTGGGTCTGCCGCTGGCGTGGTATGGCGGCATGGAGATGATTCTCGTGGGTGTGGCCTGCGTCATCTTCTGCTTCCTCTACACCACACATCTCTCCTACATGGGCTTGGGCGACCTGCTGGTGCTGGTGTTCTTTGGCTTGGTGCCGGTCTGCTGCACCTATTACGTCCAGCTTCACACGCTCACCCCCCAGGTGGTAGTGGCCTCGCTGGCCTGTGGTCTGGTCATCGATGCCCTGCTGCTGGTGAACAACTTCCGCGACCGCGACACGGACCGTCAGGCTGGCAAGATGACACTGGTGGTGCGCATCGGGGCCCGTGCCACATTGTGGCTTTACCTTGCCGTGGGTGTGGTGGCCTGCCTCATGGGGCTGGTGTTCGCTTTCAATGGCCGTTGGCTGGCTTTTGTCCTGCCTCTGGTCTATCTCACATTCCATCTGTTCACCTTCTTAAAGATGAAATCTATCTGGCAGGGTAGGGAGCTGAATCGCTGTTTGGGCGAGACGGCGCGTAACATCTTCGTCTACGGCCTACTGTTATCCGCAGGATTGCTCATTCAGGCCCCCTAAGTGCTTGGTGTTGTTCGTGTACTGTCACTCGACAATAAAAAGAAAAACAAGTTTTCCTTTTGCAATTCACTCTTTTTTCGTAACTTTGCACCCGCTAAATACTAAGACGAATGATGAAAAAACTTTTCTTGCTTATCGTGCTGGCCTTTGCGGGATGCAACTGGGCCACTGCACAGCGTTTTACCGATGCACTGGGGCGTGGCCTGGTGGCAGTCCCCACAGGTGCTTCGGGCAGTTCAACGACCAATTTCGTCAGCTGGCGACGCTTGGCTGACGAGTACTACGGTGTGACCTACAATCTCTACAAGAACGGCACGCTGTACAGGTCGAACCTGACTACTACCAGCTACAGCGATGGCAGCAGTGCCACGTCTGCCACACGCTATGAGGTGGCTGCAGTGGTGAATGGCTTTGAGCAGGCCAAGTGCGCTGCCGTCACCCCGTGGAAGCAGTATGTTTACAACCTGGTGGAGCGTTGTGCCACCGGCTACCTCGACATTGCCCTGGCCGCTGTCTACGACCGCAACGGCACCGATGTGACCGACCATTATGAGCCCAACGATGCCGAGTTGGCCGACCTGGACGGCGACGGCGAGCTGGAGATCATCATCAAGCGCCTGAACACCGTCGATGCCACTGGCATAAATACGGGCGAAAAGGACGCCAAGGGAAACGTCATCTATAACATCTATCCCAAGAACTCAAAGGAGTTTGTGGTGCTCGATGCATACAAAGTGAACTGGCAGACGGGTGCCGCCAGCCTGATGTGGCGCATTGACTGCGGTCCGAACATGGTAAGTGCCAACTCTACTGAGATTAACATCATTGCCTACGACTGGGACGAGGACGGCAAGGCCGAGGTGGCCCTGCGCGGTGCTGACAACATGATAGTGTATGGCAGCGACGGCAAGACGCAGCTCTACACCATTGGCAACATGAACGCCAACACCCGCCAGACGTGGTATTCGTCAAGGAAAAGCGACGGAGCTTCCACCGGCAGCATGGCCTATACCAACAGCGGTGCTGAATACTTCATCTATATGAACGGTGAGACGGGTGCCCTCTACCAGCAGATGACGTACCCGCTGAAGCGCTTGGAGAGCAACGAGACAGACCTGAACGCTGCTTGGGGCGACAGCTACGGCCACCGTTCCAGCAAGTACTTCATGGGCGCTCCCTTCCTCGACGGTCGCAAGGCCAGCCTCTTCCTGGGTCGCGGCATCTACACCCGCCACAAGATGATGGCCATGGACCTGGAACGCAGCACCCATCAGTGGAGCACGCGCTGGACGTGGAACTGCAACAACAAGAACAGCCCCTGGTATGGCAACGGCTACCATAACTTTATGATAGCTGACGTGGATGAGGACGGGCGCGACGAGATTGTCTACGGCTCGATGGTCATCGACGACAACGGCAAGGGCCTGTCCACCACCGGCTATGAGCACGGCGACGCCCAGCACTGCACCGACTTCGACCCCTACCGCAAGGGCCTGGAGTTTTTCGGCTGCCTTGAGAACAGCCCATTCTGGGGTTGCAACTACCGCGACGCCACCACCAGCGAGGTGCTCTACAAGTTCACCGGTACCGGTGACACCGGACGCGCCCTGATGGCTAACTTCAGTGACAGCTATCCTGGCAGTCTCGGACGCTCTTCATCGTCTGACATCATCTCGTCGGTGACGTGTACCGAGGTCAGCGGCCTTGGCGGTGAAAGCTACATAGCCTGGGGCGACCTGAACAACCGCATCTACTTCGACGGAGACCTCTGCTCTGAGATTCTCAACAGCCCCGGCACGGCCCGTGAGGCCAAGATTGAGAAGCCCGGCAAGGGTCGTCTGTTCACTTCGTCGGGGTGCAACATGAACAACGACTCGAAGAACAATCCCTGCTTCCAGGGCGACATCATTGGCGACTGGCGCGAGGAAATAGTGGTGCGCTGCGGCAAGGGCCTGCGTGTCTACACCACAGGCTATTCCACCACCTTCACCCTGCCTTGCCTGTGGTACGACCATCAGTACCGCCAGGCCATGGTGTGGCAGATGTTTGCCTACAACCAGCCGCCCCACCTGAGCTACTTCCTCGGCAAGCTGGAGGGCATCACCATTGCTCCGCCGCCACTGACGATGACTGGCCGCACGGAGATAGCCAAGGATGGCACCATCGGCACCGACCTGAATGGCAAGCATGCGCTGATTTGCGATAACGTGTCGACGGCCAGCAGCTTCACCGTGGCCGAGGGCGCACAGCCGGCAGTCATCACCGTCAACACCCCGACATGGGTGCAGGGCACCGACGTGAACGGCACCAGCGGCACGAAGGTGAGGACGGGCAGCACCGGCGTGAGAAACCTGCCCGCCATCGACGTCAAGACCTATACACACACCATGAAGGGCGCACCCCTGAGCGGCACCACACAGCTGGTGAAGCAGGGCGACGGTGTGCTGCGCCTGCACAATGCCGTGCACACCCATAGCGGAAAGACCGACGTGTGGGGTGGTACGCTGAGCTTCAACGGCACGCTGCAGAACAGCGCCTTGTGGCTGAACCGCTTCACCACGCTCACCTCTGACGGCGGCAGCTTCATGGGTGGCATCACGGCCGACTACGGCGCCACCATCATTCCCGGCGGCGAGGACAAAGTGGGAACGCTGACCACCACCACGCTGACGCTGAACCATGGCGCACGCCTGCTGATAGACGTGAACAGTGACAATACCTCCGACTGCATCAACGCCACCAGACTGGTCATCGGCACCAAGACGGGTAGCGCATGGGCCAACTACGGTCCTAAGTACCTGAAGCCCGTCATCGAGATTGTGTCCAACGGCACACAGTCTGATGCCTGCTATGACCTGGGCACTATCGGCGGCATCAGTGGCAGCATCAACAACATCATCCTTGAGGGTGTCGACGATGCTCGTCTGACCTACCAGGACGGACATCTCTACCTCCTCATCGGCGATGCCACCGTCGTTACGTCCATCAGCGACACTGCCGCCGACATGCAGCAGCAGGAGCCCGAGGTGTTCTTCACCCCTGCCGGCATACGCACCAGCCGTCCTACGAAGGGACTCTACATTTCCAACCGAAGGAAGTATGTTGTCAAATAAGCCATCATTGCTGTCATCAGGTACACCAGCCTATATCATAGAGGAAACGAAGCTGCGGCGTAACCTGCAGCTCATAGCCGACGTGGCTCGGCGAGCTGACGTGGAGATTATCCTGGCCTTCAAGGCCTTCGCACTCTGGAAGACGTTCCCCGTCTTCCGAGAGTACATCAGGAGCACCACGGCCAGCTCGCTGAGCGAGGCTCGGCTGGCGGCTGAGGAGTTTGGCACGAAGGCGCACACCTATTCGCCGGCATATACCGACGGTGAGTTCGACCAGATAGTAGCATGCAGCAGCCATCTGACGTTCAACTCGCTGTCTCAGTACGAGCGTTTCCACAATAGGGTAGGGGAGCAGGTCTCCTTGGGCCTGCGCGTCAACCCTGAGTACAGTGAGGTGGAGACGCTGCTCTACAATCCCTGTGCACCGGGCACGCGCTTTGGCGTGACGGCCGACAAGCTGCCCGCCACGCTGCCTGCCGACATAGAGGGATTCCACTGCCACTGCCACTGCGAGAGCGGTGCCGACGTGCTGCAGCGCACGCTGGTCCACATCGAGCAACGGTTCAGCGCCTGGTTCCCACAGCTGAAGTGGCTCAACCTGGGTGGCGGACACCTGATGACACGCAAGGGCTATGACGTGGAACTGCTCGTGAGCCTGATGCAAGGGCTACATGAGCGCTATCCATGGTTGAAAATCATACTCGAGCCTGGCAGCGCCTTCGCCTGGCAGACGGGACCGCTGGTCAGCCACGTCGTCGACATCGTTGAAGACAAGGGCATCCGCACCGCCATCCTCGACGTCAGCTTCACCTGTCACATGCCCGACTGCCTGGAGATGCCTTACTTCCCTGAAGTGCGAGGCGCCCTACACACCGATGCTTCAGCCCTTCCAGCTGCATCCGGGGTGGTCTATCGGCTGGGCGGCAACAGCTGCCTCAGTGGCGACTTTATGTCCGCATGGGCCTTCGACCACGAGCTGCAGGTGGGCGAGGAAGTCATCTTCGAGGATATGATTCACTACACGACGGTGAAGACAAACATGTTCAACGGCATCAGTCATCCTGCCATCGTCATGCTGCACAGCGACGGCACCCGCGAAGTGCTCCGTCAGTATGGCTATGAGGACTATCGTAGCCGCATGGACTGAACGAAGTGATTTGAGAATTGAGATTTGAGAATTGAGATTTGGGTTAAGAATTGAGATTTGAGAATTGAGATTTGAGATTTGGATTGAGAATTGAGATTTGACTATGAAACTGCTGACATCCATTGTTACAAGTTGTGCACTGTTCGCCGGCCTGGTTCTGTCGTGCGCTGACGATGATGCCTTTACCACGTCAACGACGGCCACGCTGTCATTTTCGACGGACTCGGTCAAGATGGACACGGTGTTCAGCACCGTTGGCTCGCGCACCTACGACTTCTGGGTCTACAACCATAGCAGTCGCGGCGTGCGTCTGCAGAGTGTACGTCTGCGTCAGGGCAATCAGACCGGCTTCCGCGTCAACGTGGATGGCTCCTACCTCGACAACGAGCTGGGGTCGGTGGTCAACGGCCTGGAAGTGCGCAAGGGCGACAGCCTGCGCGTTTTCGTCGAGTTCACCGCTCCACGCAACGAGCAGCTTACGCCCCAGATGGTGCAGGACGAGCTGGTGTTCCAGCTGGAGAGTGGTGTGCAGCAGCAGGTGGTCCTGCGGGCATTCGCCTGGGATGCCCTGATGTACGACAGTCTGGTCATCAGCCGCGACGCCACGATAGAGAGTCGTCAGCCCATCGTCATCAACAAGGGATTGCGCGTTGACAGTGGTGCCACGCTCACCATGCGCAACACGACCCTCTATTTCCACAACAAGGCTGGGGCCGACATCTATGGTCGGTTGCTCGCTGACAGTGTCGTGCTGCGTGGCGACCGTCTGGACCACATGTTCGACTATCTGCCCTACGACCGTGTCAGCGGACAGTGGCGTGGACTGCGCTTCATGTCTTCATCCTATGAAAACCAGCTGATAGCCACTGAGATTAGAAATGCCGAAGATGGCATCGTGTGCGACTCCACCGCTTTCCGCAGCGACCGCCAGCGGCTCTACATGGAGCGCTGCGTGGTGCATAACTGTGCCGGAAGCGGGCTCACGGCCTTCAACTCGTGGGTGGGACTGCTGCGCTGTCTTTTCAGCAATGCCCAGGGCGACTGCGTGGCCTTCTATGGCGGGGCTGCCGTTATGGACTCGTGCACGCTGGCACAGTTCTATCCCTTTGTGGGCGGCCGTGGCGCTGCCCTGCGCTTCGCCAATTTCCATGGCGAATACACCTACCCCCTGCATGCCATGTCGATGAAGAACAGCATCGTGACAGGTTATGAAGACGACGTCGTGATGGGGGAGACCATGGAGGGTGACAGTGTAACAGCCTTCGCTTATTATTTTGAGAACACCCTGCTGCGCACTCCGGCCTTGGAGGATACCATCAACTGCAAGAACATGATGTGGGAGACGCCTGATGACAGCATCCAGGGGAAAAAGCACTTCCTGCTGATTGACGAGCAGAATCTCATCTACGACTTCCATCTCGATTCGCTCTCAACTGCTCATGGGAAAGGGTGTTTTTAATGCTTCACAGAGTGGTCCTTTTTAACACGAATTACCACGAATTATCCATAAATTGCTGCGCGCAGCCAAATTATATGAAAAATTACATGGTAATTATATGTCAAAAAATTAAATCTCTTTTGCATGATAAAAAAGTCCTGTGTCCTCCGTGTTCTCTGTGGTGAAAAAAGAATCGGCGAGCTTGAGAAACTTAAGTAATCGTAAAAAAATAACTGGGTAAAGTTTATGGAAACGAATTGGAATAATTGGAATAATAAGTTCACGAATTGGAATAATAATTATTCTCATTCGTGGCAAGAATTATTTTCATTATTCTAATTCGTTTCTAATTTTATATAATTAAATAAAATGAAGATAGGAGATAAAGTCAGATTTCTGAGTGAGACGGGAGGAGGCCGCGTGGCCGGCTTCCAGGGTAAGGACGTGGTCCTGGTTGAAGACGAGGACGGCTTCCAGGTACCCATGCTGAAACACGAGGTGGTGGTGGTTGGCGACGAGAGCTACGACACATCGCGCATTGTGGAGGGCAAACAGCAACAGCAGCGCCAGAAGGCACAGGAACAGGAGCTGGAGCCTGCCGACCGACCCGTGACCTTCAAGGCGCCACCGGTGGAGCGGAAGGGTGGGGAGCACCTCTCGGCTTATCTTGCCTTCGTGCCCATCGACGTGAAAGAGCTGTCACAGACCCGTTTCGAGGCTTTCTTCGTCAACGACTCCAACTACTATATGCGCTTCACTTATCTCACTGCCGAAGGAACGGCCTGGACGCTGCGCCATACCGACGAGGTAGAACCCAACACCAAGGTCTTCATCGAGGAGTTCGGACGCGAGGACCTGGGCACCATGGAGCGCGTGGCCATCCAGATTGTAGCTTACAAACGTGGAAAGACCTTCCTGATGAAGGCTCCCGTCGATGTGCAGCTGCGCATTGACGGGGTGAAGTTCTACAAGCTTCATACCTTCAAGGACAACGATTTCTTTGAACAGCCTGCCTTGGTCTATACCATTGTGGAGAACGACAAAGTGGCCCGTCCGCTTTTTGTTGACCCCAAGGGGCTGCTCGACGGAATGATGTCAAAGGACGAAGCACCTGAACAGCAGCAGAAGCCGGCCCAGACGGAGCGCAAGGGCAACGGCGCATTGGTCGTCGACCTTCATGTCGATGCGCTTCTGGACAATACTACAGGCATGAGTGCCAGCGACATTCTCAACCATCAGCTCGACGTGTTCCGCCGCACATTGAAGAACTATGAGAAAAAGCGTGGCACCCGCATCATCTTCATTCATGGCAAAGGCGAGGGCGTGCTGCGCAAAGCCTTGCTCAACGAGCTTCAGTATCGCTACAAGAGCTACACCTGGCAGGATGCCTCGTTCCAGGAGTATGGCTATGGTGCCACGATGGTCACTATCAAGTAGAAATGCGTTGTTCAAGAAGGGCGTATGGCTGTTTGGGAACTTGACGACGAGCTATGGTTTCCTAATCCGAAGTGGGGTGAGGCCGATGGTCTGGTGGCCATTGGTGGCGACCTGTCGGTAGAGCGGCTGCTGCTGGCTTACAGCAACGGCTTCTTTCCCTGGTATGCCTTTCAGATGGAAAGCCAGCCTCATTGGTATTGTCCGCTTCGTCGTTACGTCATCTTTCCCAAGGATATCCACGTCAGCCATTCCATGCGGCAACTTTTGAAGCATAGCTTATACGAAGTCACTGTCAATCAGGACTTTGAAGGCGTTATCAATGGTTGCTCGCATGTCAATGGCCGTCACGAGGAAATGGGAGCCTGGCTTGGGTCCAATATCATTGAGGCTTACACCGAGCTTCATCGCAAGGGCTATGCTGCCAGCGTTGAAGTGTGGCAGCCGTCCGATGGTCCGCAAGGACGAAGGCTTGTCGGTGGACTTTATGGCGTCACGCTTTGCCATGCTTTTTTTGGCGAGAGCATGTTCTCGCTGGTGCCCAATGCGTCGAAGCTGGCCCTCATTCATCTGGCGCGTGCCATGGAGGCGGTCAACGGACGTTTCATTGATTGTCAGTTTGAAACACCGCTCTTCAGGTCAATGGGTGGGACCTATATCTCGTATGACGAATACATGCGCCTGCTGAAAAAGAAAACATGATGAATAGGATGAATAAATAAGTTATTTATCATAATGTCGATTCTGATTTAAAAGCATCTCCTAAAACACATCCCCTCCTTGGGAGGGGCTTGGGGAGGCCCTCATTGAGTGGCTGTTTTTGCCTGTGTCACAAAAACAGTGGCAGATAATTTTGTTAATTGGAAAAATATCTGTACTTTTGCACTGCAATTCTGCACGGCAAAAAACAAGAGCATGGACGACATTAAGAAAATCGTACTTACCGGCGGTCCCTGTGCCGGAAAAACGACAGCACTGGTACGCATCATTGAGCATTTCTCAAGCCTTGGCTTCAAGGTGTTCACCATTCCTGAGGTGCCCACGCTGTTCACCCAGGCAGGCATGAACTACCTGACGAAGAACAAGGCGTTCTTCTATGAAGGCGAAAAGGCCACCCTTGAGATTCAGCTGCTTCTTGAGGATAAGTTCATGCGGATGGCACGCGAATGTCAGCAGAGCTGTATCATCGTCTGCGACCGCGGCGCTCTCGACATCTCAGCCTATATGGAGCCTGAGATGTGGGAGGAAATCACGCGTTCCGTCGGGACGTCCACGCCTGAGCTGCGAGACCGCTACGACGCAGTGCTGCATCTGGTATCAGCAGCCGATGGTGCCGAGCAGTACTACACAACGGCCAACAACGCCTCGCGCAACGAGAGCAACGACGACGAAGGACTGCGCATCGCACGGTTGCTGGACAAGAAGGTCATCCGCGCATGGACAGGACATCCGCATCTGCGCGTCATCAACAACCATGACGACTTCGAGGCAAAGATGCACCGTGTGCTGAAGGAAATCAGCCATGTGCTCAGTCTGCCGCAGCCCATTGAGGAGGAACGCAAATATGAGGTGGAAATCACTGGCCAGTTCCCCGAGGACAGCATCGTGAGCGACATCACCCAGACCTATCTCAAGGGCTATCCTGACTGTGAGGAGCGTCTGCGCAAGCGCAGCTGGGGAAAGAAGGTGGTCTATGTACACACCACGAAGAAGCTCACGGCCGACAACAAGGAGATGGTCACCGAGCGCCAAATCAACCAGAACCTCTACGAAATCATGCTGCCCATAGCCGACCCGCAGCGCCACGCCATCCACAAGCTGCGCAACAGCTTCATCTGGCAGGGACAGTATTTCGAGGTCGACACCTACCTCGACCGCCTGCAGGGACTCGTCATCCTCGAGACCAAGGGCATCACCCCCGGCGAGCCGCTCAAGTTGCCACCCTTCCTGCGCATCATCAAGGATGTGACGGGCAACAAGGACTACTACAACTACAGTTTGGCACTGAGGTGAAAATGTAAGAATGTAAAAATGTAAAAATGTAAAAATGTAAAATGTAAAAATGTAAAATTGTAAAAATGTAAAATTGTATAATAAGATGATACTCGACAAAATCAACGACCTGCTTAAAGAAGTAGAGACCCTTACTGCGCATAATGCCGACGAGGTGGAACAGCTCAGGCTGAAATATCTGAGCAAGAAGGGCGAGATTACTGCGCTGATGCAGGACTTCCGCAACGTAGCAGCCGACCAGAAGAAAGAGGTGGGCATGCGCATCAACCAGCTCAAGCAGATGGCCCAGGACCGCATCAACCAGTTGCGTGAGAACTGTCAGACCCAGGAGAAGACCGACGAAGCCATTGACCTGACACGCACCCCCTACCCCATCCAGCTGGGCACCCGTCATCCGCTCACCATCGTCACCAATGAGATTATCGACATCTTCAGCCGCATGGGCTTCGTCCTTGCCGATGGTCCCGAGGTGGAGGACGACTTGCACGTGTTCACCAAGATGAACTTCGCAGCCGACCATCCCGCACGTGACATGCAGGACACCTTCTTCGTCTCACAGCATCCCAACGACGTGACGAAGAACATCCTGCTTCGCTCGCACACCTCCAGCGTCCAGGCCCGTGTCATGGAGCAGATGCACACTGCCGATGGCAAGCTCACCGCCCCCATCCGTGTCATCTGTCCCGGACGCGTCTTTCGCAACGAGGCCATCACCGCCCGTGCCCACTGTTTCTTCCATCAGGTCGAGGGACTCTACATCGACAAGAACGTGTCGTTCACCGACCTCAAGCAAGTGCTGCTGTCCTTCGCCCGTGAGATGTTCGGAGCTGACACCAAGATTCGTCTCCGTCCCTCCTACTTCCCCTTCACCGAGCCCAGTGCTGAGATGGACATCTCGTGCTTCATCTGTGGTGGCGAAGGCTGTGGCTTCTGCAAGCACACCGGTTGGGTTGAGATTCTTGGCTGCGGCATGGTCGACCCCAATGTGCTGGAGCAGTGCGGCATCGACTCCACCATCTACAGTGGCTATGCCTTCGGCATGGGTGTGGAGCGCATCACCAATCTGAAGTATCGTGTCAGCGACCTCCGCATGTTCTCAGAAAACGACACCCGTTTCCTGCGCGAGTTCGAGGCTGCTGAATAAGCAATCCAAAGAAAAACAAAAGCACTGCCGCTATAAGCCGGGTTCTGTTCTGGCCGTTAGCGGCCAGTGCCTGCCATTTATCTACTGCGCACGTCGCCGTGCGCCTCAAGCGTTCTACCCTCCATCGCGGCCGTAGCCCTTGGGCGGGCAACCCTGGTTGTCGATGGTATACATGAACTTGCAGCCTCCAGCGGAAACAGCACGACGATCACCCGTCGCCTGGTGGTCTCTTACACACGCCTTCTCACCCTTGCCCCTGCCCTACCCTCTTTTCACGGAGGAGCGCAGGGGCGGTTGTTTTCTTCTTTCCTTACCAGCCGTCACCGACTGCTTCTACTTTCAGAAGTGGAGCGCCCTGTGCTGCCCGGACTTTCCTCCCGTCCCCTTTTGCAAAGGGACCGGCGGCAGACCGCAGCAGTGCTTTTGCGCTGCAAAGGTACGAAGAAGCGAGCGAAAAGCAAAGAGAAAATCACATTTTCTTTTGCTTTTCCGAGCGAAAGTACCTTCGGCGACAGCCAAAGGTACGAAGATGCGGCGAAAAAGCAAAGAGAAAATCCCTTTTTTCTTTTCTTTTCCGAGCGAAAGTCCCTTCGGCGACAGCCAAAGGTACGAAGATGCGGCGAAAAAGCAAAAGAAAAAACCTTTTTTCTTTTCCGAGCGAAAGCGCTCGGCTTTGCCGCTTTTACCAAGCCAAAGCGACTAAAAGAACCTTCGGCGACAGCCAAAGGTACGAAGATGCGGTAAACTTTCAAGATAGAAGTGCAATTTCTTGGGAGGGCAAATAGGCTCTCTCTC
>CAMVKN010000057.1 GCA_947168045.1 uncultured Prevotellaceae bacterium
TATGACAAGCCCGAGGACCAGATGCAGAAGCAGCAGGCCATGATGCAGATGTACTCGCAGTACGGTGTCAGCCCGCTTGGCGGCTGTCTGCCCATGCTCATCCAGATGCCTATCTGGATAGCCATGTTCTTCTTCGTGCCCAATGCCATCCAGCTGCGCGGTGAGAGCTTCCTGTGGATGGATGACCTCTCCACCTTCGACCCCATCATCACTTGGGACAAGCACATCTGGGGCATCGGCGACCATCTGTCGCTGACATGTATCCTGTTCTGCGTCAGCAACTTGCTCTATAGCTACATGACCATGCGTCAGCAGCGTGACCAGATGATTGGTCAGCAGGCACAGCAGATGAAGATGATGCAGTGGATGATGTACCTGATGCCGCTGATGTTCTTCTTCATCTTCAACGACTACAGCAGTGGCCTGAACTTCTACTACTTCATATCGCTGCTCTTCTCGGCCATCATCATGTGGACCCTGCGCAAGACCACTGACGATGCCAAGCTGCTGGCACAGCTGGAGGCTAACTACCGCGAGAACAAGAACAACCCCAAGAAGCAGAGCGGTCTGGCAGCTCGGCTGGAGACCATGCAGAAGCAGCAGGCCGAGATGCAGCGCCTGCGTGAGCAGATGAAGAAGCGTTGAGGACACACCTTTTGGGCTTGTGGACAATAAAACGGAGAAAACGGAGTTATTATAATATCATAATAACGTAACAACGAGAACGATGAGAAAATACCTCTTGGCTTTTGTCATGCTGCTCATGGGTGGCACAGCCCTGGCACAGTCGACGATGAGCGACCAGCAGCTTATTGAGTTCATCATGGAGGAGCATGAGAAAGGGTCGTCGCAGAACGAGATAGCAGCCAAGCTGTTGCAGCGCGGCGTGGACATGCAGCAGTTGCAGCGCATCAAGCGCAAGTATGACCGCCAGATTCGTCAGGCGGGCATGGGCACCGTGGCAGACGAGGCTATCAGCAATGCCGAGAAACGCATGCGCACCAACAACGGGCAGCAGCGCCAGAACACCACGACGGGCAGTGGCAGCCTTCAGATAAGCCAAGGACAGAAGGGAAACGTGGTCTACGATGAGTCGAACCCGAACTTCGTTCAGATGCAGGCTGGGCTGGGTGGCATCATGCCCGTTGACTCCATCGCCCTGTTGGAGCAGTTGCTGGAGCAGCAGGAGAAAGACAAACGTCGCATCTATGGCCACGACATCTTCAATAACGAGGCGCTGAGCTTTGAGCCCAACATGAACATCGCCACGCCAGCCGACTATCGTCTGGGTCCCGGCGATGCCGTGGCCATCGAGATTTACGGCGCATCGCAGCAGAGCATCGACGCCACCATCACCCCCGATGGCTATGTCACCATCGAAGGCTACGGTCCGGTGCAGCTCAGTGGTCTGACAGTGGCACAGGCCAATGCGCGGTTGCGCTCACAGATAGGCGCTCTCTATAGCGACAGCCAGATACGCCTGTCAGTGGGGCAGACCCGCACCATCCTTGTCAACGTCATGGGCGAGGTCAACTTCCCCGGCACCTATACCCTGTCAGCCTTCTCCACGGTGTTCAATGCGCTCTATATGGCCGGTGGCATCAATGACCTCGGCACCCTGCGCAACATCAAGGTCTACAGAAACAATCGGCAGGTGAGCACCGTCGACGTCTATGACTTCATCCTCAACGGCAAGGCCACGGGCAATGTCAAGCTCACTGACAACGATGTCATCATCGTCGGACCCTACGAGTGCCTGGTCAATGCCTCAGGCCATGTCAAGCGCCCCATGTACTACGAGATGAAGACCGACGAGAGCCTCAGTGCCCTGCTGAAATATGCCGGCGGATTCACGGGCGACGCCCTGAAAAGCTCCGTGCGGGTCACACGCAAGAACGGCTCGCTCTATTCCGTTCATACCATCGATGAATTTGATTTTGGCACCTTCCGTATGGCTGATGGCGACTCCTTGTGGGTGGATTCCATCATAGCCCGCTATTCGAACATGGCCGAGGTGAAGGGCGCCGTCTTCCATCCCGGCACTTTCCAGATTGATGGAAAGATTACCACGGTGCGCGCGCTCATTGAGGCTGCCGGTGGCTTGAGTGAGGAAGCCTTCACAGGCCGTGCTGTCATGCACCGCATGAAGGAGAACCGCACGCTGGAGGTGCTGAGCGTCGACATCAATGGCATCTTGGCTGGCACGTCGCCCGATGTCCCCCTGCGCAATGAGGATGTGCTCTGGGTAGCCAGCCGTAAGGAGAGTATCGAGCCGCCTACGCTCACCATTCATGGCGAGGTACACTATCCGGGCGTCTATCAGTATGCCAGCAACGAGACGCTTGAGGACTTCATCCTGCAGGCCGGCGGACTGACAGATGCAGCGTCGATGGTGAAGGTCGACGTGGCACGCCGCATCGTCAACCCATACGCTACGGCATCGCAGGACACCGTGGCACGCCATTTCTCCTTCGCCATCAAGGACGGCTTTGTCATCGATGGCACTGAGGCTTTCCACCTGGAGCCCTTCGATGAGGTCTATGTGCGCAAGAGCCCCGGCTATCTGCCACAGCAGAATGTCAGCGTTGAGGGCGAGGTGCTCTTCGAAGGCACTTACACCTTGACGAAGAAGGGTGAGCGCCTGAGCGAGATAGTGAAGAAAGCAGGTGGACTGTCTAACACTGCCTACCCCTCTGGCGCCCGCCTCATCCGCCAGCGCACCCCCGAGGAGCTGGCCCGTCAGGAGGCACTGCGCAGCGCTGCACGGCGCTCGGGTGGCAAGGACTCCATTGACATCAGCCGTCTGGACATGAGCTCCACCTATCCCGTAGGCATACAGCTCGACATGGCGCTGGCAAATCCCGGCAGCGATGCTGACATCGTCCTTCGCGAGGGCGACCGTCTCATCGTGCCAGAGTATAGCGGTACGGTGAAAATCAATGGCGAGGTGATGTACCCCAACACCACTGGATTTGTTGAAGGTAAGGGACTGAAATACTATATCAACCAGGCCGGTGGCTATGGCGACAATGCCAAGAAGCGCCACACATATATTATATATATGAACGGCACCGTAGCCAAGGCTGACCGCAAGCACAAACCCATGCCCGGCTGTGAAATCGTGGTGCCCACCAAGCAGCGCGGCAACAAGCTGAGCACGGCTGAGACGCTTGCCATCGGTTCCACCACTGCCAGCATTGCTACCATGATTGCCACGCTGGTCAACCTGTTCAAGTAAGCGTATGATGCAGCATACATGGGAATACATGGACATAGTGGAAAGCGTTGACGAGGGCCACCACGTCCATCTTCGACCGCACTCAGGAGCAGCCGTGGGAGGGTTGCATCTGGCACAAGCCCTATAGCTACCAGGGACACACCATCATGGTGTGGGGGATATAAGACACATCCTCTTGGTAATAGTTGGTTTTTTATATCTGTAGATGTATGGAGACAAACAATAAAGAGCATCAGTCAAAGGATGTCATCGATGTGAGGGCTATCGCCCAAACCCTCATCAGTCATCGTCGGAAATTCTATATGCCACTGGCCATCACCTTTGTGTTGTCCTGTGTCTATATCTTCAGCCTGCCCCGCTTTTACTCCACCGAGGCCAGTCTGGCTCCTGAGATGGAGTCATCGTTGGGAGCCGGCGGCACGCTGGGCTCCATTGCCTCTTCCTTCGGCATTGACCTGGGCGAGATGCAGACCAGCGATGCCATCACGCCGCTGCTCTATCCCGACCTGATGGACGACAACGCCTTTGTGTGCAACCTGTTCAACATCATGGTGCAGACGAAGGACGGCGATGTCAACACCACTTACTACGACTATCTGACCCAGCACCAGAAACGTCCGTGGTGGAGCGGTGTCACATCGCTGCTGAGCAACCTGCTCAAATCGAAGGACAGTGAGGAAGACGCTGGCAACAGCACTCAACAACTCAATCCCTACGTCCTGACGCGTAAACAAACTGACGTGGTAAATGCCATCCAGGGCAACATTGCCATCCGTGTGGACAAGAAGACCGGTGTCATCAGCATCAGCGTGAAAGACCAGGACCCGCTCGTCTGCAAGGCGGTGGCCGACTCCACCATCGCACGTCTGCAGACATTCATCACCAACTACCGCACGAACAAGGCACGCACCGACGTGGCCTATTACACCGCCCTGGTTGACAGTGCCAAGCAGGAGTATGTCAAAGCCTACATGGAGCACGCCCGCTATGCCGACGCCAACCAGCACACCGTGTTAGAGGTTCGCCGCAACAAGCTGACGGCCCTTGAGAACGACATGCAGCTGAAGTACACCAGCTACTCCATGCTCATGGCGCAGCTACAGGCAGCCCAGAGCAAGGTGCAGGAGCGTACGCCTGCCTTCACCCTGCTGAAGGGTGCCGCCGTGCCCGTCAAGCCTGCCGGGCCGAAGCGCATGATTTTCGTGGCCTTCATGCTTTTCCTGGTGTTTACGGTAAGAGCTTTCCTGCTTGTAAGAAGCGAGATCCACTTTAAGTTTTAAGCGTAGCCGATGGGGCTTTCCAAGTATATAGCAAGAAAACTCCAGCTCACGGAGACCAAGCAGAGAATTGTTGAAAACATCTTCTGGGCTGTACTGGGTAAGATGGTCCAGCTCCTTAGCGGCCTGCTCGTAGGCGTCATTGTGGCGCGCTACCTCGGCCCTGAGAACTACGGCCTGATGAACTATGTCATCAGCCTTGTGGTGCTCTTCCAGACTTTTTCCATCTTTGGCCTTGACTCCATCGAAATTCGTGAGGAGGCCCGTAGCGGGCAAGACTTCAGGACAGTCATCGGCACCGCCTTTGGCCTCAAGGTGTTCTTTGCCATCCTGTTCATGGGGTTAGTCATCCTCACTTCACGACTGATGGATTCTGATGGCTACACCACTCTCCTCGTAGTCATCTATTCGTTTACCATCGTCCTCAATTCTTTCGGCGTTATCCGCAACTATTTCTTCGCCATCGTACAGAACAAGTATGTGGTTAAAGCCGAAATAGTCCGCACGCTGTTTGGCATTGGCATCAAGGTCCTGCTGCTGGCATTGAATGTCAACCTGACATGGCTTCTCGTGGCCTATACATTCGATGGTGTGCTGCTCTCCAGCGGTTTCATTGTGGCCTACACCAAAAAGGTGGGCAGCATCAGGCAATGGCACTTTGATGCCACCTACGCCCGTTTTCTGCTGAAAGAGTCCTTCCCCTTGTTACTCACCAGTGCCGCCGTCATTGTCTATCAGCGTATTGATCAGGTGATGATAGGGCAGATGCTCGACAAGCAGGCAGTGGGATATTTCTCGGTGGCATCCCGCTTTGTCGAGATTCTCATCTTCATCCCCATGATGCTGGTTCAGACCATCACCCCAATCTTGGTAAGGACGCGCGAGAAGAGTCAGGAGGAATATGCCGTCAAGGCCCAGATGTTTATGAATGTCTCCGTATGGCTTTCTTTGCTGTCCTCAGCCATTGTTGCCGTGGTTGCCTATTGGCTGGTGCAGCTAACCTTCGGCCCTGCCTACTGGCCTGCTGTCATCATCCTTCAGGTAATGGCGTTCAAGGCAGCCAGCGTCGCCCTGTCGAACACTGCCGGTGCCATGCTGGTCACCGAGGGGCTGCAGCGCTACGCCATCTTCCGCGATGCCTTGGGCTGTGTGGCCTGCATTGTGCTCAACTACCTGCTGTTGCCACGCTTTGGCGTCATCGCCGCCGCCTTTGTTGCCATAGCCAGCAATGTCGTCGCAGGCTACTTGGCCGATGCCATCATTCCTGCCTACCGCCATATCTTCGTCTGCCAGACCCGTGCGCTGTTGACGGGGTGGAAAGATGTGTTGCAATTCAGAACTCTTTTCTCTAACCATTAACATTATTACCATCATAACGCATGCTGCTGCTCATTCCCCTTATCTATTTCTCGCTGCTTGCTGCTTTATTCTTCGTAAAGCACAGGTGTCTGAATCTTGATATAGCAGCTTGCTTGCTACTCATTGTTATCTCCATCTCGTCTGTTATGATTGATGTCAACGACCTGTATGGCGACTATGGCATCAACGAGAACTCAGTGACCCTGCCCGCTATTTTGCTCTACTGCCTTCAGTGGACGTTTTTCCTCCTTCCCCTTCATATCTTATCGTCTATCAAGCTGGTGAGGCACGACCCAGTGAAAACCCCTTTAGTCTATGTACTTTTTGGGGTGCTTATCGTGTCATCCTTTGTGATGATTGCCACCAGCCTATCCGACATCCGCGATGCCATCATCATGGATGCGGTCGACATGTATCGTGAGAATGCCGCACTGAGGGAAATCTCGGTGAAGACCGATGCGAACTATGCGATGCTGCTTCCCCAGATACTGGTCTGTGCACCGTTTCCGACGATGGCACTTTTCTTCTGGTTTTACTCAAAGACCTTCACCAGTGTTCCGCTCATCATCCGTGTCGGCCTGCTGCTTTGCTCCATCGTCCAGGCCGTGCTGTCCATCATCACTGCAGGCCGTGCCGCGCTGGTATACTGGGTGTTCGACTTCTTCCTCATCTTCGCCTATTTCTACCAGTATCTCTCCAAACGTCTCAAAATGGGCATGGTCATTGTGTCATCAGTCGTAGGCGTGTTCATTGTGGGCCAGATGGTGGCAGTCACCGTTTCCCGTTTTGGCGAGGAGTCTGGCTCGAATGAACGTGACCCTTTTGAGTCCATCTACGCCTATGCCGGTCAGCATGTCAACAATTTCTGCGCAGATATCAACGAGGGGGCGGATGCCCCGCTGCAAATAGGCAGGGTATTCCCCGTGACAAACAGAATCATCAACCACGAGAACTTTGACTTGATTCAGCATTACGAGAACATACATGCTAAAGTTGACATCCTGGTAAGTGTCTTTGACACCTTTGGCGGTGAGGTCTACTTAGACTTTGGCTGGATTGGCTACATCTTTTTACTCATGCTGATGTTTGTTTTCTCTGCGGTTATCAAGATAAACTGGACAGAGCTGAAATTCCACAGAGTGTTTGTCCTGGTCATCCTTATTGCTGCTTTCACACGTGGCCTGTTTGCATGGCCGTTTGTAGGTTTCTACACCACACTGGCACTGTTCATTTCGTTCTTGATTATGAAGTCATTCCAATATACTTTCAAAGTATGAAAAAGGTCTTTACCATCATTGTCGCCTACAACGCCATGCACCGAGGGTGGATAGACCGCTGCATGAAGAGCCTCAGGGAGAGCACTGTGGCTACGGAGACCATCATCGTGGACAACGGCTCTACCGACGGCACACGCGAACATGTGCCTCAGGCCTTTCCCGATGTCATCTGGATGCCTCAAGAAAAGAACTTGGGCTTTGGACAGGCAAACAACATAGGCATCAGATATGCCCTGGAACACGATGGTGACTACGTGCTGTTGCTCAATCAGGATGCAGCCCTGGCCCCCGATGCCATTGAGAAGATGCTGGCCGTGAGCGATGGCGAATCGCTGGTCTCGCCACTCCACCTCAACGGCGACGGTTCCTGCATTGACGAGATGTTCCGCTGCTCGCTGCGAAACGCCCACAACCTGATGAACGACGACCTGCTCATCCGCCATCAGCTGGCACCCTGCTACGAGACAGGGGAAATATGTGCTGCTTGCTGGCTCATGCCAGTAGCCCTCATCAGGAAGATTGGTGGCTTTAATCCGCTGTTCTTCCACTATAGCGAGGACAGCAATTACTACCACCGCATGGTGTATCACGGGGTAAAGACTCTTTTGGTACCCAACACTTTTATGTATCACGATCGCCTGCTGCAAGGCAATATGCAGGCTTTCAACCATCACCGTCTGCGCCGTGACCTGCTGCTTGAGGCTTGTGACATCAATCAAGGTTTCATCAAATGTCTATTCCGATGGATGAAGATCCTGATAAGATGCTATTCTAAGGATTTACATTCTCATCAGTATCATGTTGGGGCCTTCGCCACTCAAATGTTGTGGATCATCTGGCATTGTCGCAAAATAGCTAAATCCAGAAAGTCGGAAAAAAACATTGCCCCAAACTGGTTAAATATCTGAACGATGAATGTTGCCTATATCTTAAATAACACTACAGCAACCAATGGTGACACAAAAGCATTTCTCAACTTGCTTCAAGGTGTCATTGGCCGCGGGATACATCCCTTTGTGATTATGCCAGACAAAAAGGGCATCTACCACGAGTTGGAGAGAAACAGCAAGGTACGGATAAAGACATTCAACTATCGCACTTGCGCCTATCCACGCCTGCGTACCGCTATTGACCGCCTTTATTTCGTACCTAAACTCCTGGCCAGAATCATTGTCAACTGGAAAGCCTCACGCCAACTGGCAACTTACCTGAAGGAAAATGCCATTGATATTGTCCACACAAACGTAGGGGTTGTCCGCATCGGGTTCAATGCAGCCCAAAGAAATGGAATACCCCACATTTATCACATACGCGAATATAGCAGCGAAATCGGTATTCATTATTTCCCTGCCAAGACTTCGTTTCTCCACCAATTGGATGATAATAAGTCCTACTCCATCTGCATTACAAAAGCCATTCAAAGATACTACCAGCAAGCTGGCAAAAGAAAACAATCGCGTGTTATTTACGACGGTGTGTTTTCCAAGCGTGATGACATGCCGGAATCCCAAGAAAAAAACTATTTTCTCTTTGCCGGTAGGATACAGCCTGCCAAGGGATTAGACCAACTTCTGATGGCCTACAAACTCTATTCAGACAAAGAAGCACATCCCCTTTGCCTTAAAATAGCAGGAAGCATCGTCGATGAGAACTATTCGAAAAAACAGACCAAATTTGTAGAGGAACATCGTCTGTCGGGAAAAGTAGAGTTCATGGGCAACCGGGATGACATTGCTGACCTCATGCGCAAAGCTCGGGCATTGGTCGTAGCGTCCCCTCTCGAAGGATTCGGATTCTGCATGCCCGAGGCTCAGCAGCAGGGGTGCCTGGTCATAGCACGCAACACAGGCGGCACCAAAGAGCAGCTTGACAATGCATTGGATATAGCAGGCCAAGAGATAGCATTGCGTTATGAGAGTACGGAACAACTTGCTGGATTGTTATCTGAAGTTGCCAATCATCCTTTGGCGTTTTATGGTAAATACATCCAAAAAGCCTTTACTGTGGTCAATCAGCTATATACGACGGAGAATCACGTGGACAAAGTCTGTGAATTCTATCATGACATACTAAGTGACAAGAATCATTAAAAACTCTTAATGTCAGACCATATCCTATAATTCGCAATTCGTATGTATTCGTTGTTAAAAAGACGATGTTCGTGTAAATACAATACCAGCTCGCAGCTATGATAAAGATTACATTCGCCAGTTGCAATTGAATAATTGCTGATTCTCTTTGCCTTTTCAAGAAAAAGCATTATCTTTGCAGAAAAATAGAAAACTATGGGCAGCTATATCAACACAGGCAATGCTGGTTTCCAGGGCGCTCGTAACGGGGAATACGTTGACAAGTCCAGTTTGATACCTATTTTGAAGGCGGCCCAGGATGCAACATGATTGCGTTATAGAAAACTGTACAGCATGAAAGCAAGACTAATAGCATATTATTTGCCACAGTTCCACCCAATACCGGAAAACGATGAGGCATGGGGACCAGGGTTTACTGAGTGGACCAATGTGGCCAAGGCGAAGCCCTTGTTCAGGGGGCATTACCAGCCGCGCATTCCCGCTGACCTCGGATTCTATGACCTGCGACTGCCTGAGGTGCGGGAACAGCAGGCGCAGATGGCCCGTGAAGTAGGCATTGAGGGATTCTGCTACTACCATTACTGGATGGGTAACGGTAAGTTGCTTTTGCAACGGCCATTTGAGGAAGTACTGGCAAGCGGCAAGCCCGATTTCCCATTCTGCCTGTGTTGGGCTAACCATGAGTGGACAACCAAGACCTGGAAGAACGAAGGCAAGGAGAAAATGATTGCCCCAATGACCTATGGTGGCGATGAAGACTACAAGGCCCATTTCAACTATGTGTTGCCAGCTTTGAAAGACAAGAGGTATATCACCGTCGACGGAAAGCCCCTCTTCAGCATCTACGACCCTTATCACTTTACAGAAGTTAGCCATTTCATAGAGCTATGGCAGCAACTGGCAAAAGAAAACGGTCTGCCCGGCATTTACTTTTCAGCCATGATCAGCAACACCACTACGGTAAGACGGAAGGCTGACGGAACATTGGAGCGGACGCTTCCCAATCTTCAAAGCAGTAAGGAAGTGTATAAAGACATCCTCGCGCTGGGCTTCGACAGTATTACCAGCTATGGCAAGTCACGAGGCGAGATGTTGTACAAAGGCAAATACCGCCGTGTCATCACGCGCTTTCTTCACGAACATCTATCATTCTTGCCCGTTATCAGCTATGACTATCCTCAGACCGTGGCAAATTTCTTCGCTCCGGAGGACTCATGGGAGAATGTGTTCCCAACTGTCATTCCACAATGGGACCGAACCCCCCGCGTAGGCAGCATGGATGGCATCTATGTCAATGCAACACCAGAGAATTTTAAGAAGCATTTGGCCCATGCCATTGATGTGGTGAAAAACAAACAACAGGAACATCGCATTGTTTTCCTCAAGTCGTGGAATGAATGGGCAGAAGGTAATTATGTCGAGCCAGATGACAAGTACGGACACGGATACTTAGATGCAATCAGAGAATCTTTGTTATAATGACACTTCTAACATGGACAAATCTTTCTATAAATCTTCTGTCTTTTTCATAGACCCTCAGTCTTTAAGAAACATGGCTGAATACGATTATCATTTGCTGGCAAACAATAAGAAAGATAAGATTGTGTTCTATTGCAGCCAATTCTATGACTTCAAGCCTATTGAAAACAGTAATATTCAATGCAAGCCTATTTTTAAGTACACATATAAAAAAAACAGGCTCATCAAGTTGTTGAGCTATGTTTTTTCGTATGTCATTATTGCAATTCATGTCCTGCGCTACAGACCAAGGGCTATACATGTGCAATGGTTTAGAATTCCTGCTTTCGACTACAGGCTTATCCATTTATTAAAAAGTCTGTTCAAGATAAAATTCATCTTCACAGCACATAACATTCTCCCACATGACACAGGCGATCAATATAAAAAGGTGTTTCAAAAAACTTACAATATTGCTGATGCCATTATCGTTCATGCTGAAAGTACAAAAGAAGAGCTTTCTAATCTGTTCCATATACCCAAGAGCCGTATTTCTGTCATCCTTCATGGATTGCTTCACATGAATGTTGACAATGAACAATTGAAGGCAAAAGAGGCTTCTTTTAAAGAAAAGTATAATACAAACGGTAAGATTGTATTCACTAGTCTTGGATTGCAAAATCAGTACAAAGGCTCCGACATCATCGTTGATGTATGGTCAAAAACAAAAGAGCTAAACAGCAATCCCCATTGTTGCCTGATTATTGCTGGCATGAATAAGGGCGTGGATACTACGCCCCTCAATACCATTGACAACGCTTTCGTAGAAGAGCGGCTTATCAGCAATGAAGAGTTTTATTATCTGATGCAACTTACAGATGTCTATCTATTGCCTTATAGAAAAATTTCCCAAAGTGGAGCACTGCTTACTGCCATAACTTTCCACACGCCCGTTTTGGTGAGTCAAGTAGGAGGGATTGCCGAACCTTTAGACATAGCAAGAATAGGTTGGAAAATGGAGAAGCCAGACTTCCAGTCCCTACAAGAATGGCTGTTGTATCTTGTAAAACACCCTCAGGAGATTAAAGACATTAAAACGGCATCTACAGAATGGGGCAAGGTTGAAAGACATTTCAACTGGAGCAACATATCTGAGGCTACAAGCCGATTATATAATTCCTTCGCATGAACATATTATTTTTTCGAATAAAAGTGTAATAGTTTAAAAAAAATGACTACCTTTGCACTCAAATATCGAGAATGAAAAAGATCATGTTAGTCTTTGGCACACGGCCAGAGGCTATAAAAATGGCTCCATTGGCCATTGAGCTGAAGAAAGACACGGCTCATTTCGAGACCACTGTATGCGTGACGGGTCAGCACCGCGAGATGCTTGACCAAGTGCTCGCTATCTTTGGCATTATACCCGACTACGACCTGAACATCATGCAGAAGGGGCAGGACCTGACAGACATCACTTGTCGTGTGTTGACGGGTCTGCGTGACGTGCTGAAGGCTGTTAGCCCCGACATCGTGCTGGTGCATGGCGACACGACGACCTCGACAGCAGCGGCCTTGGCAGCCTTCTATCAGCAGATTCCCGTAGGCCATGTGGAGGCAGGGCTTCGCACTCACAACATCTACAGTCCCTGGCCGGAGGAGATGAACCGCCAGATGACGGCCCGCTTGGCCACCTATCACTTTGCACCTACGGCACTCAGCCGTGAGAATCTGCTGAGCGAGCATGTGGACGAGGCCAGAATAACAGTCACGGGCAACACGGTGATTGATGCCCTTCATACGATTGTGGAGAGGCTTAACGGCGATGCCAAGCTTGCAGAAGAACAGGCAGGGGTACTGCTTGAGGCTGGCTATGACGTCAGCCGTCTGGCACATGGCCGCAGGCTTGTGCTCATTACCGGGCACCGCCGTGAGAACTTCGGCCAAGGATTCATCCGCATGGTGACGGCCATCAAGGACCTGTCGGAAAAGTATCCTGAGGTGGACTTTGTCTATCCCATGCATCTGAATCCCAATGTCCGCAAGCCTATACATGAGGTTTTCGGCGAAGACCTGTCAAGCCTTGGCAATATATTCTTCATAGAGCCGTTGCAGTACTTGGAGTTCGTCTACCTGATGGAGAAATCCTACCTTGTGCTTACAGACAGCGGCGGCATTCAGGAGGAGGCACCAGGACTGGGCAAGCCCGTGCTGGTGATGCGTGATACCACTGAGCGGCCAGAAGCCGTCGATGCTGGAACTGTCATGCTGGTGGGGTCAGACTACGCAAAGATTGTAGGCCAGGTGAGTCTGTTGCTCGACAGTCCTGCTGCGTATGAGAAGATGAGCAAGGCTGTCAACCCATACGGTGACGGGCACGCCTGTGAACGAATAATTGACGCACTAAAAAAATAGTATATACAGATATGAAAGCTTGTTTTATGGGTTTGGGCTATATTGGATTGCCCACAGCCATTATTGCAGCGAAACACGGTATAGAGGTTATAGGAGTAGACATCAACCCACAGGTGGTGGAGGCGACCAATGCCGGACACCTGCACATCCTGGAGCCAGGGCTGGAGGCGTTGCTGAAGGAGGTGGTGGCGAGCAAGTCGTTGCGGGCCTCTACCATCCCGGAAGAAAGCGATGCTTACTTCATCGTGGTGCCTACACCGTTCAAGGGCGACCATCAGCCAGACACCTCATACGTGGAGTCGGCAACACGGATGGTGTTGCCTTTCCTGAAGGCGGGCGACATGTTTGTTATTGAGTCAACGTCGCCTGTGGGCACGACGGAGCAGATGTCAAGTCTTATCTTCACTGAGCGTCCTGAACTGAAGGGACAGCTGTATATTGCCTATTGTCCTGAGCGCGTTCTGCCAGGCAATGTTATCTACGAGCTGACGCACAACGACCGCGTCATTGGCGGCATCGACGAGGCATCGGCCGCAAAGGCCCAGGAGTTCTACAGGCACTTTGTCAATGGAACGCTTTATACCACCAATTGCAAGACGGCCGAGATGTGCAAGCTGACCGAAAATTCAAGTCGTGACTCGCAGATAGCATTTGCCAACGAACTGAGCATGATATGCGACAAGGTGGGGATAAACGTCTGGGAGCTGATTGAACTCGCCAACAAGCATCCGCGTGTCAACATCTTGCAACCAGGTTGCGGTGTGGGCGGCCATTGTATAGCCGTTGACCCGTACTTCATCTCCAGCAAGTTCCCCAAGGAAGCCAGAATGATTGACATGGCACGCAAGGTGAATAACTACAAGGCCGACTGGTGTGCCGAGAAAGTGCAGAATGCCATGCTGCGCTTTGAACTGGAGAAAAAGCGCAAGCCTATAGTAGCCATGATGGGTCTGGCCTTCAAGCCCAATATCGATGACCTGCGCGAGAGTCCTGCCAAGTACATCGTTACCAAGGTGATGCAGAGTGGCAACAATGCCAACATCCTGGTGGTGGAGCCGAACATCGTAGAGCACAAGGTGTTCAAGCTGACCGACTACCGACTGGCTTACGAGCAGGCTGACATCGTAGTGTTCCTAACGGCTCATACTCCTTTCAAGGCGTTGGAATGGCGGGATGACAAGATTATCCTGGACTTCTGCGGCATCTTCAAGAAATAGGTCTGTCGGTTAGCCATGAAGATACTCATCGTGTCGTTCTACTATCCTCCTGAGATGGGGGCTGCCGCCTCGCGCATATCCAATATGGCCGAGGG
The DNA here is from genome assembly GCA_947168045.1 of uncultured Prevotellaceae bacterium. GTDB lineage: Bacteria > Bacteroidota > Bacteroidia > Bacteroidales > Bacteroidaceae > Prevotella. The sequence goes on from CAMVKN010000057.1 coordinate 14,427, forward strand.
GCTGCAGCGTGAGGGGGCACAGGTGGAAGTGCTAACGTGCCTGCCCAACTATCCCAAGGGGCGTATCTTCGAGGGTTACAGGCACCGGCTGACCAAGCACGAGTGTGTCAATGGCATTAATGTGTTCCGTTACTGGACTTATGCCACCGTGTCCAAAAACGCTTTCTTGCGTATTTTGGGCATGTTGCTCTTCTCAATGGCCTTGTGGGTGTTTGGTCTGCGCATCAGGCGTGTCAGAAGCTACGACACGGTCATTATCCAAAGTCCGCCACTGATGGTGGCCTATTCGGCCATGCTGCTCTTCCGCTGCCTATACCGGCGCAAGACGGTGCTGAACATTTCCGACCTGTGGCCGACATCAGCCGTAGAACTTGGAGCGGTGAAGACGGGAAGCCTCTACTATAAGGTGCTCAGTGTCATGGAGCGCTTTGTCTATCGACATTCTACAGCATGGCAAGGACAGAGTCAGGAGATAGTAGATCACGTGAAGGGATTCGGTTTCGGGAAACCACATTTCCTTTATCGCAACCTGCAGCCCATCGTGCCGGTGGATGACAGTGTCGATGAGACAAGAAGCTTGGCTGATAGGACACGGCTGCGACTGGTTTATGCCGGGCTGCTGGGCGTGGCGCAGGACATCATGGGCATGATAGCGCATGTGAACTTCAAAGCCTTGGGAGCCGAGCTGCACATCTATGGCAGCGGAAACCAGGCTGAGGCCATTGAGGCATACGCCAAGAACAACGACTGCGGCGTTCACTGCCATGGCTATCTGCCGAAATCCGAGATTGACCGTATTCTGAGCAGTTACCATGCGTCCATCGTTCCGCTGGCCGTTGCCATCAAGGGGGCTGTTCCTTCTAAGATTTATGACCTCTTGCCCCATGGCACTCCCATTCTCTTTTGCGGTGGCGGCGAGGGTGAGCGAATCGTCACATCGTATGGCTTCGGACTGGTGTCACCTCCTGGCGATTATGAGTCACTGCGCAAGAATGTTATCAAGCTCAGACAGCTTTCTGACGCTGACTATCTGCTTCTGCGCCGGCAGTGCAAGGAAGCCTCGAAGGGAGTGTTCTCTTTTGACGAACAGATGAAAGCCTATTATCGTTTCATCGACAGCCTGTAATACGCTGCTTTCAAACGTTTCATGGCATTTTTTCGGATTTTTTTTCACACATTATAATAATGTGTGCAAAATGGCGTTATTAAGGTATAAAGCATGACGCTGTAAAAGCAAAAAAGACTATGACAAAACTCGAGAGTGGATATGTGCTGGACGGTATGAATGAGCTGGAACGAAACGTAAAGCGTTTGGGCGACTTTATCATTGCTGCCGTATGCCTTGTCATCTTCTCTCCGTTGTTTCTTATCTGCTATATCTTGGTGAGGCGCGAGGATGGCGGGCCAGCCATCTTCAAGCAGGAACGCATAGGCCGCTTCGGTCGCCCGTTCAATATCTATAAGTTCCGTTCCATGCGGGTGGATGCTGAAAAGGATGGGCCCGCCCTCTATCAGCATGAGAATGAGACACGCATGACAAAGATTGGCAAGTTCCTCCGTGAGCACCACCTGGACGAGCTGCCGCAGCTGTGGAATGTGCTGAAGGGTGACATGGCCTTCATTGGCCCGAGGCCGGAGCGTAAGTTCTTCATTGACCAGATTATGGAGCACGACAAGCGCTATGTCTATCTCTACCAAATCAGGCCTGGCGTGACCAGCTATGCCACGCTCTACAACGGCTACACGGATACGATGGAGAAGATGCTGCGCCGACTGGAGCTCGACCTCTACTACCTGGAGCACCGCTCATGGTGGCTTGACATCAAGATTATCACAAAGACCTTCCTGAACATTGCGTTCGGTAAGAAGTTCTAAAAAACAGCGTTGCCTTTGCCGCTTCCGGCAAAGGCAACGCTGTCTCTTTACTTATGGCTGATGCGTTTACGCACGTGGCGCACTCCTTGTGCGTCGGTGCACTGCTCAATGACCATCCCGCCCGTGGGCTGATGGCCGGAAAGGCGGCGACCGTCAGGGCTGAAGAACTCACGGCGTGTGCCGGCTTCGGTCATGGGCTGGCTCTTGATGCCGCTTGCATCTGAATTGCTAAACTGCCAGGCATCAAACTGGACATTCTCAGCCTCGGTGAACACGAAGTACACCACCCGCGTTCCCTTGAAGACCGCAGGGTCTACTTCCACCGTATGCTCAGTCATGGTCGATGTCGAGAACTCGACCGTGGCCGATGCCTTGACGCCCTTCCTGCCCAGCCGGACCTCCAGCTTGCCGGTGCCCTTGACTGTCAGCGTCAGTTTGTTGGCGCCCTCGGTGCCGAAGTCCACATTGCGTACCATTATCCATGAGCCAGGTCTCATGCTCACCTGCAGGTTCTGTGAAGCATCATTGCCCAGGGCGTTGATGCGTGTTACCTTTGTGATGTTGGTGAAGTCTTCGTAGCTGACGCCGCCGCATGTAAACATGGTCTCAGCCTGTTGCTGCTCGTAGGGATTCAGGTTGCGGATGGCTGAGACGCCCGTCTTCGTCAGCGTCATCTTGTTGATGGTCTGCGTCGACTCGTTGACCGTGGCCTTGTCCACACCGATGGAGCGGAAGCCTGACGCACCGGTGTTCATGGCCTGTTCCAACATCGTGGAGTGATAGAACAGGTAGTAGGTCCCGTTGAACTTCTGAAGGTGTGTGTGGTTGTTGCCCCAGCCCATGCCGAAGTTGCCCTCATTGGGCACATATTCGCCACGATATTCCCACGAGTCGGGGTTAAGTGGCGTGTCGGTCACCATGTAGCACATGCTGCACGATGACGGCGCGGCATGGTTGCCCCTTCCCTCAAAGTTGTTCCACAGGTCTCTGTTGCTCCATGAAGTGTTGTAGGTGTAGACAAAGCGGCCGTTCATCATGTTCAGCTCGCTGGCCTCAAACAGGTAGGGGGCAGGCAGCTTGACGGCACTGCCATCGAGGCCTGTCATTGATGTCTTCAGCTTGGCTATGCGCGAGTTGCCGGGCCACAGGTTGGAGCCTGTCGACTGCGGGTCGCCACCACCGAAGGCTATCCACCCCGTGCCATTGTCGTCAATCACCACGCCGGGGTCGAAAATCCAGTTGCAGGGCTTCACGCCGGGTGTGTTGCTGTCAATCATCGGTGCTGACAGGGGCGATGACCACGGGCCTGTGGGCGACGACGCCTTCAGCACGCCGATGCTGCCGCCGCTGTTGGCAAAGTATAGGAAGAACTCATGCGTCCCGTTGCTTGTCGTGCGGCTGACGATGGACGGTGCCCATGAGGCGGCAAAGCGCCATCCCCATGAGGAGCAGAGCTTGCCAACGTCAATGGTGCCGTGGAAGGTCCAGTTCACCATGTCGGCAGTCGAGAACACCACCAGCGACTTGATTTCGCCGTAATTGTTCTCGCCCTTCTTGCCGTTCTTGACAAACTGCTGGTTGTCGTTGCTGCCATAGACATAGAGTCGGCCGTCGTGTTCCACCGCCGTAGGGTCGGCACAGAACACACAGGGGCTGATAGGGTTGCCGTTTGAGGTCGTCTTGTATTCGGTGGCAAGCGTTTGCGCATCCGAAAACAAGGGCAGCGCGCTGATGGCTGCTGCCCACAATAGGTTGGTCTTCATACTATTTGATTTTAGGATTCTTGGTCCGTTGGATGTCGAAGAGGTAAGTAAGCTTCACCACGATGTTGTTGAAGTTCGACAAGGCGAAATAGTCACGCTTGGTGTCGCCGTAGATGTTTCCCAGTCCGTAGTAATAGCGGCCTTCCAGCAAGAAGTGGCCCACCTTGGGATGCGAGAATTCCAGTCCCAGTCCACCTGCTATGCCGTAGTCCAGTTTGTGCTCCACGGCCATGGTGTCCTGCGCCACAATGCTCGAAGTGCGTCCTGAGCCGTCACTGTATACAGGCGTGCGGTTGTCCCAGTCGAAGTTCATCTTCGTCTTCTCGCTGATGAAGAATCCTGCTTGTGGTCCCACCTGGAAGAAGAACTGCAGTCCTTTGCGCTCGCGTCCCCAGCCAAGGCGTGCAAACACGGGCACCTGTAGATAGGTCATGTCCCGCTGGTACTCTTCGCGCAGGCCTGTCATCCTGTTGATGACGGGTTGGTCGTCGGGAGTGAGGATGTCCTCCTTCCAGCCTATCTGGGCATAGTTCACCTCGGCCACCACGGCACAGATGCTGCTGAAATACTTCTCTGAGGTGTAGCGGAACGACAGGCCGCCCGTCAGTCCCTGGTGCATGGTCTGTGGCACCTTGGGCAGGAATCCTACGTTGCTGAGCACCATGCCGCCGTTCACGCCGATGGCCATGTCGTTGCGGTGCTCACCCACCTGTGCCCCTATGGGGCTAAATGATAAATGACAAATGACAAATGATAAAAAGAGTCGCAGTGCTGTGTTGCTGACACGGCTAAATGATAAATGATGAGTGATAGATAAACTCAACAGTCTATCAATAGCATGAAAGTGTCGGTTCTCAAAACTCATAGCGCATCCCATCTCTCATCTCTCATTTCTCATTTCTCATTTAGGGCGCAGCCCGTTTTAGTAGCTGATGGTGTCAATCTGTCTGTTGGTCTTGTAGTGAACGAACATGAAGGCACGGTTCTGGTGTCCGGCGCCACTGCCCAACTGTTCAAACTTCAGCGGGGTCTGTACGGGCGTGTAGTTGAAGCGGCCCGAAGCACCGTCGAAGGTACGGCCGTATTTGTGTAGTCCGCGCAGGAAGAAGAGCGCGTGGTCAAAGCCGGTCATGGCCAGTGGAGGCATGAATGAGCTCATGTCGCGCTGGAAGTTCGAGCGATATTTCCGTGCCAGGTGCTTGGCCAGCGAAGGAGCCATGCCGGGGAACCAGGGCGACGGGATGTACGTGTCGTACTTGTGGAAGTTGCTCAGTTGTGCCTCGGCATGTGCCATCCACTCCGTATATCCGAACACCGATACCTTCAGCCCTCTGTTTGACGACATCAGGTCTTTCAGCTTGACGAAGAGCACCTCCATGTCGCTGGTGCGTGCCGAGTTCAGCACCACCACGTTGTTGCGCTGTGTGCTGAAGGCGCTGGCGAAGAGGGCGTTGGCCGACTTCAGGCTGGTGAGGCTGAAGACCATGTTGCGGCGCTCCAGCTCCTTGCGCAGTGCGGCGGTGAACGACCCCTTGGTGCTGTTGGCATCCTCGCAGTCCACGATGACGGGGTGGTAGTCCTTGAACCAGTCGGCAAAGCGGCGGCTGGTGCTCTCATCCATCGACTCCGGAGCCTGGTACACCTGGAAGATGTGCGGGTTGCCGGCTATCTGTGGCGCCACGATGGAGAAGGGTATGACCATCATCGTCCGGTGCTGCAGGCAGAAGGCCGACAGGTCGTTCATCTGCTTCGAGTAGAGCGGGCCGAAGATGATGTCGCACTTGGCGGCTTCAGGCTTGGCCAGGATGTCGCTGATGTCGCCCGTGTCAGGCGTGTTCCATGCGTAGACGTCGACTGAGATACCCTCGTGTCTCAGGCTGTCGCAGCCCATGAGCAGTCCACGATAGTATTCCACCATGCGTCGTCCGTCGCCGTTCACATCGTGCAGGGGCAGCATCACCCCCATGCGAATGGCGCGCTGCCTCACGTCGTCGGCCTCCATCGGGGCGTCGACGGCGCCGGGCTGTGCCTGTCCCGCTATGGGGATGGCAATCTTCGAGCCCTTCTTCAGCACGTAGTCTGAGCGCTCCATGCCGGGGTTGGCGGCACGCAGCTCAGTCTCGGTGATGCCATAGCTCCGTGCAATGCCGTAGATGGTCTCGCCGCGTTTCACCTTGTGAGTTATCACTGACTGTGCTGCCACCGTTACTGCTGTCAGCAGCAGTAGCGACAATACTGAAAAATATCTTAATAAACGCCTCATTGTTTTTAATTTTTCTGTTTTCGCCTACAAAAGTACGAAAAATGTTTGTATCTTTGCACTCAAAATGGCAAGAAAATGAAAAAGAAGTTGATATTTCTGTCCTTTGTGGCTTTTTTCATGGCTTTACCCGTCGTTTCGCAGCGGGTAACGCCCATGGCTTACTATACCAACGAGAAGGGCGAGGAGCTGGAGACTCAGGGCTCCATCACCGACGGTCAGGCACCGCTGAAGGTCATCTTCCGCAGCAACCCCGAGGACATGGGCGACTACACCCCGTCCTATGAGTGGCACTTCAGTCGCAAGAGCCTCAATGGCAGCGACAGCCCCGTGGAGCTGTTCGTGCGCTACGAGGAGGACACGGAGTACACCTTCACTGAGTCCGGGGCCTACACCATTGTGCAGAAGACGCGTCTGGAGCAGGACGGCGTCGAGCTTGACAGCACCGTTATCACCGTGGCCATCTCTGACAGCAAGCTGGAGTTCCCCAATGCCTTCTCGCCCAATGGCGATGATAAGAACAACATTTACAAGGCCAAGGAGGGCTGGCGCAACATTGTGCAGTTCCGGGCCATCATCTTCAACCGTCGTGGGCAGAAGCTCTATGAGTGGAGCGACCTCAGCGGCGGATGGGACGGCAAGTACAACGGCCACGACGTGCGCGAGGGCGTCTATTATGTCTATGTCCATGCCAAGGGCGCCGATGGTCGCGAATACAACATCCGCAAGGATGTCAACCTGCTCCGTAACTACACTGACACACAGGGCGGTGGCACGACAACTCCTTAACGTCGTTAGAAACTCTCAGTCCACATGAGCGAAAAGATTTGCGTCTATGGCGCGCGCGTACATAATTTAAAGAATATTGACGTAGAGATTCCGCGCCATTCACTCACCGTCATCACGGGCCTGAGTGGCAGCGGCAAGTCAAGCCTGGCCTTCGACACCATCTTTGCCGAGGGGCAGCGCCGGTACATTGAGACCTTCTCGGCCTACGCCCGCAATTTCCTGGGCGGTCTGGAGCGTCCCGATGTCGACAAGATAACGGGTCTGTCGCCCGTCATCAGCATTGAGCAGAAGACCACCAACAAGAATCCCCGTTCCACCGTTGGCACCACCACTGAGATTTACGACTACCTGCGTCTGCTCTTTGCCCGTGCCGGTCGTGCCTACAGCTATATGACCGGCGAGCCCATGGTGAAGTACACCGAGGAGAAGGTCGTCGACATGATTCGGAACGACTATGCCGGTCGGCGCATCCTCATTCTGGCCCCGCTGGTGCGCAGCCGTAAGGGCCACTACCGCGAGCTGTTCGAACAGATGCGCCGCAAGGGCTTCCTCACCGTCCGTGTCGACGGCGAGCTGCAGGAGATAACGCGGGGCATGAAGGTGGACCGCTACAAGAACCACGACATCGAGGTGGTCATCGACAAGCTCAGTGTGAAGGGTGTAGAGCCGGGCGACATTGCCGGGCAGAGTGACACCAGTAAATCTAAAGTCACTGAACACTCAACACTAAGCACTCAACACATCGACGAGCGGCTGAAGAAGTCGGTCGAGTTGGCGATGAAGCAGGGCGACGGACTGCTGATGATTCTCGACCGTGAGGCCGGCACGGTGAAACATTTCTCCAAGCGCCTGATGTGTCCCACCAGCGGCATCAGCTACAGCGACCCCGCCCCCAACAACTTCTCGTTCAACTCGCCACAGGGCGCCTGCCCGCGGTGCAAGGGTCTGGGCTACATCAACGAGATTGACCTGTCGAAGGTCATCCCCAACCGCAAGCTCAGCATCCACGATGGTGCCATCGTGCCGCTGGGGAAATACAAGAACCAGCTCATCTTCTGGCAGATTGAGGCGCTACTGAAAAAGTATGAGTGTACGCTGAAGACCCCCGTCGGCGACATACCTGACGAGGCGATGACCGAGATTCTGTACGGCTCGCTTGAGGATGTGCGCATCGACAAGGATGTGGTGCACACCTCCAGCGACTATTTCGTCACCTTCAATGGTGTCGTGAAGTACCTGCGCGACGTCATCGACAACGACGACTCGCTGACGGGACAGAAGTGGGCCGACCAGTTCATGGCTGAGTGCGAGTGTCCTGAGTGTCACGGCCAGCGTCTCAACCGCGAGGCGCTCAGCTATCGTTTTGGTGGAAAGAACATTGCCGAGCTGGCTTCCATGGACATCGGCGAGCTGCACCAGTGGATAAGTGAGCTGAGTGTTGAGGATCACCCCACACCCCTCACCTCTCACCCCACACCCCTCACCTCTCACCCCACGCCCCTCACCTCTCACCCCTCACCTCTCACCTCTAAGGAATACCAAATTGCCTCCGAGATACTGAAGGAGATAGGCACGCGTCTGAACTTCCTGCTCGACGTTGGTCTCGACTACCTGTCGCTCAACCGTCCGTCATCGTCGCTCAGCGGCGGCGAGAGTCAGCGCATACGTCTGGCCACGCAGATAGGCTCACAGCTGGTGAACGTGCTCTACATCCTCGACGAGCCCAGCATCGGACTGCACCAGCGTGACAACGAGCGCCTCATCCACTCGCTGAAGGAGCTCCGCGACCTGGGCAACACCGTCATCGTCGTTGAGCACGACCGCGACATGATGCTGGCGGCCGACTACATCATCGACATCGGTCCCCGTGCTGGTCGCAAGGGCGGCGAGGTGGTCTTCCAGGGCACTCCCCAGGACATGCTGAAGGCCAACACGCTGACGGCGCGCTATCTACAGGCCCCCCCAAGCCCCCCCGAGAGGGGGGATGTAGCCTCCCCAAGCCCCCCCGAAAGGGGGGATGTAGCCTCCCCAAGCCCCTCCCAAGAAGGGGGTGTCTATATAGACAAATCTAACCAGACATCCCCCCCTTCGGGGGGGCTTGGAGGGGCCCTGCACCTTTACGGCTGTACCGGCAACAACCTCCGCCACATCGACGTGTCCTTCCCCTTGGGCAAGCTCATCCTCGTCACCGGCGTCAGTGGCTCAGGCAAGTCGACGCTCATCAACGAGACGCTGCAGCCCATCCTCTCGCAGCACTTCTACCGCTCGCTGAAGCGCCCCATGCCCTACGACAGCATCGAAGGGCTCGACCTCATTGACAAGGTGGTGAACGTCGACCAGAGTCCCATCGGGCGCACGCCGCGCTCCAACCCCGCCACCTACACGGGCGTGTTCAGCGACATCCGCTCGCTCTTCGTGGGGTTGCCCGAGGCCAAGATTCGTGGCTACAAGCCCGGACGCTTCTCGTTCAACGTCAAGGGCGGCCGTTGCGAGACCTGTGGCGGCAACGGCTACAAGACCATCGAGATGAACTTCCTGCCCGACATACAGGTGCC